>JAKOTN010000064.1 GCA_029776255.1 Pseudomonadota bacterium
CGGTGCTTTCCATCACGGCCGCATCGGGACGCGGCGAGGCCACCCGGATTGCCAGATCACGGCGATCCCGCTTGAATGCGCCGAATTGACGTTGCTCGATGCGCATGCTGCCGTCGGGTTCCTCGATCCCTGCGCAGGCCGTGATCCGCGCCTGATGGATGCCGAGACCGATCACGCGTTTGTACAGCGCCACCCGTTCCATGCCACCTCCTGTCGATTGACACTCAAGGGCGGAAGGTGGCGGGTGCCGGAACTGAATGTGCCTGAAGGCGACAAGTCGCCAACGGCCTGTTTCGCGTGCGCTCTCTATCGACGCAATCCGGGGGGGCGCGTCAGTCCGGCGGGTCACGTTAGACGCGGGGGCGAGCCGCCAAAAACCATCACGACCTCTACCCAACACCTGCCACCCCGAAGTCTCTTTCATCTTCAGGGGGGATGCCAGCCACCATGTTCGTTAGATAAAGATTCGCACCTCTATCAAAACGGGTAACCCCACCCTTTGGCAAGGCCCTACTGTCAGATCAAGTCCGACCTTCTACGGCTTATCCGCACCATATACCTGCAAATGGGTCTGCAGACACGTTGGATGTGTAAGTTAAGAAATTCATCGTGTTGGACCTGGGCGCGATCCTTGCGCAACGCCTGCTCGCTGGCGACGCGGATGGCGGCAGGAATGCTTCGCCTTCGGTTCGTGGCGGCACGATCCGCCGCCATTGAGAAAGCAAGGGGCGCTTGAAATACCGATTTGGTCGCGCGGATTGAAAAATTCCAGTTCCGCGACTCTAGGCCAAAAGCCTAGGCCAAAAGCCGCCAGCGAGATGGAACCGGAGCACGCACGAAAATCGCTTGATCACACTGATCGGCGGATAACAGTGACCGTTTATAGGCGGGCCGGCGAGACGGAAAAACCGACAAAACAGCCTGTCTGCGCATGAGTCACGAAAACCATTTCCGGAAGTGGCGGAAATGGGATGATTTCCGACTAATGACAAACAGCAATCGATAACCACAAATTATCAGATAATTAACGTTTTACTGGCGGAGAGGGGGGGATTCGAACCCCCGGTAGGCTCACACCTACGCCTGATTTCGAGTCAGGTACATTCGACCACTCTGCCACCTCTCCGACGGGGCCGAATGGTAGCACAAGTTCCTCCAATGAGAGGACTCGGGCGGACAATTTTCCGTCATTGCTTGCCGCGGTGACAAAACGAAATTCGTGATCGCGTTCGCGTCACGACAAGGCGTTCGCCGCCTGTGAGGGCTTGTCGTCAGGCGGATGTTGTGGGGATAGGCGAATGATCGATGGCCTTTTCATCGACACGCTGTGCGTCCAACCATACGCCAAGGCCTTGCGCATTGAGTTCCAGGTCGGTGGCGAAGACCTCGAGAATTTCCTTGGCTGGCAAGCGACAGCCGAAATGCGCCGTTTCCGATAGCAGCAAGTCGGTGATTGCGTCGAGAAGGCGTTGGTGGCGGTTGTCGCCCACACCCTTTTCGCGCAGAGCGATGTCGACGTGCGCATCGATCAGTCGATGCAGATGCGCTGCTTGCGTGTCGACATCGTGAAGCTGGCTGTAGTGCGTGAGATACACCACTGGCGGGCGGTAGCTTGTCAGGAGATCTATCGATGCATGCATCGCCGTCGGATCGAATTGGACCGGTGAAGTCGTCGGGAATAGATATTGTCGTCCGTCGGTGTCGAGTTCGCGGTACGACACGCCGAAAATATCGCCGGTAAAAATGCTGTTGCTACGTCGGTCGACAATTGCGATGTGATGCCGGGCGTGGCCGGGGGTGTCCAGGCAGAGAAGTTCACGACCGGCAAGATCAATCGTCAGGCCATGCGTGGCAGGTACGATGCGCTGTCCGTCGATTGGCAGGATTTCGCCGTACAGGCGCTCGAATTCCGATGCGCCATAAACCGCGATGACTCCGGCGACGAGTCGGGTCGGGTTGATCATATGTGCCGCGCCGCGAGGATGAACGACGAGGCGGGCGTTCGGGAAGTTGCGCATCAACAGGCTGGCGCCGCCGGCGTGATCGAGGTGGATATGCGTCAAAAAGATGTAGTCCACGCTGTCAGGCGTCAAGCCAAGTTCGGCGAGGGCGGCGAGGGTTGGCTGCAGCGAATCCTTGTTGCCGGTGTCGACAATGGCGACCCGACCTCTTTCGACGACCAAGTGCAAGGCCGCCAAAAGAGGTCGCACATAGCCGGCGTCGAAGGCGTGTATGTCATGTTCGAAATGCTGCAAGGTGCTCATTTGCTGGTTTCCTGTTCCGGGAGAAGGCGATTATAGTTGCCAATGTCACGCCCTTGTGACAATCTGTTTCCGTGCCCTCGGGGTTTCCCACCGCCGCTTTCGTCAAATTCTCTTCTTGTCAAACCCATGAAATATTTTTACGCCGACGATGGAGAAAAAATCCATCTACAGGTTTCCGGCGAAGGCTCGCCGGTCGTCATGTTGCATGGCTGGACGGCCAGCCATCGCGAGTGGCTTCCGTTCATTGATCGCTTGATTCCACACCATCAGCTTTTCCGTTGGGACGCGCGCGGCCATGGCGGTCACCGATTGGCGACCGATACCGTTCCGTCGGTACAACGCATGGCGCGGGATTTGTCGAACCTTTTTGAACACTATCACTTGCACGATGTGGTGGTGGTGGGGCACTCGCTTGGCGCGCTCACCTTGTGGGAGTACGTTAAAACGCAGGGTTGCAAGCACTTGCGCAAAATCTGCATCGTCGACCAGTCGCCGAAGTTGCTGACCGATGACAGTTGGGGCTACGGCATTTATGGCGACTTCGATTGTGAACGGTCGGCGGCCTTGCTGCACGATCTGGAGAACGACTTTGCCGAGGCGATTCTGCGCTTGGCGGCGATGGGGCTGAATGCCCGAGCCAGACAAAAATACGAGGAAAATGCGCCGGGTTTGCAAAAGGCGCGCGATTGGCTTCGGGCTCAGGAGCCGAAACCGCTGATCGCCTGTTGGGAAAGCTTGCTGGTCACCGATTTCCGGCCGGCGCTGGCGTGCATCGATATTCCAGCCTTACTGATTTACGGTGGGGCCAGCAATTACTATCCGAGTGAAACCGGTCCGTACGTCGCGAGCAGGATCGCCAATGCCGAATTGCATCTCTACGACGGCGCCGATCACTCGCCTCACCAAGGGGACCGCGAGCGCTTCGTTCATGACCTGCTGCGTTTCATTGACGTGGCTTGAGGCGGTCGGCGAAGCGCCGGCGGAATTTCGCCAGTTTGGGAGTGATGACCAATTGGCAATAACCTTGTTCCGAGTACTTGCCAAAATAGTGCTGGTGATACGCCTCGGCGGCGAAAAAACGCGGCGCTGGCAATAATTCGGTGACGATTGGCGAGGGCCAGGTTTTTTCGCGCTCGAAGTCGTCCAGCAATGCGGTGGCCACTTGCCGCTGCGCCGGGTTGTGGTAAAAAATGATCGAGCGGTATTGCGTGCCGATGTCGTTCCCTTGTTGGTTGCGCGTTGTTGGATCGTGTATTGCAAAAAAAACGTCAAGCAATTGGCGATAGCTGCATTGCTCGGGGTCAAAAACGATCTGGACGACTTCCGCGTGGCCGGTCTTGCCGGTGCATACCGCTTCGTAACTCGGACGGTCGGTGTGACCGCCGCAATAGCCCGGCACGACCGACTCGACGCCGATTATCTGCTCGAATACCGCTTCGAGGCACCAGAAACAACCACCACCCAACGTTGCCTTTTCCGTGTTCATATTTGCCACCCCTCCTAAAACAGCGGCACGTTTCTAGCTGAGCATCTTGGCGACGAAATCGAGATGGAAGCCAGCATCGAGAAAGCCGGCGATTCCAGAGGCCAGGCCAACGCTGGCGAATGCCAACGCGAACCACACCAGCCATTTTCGACGCGTCAGCGCGGCAATACCGAGTACCGCAATGGCGACGGTGATTCCCGCCTCGGCGATGTCGAACTGATCGTCGTGATAATTGAGGCGATCGTACTCGCGCTCAAAATCTTCCGCCTGCTTCTTTATTTCAAGTTTTTCATTTTCGTAACGATCCACTTTCTCTTTATAGAACACTATTTTGTTGTCGAGGAGCGCCAGGGTTTCAGCCGGCATGCCGGCGCTCCGTTCACGCTCGATGCGCAGTTGATCCAGCATGCTCTCGGCGAGATTTTGTTTGGTGCTCTTGGCCTGGAAATACGACCAGGCGTTGACGCTGCGTGCTTGCGCCTGCGCCATCGCCTGGACGATATTGCCATCCTTGATGTTGAAGACCGCCATCGCTGTCGCCAGCACGGCGACCAGCGCCGCCACTGTATTGCCCAGGCGATCGGAGGCTTCATGGGATTTACTCACTGCATCGTCAACGGTGTCCTTGATATCGGGCATGGCGAAATTCTCCTGTCGGCAATACGTTTGCGGAAACTGGCGTCGAGCGAGCGGCTGAGAAGGCCGTTGCACGCTTCGAGCATCCTAGGAATGTCACCCGTTGTATTCTGGAGGCGCTCGTGTGACCGTCGTGGCCATGTCATTGACACAGCGGCTGGTGATGAGCGGGGGATTTTTTCGCGAGCGGCCGTGAGATTTTTCGACGCAAGGGCAAAGCCGTCGCCGGCCTGAGCTTGTGGTCGCGCCTGAAAGCGCGTGTGGCACCTTCAGGCGGTCGTGATGCCGTGGGTCAGATTTTTGACGCAAGTGGGCGATGACGTGTGGTGAGAGGAGAGCACGATCTCATGATTGCACGGTCAATTCCCGTTGTCGCAACGGTCGGCTAGAAAAGCGGAGACCGAAAGAAGCCTATTCGCCTTTCTCGGCGACTCTTGCCTTGAAGGTGGCGCCAGCGGCGAATTTGGGAACAACGGTTTCCGGGATCTGAATTTTCGCGCCGGTTTTGGGGTTTTTTCCTTCGCGCGAGGCGCGGGTGGTGGCCTTGAAGGAACCAAAGCCCACCAACGTCACGGCCTCTCCTTGGGCGACCGTTTCGACGATTGCTTCAATCGCGGCGTCGATCGCTTTCGCGGACGCCGCCTTGGATAGATCGGCGCGAGCAGCGACGGCGTCGATCAATTCTGATTTATTCATGATGTCTCCTTTGTTGATTAAAAGCTTGTGTGGTCGCTAGTGGTCGTGCGGGTTGATGCATGCACTCACGGTGTGCGACCGGAAAAATATAGACGATCAAGTGTATTAAAGACTGGATTTTGGCATGGAATTCCGTCGCGCCAAACAAGTTTTTGGCCGTTTCGGCTCCCCAGTAACGTTCGTGAACGATTCCCGCTGACATTGCCCGATGGACGGTAAAAAACAATGGCCGTCAAAGGGGAATGGCGAATTTGCCGTCAAGAACAAGCTGTTGCCGTTCAGGGGGCGGTTGTTTCGTCAATGGCCCAGTTTCGGCAACGTTCGACGGCGCGGCGCCAAGCGGCGAGTAAGGAGGCCCGTCGATCGTCGGGCATGCCGGGTTCGAAACGGCGCTCAGAGCGCCATAGGGCGGCGATTTCCTTTTCGTCTTGCCAGAAACCGACCGCCAGTCCGGCAAGATAAGCGGTTCCCAAAGCCGTTGTTTCGGTAATTTTCGGGCGTACCACCGGTACGCCGAGCAGGTCGGCTTGAAACTGTAGCAACAGGTCGTTATTGGCGGCGCCTCCGTCGACCCGCAGTTCACGCAATGGCCCGCCGGCATCCCGCGCCATGGCGGCGAGCACCTCGGCGCTCTGGAAGGCGATCGCTTCGAGCACGGCACGAGCGATGTGCGCGCGGTTGCTGCCACGCGTCAAACCGAGCAGGGCGCCGCGGGCGTAGGGATCCCAGTAGGGGGCGCCCAGGCCAGTGTGCGCCGGTACCAGATAGACGCCTCCGCTGTCCGGGACGCTGGCGGCGAGGGCTTCGATTTCGGCCGCATGGGCGATCATGCCGAGTTGGTCGCGCAGCCACTGCACGGTGGCGCCGCCCATGAAGACGCTGCCTTCAAGCAGGTATGTTGTGTGCCCGTTCCGCCGCCAGCCGATGGTGGACAGCAGGCGGTGGGTGGAAGCCGTGCGTTGCGGGCCGGTATTCATCAGCATGAAACAGCCAGTGCCGTACGTATTTTTGGCCATTCCCGCTTGCAGGCAGGCTTGGCCGAAGGTCGCGGCCTGCTGATCGCCGGCGATGCCGGTCAGCGGTATGTTGGCGCCCAGGCAAGCCGGGTCTAGGGTCGCCAGCGGGCCGCTGCTGTCGACGATTTCCGGCAGCACCGCCGGCGGAATAGTAAACAGCGCCAGCAGATCGCTGTCCCAGGTGCCGCGCTCGATGTCGAAAAGCAGGGTGCGCGAGGCGTTGGATGGATCAATGATATGCGCGCGACCACCCGTCAGCCGCCAGGCCAGCCAAGTGTCGATGGTGCCGAAGGCGAGTTCGCCGCGTTCGGCGCGGGCGCGGGCGCCGGGGATGTTATCGAGCAGCCATTTCAGTTTGGTTGCCGAGAAATACGCGTCGAGTTCCAGGCCGGTGCGCTGTCGGATCGTGGCCGCGTGGCCGGCCTCCCGCAGGCCATCGCAGAGGGCGGCGGTGCGTCGGTCCTGCCAGACGATGGCACGATGCACGGGTGCGCCGCTGGCGCGATCCCAGAGCACCGTGGTTTCGCGCTGATTGGCGATTCCGACGGCGGCGATCTGACCGGCGGCGACCGCGTTGTCGCGCAGCACCGCGCGGGCGACGGCCAATTGTGTTTGCCAAATCTCTTCGGCATCGTGCTCGACCCATCCCGGCTGTGGGTAATATTGCGCGAATTCCCTTTGCGCCAGGCCGCGAATGGCGCCGTCACGGGTAAACAGAATGGCGCGGCAACTGGTGGTGCCCTGGTCGAGGGCGAGGACGAACGTTGGCGCGGCAGTAGTCATCGACGTGTCTCCCGAGTGGCACAAATCCCGGCGCCTAGGGTTTGACGATCAACTCGGCGATCCAGCGTTTGAAGTCGCCAAGGCGCGGATCGTAGTTCTCGCAAGCCATCAGGCTCTGTCCGAAAACGTAAGCGTACAACAGCACACTGCGGCTTTTGGCTTCGTCTTCATCGAGTCCGCGCGCAAGGAACAGTTGGCGCGTGCATTCCAGGCGCCAGCGATCCACCTCCTCGACGACCGCCGTCGCCTGCGCGTCGCGTCGCGCCCATTCGCGCACCGCCAGCTCGATCGATATGCCTTTGCGGTTGCGCGTCGAGCCATAGACGTCGATCAAATGCAAGAGTTGATCGTGCTCGCCACCGGGATCGGCGACCGTCTGTTTGTGAATGTCGCGGATGCGACCGTCGCGCCAGGTTTCCAGTACGGCATTGAACAGATCCTGCCGGTCCTTGAAATGCCAGTAGAAACTGCCCTTGGTCACGCCGAAGTTTTTTGCCAGTACCTCGATGCGCATGCCTTGCACGCCTTCTTCGGCAAGGACATCGATGGCCGCTTCGACCCACTCGCCACGATCGCGCACCGTGCGCGGTTTGCCGTCTTCTTTTTTCATGCTTTCTGGTCCTTTCCTCGGGCACGCGGGTGAGGCACTATTGCTGACTTCCGTTCGGCGGTAGCCGACGGAATTGTTGACAGCGATTCTTCCATACGGTACCGTACGCCATCCATACCGAACGGTATGGCGCATTGTCCGGTCAGGATTCGGCATTGTCAAACGCGGACGGCCTCGATCGCGAGTGAATTCGATTACTGTGCATTGATAAAAGGAGAGCAATTTGAAAATCCTCGTTCCAGTCAAACGGGTGGTGGATTACAACGTCAAGGTCCGCGTCAAGGCGGATGGCAGCGACGTCGATCTGGCCAACGTCAAGATGTCGATGAATCCTTTCGATGAAATCGCCGTCGAGGAAGCGGTGCGGCTCAAGGAAGCCGGCGTCGCGACCGAAGTGGTGGTCGTCTCGGCGGGTGTCGCCAATTGCCAGGAAACGCTGCGTACCGCGATGGCCATTGGCGCCGACCGTGGCATTCTGATACAGGCCGATGGCGAACTGCAGCCGCTGGCGGTGGCCAAGCTGTTGAAGGCGGTTTGCGACAAGGAACAGCCGCAAATCGTGCTCTGCGGCAAGCAGGCGATCGACGACGATGCCAATCAGACCGGACAGATGCTGGCCGGTCTGATGGCGTGGCCGCAAGCAACCTTTGCCTCGAAAATCGTTGTCGCCGCGCCGTTGGCGACGGTGACGCGTGAAATCGACGGCGGTCTGGAAACCCTTGAAGTCACACTGCCGGCAGTGTTGACCGCCGATCTGCGGCTTAACGAGCCGCGCTATGCGACGCTACCCAACATCATGAAAGCCAAGAAAAAACCCTTGGAGACAACAACGCCGGCGGCACTCGGCGTCGACGTCGCGCCGCGTCTGAGGACGCTGAAGGTCGCGGAGCCAGCCAAGCGCTCGGCGGGTGTGAAGGTGGCGGATGTCGCCGAACTGGTGATGAAACTCAAGACTGAAGCGAAGGTGATCTGACCATGGCCATTCTCGTTATTGCTGAACACGACAACGCCGCCGTCAAGGCGGCGACCCGTAGCGCCGTCACCGCGGCCACGCGGATCGGTGGCGACATTCACCTGCTGGTCGCCGGTAGCGACTGTGCCGCGGCGGCCGCCGACGCGGGGAAGATTGGCGGGGTGAGCAAGGTGCTGCTCGCCGATGCGGCGCATTACGGCGCGCACTCGGCGGAAAACCTCGCCGCGCTGGTGCAGGCCAACGCTGGCGCCTATAGCCACATCGTCGCCGCGGCGACCACCGACGGCAAGAACTTCATGCCGCGCCTGGCCGCCTTGCTCGATGTCGCACAGGTGTCGGAAATCGTCGCCGTCGAGTCGGCAGATACCTTTGTCCGTCCGATTTACGCCGGCAATGTTCTCGCCACGGTGCAATCGGCCGATCCGGTCAAGGTGATCACCGTCCGGGCAACCGCGTTCGAAGCCGCCGCCGACGGTGGCGCGGCGATGATCGAGAATCTGGCCGCCGGCGCCGATCTCGGGCAGAGCAAGCTGCTTGGCCGCGAGTTGACGAAATCCGAACGTCCGGATTTGACGGCGGCCAAGGTGGTGGTTGCCGGCGGTCGTGGGCTCGGTAGCGGCGATAGTTTTCACGGCCTGCTCGAACCGCTGGCCGACAAACTCGGAGCGGCGGTGGGCGCCTCGCGCGCGGCGGTCGACGCGGGTTTCGCGCCCAACGATTATCAGGTCGGCCAAACCGGCAAGATTGTCGCGCCGCAGCTCTACATCGCGGTCGGCATCTCCGGCGCCATTCAGCATTTGGCCGGGATGAAGGACAGCAAGGTGATCGTGGCGATCAACAAGGACCCCGAGGCGCCGATCTTCCAGGTGGCCGATTACGGTTTGGTGGGCGATTTGTTCCAGGTCCTGCCGGCCTTGCAGGCGGAACTCGGCTGAACGGTCACCGGCTGCACAAGGCGTGAATCTGCCGGATGGCCTGTTGGACAGCGCGTGGGCGGCGCCGCTTTGGCTAGTGTTCGGCGTGCTGGCGTTTTTCGCCGTCCGGCGGGCGCCGTGGCGCGTGTTGCTGGACGGCGCGCGCCTGAACGCCTTCCTGGCGTTGAGCGTGGCCCTGTTGCTGCTGTGGCAGTTGAAGGCCGGCGTCAAACCCGGTCTTTCCCTGCATTTGCTGGGGGCGACGGTGTTTACCCTCTGTTTTGGCTGGGCCCTGGCCTTCGTCGGCTTATGCCTGGTGTTGCTCGGAGTCAGCCTCAACGGCGCCGCCGGTTGGGAGGCCTTCGCGGTGAACGCGCTGCTGATGGCGGGAGTCGGCGTGGGTGTGAGCCGCGTCGTCCATCGTCTGGTCGATTTGGCGTTGCCGCCTCATCTGTTTGTTTACATTTTTTGCAAGGGTTTCTTTGCCGCGGCGCTGACGGTGATCGCGTTGGGCGCGGCGTCGTGCCTGTTGCTGGCTGCGGCCGGCGCGTATCCCGGCGAATACCTGCGTGAAGAATACTTGCCGTATTTTGTGTTGTTGGGTTTTTCGGAAGCCTGGCTGTCGGGCATGATCGTCACGCTGCTGGCGGTCTATCGGCCTGATTTGCTGGCGGATTTCGACGATGTGCGGTTTTTGCGAAAGAAATGAGTCATTCGTTCGACCTGGTCGGTGATTGCCGCCAACGACGCGGCGGGCGTGCCTGATGAGCGACGACGGCACCGCGGCGAAACCTCTGCCGGTGTTGCCGGTGGCGGCGCCCGCCGAGCGGATGGCGACCGCCGGTCCGGCGATACCGCCCGATCGGGAGGCACTGGCCCTCGGTCTGAAAGCCGGCGATTGGGGCACGGCGGTTCCGGGACTCGCCGCGGTGCTCATTCTGCTGGTGCTGGTGCTGCTGCGACGACGTGGCGCCTTACCAGAGCATTTGCGGCGGCGTTCGGGAATGGCATCGTTGCAGGATATCATCGAGCCCCTCGCACAGCCGGGCGACGAGGTTTCCCGCCTGACGGCGACAACACTGGAAGATCTGCCGGAGATTCGTGACCGGATCGTTGCGTTGTGGGGTACGCCGGAAAGCCTTGCTTACCTGGAAAATCTGTTGCAGGAAGGGCGGGTGGACCCGCAGAAGTGTTTGAGTTTGTCGGTCGTGCAGGAACTGTTGTTTTTGATCGATTTGCTGGCGGCCCGCGAGACCGCCTGAGCGTTTTTCGGCCGTTTTGACTGTTTCAATTCCACCCGCTAAAGGAGAAATAAATGAGTGAATACATCGCCCCGGTTCGCGACATGCAGTTCGTGCTTCAGGAACTCGCCGGGTTGGAGCAGGTGGCGCGGCTGCCGGGTTATGAAGAAGCCACTCCCGATCTGGTCGACGCCGTCCTGGAAGAGGCCGCCAAATTTGCCGGTGGCGTGCTGTCGCCGCTGAACTGGAGCGGCGATCAGGAAGGGGCCAAGTGGCAGGACAACGCGGTGACCATGCCGGCCGGCTTCAAGGAAGCCTACAAGCTGTTCGCCGAGAGCGGCTGGACGGCGCTGGCCTGCGAGCCGGAGTGGGGTGGGCAGGGCTTGCCGAAGGTGGTTGCCGCCGCCGTTGCCGAGATGTGGAAATCGGCCAACCACGCTTTCTCGCTGTGTCCGCTGCTAACCGCTGGCGCCATCGAGGCACTGGAACTCTCGGGTACCGACAAGCTGAAGGAGACTTATCTCGAAAAAATGGTCAGCGGCGAGTGGACCGGAACGATGAACCTCACCGAGCCGAACGCCGGCTCCGATCTGGCCGCCGTGCGCACCCGCGCCGAACCCCAGGCCGACGGCAGCTACAAAATCTTCGGCCAGAAGATTTTCATCACCTATGGCGATCACGACATGGCCGAGAACATCGTCCATCTGGTCCTGGCGCGCACGCCAACCGCGCCCGAGGGAGTGAAGGGGATTTCCTTGTTCGTGGTGCCCAAGTTCCTGATCGGCGCCGACGGCAGCCTGGGCGAACACAACGACGCTTATTGCGTGTCGATCGAGCATAAGCTTGGTATCCACGCCAGCCCAACGTCGATCATGGCCTTCGGTGACAACGGCGGCGCCATCGGCGATCTGGTCGGCGAGGAAAACCGTGGTCTTGAGTACATGTTCATCATGATGAACGCCGCGCGTTTCGGTGTCGGTCTCGAGGGCGTCGCCGCCTGCGAACGTTCTTATCAGCGGGCCCGCGATTACGCGCGCGAGCGCATTCAATGCACCGACATCGGCGTGCGCGGCGGTCCGAAGGTGGCGATCATCCATCACCCCGATGTGCGTCGGATGCTGATGACCATGCGCGCGCACGCCGAAGCGACGCGCGCACTGGCCTATGTGGTCGCCGCGGCGCACGACGCGGCGGTTCGCCACACCGACGCCGCCGAGCGCAAGCGCAATCAGGCCTTCGTCGATCTGATGATTCCAGTGGTCAAGGGCTGGAGCACCGAATGCGGCGTTGCCGTGGCCTCGATCGGCGTGCAGGTGCACGGCGGCATGGGTTACGTCGAGGAAACCGGGGCCGCGCAACACCTGCGCGACGCGCAAATTTCGACCATTTACGAAGGCACCACCGGCATTCAGGCCAACGACCTGATCGGTCGCAAGATGGCGCGCGAAGGTGGCGCCACCCTCAAGACGCTGATCGCCGACATGCGCGCGCTCGACGCCGAACTGGCCGGCCAGGGCGGCGCGCAATTCGCCGCCATCCGCGCTCGCCTCACCGCCGGGATCGACGCGGTGGCGCGGGCCGGCGAGTGGCTGGTCGCCACCTATGGTCCGGACGTGCGCGCTGCATCGGCGGGCGCGGTGCCTTTCCTCAAACTGCTCGGCACGGTCGCCGGCGGTTGGCTGATGGCGCGAGCCGCACTGGCCGCACAGGCGAAAATCGCCGGTGGCGATAGCGATCCGTTCTATCCCGCCAAGATCGTCACCGCGCGTTTTTACGCCGACCACGTTCTGTCGCAGGCCGAAGGTCTGGCTAGCAGCGTGACCGACGGTGCCGAGGGCGTGATGGCCTTGCCCGAGGAAATGTTCTGATCGTTTCCCGCCAGTTCCTCGCGGTCGCCGGGTCAGGCGACCGTGGGGCCGGCATCCCGCAATGGCGCCACTGCGTCGAGAACAGGATTATTCCCCCATGCACAGCCCACGCAAACTCGTCCTGTCCACCCTGATACCGATTCGCTGGGGGGACATGGACGCTTACGGCCATGTGAACAACACCATTTATTTCCGCTACATGGAACAGATACGCGTCGAGTATCTGGAGAAACTCGGTTTCACGGTGTTGCCGCGCGGTGCGGCGCCGGTGATCATCAATGCCAGTTGCACCTTTCTGATTCCGATGAATTATCCCGGCACCGTCGAGGTGCGGATGTTCTGCGGTCAGCCCGGCCGCAGCAGCGTGCCCACCCACTACGAACTCCGCCTCCAGGGCGACGACACGCTGTACGCCACCGGCGATTCGAAAATTGTCTGGATGGACGTGGCAACCGGCAAATCGGTACCGATTCCGGATAGTCTGCGGGCTGAACTGACTAGCTGACCGGCGGTTCATCCGGTTTGTCATGGCGACGGCGCGGAGCCAACCAATACACCACAAAAACAGGGCGCCGACGAAGGGTTAACGCACCACCTGTCGCCGACATGTCGTCTGGAAAGGACGGTGCTCCTCGCACGCGGCCAAACTGACCATTTGTCCGCTGACAAACCCCGTGCCGGTTTTTACACCTGGTACTGTTCCACCGCTTTGCGCATGCGCGCCACGGTGTTGGTCAGGCTGTCGACCATGGCGTCGGTGTCCTTGACCACCGTGACGTTTTGCTCGGTCATCGCCGCCACGCGCTCGACATTTCTGGCCAGTTCGGTCATCGCCGCGCGCTGTTCGGCGGATGATTGGGTGATTTCGCCGACCATGCCCACCGTGGTTTTCATCTGTTCATTGATGCCGCGCAGCGCTTCGCGGGCTTCCTGCACCAGGCGGACACTTTCCTCGACCTCGTCGGCGCCGCTGCGCATGCCATCGACGGCTTGCCGTGTTTCATTTTGAATGCCACCGATCATGTTGCCGATTTCCTGCGTCGCCTGACCGGTGCGCTCGGCGAGTTTGCGGACTTCGTCGGCCACCACCGCGAAGCCGCGGCCGGCTTCGCCAGCACGGGCTGCCTCGATGGCGGCGTTAAGCGCCAGCAGGTTGGTCTGATCGGCCACCTCCTTGATCACCGCGACCACGTGGCTGATTTGTTCCGAGCGTTGCCCCAAGGACTCGATCTGTTGCGCCGATTCCTTGACGCTTTCAGCCAGCGACAGAATGGTCTTGCTGGCCCGCATCGACAGTTCCTCGCCGGACTGCGCCACGTCGCCGACCTTATGTGCGGCTTGTTCGGTACTGTCGGCGTGCGCGGCGACTTCGCCGATCGAAACGGATATCTCCTCGACCGCGGCGGCGGCGGCCGACGTCGCTTCGTTTTGAACCAGCGCCGCGCGGCCGACGTTTTGCACGCCGAGGCTCACTTCCTTGTTGGCGGCGGCGACCTGCTGCGCGGTGTCGGCCATCCCCTGCACGGTCGCTCTGACCGAGGAGATGAAGCGGTCGGACAATCGGGCGATTCGTCCAATGACATCGCGGCGCTCGCTGGTCAGCCGCGATTTGAGGTTGCCGCTCGACAGGAGCGCCTGGAGATGGGTGGCGGTGGCGTCGAGTTCATTAAAAGCGCGCGGCGCTAGCCACAGCAGAAAAACCAGTGCATAAACCGCCGTTGCCGCATTCACGCCGTGCCGCAGATAATCGAGGCCCGGGCTGGTGAATTGCCCGGCGACAACGTTGCTCACCACGGTCAACAGCGCCAGCAGCGCAACCGTTGCCGTTTGCGTTCGCAGATGGCCGAACCACTGGACCAAGCCGGGTAGAACGCGTACCGCGCGGCCATGCTCGATACGGAAACCTTTGTCGCCTTGCCGGAGACCTTGGTAAACCGCCGTCGCTGCTTCGATTTCTTCGCGCGTGGGCCGCACGCGCACCGACTGGTAGCCGACGATCCGGTTGTTTTCGCGCACGGGGGCGACATTGGCGACGACCCAATAATAGCCGCCGTCCTTGCGCCGATTCTTGACCACGCCGCGCCACGGCATGCCGACCTTGAGATCGGCCCAGAGATCGGCGAAGGCTTCCGCCGGCATGTCCGGGTGGCGGACGATGTTGTGCGGTTGTCCGATCATCTCGTCGCGGGTAAAGCCGCTGATGTTGGCGAACGCTTCGTTGGCCTCCTCGATCACGCCCTTGAGATTGGTGCGTGAATAAATGAATTCGCCTTCCGGAATCACCGTTTCGACTTGCGTTACCGGTTGATTATTACGCATTGGAGATCCTTCCAATCGATTCACTTAAAGATAGGTGGGTCAAATGGATACCGCAAGCCGCGATTGAGGGCTGGCGGCGTGGCGGGCGTCATTGACCCGGAACGAGCGATCCGCCGAGAATGGCCGCGTCCGTCCGTCGTTCCCTCGCTGTCGGGCCGGATGCCATCGTCGATCGGAAAACACATGAATTCCCGCATGAATTACTCTTCGCAGCAAACGACCATGCTTGAACAGCTGAGCGACAAACGCCTGTTCGATCTGGCGCGCTCGCAGGCTTACGATTATCTGGATACCCTCCGCGCGCGTCGTGTCTATCCGAGCGACAACGCGCTCGCTGCTCTGACCCTGTTCCACGAAGCGATGCCGCAAACACCTTGTCCGGCGGACGAGGTGCTGCGCTTGCTGCACACCCGCGGTTCGCCGGCGACCGTGGCGCAAAATGCCGGGCGCTACTTTGGTTTCGTCAATGGCGGTGCCATTCCCGTCGCGCTGGCCGCCAGGTGGCTGGCCGACGTTTGGGATCAAAACGCGGCGCTGTACCTGATGTCGCCGATCGTCGCCGAACTCGAAAAGGTGTGCGAGAAATGGCTGGTGGAACTGTTCGGCTTGCCGACGGGTACCGCGGCGGGTTTCGTCGGCGGGTCGGCGACGGCCACCCTTTGCGGGCTGGCCGCCGGACGCGACAAAATCCTCCAGACATCCGGTTGGGATGTCGAGGCCGATGGGCTGTTCGGCGCACCGCGTCCGCGGGTGATCCTTGGCGAGCAGGCGCACGCCACGGTCTGGAAGGCGCTGCGCCTGCTCGGCATCGGACGCGCGCAGGTTGAGATCGTCCCGGCCGACGCGCAGGGGCGTCTGCGGGCTGACCGGCTACCGGCGCTGGATGCCCGTTGTCTGCTCGTCGCGCAGGCCGGTAACGTGAATAGCGGTTCCTTCGATCCACTGGATGCGCTTTGCCGGCGCGCGCGGTCGGCCGGCGCCTGGGTGCATGTCGACGGCGCATTCGGCTTGTGGGCGGCGGCGTGTGAGAGCACACGATTCCTGACCGCTGGACTGGCGCATGCCGATTCATGGTCGGTCGATGCTCACAAAACCTTGAACGCACCCTACGATGTGGGCGTGGTTCTCTGTCGGGACCGGGACGCTCTCCATGGCGCCATGCGAATTGGCGCCTCCTATATCCCGGACGGCGAGCAGCGCGACGGTATGCGGCTGACGCCGGAAATGTCGCGCCGCGCGCGCGCCGTCGAACTCTGGGCGACGCTCAAGTCGCTCGGCCGTGCCGGGGTGACGGAACTGCTGGAGCGGTTGTGCCGCCACGCCCGCCAATTTGGTCAGGACCTCGCGGCGCAAGGTTTTCGGGTGTTGAACGAGGTGGTGTTCAACCAGGTGCTCGTGGCTTGCGACACGCCGGCAAATACCACCGCGACGCTCGCGCGCTTGCAACGCGCCGGTGAGTGCTGGTGCGGCGAAACGTTGTGGCAGGGGGAGCCGGCGATTCGCCTCAGTGTTTGTTCGTGGGCGACCACCGATGACGATGTCCAGCGCGCGGTGGCGGCGTTTGTCGATGCACGCGCGATGGCGATGGCGGCGTCCACCTGAATGGTCCGAATGTCGGAATGCGACTCCTCCGGCGCTGGCGGGATCGTGGGCCACACATCGCGCTGCCGGGAGGTGGGGTGCCCGGGGTCCGGCCGATCAACGGCTTTTTAGCAGCAGACTCCGTCCTCCACCCGTGGCGACGCTTTCGAAAGCGTTGTCTACCGCTATTTGCCGGAGCGCCACCAGATCGATGCGGTCGGTGAGCATCGCCCGGCCGCTGGCCCGGTTGATCGCTTCGACGCGGATCGGATAATTGATTCCGGGAACGATCCACCAGCGTCTTTCCATGCTTCGCATTTGGGTGCTGCCGCCCCAACCCTGGAAGCGCAGCCAACCGCTGCCGTCAATGCGGAAGGTGTCGAACTCGCCCAGATCGGTTCGTAGTCGCTCCCGCGTGGCGATACGGAGGTCGAGTTCGGCGACTTGCTTGCCCATGGTGGGATGCTGCTGGGTCCAGGCAGCGGTCCACTTCTTGCCGATTTGAAGTTCCAGCGGGGCGAATTGACTTGGTGAGTTGCTCGGCCCATTGATGGGGGAGCTCAGTTCGTTGCCAAGCGTGTCGAATACCCAGTCACCGCCATTGCCTTCGACGCGATCCGCATCGAGATCGATCTTGGTGATGGCGATGGTGTAGCGTTTCGCTTCCAGTCCGGTGAGAATATCCCGCAGGGCGAACACGGCCTCGTCGCCGACGGTGAATTTCCGTGCCAACGGAAAACTCCCAGCGGAATACGGGTTCACCGCGGCCTGGGTCAGTTGTAAGCCGGTGGCGCCTTGTTTTAAGTCGATAGCCGGCGCGGCGGAGGATGCCGCCATGTTCACCGCGCTGCTGGCCACCGGCGCCGTTTGCCGTCTCGCCATCAGTTTGATCAGCCTGGACTGGGCGATTTCGGCAAAACGTCCGTTCGGGCGTTTGCGAATATAAGTCGCCCAATCGTCGATGTCGTGCGATGTCTTGATCCGCTCCCAATCCCGCAGATCGTCTTCGATTTCCTTTTCGAGTTCGGCGTCGGAGCGCTTCTTCGGGCCGGTTCCGACGATATAAATGTCGTTTTCGAGAGAGGTCGACTCCCAGGGAATCTGGCCGCCATTGGAGGCCAGTCGCACGTTCAGGCGTACCCGCTTCAAGGCATCCTCGATGCGAATGCCGCCGGCCGAGAGTTCTCGCACCAGGTGTTCCGTGTATAAGCCGTTCTTGCCGTCACCGTCGGAGGCGGTATTGCCGGGCGAGGTCGAGTAGGCCAGCAGACTGCCTACCGGCGCGTCGAACTGGCTCAGCCCTTTTTGCGCGGTGCGGAACGCGCTGCCGAACGGATCGTCGCGGCAGGCGTCGAGAACGATGACGAACGATTTGCCGCTGGCGGCTTTCAGTTTGTTGAGCAGCAAGCCCAAATCGATGCCATTCTGTTTCAACTGCTCGGCGGACGCGATGCGCGCATCCACCGGCAAGAGATAGTTGCGCCAGTCCAGCTGGGCGCCGTGGCCAGCGTAGTAAAAGAGCGCGAGTTCGGTTGCCGATTGGCGCGCGGTGTCGCCAAAACGCTCGATGGCCGCGAGCAGGTCGAGGCGCGTGGCGTCGAGGCGCGTATCGACCGAGAATCCCGCGCTCCCGAGGAGTTCCGACATCGCGCGGGCATCATTGGCCGGATTGAGCAGCCGCATGTTCGGATAAGCGCTGTTGCCGATGATCAGCGCCACTTTCGAGGAGTCGCGCGTGCTGGCCCAAGGCGTATCGATGGCTGGTGCGGACGTCAGCGCGGCCAGGGATGTGATGAAACGACGGCGAGTGATCATTCGCGGTGTACCGGGCGCGTGCCCTTTCGGTCAACAGCGACGGGAACTCTTGACGAGGAGGCGGTCAAAAACATGGCTACAGTCGAAGGAGGTGACGGCGCCGATCCAGACGAGGGGTGACCGGCGGCTACCCGTCAAGCCCGTGCGAACCGGGCGTCCGTCGCGCCGGAACTCTTTTCAGGGTATTGGAGCGCCGAAGCGTTTCTCGGCATTCCGGGCGTCTGGCATGGGTACGCTGTAACGCCGGGGCCGTCCCGATCGGTGCCAGCCACCGGACGGGATGGCGTGGATGGCGTGGATGGCGGTCAGATGGCCGCTTCGTCGACATCGCCGGTACGGATTCGCACCACCTGTTCGATGTTGCTGACGAAAATCTTGCCGTCACCGATCTTGCCGGTGCGCGCGGCCTTGATGATCGCGTCAATGGCTTCCTCGACCGCGCCATCGGAGACGACAATCTCGATCTTGACCTTGGGCAGGAAGTCGACCACGTATTCCGCTCCGCGATAAAGCTCTGTGTGGCCTTTCTGCCGCCCGAAACCCTTGACCTCGGTCACGGTCAGGCCGGTGACGCCTATTTCCGACAAGGCTTCGCGTACTTCGTCGAGTTTGAATGGTTTGATGATCGCTTCAATTTTTTTCATGGTCTGCGCTCCGGAGAAAATCGTAAGCAAATCGTATCAGAAATCGTTCTTTCATTACGGTCTAGTAGACATCGCGAAAGCGGTTGGTGATCGGATAACGCCAGTCCTTGCCAAAGCCCCGCTGCGTGACACGAATGCCGACCGGCGATTGCCGCCGCTTGTACTCGCTGATCTTGAGCAAGCGCACGACGCGCCGCACGTCGGTTTCCGAGTATCCCCTGGCGATGATTTCGCGCGGGCTGAGGTCGTTCTCCATATACGCTTCGACGATGGCGTCCAGCACCTCATAGGGTGGCAAGCTATCTTGATCGGTCTGGCCGGGTTTCAGTTCGGCCGATGGCGGGCGGGTGATGATTCTTTCGGGAATGACGTGAGACAGACTGTTTCGCCAACGGGAAAGCCGGTAAACCAAGGTTTTTGCAATGTCCTTGATGACCGCGAAACCGCCGGCCATGTCGCCATATAGCGTGCAGTAGCCGACAGCCATCTCCGATTTGTTGCCGGTGGTCAACACCAGCGAGCCGGTCTTGTTGGACAGCGCCATCAGAATCATGCCGCGGATGCGCGCCTGCAGATTTTCCTCGGTGGTGTCGGCGGGCAGACCGGCGAACTGCGGCGCGAGCAGCGCGGCGAAGGTTTGCATCGCCGGTTCGATGGCGATTTCGTCGTAGCGCACGCCGAGCAGGCCGACCATCGCTCGCGATTCGACGAGGCTGAGTTCAGCCGTGTAAGGAGAGGGCATCATCACCGCTCGCACTTTCTCCGCGCCGAGGGCGTCCACGGCGATACACAGGGTCAGTGCCGAATCGATGCCGCCGGAGAGGCCGATGATCGCGCCCGGGAAACCGTTCTTGCCCAGATAATCGCGTACGCCGAGCACCAGCGCCTGGTAAACCTCCGCTTCAAGACCAGGCGACGAGGCGATGTCGCCGGGCAGGGGCTCGCCATCGACGAATTCGACAATCGCCAGTGCTTCCTCGAACTGCGGCAATTGGCAGCGGAGCGTGCCACGTGAATCAAGAACAAAGGAGCCGCCGTCGAAGACCAGTTCGTCCTGTCCACCGGCAAGATTGGCGTACACCACCGGCAAGCCGGTGCTGGCGATGCGCTGCCGGAGGACCTGGGTTCGCTGCATTTGCTTGCCCATGTGATACGGCGAGGCGTTGAGAACCAGCAAGACTTCCGCGCCAGCCCTACGGGCGAGGTCGGCGGCGCCGGCTTCCCAGACATCGGCGCAGATGTTGATACCGCAGCGCACTCCCTTCAAGGTCAGCACGCACGGCGTGTCGTCCGAGTCGAAATAGCGTTCCTCGTCGAACACTTCGTAGCTCGGCAAGCGTTTTTTGTAATAAGTGGCCGTGCGCATGCCGTTGCTGAGCAAGGTCGCCGCGTTGAAGCAGCGGTCACCGCGTCGTTCGGGGTGTCCGATCAGCACGTCGATCGCCGGCAGCCGGGTCGCCAGTGCCGCGAGTTCGCGTTCGCACGCGGCATGGAAATCCTGGCGCAGCAGCAAGTCCTCGGGCGGATAGCCGCAAAGCGCCAGCTCCGGCGTCAGCAACAGATCGGCGCCTTGCCGGTGGGCCCGCTCGGCGAAATCGACAATCCGAGCGGCGTTGCCGGTGAGGTCGCCGACCGTGACGTTGATCTGGGCGATCGCAATTTTCAGGGACATGGGTGCACTCATCAGCGAAAGGGGCGCTTGCGCGCCCCCTGGTCAAAGTGGATAAACCGGAAAAAGCGGACGCTTCGCTCAGTAGGCCGGTTTTTCCTTGGCGTTGTTGTAGCGATCGACGCCTTCCATGATTTCTTTTTTGGCTTCATCGCTACCCAGCCAGCCGGCGACCTTGACGAACTTGCCGCGTTCGAGGTCTTTGTAGTGGGCGAAGAAGTGAGCGATCTGATCAAGGATCACCTGCGGGAAGTCGCGTGGCGACTCGATATCGCGATACATCGGTGTCAGGCTGTCCACCGGAACGGCGAGCAGTTTGCCATCCGGTCCGGCCTCGTCTTCCATCGTCAGCAGACCGATCGGCCGGCAGCGGACGACAACCCCTGGCGGCAGCGCGAACTGCGTGACCACCAGCACATCGACCGGGTCGCCGTCACCGGAAATGGTGTGCGGGATGTAGCCATAGTTGCATGGGTAGTGCATGGCGGTGGCCATGAAACGATCGACGAAAACGGCTCCGCTGGACTTGTCCACTTCGTACTTGACGGGGTCGGAGTGCATTGGAATTTCGATGATGACGTTGAAATCGTTCGGGAGCGCCAAGCCTGGAGGTACGCGATCAAGACCCATTTTGTAGCCCTTTACTGGTTGCGGATGCGGCCATTATACCCGTCCGGCCTGTCGCGGGTGGCGCGCCATGAGCGAGACGCTTCATTTGTCATGTGTGCCGCTTGCGCTGGCCGGATCAGGCCGAGGCGCTGCCGCGCTCGGCGATGCGGTCCCGCCAGGCTTGCAGATGCGGCATGTTTTCGCTGTCGGGATGGAAGCGCATCAAGCCGCGCGCGAATTCGACCGCGCAAAATGCGGTGATGTCGGCGATGGTGAAGCGGTGACCGGCGACGAACGACTGTTTGGCCAGTTCGCCGTCGAGCCAGCGCGCGACCTCGCGCACCTTTTCGCCCTGCGAGCGGCCGAATTCTGGGAATTGTGGCTGTTCGAGCGACGCGAGTCCCGGATGGGTGTGGCGAATGCAGTTGGCGAAGCCGCCGAAAAGGTAAAGCTCGACGCGCCGGTCGGCCATTTCGATGAAAGCTCGCTCGTCGTGGCCGACACCCATCAGATTGGGTTCGGGTTGTATCCCCTCCAGATAGGTGCAGATCGCGCGCGTTTCGCAAAGAACGCGTCCATCGTCCAGCTCGAGGGCCGGGACCCTGGCCAAGGGATTCTTGGCCCGAAAATCCTCGCGCCGGTGCTGTCCGGCGCCGAGGTCCACGTTTTCGAACGCGATGTTCGTCAAGCCTTTTTCGGCAATGAACATCAACACTCGGCGCGGATTCGGCGCTTTTGGGGAAATGAATAGTTTCATCGCTTACCTCCGGGTTATTTAAAGTACGGAAAGAATTGGCTACCGGCGGATCCGAGTCCCGTCCGAGGTGCCTTGTATCTCGTATTCAGACGCCTTGTTGTCGCGATTGTCCCATCTCGACCATCCGGCGCGCGTCCTCGACAAACCGCTGCGCCTTGCTGTCGTCGGCGTCGCGATCGATCGGCGAAGGCGGAATATCGATGCCGCGCTGCGCCGCCGGTCGATCGCCAATTTGCCGCAGCCAGCGCTGGAGGTGCGGCAAATCGTCAATAGCGATGCCGGACCAGCGGTAGGTGCGAACCCATGCCCAATTGGCGATATCGGCGATGGAATAGTCGTCGGCGAGATAGTCGTGCTGCTGAAGGTGTCCATCGAGAACCCGGAATAATCGACGGCATTCGCCTTGGTAACGATCGATGGCCGGCTGGATTTTTTCCGGAAAATAACGCAGGAAAACATTCGCCTGCCCCATCATCGGGCCGATACCGCCCATCTGGAACATCAGCCATTGCACCGCTTGCGAGCGACGCTTCGAATCCGCGGGCAGCAGCCGCCCGGTTTTTTCCGCCAGGTAGAGCAGGATCGCGCCCGATTCGAAAACGGCAAAATCACCCGCCGCGCGATCGACGATCGCCGGAATTCGGCCGTTGGGGTTGATGGCCAGGAATCCGGCTTGTTTTTGCTCGCCGGTGGACAGGTTCAGCGGATGAACCGTGTAGGGCAGGGCGAGTTCCTCCAAGGCGATAGAGATTTTGTGCCCATTCGGTGTCGCGGCGGTATAAAAATCGATCATCGTGTCCATCTCCCGAAAGTTGCCGACGTGGTCGTTTGACACCGGTCAATCGGCCATCGTTGCAAGCATGGTACCTCAAGCAGCCTTTCGCGATGACCGTCATCGATCGGCGCGGCGGGCAGCGATTCGAATGTTTTAGGCCACTCGCGTTTCCCTCGACCAGGGTTTTCACGGTCAAATCGGGCCGCGCGTACAAAAATCGAGAAAAAGAAGTCTTTAATGCCTCGCACGTAATTGAAGTACCTGACATTTCAGCGCTATCATGGCAAGTGCCGTCACGCACGGAAAAGACCTCTTTTTTGCGACACCACATATTCCTTGGGAGAGAGATAGATGGACAAAAGAACTCCGCCGCCCGCATCAGGCACTGATAACACCACGGCGGCAGGACCCAGTGAAGCCGATAAAGCGGAGTCTCCGGTAGCCAAGCCGGCGGCGCGGACTCCGCGGGCGCGTACCGCTTCCGCGGCGCGCGTGGCGGCTCCGCGCAAAGCCTCTGCTGGCGACGTGGCGCCGGCACATACCCCAAGCGCCATGGAAGCCTACGATATCGCGGATTCGATCAACGCCGCTGTCGAACAAAAGAAGGTCGCCTTGCGCGACATCATCGCGCAAGCTACCGTCGCTGATGCCGCGTCGCTGGCCAAGACGCTGGAAGCGATCATGACTGGCTCTTCTCCCGACGATGCGCAAGAGCTGCGCAAGGCCCTGCTTGGCAAGGAGCCTCCGGCGGCGGCGAAACCGCCGACCAGTCCTGATGAGGAACTGGCGACCGGCTGGCGGGACAACAATTCCTACCCTTATCGCAACCTGATGTCGCGCAGGGCCTATGAGAAGCAGAAGTACCGTCTGCAAGTCGAACTGATCAAGTTGCAGAACTGGGTCAAGGAAAGTGGTCAGCGTCTGGTGGTGATTTTCGAGGGACGTGACGCGGCGGGCAAGGGTGGTGCGATCAAGCGTTTCACCGAACACCTCAACCCGCGTGGCGGCCGCGTCGTCGCGCTTGAGAAACCAACGGTCGAGGAGCGCGGGCAATGGTATTTCCAGCGTTATGTCCGCCATTTGCCGACCTCCGGTGAGATCATTTTCTGTGACCGTTCGTGGTACAACCGGGCGGGTGTCGAGCGTGTGATGGGTTTCTGCACCGACGAGGAATACAACGAGTTCATGCGGCAAACGCCGGAGGTCGAGCGGACATTGGTGCGTAGCGGCATTCACCTGGTCAAATTCTGGTTCTCGGTTAGCCGCAAGGAACAACGGCGGCGTTTCAAGGAACGCGAGGTCCATCCGCTCAAGCAATGGAAATTGTCGCCTATCGATCTGGCTTCGCTCGATAAGTGGGACGACTACACCAAGGCGAAGGAGGCGATGTTCTTCCACACCGACACGGCCGAGGCGCCATGGACGGTGATCAAGTCGGACTGCAAGAAACGGGCGCGCCTGAACGCCATCCGCTATGTCCTTCACAAACTGAACTACACAGGCAAGGACGTCGAGGCCATCGGCCCGATCGACCCGCTGTTGGTCGGTCGTCCGCACGTGGTTTACGAGCCAGGCGGTAGCAGCGCGCGAACGAAATCCGAACATACGGCGATTTTGTAAATCGGCAACGTTTGAGAGTCATATGGAAAAAAGGGCGCCTTCGGCGCCCTTTTTTTGCTTGTTTCCGGTGTCGTGTGCGATTAACGAGGGCGGGCGCCTGGCGACGGACGCCTGAATGGACATCCGCAATGGAAGCCGCCAACGAAGGTGAGCGTCGTTGGCGGTTTCGGCGGGTGTTGCTCTGGATGGTTAAATGCGGAAGCGGTTGACTTGTGTTTGCAGATCGTGGGCGACCTGTTCCAGCTGGGTCGTCGTGGTGGCTGTGCTGCGAATCGTTGCCGCGGTCTGTTCGACCATCTGCGCCATTTCCTCGACGCGCTGTGTGATCGACGTGGCGGCAAGGCTTTGTTCCTGCGTGGCGGTGGTGATTTCAGAAACGCGCCGCAAGGTCTGGTCGGAACCGCTCTTGATCTCGTTGAGCGACTCGGCGGCTTCGCCGGTGAGTTGAACGCCTTTTTCGACATCCGGCAAGGCGTTGTTCATCGCCTCGACGGCGCTGACCGTGTCGCTTTGAATGCTGTTGACCATCTCTTCGATACCTGTCGTCGCTTGCGCGGTTCTCTCGGCGAGCTTCCGCACTTCGTCGGCGACCACCGCGAAACCCCTTCCCTGCTCGCCGGCGCGCGCCGCTTCGATCGCCGCGTTCAGCGCCAGCAGATTGGTCTGGCCGGCGATGTCCTTGATCGTGGCGGCAATCGACGACACCTCCTGAATCCGGTTTTCGAGTAGATGGATGCGTGACGAGACATCGCTGACGGTGCTGGAAATCTTGCTGACCGCCGCCGTGGCTTGCCCGACGCGATCACTGCCTTCGCCCGCCAGACGCATCGAGTCACGGGCATTTTTCTCCGTGTCGCTCGCGGTGTCGGCAATGACTTGTGACGTGACCGTGAGTTCTTCAAGCGAGGCGGCCATCGACGAGGTGGCGTCGGCTTGCTGTCCCGCCGCTTCCGCGATGTCGCGCGACGCAGCGCCGATATGTTCGGAACTGCTCACCACTTGTTGGACGCTGCCGTTTATCTTCTGGACCAATTCGCGCAGCGAGGAAACCATCGTGTTCACGGTTTCCATCATGCTGGCGGGTATCGGTTTGTCGATCGATACCGTGAGGTCGCCGCCGGCGATGCGGCGCATGATTTCGACCGTTTCAACCGGTTCGCCACCCAGTTGCCGCAATACGCCGCGCCCCAGAAGCCAACCCATGAAACCCAGCAGTATCAACAGAACCAGCGAAATGCCGCCGAGAAGCAACATTTCATGCTGAAACTGGGTGTCGACATCGTCGATATATATACCGGTGCCGACGATCCAGCCCCAGGGTTCGAAACCGCGAACGTAGGAAATTTTCGGAAAGCCCGGCTCGCCGGGTTTGCGCACCCATTGATAGTCGACGAAACCGGCGCCTTGGGTTTTGACGACATTGACGAACTCGATGTACAGCAATTTGCCCGTCGCATCCTTGTTTCCCGAAACGTTCTTGCCTTCGATTTCCGGCTTCAGCGGATGCATCACCGATCGCGGCTGATGGTCGTTGATCCAGAAATAATCGTTGTTGCCATAGCGGGCGGCGCGCAGCGAGTCTTTCGCCGATTTCTGCGCCTGTTCGAGCGTCATTCGGCCGGCCTTGGCTTCCTGTTCGTAATATGCAAGCTGAGTGACCGCGTACTCGACGAGATTCTTGACCTTGGCCTTGCGGTCCTCGAGCATGGTGTCGCGTAATTGGAACGACGCCGTGACCGACAGCAGCAGCAACCCAACCATGGATAAGCCGACCAGTATTTGGATGCGTCTCGAGACACGCCACAAGCCCAGTGATTTCATTTGCTCTTCTCGTGAAAAATACAAGTGCGTTTGTTTGAATGAGGAGTCGACGCCATGTCCATCGACGGACGCAGAATTTTCGTTGTCAAGAAAACGCTAGTTTTGGGTGATCGCATGGCTGTTCGAGGCTTTTTTCGTTTAGCCTGACGACCGAATTGGTCAACTCATTAGCCACAGTCTGGTACACGGAGAAGCGGATCGCAAGTTCAGTTGGCAGATTTGTTTATTCACCGCGTGAGCGCGGAGTTTATTCACCGCGTGAGCGCGGACAGGCGCGGCGCCTTACCCGCGGAGGGGAACGGAAGAAGCGTGCCGGCCGGGCCGACAGCGGTCCGGCGCGCGTCTTGCACCGGCAACGCCTGGGTACGTCGTCGCCGCCGTATTTCGGAAAAAGGTTGAGTCGCCGGCGCGCCGTCAGCCGTGACTACGTCCGTACAGTCGGGTGAGCGCCGCCAGTTTTTCGGCGTGCCGGCTATTTACCCACCGCCATTCGAAACGCCATTCCCAGGAGCCCTCGGCAAGGCTGGGCTGATTCATGCGATGCGCCGAATCGAGACCGAGCACGTCCTGAAAAGGGATGATACAAAGCGCGGCGACCGACGAGCAGGCGAGGCGGATCAAAGGCCAGGGCATGTCGTCGTCACTTTCGGCGGTGGCGCCGAGATAGGCGCGGACTTGCGCTTGGGCGTGCGGTGGCAACGACTGCCACCAGCCGAGCGTGGTGTCGTTGTCGTGGGTGCCGGTATAAACGACGGTATCGGCCTCGTGGTTGTGCGGCAGATAAGGATTTTTCGCGTCGCCGTCGAAGGCGAACTGGAGGATGCGCATTCCGGGCAGTCCGATCGCCGCGCGCAAGGCGTTCACCTCGGCGGTGATAATGCCGAGATCTTCGGCGATGATCCGCAAACGGCCTTGCGCGTCGCCGAGTTCCCGGCGCATGGCGTTGAATACCGCTTCACCGGGTCCGGATCGCCACTGTCCGTCGATCGCGGTTTCGGCGCTGGCCGGGATTTCCCAGAAGGCTTCGAAGCCGCGGAAGTGGTCGATACGCACGATGTCGCAGAGCGTCATCGTCTGGCGCATGCGTTCCACCCACCAGCGATAGGCGTTGTCGGCATGCGCCGACCAGCGGTAGAGCGGGTTGCCCCAGCGTTGTCCGCTGGCGCTGAAGTAGTCCGGCGGCACGCCGGCCACCGTCTTCTGCCGGCCGTCCTTGTCGAGGTCGAAGAGTTCGGGGTGCGACCAGACGTCGGCGCTATGTCCGGCGACGAAGATCGGCAGGTCGCCGACGATTTCGATCCGCCGCGAATTGGCGTAGCTTTTCAGCGCCCGCCATTGTTCGAAAAAGCACCATTGACAGAATTTCCAGAAGTTCACTTCGGCGGCATGGCGGTTGACTGCCGCGCGCAAGGCGCTGGCCTTGCGCCGGGCGAGCGGTGCCGGCCAGTCTTGCCAGAGGGCGCCGTCGGCGCCGTGCGCCACGTCCAGAGCCATGAACAGCGCGTAGTCGTCCAGCCAGGCGCTGGCGTCGGCGCAAAAAGCGGCAAAGGCGGAGTCGGTTTTGCCGGGGCCGGCGAAGAAGCGCGCGGCCGCGCGGCGCAGCAGCGGTTCCTTGAACGCGCGCACGGCGCCGTAGTCGACGCGTTCGCTGGGAAACGACGGCGGCGCAGCCAGATCGTCGTCGCTCAACCAGCCGGCATCGCGCAATTTGCACAAATCGATCAGCAGCTCGTTGCCGGCGAAAGCCGACGGGCTGACATACGGGGAGTTGCCGGGGCCAACCCGGCTCAGGGGCAGGACTTGCCATAACGACTGACCGGCCGCGACCAGCCAGTCGACGAAATGATAAGCCGCCGCGCCGAGGTCGCCGGTACCGTGGGGGCCGGGTAGGGAGGTGGGGTGCAGCAAAATGCCGCCCTGGCGGGGAAGAGATGACATGACGATCCTTTAGTGGGTGAAGTGCGGGAGGGCGGCCGACTGCCGGGCCGCCAAGCAGGCGTAATCCTAACCGGTCTCCGCCGAAGAAGGCACTGCCGGCGTGTGATTCGCGAAAAACGGCCGCGGTGGCCGAACGGCTTTGCCGGTGGCACAAACCGCGGCAGAATGACAGGCTCGGTTTCGTTGCTTCGCTACGGGAAACTCGATGGCTGAATCGGAAGAGGACTATGAAAAAACCTGGGTGCTGCCCCGGCGGGCGGCGCCGGCATCGCCCGTCGAGGCCGACGTGGGGAGCGAGAAAAACGCGGAAGGCGAGGGGAATGATGGGGGCGTGTGGGGCAGCAATGCGCTGCCGGTGGGCACCCGGATCGGCGAGTTCGAAATTGTCGGCTTGATCGGCATCGGTGGTTTCGGGATCGTTTATCTGGCGCACGACCATTCGCTGGGACGAAAGGTCGCACTCAAGGAATACATGCCGTCGTCGCTGGCGGCACGGGTCGAAGGTCTGACCGTGGCCGTCAAATCGGCGCGTCTGGCCGAGACCTTCGGCGTCGGCTTGCGCAGCTTCGTCAACGAAGCCCGGCTGTTGGCGCGCTTCGATCACACGGCCTTGGTCAAGGTGTACCGTTTCTGGGAAGCGAACGGCACCGCCTACATGGTGATGCCTTTTTACGAAGGCGTGACGCTCCGGCAGACCTTGCAGAAAATGTCCGTCGCTCCCGACGAGAAATGGCTGCGCGCCGTGATCGACCCGCTGCTCGACGCGCTCGCGGTTCTTCACCGCGAAAACTGTTTTCATCGCGACATCGCGCCGGACAATATTTTATTGCTCGCCGACGGTAGCCCGGTGCTGCTGGATTTCGGCGCGGCGCGACGGGTCATCTCGGATCGCACGCAAGCGCTGACGGTGATTCTCAAGCCGGGTTACGCGCCGCTGGAGCAATATGCCGACGTGCCGCACGTCCGGCAGGGGGCGTGGACCGACATCTACGCGCTGTCGGCGGTGGTTTACAACGCCATCACCGGGCGTCCGCCAACGCCGTCGGTGGGCCGCTCGATCAACGATAGCCTGGTGCCGCTGACCGAAAAGGTCACTGGCCGCTACAGCCCCGCCTTTCTGCGGGCAATCGACCGCGGCCTGGCGGTGAGACCCGAGGATCGTCCGCGAACCGTCGCCGAGTTCCGCGCCTTGATGACCGAAAACGCGGCTATTCCCGCGCCCGATGCGCGGGCCGAAGGCCGGAGCGAACCGACCGTGGCGCCGACGGTCGCCGCCGAAGCGCATGCCAATGCGGTCACCGAGGTGGCGCGGGAGGCGATGCAAGGGGCGCCGGCCAGGAAAAAGGGCGGCCGGATGGCGGTTTACGTGAGTGTCGCCATCGTCTTGGTGGCGCTTGTCGGCGCGACGGCGTATGTTTTGCGCGAGCGGCGGACGGCAACGCCGCCGCTTGCCGCATCGCCGGCCTCCATCGCCAGTCCGCCGGCGGCTGCCGTACCGTCAGGAGAATTGGCGGCGACGGGCGCGGCGACTTCCCCGGCATCGTTGCAGACCAGCGACCGCAAGTCGGTCACCGAACAGCAACTGGTCGACATGCTGCTGGGCAAGCAGGGGGCGGGCGGCGCCAAGGACAAGGTCTTCGACCCCGCCGACGTGTTGCAGGAGATCTATCGGCAGCGCGACCCCGGCGCGGTGGTGGCGGTGGTTCCCGAGAAGGCGAAGGTCAAGGTCGCACGGGACACCTTGCGCTTTCGCATCAATTCCGCCAAGCCAGGATATGTCTATATCCTGATGGTCGGCACCGACAAGGATCGTTTCAACCTGTTGTTTCCCAACGCCATCGACGCCGACAACGGTATCGCCGGCGACGGCGAACTGAATCTGCCCCGCCCCGGCTGGGCGATGACCGCCGGCGGGCCGGCGGGTGTCGATCGCTTCGTGGTCATCGTCTCGGAAAACCGGCGCGACTTCAGCGCCGCCGGCTTGCGCAAGGTCGATCCCTTCGCCGAATTTCCGCGCCAGGTGGCCGAACGGGTCGCCCGCGACGCGCCTCCCGCCGGTGGCAGCCCGTTCGCCGGCACGGTGGTCTGTCCCACCGGCCAGAAATGTTCGGCGGCGTATGGCGCGGCGCTGTTTTCCATCGAAGAGATCAATTGACGCGGCGCGCGTTGGCGTTTTCAGGCGGCGTTAATTGTCGAGTCGCTTGATCGTCACGCGGCGGTTTTCCGGGGATTCCGGGCGGGCCGGATTGAGCAGTTCCGACGGTCCCTTGCCGATCGGCGTCAGCCGCCGCCGTTCGATCTGGCGGCTGTCGGCCAGATAGCCGACAACGCTTTCAGCGCGCGATTGCGACAAGCGCTGGTTGTATTCCTCGCCGCCGCGCGGGTCGGTATGGCCTTCGACCGCGAAGCGGAATCCCGAGAGCTTGTCCGAACCGAGGGCACGCGCGACGACATCCAGCGACTGCTTGCCTTTCGGCGTCAAACTGGCCGAATTGGTTTCGAAGGTGATCAGCAAGGAGGCCGCCGCCGGTTTCAGCGGCGCGCTTTCCTCGCGCATGACATTGATCGAACGCGTTCTCGGTTTCGCCGACGGCTCCGGCGCGAGCAGGCCGATCAGCGTCCGCTCGTCGATTTCCTCGGGCTTGAGCACGCGACTGTCCTGCGCGGCGACCCACGCCGGTAGCAAGGCGCAGCATAACAGGCTGAAAGTTCTTGGATTCTTCATGGGACCACTCTCCTTTAAAGGTGCTTGCCTCCTGGACGAGGCTCAAGGCGCGCGCATCGCGTCGGCCCCGGCCGCCGTCTCGACCGACCAGCCGCCGCCAATGGCCTTGTACAAATCGATTGTCGCCTGCAGTTGCCCGCGCAACGTCTGGGTATACTGCAATTCGGCGTTGAACAGACTGCGTTGGGCATCCAGCACGTCAATATAACTGCTGTAGCCATTGTCGTAACGCAAATGAGCGGCGGCGGTGTACTGCCGTAGTGCTTCGATCTGTCGTTGTTGCGCTTGTCGTTGTTCGCCGCTTCGCCGCCGGTCGACCAGCGCGTCATTCACTTCGCGAAAGCTCTGCTGGATCGTTTGTTGATAAGCGAACAACGCTTGCCGCCGGGTGGCTTCGGCGGATTTTATCTGGCTGTCGATCGCTCCGGCGGTAAAAATCGGCAGGCCGATCGGGGCCGCCGTTTGCCATATCTGACCAGAGTTGTCGAACAACCGGCCGAGAGCCGGACTGACGTAGCCAAACAGGCCGGTCAGCGAAATCCTCGGGAAGTAGGCGGCCTTGGCGACGCCGATCTGGGCATGGGCGGCGATCAGGACTTGCTCCGCCTGGAGAATGTCGGGTCGGCGCTCAAGCAGTTCCGACGGCAGGGCTGGCGGGATGCTCGGCAGGGTCAGTTGGTCGACGCTCTTGCCGCGACGGATGGGGCCGGGATTGCGACCAAGCAGCAGGCTGAGTGCGTTTTCCTGTTGCGCGATGGCTTTTTCGATTCCCGGCATTGTTGCCAGTGCTTCCTCGTATTGCGAGCGGTTCTGGCTCAGTTCGAGGATCGAGATGACCCCGCCGGCATGGCGCTCCTTGAATACTTCATAAGACTGTCGTCGGGTTTCGGCGGTGGCTTGCGCGATAGCCAGTTGCCGATCGAGGTTGAGCAGTCCGATATAGCCGCCGGCGACCTGACTCGCCAGCGACAGGATCACACCGCGTCGTCCCTCTTCGCTGCCGAGAAGTTGCGCGCGCGCGGCTTCGTTCTGGCGACGGAGACGTCCCCACAAATCGATTTCCCAACTGGCGCCGAATGTCGCCTGATAATTGTTGAAAGTGTATGAACCCGCTTCGCCGGCGACGCTGCTGCGTTGTCGACTGGCTTCGAAGCCAGCGCTCGCCTGCGGGAATAGCGCGGATCGCGTTTGAGCGTGGCGGGCGGCGAACTCGTCGACACGTGCGCTGGCAATCCGCAAGTCCTTGTTTTCGCGCAGAGCGTCGACGATCAATTCGTCGAGAACGGGATCGCCGAACTGCTCCCACCAGGCGACGTTGGCCAGATTCCTGGCGGTGCTTTCGCTTAAGCGCCACGCGATGGGCGTGTCGACCGACGGCCGCACGTAGTCGGGGCCGACCTGACAGGCGGTGGCGAGCAGCGCCACGAGGCCGACGACGATGGGTTTATGCATGGCGGTCGTCTCCCGGCTTTTCGACAAGCGTTGCGCTTGCGCGCTCATCGATGGCGCGGCCGTCCTCGCTTTTTTCTCGCCGCTTCAGGCGCTCCACGACGTAAAAGGTCACCGGGACGATGAAAATGGCCAAGCCGGTGGCGGCCAGCATGCCGCCGATCACCGCGCCCCCCATCACTTGCCGCGATAGCGCGCCAGCGCCACTGGCGATGGCCAAGGGCACGCAGCCGAGAATGAAGGCGAAGGAGGTCATGAAAATCGGCCGCAGACGCAGCCGTGCGCCTTTCAGCGTCGCCTCGAGTAACGATAGCTCGCCTTTTTCGTGCTCCATTTTGGCGAATTCGACGATCAGGATGGCATTCTTGGCCGCCAGACCAATCAGCATCACCAGGCCGATCTGCGCATAGACGTTATTTTCCTGTCCGCGCAGCAAGAGCGCCGCGAAGGCGCCGGCGATGGCGATCGGCGTGCCGAGCAGCACCGAGAAGGGCAGCGACCAGCTTTCGTATTGCGCGGCCAGGATCAGGAAAACGCAGAGCAGCGAAAAGGCGAAAATCACGGTTGGCGATACACCCTGCCGCGCCCGCTTTTCCTGGTAGGACATGCCCAGATAGTCGTAGCCCATCTCGCTGGGCATGGTTTCGGCGAAAACCGTTTCCAGCGCCTCCATTACTTGCGCCGAACTGTAGCCTGGCGCCGCCGAGGCGTTGATTTGGGCGCTGCGATAAAGGTTGTAGCGCATCGTGAATTCCGGGCCGGTGAGGTGACGAATCGACGTCAACGCCGATAGCGGTACCGCGTCGCCCTTGCCGTTGCGCACGTGGAACTGGCCGATATTGGCGATGTCGGTGCGATAGTCGCCCTCGGCCTGGATGTACACCTGCCATTGACGGCCGAAACGATTGAAGTAATTGACGAAACCGCTGCCGAGGAAACTTTGCAGCGTTTTGTAGACGTCGTTGATGTTCACGCCCTGTTTCAATACCTTGTCGCGATCGACATCGATGAACATCTGCGGCACGGTCGGCCGGAAGGTGGTCGACACCCCCGTCAGTTCCGGGCGTTTCCTGGCGGCCTGGACGAACTTCTCGGTGTTCTCGGCGAGGAAGGCGATATCCTTGCCGGCGCGGTCCTGGAGGATGAAGGTCGCGCCGCCGGAGGCGCCGACGCCGGGAATCGCCGGCGGCGGAAAGGAAAAGCCGATCGCGCCGCTGAGGCCGCCGAGGCGGTGCGACAGTTCGCGCTTGATCGCCGCGTATTGCTCCTCCGGTTTCCGGCGCGCGGCCCAATCCTCGAGGGTGATGAAAAAGAAGGCGCTATAGGTGTTCTGCACCTGACTGAGCATGCTGTAGCCGATGACCGAGGTCGTGTATTTGACGCCGGGCACCGCACTGATCAATTTTTCGGCCTGATGGGCGATCGCGCGCGTTCGCTGTAGCGAGGCGCCATCCGGGAGTTGGATACCGGCGAAGAGATAGCCCTGATCCTCGTCGGGAAGGAAGCCGGCGGGCACCACCTTGCCGAGAAGGCCGGCCAAACCGGCGATACCCACCAGGAAAAACAGGCTGACGACGCTCCTGCGGATGGCGAGCCGGCAGAGGTCGACATAGCCGCCGGTCAGGCGGCTGAAGGCCGCGTTGAACGCGTCGTGGAATTTTTGCAGCGCTCCCGTGCCCTTGACCTTCGGTCGCAGCAGTAGCGCGCACAGCGCCGGGCTGAGCGTCAGCGCGTTGAACGCGGAAATGATCACCGAAATGGCGATGGTGACCGCGAACTGCTGGTAAAGCTGACCGGTGATGCCGGGAATGAAGGCGGTCGGCACGAACACCGCCGCCAGAATGACGGCAATGGCGATCACCGGTCCGGTGACTTCGTCCATCGCTTTCAGCGTCGCATCGATGGGCGACAAGCCCTGTTCGATGTGATGCTCGACCGCTTCGACGACGACGATGGCGTCATCGACGACCAGGCCGATGGCCAGCACCAGGCCGAAAAGCGACAAGGTGTTGATCGAAAAACCAAAAAGCGGGAAAAGCATGAACGTGCCCACCAGGGACACCGGCACCGCCAACAGCGGAATCAGCGTTGCCCGCCAGCCTTGCAAAAAGGCGAAGACGACGATCATCACCAGCACCAGCGCTTCCAGCAGCGTATGCTGGATTTCCTTGATGCCTTCGGTGACCGACAGCGTGGTGTCGAGGGCGACGACGTAATCGAGATCGGGTGGGAAGGCCGCCTTCAATCTGGCCATCAAGGCCTTCGCTCCCTCCGCGGCTTGCAGTGCGTTGGCGCCGGGCATTTGATAGAGAGCGATCAGCGCCGCCGGCTTGCCGTTGAGTTCGCCCTCCATGCTGTAGGTTTGCGCGCCGAGTTCGATCCGCGCGACATCCTTGACGCGCACGAACGAACCGTCGTCGTTGGCGCGTAGAACGACGTTGGCGAATTCCTCCTCGCTTTGCAGGCGTCCTTGCGCGCGTACCGCGTAAGTGAATTCCTGCCCTGGCGGCGCCGGCTCGGAACCGACCGTTCCCGCCGGATTGACGGTATTCTGGGCGTTGACCGCCGCGACGATTTCCGGAATGGTGATGTTCAGCTTGGCAAGCCGGTCCGGTTTGACCCACAAGCGCATCGCATACTGTCCGGCACCGAAGACGGTGACGCTGGCGATTCCCGCCACCCGCGTGAGCTGGTCGTTGAGGCTGATGTACGCGTAGTTGGCCAGAAAAACATTGTCGTAGGTGCCGTTCGGCGAGTACAGCCCGAACATCACCAATGGCGACGCCGCCGACTTCTGCACGGTGACCCCGAAATTGCGCACATCCGCCGGCAGTTGCGATTCCGCTTGTCCCTTGCGCATCTGCGCCAGCAACTGGTCGGTATTCGGATCGGTGGCGATGTCGAAGTTGACCGTCAGCGTCGATTGTCCGTTGTTGGCGTTGACCGAATACATGTAATTCATGTGGTCCACGCCCGACATCTGCTGCTCGATCGGCGTGGCCACCGCTTGTTCGACGGTCAGCGCGTCGGCGCCGGAATAACTGCTGTTGACCTTGATTTCCGGTGGAACGATGTTCGGAAACTGCGCGATCGGTAATCCGGCCATGGCGATCAGGCCGACGATGGTCATCAGGATCGAGATGACCATGGCCACGATTGGCCGGTGAATGAAGAATCTGGACATGTCCGCTCAGTCCCGGTGGGTTGGTGTCGATGCCGGGCCGCTGACGGCATTTGGCGCCGCCGTTGGCACGAAAGGCTGCGGATTGACGATACCGCCCGGCCGCACTTTTTGTATTCCCTCGACCACCACCGTTTCGCCCGCTTGCAGGCCCTGGCCGACGATCCACTCCGAACCGACGCGTTCGCCCATCGTCACCGGCCGCACGTCAACCTTGTTGCCGGCGCCGACCACGGCCAGCAGATATTTGCCCTGGATCTCGGTGACCGCGCGTTGCGGGACCAGCAAAGCGCCCTTGTCGACCGAGGTCGTCGCCCGGATTCGGCCGTATTGACCGGGACGCAACAGATTCCTGGGGTTCGGGAACAAGGCCGCCACCTTGAAAGTGCCGGTCGCCGGGTCGACTTGCCGGTTGAGCAGCGCGAATTTCCCTGGATGCGGGTAAACCGAACCGTCCACCAGAATCAATTCCAGCGGCACATGCTCGGGCGTGCCGCCGGAGGCCGCGCGGGCCACCCGGAAATATTCGCGTTCGCTGATGTTGAAATAGACCTTGATCGGGTCGACCACCGACACGGTGGTCAACTCGCTGCTCATGCTCGGGCTGAGCAGATCGCCGATCTGCGCCTTGGCGATACCGGCGATGCCTTTGACCGGTGACACGATGCGGGTAAAGCCCAGGTTCAGTCGCGCGGTCTTCAACGCCGCCTCGGCCGCCGCCAGTTGCGCCTTGGCGGTTTGCTCGGCGCCGGTGGCGTCATCGAGATCCTTCTGACTGACCGCGTTCCTCGCGGCCAACGGTTTGACGCGGGCCAGATTGGCCTTGGTCGTTTCGTAATGGGCGAAATGCCGCGCACGCACGCCTTTGGCTTCTTCCAGCGCGGCGTCGAACGTGCGTGAATCGATCTCGAACAGCAGTTGTCCCTTGTTGACCAGTTCGCCCTCGTGGTAGTGTCGCTGGATTAAATAGCCGGTGACTTGCGGACGAATCACCGCATTGATGTCGCCGTCCAGCGAACCGACCCACTCCATGCGAATCGGCACGTCGCGTTGCGCGACGGTCATCACCTGGACGACTGGCACGGGCGGTGTCGCCGCCGGTTCCTTGCCGCAACCGGCAACGACGGTCAACACGATTCCGTTCAGTCCGATGGCGAACCGGCGAATCGAGCGGCTGGCGGCGGATGTCATGGGCAGTGAAGTGGTTTGCATGGTTGCTCCTGCGTGCAGAGAGGGGCGGCATTGCCATCCGGCGACGTCCGGTCGCCGGGGAGCGCGGCTGACGAGTCTCAATGGCCACCGCGCTCGCTTGCCGCCGCCACGGATGCTGGGATCGCTCGAAAACAGCGAGGGAGTCAATTATCGGTGAGAAGTGGAACTGAATCCAGTGCTCGGAAACCTGCTGCTTTAATGTGCTCGCATTTCACGGGCGCGGCGAAACCGCGACAGCGGGAAAAGCGATGGCGCGTTCCCGGCGATGTGCGTGCCGACTTCCAGGACGCCGAGCACTCCGGCGGCTGGACGCCTTGCCCGCCCTGCCGCGCGCCTGTCCGCACGCGGAAACGGACGCCGAAAAATCGACCTGGGCGGACGCGGTGCTCGGTTCGATCCGCCTGAGTCCGGCCGAGCTTTTCTTCGAAGAACACCAAGACGAGTGGTGCCTGAAAGCACAGGAATTCGCCGAACAGGCCTGGCCGGACGATGCCGAACTCGCGTTCCGGCGCGGCTGGTGGAACAACCGCCTCAAGCGCTACGCCTACCGTCAGGCCATCGCCCGCGGCGCCCAGTAGGCTTGCCCGCGCGCCAATCTCGCCCGGCTGCTGGTGGTGCGCGCAGGACGCCCGGCGGAAGCGGCGACGCGTTACCGCGAGGTAGCGCGGCGCGCCCAACCCGACGAACAGGCGCTACTCCTGCAAGCGCGCCTCTTTCTCGGCAATCGCCAACTCGGCGTCGATGCCTTGCAGGCGCTGTCGCGGCGCGCGCGGGGCGGCGACCAATATTCCTTCTTCCGCCTCAAGGAGCAGGTCTGGGAATGCCACGAAATCGGCTTCGGCTTGGGCGAGCGGCTGGCGGACTGGATGCGCGACAGCGCGCAGGGCGTGTTTCTGCAACCTTTCGTCCAGCCGCTTTACGTTCTGGCCCGGGCGGACGGCAAACCGGGCGATCCGCCGCTCGAAAGCCGGCAACTGGTCGACGAGATCGTGCGTCAGGCGCGCGAGCGATAGTCGATCCGGCGACGGGGTGACACGGCGGGTGTGACGTCGGCGACAGGGCAACGGCGCTACGATCGGGCCGTCATGGCGCGTTGCAGAATGGCGGTGACCTGACGCAGTTCGTCGATCGGCACTTGTCCCGGCGCGGAGGCGCGTTCGCCGGCGGCGAAAGTCAGCGCCGAACCGAACGCGCCGCCGAACAGGCGGCTGGGCACGCCCTGGGCGCCCATCGCGATGCCGATCACAGGCAGCGGGAGCCGCCGGTCGGCGTCGAGGGTGGCGTCGAGCAGGGTCAGCACGTCGTCCATCGTTCGCGGCATGACGGCGATCTTGGCGAGATCGGCGCCGGCCTCCGCCATGGCCGCGAAGGTGGCGACCAGTTCGGCTTTCGACGGCGTTTTCCGGAAGTCGTGGAAGGAGGCGAGCAGTTGGACCCCGACGCGGTGCGCGGCTTGCCGGACGGCCTGGAAATGCGCCGGATCGCTGCGCAGTTCGTAATCGATGAAATCGACGCCGTGGCTGGCGCACACCGCGTCGTAGAGCGCGGGAATTCGCTCTTCGGCCAAACCGGTGGCCTCGCCGCCCTCGCGTTCGGAACGGCGGGTAAACAGCAGCGGCAGGCCGCCGGCGTGCCGGCGGATGTCCCGGGCCATGGCGACGACGCGGGGGATGTCGCCGATGCCGGCGAAGAAGTCGACGCGCCATTCGATCAGGTCGGGCTGCTTTTCGCGCACCGCCGCCAGTTCGCGCAGCAGCGACGGTTCGTCGCGGGCGGTCAGCGAGGTGCAGATCAGCGGTGTCTTGCCGCCGGCGAGCGCCTTGCCGCCGACGTCGATGGTCTTGCTCATGCCGTGGGTCCTTGAAAAATCGTGGCTGGCGTTCCCGGCACCGCGCTCAATCGCCCTTGGCGTTCGGCAAGGGCACCATGATCGCTGTTCCGGGCGCGGCGCAGCCGGCGTCGCAGCAGCGTCCCGGTTGCCGGTTGCGGGCGATTGAACGCTGTTCGTCGTGCAGCACGCCGCGGTCGAGCAGCCGTTCGACCAGTTCGACCTTGCTGCCGACGGGGTAGTGACGCCAGATTTCCTGTTTCATCGCCGCCGGCGAACCGCCGCCGTGCAGGCTGATCACCGAATACCAGCCGCCCTGGTACGAGGCGGTGAGATCTTCGATGAAGCGGGCGACTTCGATACGCTTGTCGTACGGCACGGCCGGATTGGCGCGCAGCACATCGGCGAGGGTGGCGGCGGTGGCCGGATTATGGTCTTCGTCGGGACCGGGCAGGGCGACGATCAACCCGCCGGAAACCTCGTGCGCCAGGCGGTGCATGTCGTAAATCTGGGTTGCCAGCAGCAGTTTGCCGATGTTGGCGAACACCGGTTCGGGCATGAAACCGCCGCTGTGCGGGTCGGCGGTGCCGTAAACGCTGGCGGCGACGCCGCAGGCGAAGAAGCCTTCGGTGATCTTGATCAGTTCGACCATCGGTTCGCGCAGACTGGCCTTGCGGCCGGGGTCGAAACCGTTGGCTTCGCACATCAGGGCGCCGGCGCCGATCAGCAGGTCGCCGAAACCGGCGCGGGCGGCGATGCAACTGTGTCGGTGATGGGTGGCGTAGGCGTGGGTCAGGGCGCCGGAATGTTCCCACTCGCCGGCGTAGAACACGCGCTCCCAGGGGACGAAAACCCGGTCGAAAACGACCACGCCGGTCGATTGGCCGTAGCGCCGCGAAAAGAGCGGCGCGCCGTGTTCGGGTTTTTCGCCGGGACGCCCCGCCGGGCGGGCGACGATGGTCACGCCGGCGGCGTCGACCGGCACGGCGCAGCAGACGGCGAAATCGGCGTCCTCGGCGCTCATCCGCCGGCTGGGCATGACCAGGAACTGGTGTACGTACGGCGCGCCGGTGACGATGGCCTTGGTGCCCGAGATGACGATTCCCGCCGCCCGCCGCTCGACGATGCGCAGATAGGCGTCGGGATTCGGCTGCCGGTGCGGGCGCAGCGAGCGGTCGCCCTTGGCGTCGGTCATGGCGATGCCCAGCGCCAGGTCGCGGTCCTGCACGTCGGCGAGATAGGCGGCGAAACGGGCGCGGTGTTCGCCGCCGCCGCGTGCGTCGTCGATGCGCGCGCTGACCTGGTGGATGGCGTTCAGGGCGTCGTGCGCCAGATAGCGTTGCGCGCAGCCGGTCTCCTGGCAGAGCAGGCGCACCGCTTCGAGCTTGTTGAGCAGATCGCCCGCCGATTCGTTGATGTGCAGCATGCGATTGACCGTGACGCCGCGCATGGTCTGCGTCGCGGTCATCAGCGGCGCCTTTGCCGGGTCGAGGGCGAAATCGTAGGTCACCGCCAGGGCGTTGATTCCCGGTTGCAGGGATGGCGCGTCGGCGACCGAGTCAATCAAGTGGCCGTCGACGTACACCGTCGGGCGCTGCCGGCGCAACGACTCGCGGTACTCGGCGCCGCTGATCGGCCGGGATGTCGGGGAGGGAATGGATGCCGTCATGTTGTTCCTGATCGTCGCGCGCTCGCGGCTCGGGTACGAAACGGCGCGGCGCATGGCCGGCAAGCTTGAAAGCGGCGCCGGGAGAAGTCAAGCCGGCGGCGCGCCGCCGGGGTGGGCAGGGAAGGGTCGGGTGGGGCCGGAAGAAACCGACGCTTCCGAGAAGTCGAGGGGGCGCCGGTTTTTATCCTAGCCCTCGCGCGCAGCGCGGCGGCGCTCGTTGTCGGTCAGCAGGCGCTTGCGCAGGCGGATGGTTTTCGGAGTGATTTCGACCAGTTCGTCGTCGTCGATGAATTCGACCGCCGATTCGAGGGTCAGCGCGACGGCCGGCACCAGCCGCACCGCTTCGTCGGAGCCGGAGGCGCGGATGTTGGTCAATTGCTTGCCTTTGATCGGGTTGACCACCAGGTCGTTTTCGCGGCTGTGGATGCCGATGATCATTCCTTCGTACAGCCGGTCGCCGGGGACGGAGAACATCCGCCCGCGGTCCTGCAATTTCCACAGCGAATAGGCGACCGCTTCGCCCTTTTCGCCGGAAATCAGCACGCCGTTCCGGCGGCCGGGGATGTCGCCCTTGACCGGCGCGTACTCGTCGAAAACGTGGCTCATCAGGCCGGTGCCGCGCGTCATGTTCAGGAATTCGCCCTGGAAGCCGATCAGGCCACGGGCCGGGATGCGGTATTCCAGACGCACGCGGCCGCGACCGTCGGGAGACATGTCCTGCAAGTCGCCCTTGCGGTAGCCGAGGGCTTCCATGACCGCGCCTTGATGCGTTTCTTCGACATCGATGGTGAGCATCTCGTACGGTTCGCAGGTTTCGCCGTCGATTTCCTTGTAGATGACTTTCGGCCGGCCGACGGCCAGCTCGTAGCCTTCGCGGCGCATGGTTTCGAGCAGGATGGTCAGGTGCAGTTCGCCGCGCCCGGAGACCAGGAAGCTGTCGGTGTCGCTCGTTTCCTCGACGCGCAGCGCCATGTTGGTCAACAGTTCCTTGCGCAGGCGCTCGCCGATCTGGCGGCTGGTGACGAATTTGCCTTCCGTGCCGGCGTAAGGCGAGTTGTTGACCATGAAGGTCATGTTCAGCGTCGGTTCGTCGATGTGCAGCATCGGCAGCGCTTCCGGCTTGTCCGGGTCGGTGATCGTGCAGCCGATCGACAGATCCTCGATGCCGGTGACCAGGACGATGTCGCCGGCCAGCGCTTCTTCGAGGGCGATCCGCTCCATGCCGCGAAAGCCGAACACCTGCCCGACCTTGGCGTTTTTCGGCGCGCCGTGCGCGTATTTGCCGTCGGCGTCGGCCTGACCGTACATCACCACGACCTGTTGCGCGGGTTTCAGGCGGCCGCGCTGGACGCGGCCGATGCCGATGCGTCCAACGTAGCTGGAGTAGTCGAGAGCGGAAATCTGCATTTGCAGCGGGCCGTCGATTTCGTCGGCGTGCGGCGGCGAAACGCTTTCGAGAATGGTTTCGAACATCGGCCGCATGTCGGTCGACGGTTTCGCCAGGTCGCGGGTGGCGTAGCCGTTGATCGCCGAGGCGTAAAGCACCGGGAAATCGAGCTGTTCGTCGGTGGCGCCGAGTTTGTCGAACAGGTCGAAGGTGTGATCGACCACCCAGTCCGGCCGGGCGCCGTCGCGGTCGATCTTGTTGACCACCACGATCGGCTTCAGGCCCAGCGCCAGCGCTTTTTTGGTGACGAAACGCGTCTGCGGCATCGGGCCTTCGACGGCATCGACCAGCAGCAGCACGCCATCGACCATCGACAGCACGCGTTCGACTTCGCCACCGAAGTCGGCGTGCCCGGGCGTGTCGACGATGTTGATGTGAATCCCCATGTAGTCGACGGCCAGATTCTTGGCCAGAATGGTGATGCCCCGTTCTTTTTCGAGGTCATTCGAATCCATCATCCGCTCGCCGATGTGCTGGTGAGCGGAGAAGCTGCCGGCCTGGACCAGGAGCTTGTCGACCAGGGTGGTCTTGCCATGGTCGACGTGGGCGATGATGGCGATGTTGCGGACGGCGCGGGACATATTGGGTTAAGCCTTTGAAGAAGGGCGGCTATTCTAGCACGTGCGCACGGCCCGGCGACCGCCGCCTCGCGTCGTGGAAATTCGCCGGACGTTTCAGGTCGGCTGATTGCGCATGAAATCGGCGGTATTGAAGAACGAGGCGAGCAGTTTTTCGCGCATGGCGGGTTCCATGCCCACCGCTTCCATCGCCAGATACATGCAGGCCACCCACTGGTCGCGCTCCTCGGTGCCGATGGCGAAGGGCAGGTGCCGGCGGCGCAGCATCGGATGACCGATGTGCTGGACGTAGAGATCCGGTCCGCCCAGCCAGCCGGATAGAAACATGAACAGCTTGTCGCGCGAGATTTTCAGATCGGTCGGGTGCATCGCCCGTATGGTCTGGAATTGCGGTGTGTCGTCCATCAGTTCATAGAAACGGTCGCAAAGCGCGGCGACGGTGCTTTCGCCGCCGATCAACTGGTAAGGGGTCTGTTCCTGCATGCGGAAGGGTGGCTCGAGTCGAAAGATATTGATTTTACGTCTGGAAGGCGTCGCTGTCCGCGATCCTCGGTGATCTGTTTCTGTTGCGTTGCAACAAAACGGTTGACAAGCGCCGTTAGGCAGATAGAATGGCTTCGCATGCTGCGGTGCAGCAATCGTTCTGTTGCCGCATGGCGGGGCCCGCCTTTTGTGTTCGGTCGATCCTGGGAGAATGGAATGCGCAACGTAACGGAAAAATTCGCCGGTGCCAGAGAGCTTGGCCTGGAAACCTTCACGACGATGATGAATGCCTCTCTCGACGGCATCAGTCAACTGGCGGCTCTCAATCTCCAGACGGCGCGCGCCTTTGTCAAAAGCGGTGCGGAAAATATCAAGGCGCTGTCGGCCGTTCGCGATGTTCACGATTTGACGGCCTTGCAGCAGCCGGCGATGGCGTTGGCCGTCGAGAATTCGTTGGTTTACTCACGGCGCGCCTACGAAATTTGCAGCGAATCGTCGAATGCGCTGGTGCGAGTCTTTGAGGGGCAAGTAAGCGAAATCGGCGGTGGTGTGGCCTCGCTGTTCGAGCAGAGTCGTCAGAACACACCGCCGCTGTTCGCCCCGGTGTTCGATATCGTGGCCGATGTCGCTAAATCGGCGCTGGCGGCGGTCCAGGCGGGTCCGCGGCTCGTTTGATCCAGTTGGTTGAAGGTCGCCGCGTCAATCGACGGGGCGACCGGCAGGAAAGCGAATAACGGCGGCGCCCGCGAGCGCGGCCGACGGTTGGCAAGCCCGGTGCCATGGCTCCGGGTTTTTTATGCCAAACTCTCGATTGGTATAAATAATCATTCTCGATGCGAGGTACGGCAAGTCCTGATCGCGTTCTTTTAAAACGGAACTTGTCGCGGAAGGGAATTGCCAGATGCGGATCGGCGGCGCAAACTGTGTCGCTTTCTTAGATTGGCGAAGGCATTTTTGAGGGTAGTGAGATGACCGATACGATTCTTGGCTTCCTGCGGAGCAACGGCGAGCAACTCGACATCGACATGGCAGAAGCGCTTGCCATTCCGATCGCCGACCTGCGTGAGCAAGTGGCGACGCTCGCGGCGTCCGGCGACGTCATCTGCTGCAAGGTGACGCGCTTCATCGAGGGGCGCAAGATCGAGGGCACCAGCTGCCGGCTGTCCTGCGATCCGCCGACGCCGGCACGCGGCCGCAAGCCAGGGGCGAAAAAAGAGGACGATTCCGATAGCGGCTTGTTTTGACGAAAAAACGCCAAGGGCCTTGTTTTGAATGGCCGGTGGCCGGTCGCCATGCCCGGACATCAATGTTTCAGCGCAGCAGATGCAGGTTGAAGTGGCCCTTGATGAACTCCTGGAATTTTTCGACGCCCTTGAGGGCGATCTGTAGCCGGCCGATTTCCATCATGTTCAGCCGTTCCAGCGGGATGTAGTTGTCGGGTTTGCGTCCCTCGCGCACTGCTTCGACTTGTCCGCGCAGACGCATCAGCACGAGAAAGTCGAAACTTTCGGCGATGGTTTCGGCCATTTTCTTGTTGACCACCTTGTCCTTGACCAGCGCTTCCAGGCGCTGGTGGGTGCTGCCTTTCAGCTTGCCGGCCTGAATCGCCAGCGCCTTGACGCCTTCCGAAATGGCGAAGATGCCGGCTTTCTTGATTTCCAGCATGCCGGAATGCTCGCCGTCCTTTTCGCCCTTGATGCGGCCGAACCAGCCGATCGGCGGGACGAAGCGCAGGGTGTTCTCGACCATGCGCATCAGGAAGAGCTTGTCGCGCTTGACGTGGTCGTACAGTTGCTTCTTGAGATCCTGCTCGAAAGACGGGTCGCCGTAGATGGTGCGGATATCGACGAACGTGCCGCAGCTCAGCACGTGCGCGGGACTCGGCGCTTGCAGCCAGCGGTCGAGCTGTTCGCTCCATTTGCCGACGCTGCGTCGCCATTCCTCGTTGTTGGCCATGATTCCGCCGGGGCAGGGAGGAATGCCGATGGCGATCAGCGAGTCGATCAGTTCCTTCGCGAATTTCTCTATCTTGCGGATCTTGTCGGCACCGAGTTCGTCGCCGTAGACAATCGCGTTGTCCTGGTCGGTCAGCAGCGTCTGTTCGCCGCGGCCTTCGCTGCCGAGGACGACAAAGGCAAAGCGTGCCGGCAGGTCGGCGAAGCGGTCCTGGCACAGCAGGGCGATTAGGCGCAGCAGAATCTGGTCGTTGAGGTGGGCGATCATCCGCACCATTTCACGCGTGCCGATTCCGGTGCCGCTCAGATGCAGCACCAGTCGCTGAATCCGCCCGTAAACCGCCTTCAACTCGTCGCGATCCTTGGCGCGCTCGATGTCGAGGACCAGTTGATGCGGCGAATGCGATTGCAGGCGCAAGATGTCGCCGTCGGTAATGATTCCCGCCAGCTTGCCCTTGCCGTCCACCACCGCCAGGCGGTGGATGCCTTCGCGCGACATCCGGTAAAGCGCTTCATAAAGCGGCGCGTTCTCGCCGATGAGGGATAAGGGGCTGTGCATGACGTCGCGCACGCGCAGGGTAGACGGGTCGGTCCCGGCGGCGACCACCTTGTTGCGCAGGTCGCGGTCGGTGAAGATGCCGCTCGGCAGTTTGTTTTCGCAGACCAGAACGCTGGAAATATTCTTCTCGCGCATGGTTTTGGCCACGTCGACCAAGGCGTCGTCCGGAGCGCAGGCGACCACCGCGCGTTGGCAATGCTCTTTCACCGGGCGAAAAAACAGGCTGTCTTCAGCCATGGTTGCTGCTCCTGAGGATCGATTGGCGAGGCGGGCGGCGCCGGCGGCGGGAACGGCCGGTCGACCAGCGCGCAAGGGCGATTCTAGCAGCCCGGCGGACGCGGTGGGTCCGAAAGGCGCGACGGCGAGCCTTGTTTCCGACGGGTGGCAAGCGACCGCAGCCGATCTAGTCGCGCGGACCACCGGGGGCGGTTCCGCCGTCGTTCGGCGCCGTGGCGCCGGCGTGGTCGTCGGTGCCCGTCGGGGTCTGGCGGTGAAGGGCCGCCTTGGCCAGCAGGTGCGCGCCGACTGGCGCGGTGAGGAACAGGAAGGCGAGGATCGCCAAGCCATGAACGCTGCCGCCGTGACCCTCGCGCGCGGAGAAGAACAGGGTCGACGCCATCACCAGCGCGCCGACGCCAAGGGTGGAGGCCTTGGTCGGTGCGTGCAGGCGACTCAGAAAATCCGGCAGGCGGGCGAGGCCGACGGCGCCGCAGAACACCGCCAGGGCACCGACGACGACCAGCAGCGAAACGGTGCATTCGACGACGGTGTTCATTCGATCAGATCGCCGCGCAAGAGAAACTTGCTCAGCGCGACGGTGCCGACGAAGCCGAACAAGGCCAACAACAAGGCCGCTTCGAAATAGACGGTGCTGGCGCGGTGAATGCCCATCAGCACCAGCAGGGCGATGGCGTCGATGCCCAGGGTGTCGAGCGCCAGGATGCGGTCGGTGGCGTCCGGGCCGCGCAGCAGCCGGAGGATGGCGAGCACGGCGGCGGCGCCGAGCAATGCGTAAGCGAGATCGAGGGCGACGGTCAGCATGCGAATATCTCTCTCAGGGGTTGTTCGTAGCGCGTCTTGATGTCGCGGATCAGCGCCCTGGGGTCGGGCGCGTCGAGCGCGTGCACCAGCAGTACCCAGCGTTGGCGGTCGATATCGACGGTCACCGTGCCCGGCGTCAGGCAGACGACGCTGCCAAGCAGCGCGGCGACGAAAGGATCGCGCAGTTCCAGCGGCACTTCCACCAGCGCGGGACGCAGGCGGTCCAGCGGGCCGAGCACCCGCCTGGCGACCCGCCAGTTGGCGTTGAGCATGTCGAAGGCCACCGCGCCGAGAAAACGCAGGGCGCGGCCCGGTCGCCGCAAGCGCGGCGCGTCCGGCCAGAAGGCGCGTATCAGCCGCGGCAGGCTCAGCGCCAGGGTGACGCCCAGCAGCACCGTACCGGGCGAAACGGTTTCGGCCAGGGCGAGCCATAGCAGTCCGATGGTGAGCGACAGCAGCGGACGCGGCACGAGTCGATGCAGGATTCGATTCATTGCCGGTTCTCCGGGCGCGTGCCTGGTGTTGGCGCTCCGAGAACGCCGGCCACATAAGCGCCCGGCGCGTGCAATTGCCGGGCGGCGCGTTCGGCATAGGCCGACAGCGGTGGCGCCAGGAGCGCGAGCAGCGGGCCGGCGGCAGCCAGCAGCACCGTGGCCGTCGTTTTTTGCCACGCGATCGGCGCCGGAGGCCGCTCGGCGGGCGCCCGGTTTTTCAAGAACAGTCGGCAACCTTCGCGCGTCAGGACGATCATCGTCAGGAAACCGGCGGCGAGAATCCCCAGCCAGATCGCCGCGCCGGCCGGCGTTTCGCGCAGCGCCGACAGCAGCATCAGTTTGGCGATGAAGCCGGAGAACGGCGGCAGGCCGGCGAGGGTGGCGGCCACGATCAGGAAAGCCGGCCCGATCCAGCGGGCGCGAACCAGCCCATCCACCGGGGCATCGGCGCGGCGGCACGGTTCGCCGGCGTCTTCAGTGTCTTCGGCGTCCTCGGCGGTTCCGACGACGCCGGCGATCAGGAACAGGGCGGCGCCGGCCAAGGTCGAGTGCAGCGAGTAATAGATCGCCGCCGCGCTGGCCGCTTCGCTGGCCGGCGCCGGGGTCAGGAGCAGGGTGCCGGCGGAGAGCAGGATCAGCCATGCCGCCAAGGCGCGCAGGCGGGTCGCCGCCAGGACGCCAAGCGCGGCGAAGGCCACGGTCGCCAACGCCAGGGTCGTCAACCAGCCGGCGAGCAGATCGGGCATCGCCGGCGCCAGGGCCACCGCCTGGAGTCGCAGAATGGCGACGATGCCGACCTTGGTCATCACCGCGAACAGCGCGGCGACCGGCGCGCCGGCGGCACCGTAGGCGGCGGGTAGCCAGAAGGAGAGCGGCAGCAGACCGGCCTTGAGCGCGAAGACGGCGATCAGCAGCGCGCAGGCCAGGCGGGCGAGTGCGCGGTCGTGACCGTCCAATGCCAGCCGCTGCGCCAGGTCGGCGAGGTTGAGCGTGCCCAGCGCGCCGTAGAGCAGTCCCAGGGCGATCAGGAAAACCGACGAGCCGAGCAGATTGAGCACCACGTAGGCGATGCCGGCACGGGTGCGCGCGAGGCCGCCGGCGTGCGCCAGCAAGGCGTAGGAGGCGAGAAGCATGACCTCGAAGAAGACGAAGAGATTGAACAGGTCGCCCGTCAGGAAAGCGCCGAGCAGACCCATCAACTGCAACTGGAACAAGGGCTGGAAATGGCGCCCGCGCGCGTCGAAACCGGCCGTGGCGTACAGTAGCGCGGGCAAGGCGAGGCTGGCGACGAGGACGCTCATCGCCGCCGCCAGACGGTCGACCACCAGCACGATGCCGAAGGGCGCCGGCCAGCCGCCAAGGGCGTAAACCCGCAATACGCCGTCGTCGGCCAGCCACAGCAGCCAGAGCGTCGCCGACAGCAGCAGAACGCTCGCCAGCAGGCCGACGCCGCGTTGCCAGCGCTGATTTTCCCGAGCTAGTTGCAGCAGCGCCGCGACGAACGGAATCAGGATCGGCAGAATGGGCGCGTGCGCGATCACGGTTCCGGCCGCACATCGACGCGGTCGCTGCCGGACGCGGCGAGCGCGCGCAAGGCCAGCATCGCCAGATAGGCACTCATTCCGAAACCGATGACGATCGCCGTCAGCACCAGCGCCTGCGGCAGCGGGTCGGCGAAAATGGCGCCGGCGCCGATCAGCGGCGGCGCGTCGATGCGCAGGCGACCGCTGGCGAAAAGAAAAAGGTTGACCGCGTAGGAGAGCAGCGTCAAGCCGAGCAGCACCGGGAAGGTGCGTGCGCGCAGAACCAGGAATACGCCGCACGTGGTCAATACCGCGACGGCGACGGCCAGCAGGATTTCCATCAGCGTTCCTCCTCGTGGCGCCGCGCCCGTGACGACAGGCCACCGAGACCGGTGAGAACGGTCAGGACGACGGTGACCACCACGACGTAGACCCCAAGATCGAAAATCATCGCCGAGGCCAGTTCGATCTCGCCAAGCAGCGGCAGGCGCACGTGACCGTGCGCGCTGGTCAGGAACGGCGCGCCGAACAGCCCGCTGGCGACGCCCACGCCGCCGGCCAGCAGCAAGCCGATGGCCAGCGAACGGGTCGGGTGGCCGGGCAGGCGCGGCTGGGCGAACGCAATGCCATTGGCCAGATACTGCATCGTCAGCGCCATGCCGGTGATCAGTCCGGCGACGAAGCCGCCGCCGGGCGCCTGATGCCCGCGCAGAAACAGATAGGCCGCCACGGTCAGGGCCAACGGCAGCAGCGGCCGCATCAGCATGGCGAGGAACAGCGGGTGCGCTTCCGTCGCCCAGCGCCGGCCATCGGCGTCGTGCCGGGGCGCCTTCAGGAGCAAACGGTCGAGCAGCGCCTGCGCGGCGAGGGCGACCATGGCCAGCACGGTGATCTCGCCCAGGGTGTCGAAACCGCGAAAATCGACCAGGATGACGTTGACCGCGTTGGCGCCGCCGCCGCCGGGCACGGCGTTTTGTAAATAAAACGCCGGCAAGGCATCGACCGGCGGCGGTACGGTGAGCATGCGCAGCGTGACCATTCCCAACCCGCCGCCGACCGCCAACGCCAGCAGCAGATCGCGGATCGCGCGCGGCGCGGCGCGGCGCGGCGGCTCGCGGTTCGGCAGATAATAGAGCATCAGCAGCATCAGGACGATGGTGCCGGTTTCGACGGCAAGCTGGGTGAGCGCCAGATCGGGCGCCGACAAGCGGATAAAGCTCATCGCCACCGTCAGGCCGACGATGCTGACCAGGATCAGCGCCAGCAGACGATGGCGATGAAGCACCGCGGCGCCGATGCTGCCGATCGACAGCGCGAGCAAGGCGCCGAGCGCCGCCGTGTCAACCGCCTGAACGGGCACGCGCGAGCCGTCGGCCGGCGCCGAAAAGAACGCCCAGCCGCCAAGCAGCAACAGAAAAACGAAAAACAGCGCGTTGTGGCGTCGCGGCGAGCCGTTGTCGATCAGGGCCACGGCGCGCCGGGCCGCGTTCGCCAGCCGGCGGTGAAGCCGCTCGAAAATCCGGCCGGGGTGCAGTGACGGCAACGTGGCGTGCCAGGCGTACAAGGGCAACCGCCAGCCATAGATCGCCACACCGCCGGCCAGCGCCAACACGCTCATCAGCAGCGGGGGATTGAAGCCATGCCACACCGCCAGCTGAAAAGGCGGCAGCGGCGATTGCAAGGCGGCGCCGGCGGCGGCGTCAAGCAGCGGCGCGACCGTCCATTCGGGAAAAATCCCCACCAGCAGGCAAAGCACCACCAGCAGTTCTATCGGCGCCCGCATCCAGCGCGGCGGCTCGTGTGGCTGCCGTGGTAGATCCACCGGCTCGCCGTTGAAAAACACATCGTGAACGAAGCGCGCCGAATAGGCGACGGCCAGCATGCCGGCCACCGTCGCCAGCAGCGGCAAGAGCCAGCCGAAGACTGTTAGTTGCCGGTGGGCGATCGTTTCGGCGAAAAACATTTCCTTGCTCAGGAAGCCGTTCAACAAGGGCACGCCGGCCATGGCGCCGGCGGCGACGATCGCCAGGGTGGCGGTGATCGGCATGCGTTTGAACAGGCCGTTCACCCGGCGCATGTCACGAGTGCCGCACTCGTGGTCGACAATGCCGGCGGCCATGAACAGCGAGGCCTTGAAAATGGCGTGGTTGATGATGTGAAAAACGCCGGCGACCACCGAAAGTGGCGTATCCAGACCGAAAAGCAGGATGATCAGGCCAAGGTGGCTGATCGTCGAATAGGCCAGCAATCCCTTGATGTCGTAGCGGAAAAGCGCCATCGCCGCCGCGTAGAGCAGCGTGATCGCGCCAGTGCCGCCCACCAGCCAGAACCACGGTTCGCTGCCGCCGAGCGCCGGGTAAAGCCGGGCAAGCAGGAAAACGCCGGCCTTGACCATCGTCGCCGAATGCAGATAGGCCGACACTGGCGTCGGCGCCGCCATCGCGCCCGGCAGCCAAAAGTGGAAGGGAAACTGTGCCGACTTGGTGAACACGCCGACCAGGATCAGGATCAGCGTCGGGAGATACAGCGGGTGCGCGCGAATGCGCGGCCCCGCCGCCAGAATCGCCGACAAATCGTGGCTGCCGACGATGCCGCCCAACAACAGCAGGCCGGCGAGCAGCGCCAGACCGCCGCCGCCGGTCACCGCCAGGGCCAGTCGCGCCCCGCCGCGCGATTCGCGATTCCCGCCGTGGTAGGCGACGAGCAGGAAGGAGGACAGACTGGTGATTTCCCAGCACAGCAAAAGCAACAACAGATTCTCGGCGAGCACGACGCCAAGCATCGCGGCCATGAACAGCAGCAACACGGTGTAGAAGCGGCCCAGACGGTCGTGTCGCGGCAGGTAATAGGCGGCGTAGAGCACGATCAGCAGGCCGATGCCGCAGATCAGCAGCGCGAACAGCAAGCCAAGGCCATCGAGGCGCAGCCGCGGATCGAGACCGTAAGCCGGCAGCCAGCGCCATCCATGCACCTCGACGCCGCCCGCCAGTACCGCCGGCGCCAGCGTCAGCAACAGGCCCAGACAGGTCGCCATCACCGCCGCTGCCGCCAGGGCGGCGGCGATGCGTCCGTGGCGTTGCAGCGCCAACGGCAACCCGCACGCGCCGAAGGCGGTCGCCGGGATCGCCGCCAGCAGAACGCCGGTGTTCAGGAAAGAACCCATCGGGAAGGTGACAACACGGTCGGCCGGAGAAAAGGGAGGGATGGCCGATTATAGCGATCCTCGCGCCGACGCACGTCAGCCGCTTCGCCGCCGCCGGGGCGGCAGGAGGGAGTAGAACGCGGCGGGATCGTTCGCCGACGAGGTCGCCGTCTCGCCGCCGCCGTCCGTCGGACCGGATCGCGCGGTTACTGGCTTTTGAAGGCGAAGAACATCTTGAAGCAGCGGGCGAAAGCCAAGGGGGTTTCGCAGTGTTGCTGCCACAGTTCGGTGGTCAACGAGAAGGAGACATCGCCTTCCGCCTCCTTGTCCTTGACCCAGACCAGGCGTTTGTTGCTGTATACGCCGGTCGGCAGGTGCTGACCGATGAATTCCCAAACGCCATCCAGGGTGTCGAAATTGGCGAGATCTCCGGCACCGTCGGAGCCTTCTTCTTCTTCCATGAACACTTGATAACGCATCGTGAACCTCGGCAATAAAACGCCCCGGTTCCGCGGAAACGGGGGGTCGTTCGTCAACAGCGCGCAATTATTGGCGAACGCGGGGGATTAGTCCATCCCCGCGGGCAAAAAAATTCCGCACTGCAACATTGGGCGGCAAGGCGCTTGCCGCCCGTGGAACGTGTCGCCACCGTTCCCGGCGGCACGGTTTTCGCGGCTCAATCGGCCTGCAGCAAGGCCAGTTCCCGCTCGTCGAAGCCGGCGGCGCGGCGCGCCGCGAGATTGAACGGACCACGCGGGCGCGGGGCGCGGTAGCGACGCGCCAGTTCGGCCTGACAGGCGACGGGGTCCAGCCCGCGCCGCGCGCACAGCCAGCGGTACCAGCGATTGCCGATCGCGACGTGGCCGATTTCGTCGCGCAAAATGATCTCGAGAATGGTGGCGGCGCCGTGGTCGCCGACGCCCCGCAACTTGTCGCGAATCAGCGGCGCGGCGTCCAGCCCGCGCGCTTCCAGCGTCCGCGGCACCAGGGCCAGTCGTGCCAGCACATCGCCACGGGTCTTCTCCGCCATTTCCCACAAGCCGTCGTGCGCCGGCAGATCGCCGTAAGCGGTGCCCATGGTGGACAGATGGTCGCGCAGCAGTTCGAAGTGATAAACCTCTTCGCGGGCGACGGATAGCCAGTCGCGGTAGAAATCGGCGGGCAGATCGTCGAAACGCCAGACGATATCGAGCGCCAGGTTGACCGCGTTCAGCTCGATATGCGCCAGCGAATGCAGCAACGCGGCACGACCGGCAGGCGAGGTGACCGGCCTTTGGGCGACCCGGGCCGGCGGTACCAGCGGTGGTCGCGCGGTGCGGCCGGGCAGCGCTTCGGTCGCCAGCCGGTGGCGATCGGGAGGGGCGACAGTCTGTTCGTCGATGGCCGGCGCGATGGCCTTGACCGCCGCGCATTTCTCGTCCGCCTCTGGCGACAGCAAGGCGTCGAGCGCGAGTTGACGTGGGTTCAACGGCGTTCTCCGGGTGACGGCGCCCGTGGCGCGGGAATATAGCCGTAGCGGGCGGCAAGCTCGGCGCGGCGGAGCCTGCGCAGCGGCAGTCGCCCGCCGTGCCGGCGGAACCACAAGGCGCCGCTATCGGCGGTGGCGTTCGGCGTGCCGTCGATGAAGGCCAGCAGCGCCGCCTCGCTGGCGACCCGGTCGTCGGCGTGCCGCAGGCAGCCGAGCAAGGCCGGCAGGTCGCGGTCGCAGACCAGCGCGATGCCGTCGGCGATTTCGAGCAGCAGGTTGCCTTCTTCGTCCACCGCCGCGCCACGAGGGGCGCCGATCGGGTGGCCGGTGTGCGTTTCGAGGGTGCCGGCCGATGTCAGGTGCAGCACCCAGGGCGTGTATTCGAGGTCGACGAACACGCGCTGCGGGCCGTTCTGGACGAAAAAATGGCCTTCCGCGTCGCGGCCGTAGCCACGGTTCAGAAAATCCCGCAAACCGCGATGGGTGACTGTTCCGCCGCGCAGCCGCCATTGGCCGCGCCGGTCCAGCGACAACCAGCCGTAACAGGCCGGTACGTCCGGCCAGCCAGAGATGCGGCCGAGGTCGAAGCGATTCACGGTCGGATGGCGGTCTGCTGTCGTCGGCGGCGATTGCCGTCAGAGCAGCTTCTCGATCTCGTCCGCCAAGGACTCGGGAGCGGTCGCCGAGGCATAGCGCGCGAGCACTTGCCCCTGGCGGTCGACCAGGAACTTGGTGAAGTTCCATTTGATGCCTTCGCTGCCGAGCAGTCCGGGCGCGGCTTTTTTCAGATAGCGGTAGAGCGGGTGGGTGTGCTCGCCGTTGACGTCGATCTTGGCGAACATCGGAAAACTCACGCCGTAATCGCGCTGACAAAAAGCGGCGATCTCGGTCGCCTCGCCGGGTTCCTGGGCGCCGAACTGGTTGCACGGGAAACCGAGCACCAGCAGGCCGCGTCCGCGGTAACGCTGATAAAGCGCTTCGAGGCCGGCGTATTGCGGCGTGAAGCCACACTGGCTGGCGGTGTTGACGATCAGTAGCACCTTGCCGTCGTAGGCGGCGAAGTCCTGCGTGCCGCCGTCGAGACGCGCGGCCGAGAATTGATGGATCGCTGCGGGCATGTCGGTTTCTCCTTGCCGGGTGGGCCTGCCGGTCGACTCAATTGCCGCCTACCGGTGGGCAGGCACAGAACAGGTGGCGGTCTCCGTGGACATCGTCGATGCGGTTGACGCTCGGCCAGAACTTGTTTTCGGCGACATAAGGCAGCGGAAACACCGCTTCCCGCCGACTGTAAGGCCGCTCCCAGACGCTGCCGACCACGTCGGCCTGGGTGTGCGGCGCGTTCTTCAACGGGTTGTCGGTGGCGGGCCACTCGCCGCGCTCGACCCTGGCGATTTCCTCGCGGATGCCGATCATCGCCGCGATGAAGCGATCGAGTTCATCCTTGGCTTCCGACTCGGTGGGCTCGACCATCATGGTGCCGGCGACCGGAAAACTCACCGTCGGCGCGTGAAAACCGTAATCCATCAGGCGTTTGGCGATGTCGATCTCGCTGATGCCGGTGGCGGCCTTGAGCGGCCGGACGTCGAGAATGCACTCGTGGGCGACGCGGCCGTTCTTGCCGGTGTACAGCACCGGGTAATGCGCCCGCAGGCCCTGGGCAAGATAATTGGCGTTCAGGATGGCGACGGCGGTGGCGCGCGTCAGTCCGCCGGCGCCCATCATCGCGATATACATCCACGAAATCGGCAGGATCGACGCCGAGCCCCACGGCGCGGCGGCCACCGCGCTCTGGCCGGTGTGCGGGCCGGCGACGGGCTGGACGCGGTGGTTGGCCATGAACGGCGCCAGATGCGCCTTCAGGCCGATCGGTCCCATGCCCGGTCCGCCGCCGCCGTGCGGGATGCAGAAGGTTTTGTGCAGGTTCATGTGGCTGACGTCGGCGCCGATCGCGGCCGGCGAGGTCAGGCCGACCTGGGCGTTGAGGTTGGCGCCGTCCATATAGACCTGGCCGCCGTGCGCATGCACGATGGCGCAGATGTCCTTCACCGCCTCTTCGAAGACGCCGTGCGTGGACGGGTAGGTGATCATCAGGCAGGCCAGCGTGGCGGCATGTTGTCCGGCCTTGGCGGTCAGATCGGCGAGGTCGATATTGCCGGCGTCGTCGCAGTCCACCGCCACCACCCGCAAGCCGCACATCTGCGCGGTGGCCGGATTGGTGCCGTGCGCGGATTTCGGGATCAGGCACACATCGCGGAAGGCTTCGCCGCGGCTGGCGTGGTAACGGGCGATGGCCACCAGACCGGCGTACTCGCCTTGCGCGCCGGAATTCGGCTGCATGCAGATGGCGTCGAAGCCGGTGATCGTCTTCAGCCAGTCTTCGAGCTGCTCGATCATTTCCAGATAGCCTTGCGCCTGCTCCAGCGGAACGAAGGGGTGGATGTCGGCGAATTCCGGCCAGGTGATCGGCAGCATTTCGCTGGTGGCGTTGAGCTTCATGGTGCACGAACCCAGCGAAATCATCGAGTGATCGAGCGCCAGGTCGCGGTTTTGCAGTGTTTTCAGATAACGCAGCATCTGGTGTTCGGTGTGGTGGCGGTTGAACACCGGGTGCGTGAGAATCGCGTCCTGGCGGAGAAGGGCTGGCGGCAAGGTCGGGTCGGCCTGTCGCAGACGTTCGTCCAGGCGAGGCAGATCGGCGTTGACGTCGGCGATCAGCTTGATCAGGCGGACGATGTCGCCACGGGTGGTTTTTTCGTTGACGGCGATGGCCAGCACGCCGGGCGCGACCTGACGGAGGTTATAGCCGGCGTCCAGGGCGGCTTTGAAGACCGTCAGCGCATGGCTGCCGAGATTGACGCGCAGCGTGTCGAAGAAACAGCGGTTTTCCACGTCGATTCCGGCGCGGCGAAGGCTTTCGGCAAGCAGCGCCGCCAGCCGATGGATGCGGCCGGCGATGGCGCGCAGTCCTTGCGGGCCGTGATAGACGGCGTACAGACCGGCGAGGTTGGCCAGCAGCACTTGCGAGGTGCAGATGTTGGAGTTGGCTTTTTCGCGCCGGATGTGCTGCTCGCGGGTCTGTAGCGCCATGCGCAGGGCGGGTTTGCCGCGGGCGTCGACGGAAACGCCGATGATCCGTCCAGGAACGGCGCGCTTGTGCGCGTCGCGGGTGGCGAAGAAGGCGGCGTGCGGCCCGCCGAAACCGAGCGGGATGCCGAAGCGCTGCGCTGAGCCGAGAGCGATGTCGGCACCCATTTCGCCGGGCGAACGCAGCAGCACCAGGGCCATCAGGTCCGACGCCACCGCCACGACGCCGCCACGCGACTTGACCGCCGCGATCGGCGTGCCGAGGTCGCTGATGTCGCCGTGGTCGTTGGGATACTGAAACAAGGCGCCGAACACGTCCTGTAGCGCGGCTTCGTCAGGAGAACCGAACAGCAGTTCGAAACCGAAGTAACCGGCACGGGTGCGGAGGACGTCGATGGTTTGCGGGAAGCAGGCGGCATCGACGAAAAAGACGTTCGACTTCGATTTGCTGATCCGGCGGGCCATGCTCATCGCCTCGGCGGCGGCGGTCGCCTCGTCGAGCAGGGAGGCGTTGGCCAGTTCGAGCCCGGTCAGGTCGATGACCATCTGCTGGTAATTGAGCAGCGCTTCCAGGCGGCCTTGCGCGATTTCGGCCTGATAAGGGGTGTACGCGGTGTACCAGCCGGGATTTTCGAGCACGTTGCGCAGCAGCACCGCCGGTGTCACGGTGTCGGCGTAGCCCATGCCGATCATCGTGTGGAGCACGCGGTTCCGTTTGGCCATTGCCCGCAGGTTGGCCAGCGCTTCTCCTTCCGGACAGGGCGCCGCCAGCGGCAGCGGCGTCGTCAGACGGATCGCGGCGGGCAGCGTTTGTTCGACCAGTTGATCGAGGCTGTCGGCGCCGATGCTGGCCAACATGGCGGCGATTTCACTCGGCCGGGGAGCGATGTGGCGGCCGAGAAATTCGTCGCGCTTCTCGAGCGCGGCGAGGGACGGTCCGCCGATGTCGGCGGGCGAGGCGATGGTGGCGTCCATGGTGCGATTTTCCCTTGCTGGTGCGGTGGGTCGGCGCTCAGGCCGCGTCGACGATCTGCCCGTAGGCGGCGGCGTCCAGCAGGGCGGCCAGGTCGGCGGCGTCGGTGTCCTTCATTTGGAACAGCCATGCCGCGTAGGCGTCCTGATTCACCAGTTCCGGGGCGTCGACCACGCTTTGGTTCACCGCGGCGACGGTGCCGGTCAGCGGCGCGTAAACATCGGCCGCTGCCTTGACCGATTCGACGACCGCCGCTTCCTGGCCGGCGACCAGGGCGCCGTCGACGGCCGGCAGCTCGATGAACACCAGATCGCCGAGCAGTTCCTGGGCGTGGTCGGTAATGCCGATGCTGACCGTGCCGTCGGCTTCGACACGCACCCATTCGTGGCTGGTGGTGTATTTGAGGTCGCTGGGAATGCTCATTTCAACTCCTGATCGATGGGAAAAAAGGGCTGGCGAGAGTGGTAAAAAACTTGCGGAGAATTGTTCGATTTTGTCAAAAATGGCATGAAACTAAACGAGAACGGTGCCGTTCCGGACGAAGCAGGGCTGGACCACCCGGGCCGGCAAGCGCTTGTCGCGGATCGTGACATGCACGCTGTCGCCGACGGCGGCGTCCAGCGGCAGGCGCGCCAGGGCGATCGACCGCTGCATGGTCGGCGAGAAGGTGCCGCTGGTGATTTCGCCGTCGCCGCCGCCGGTGCTTACCGCCTGATGGGCGCGCAGCACGCCGCGGTCGAGCAGCAGCAGGCCAAGAAACTGGTGCCGTTGCGGGCGTTCGAGCAGTGCCGCCTTGCCGACGAAGTCGCGCGGTGCCGTCAGATCGACGGTCCACGCCAGGCCGGCGTCGAGCGGCGAAACCGTCTCGTCCATGTCCTGTCCGTAAAGATTCATTCCCGCCTCCAGGCGCAGGGTATCGCGGGCGCCCAGTCCGCAAGGCCGCACGCCGGCCCGATTCAGCGCTTGCCAGAGGACGGCGGCGCGTTCCGCCGGCAGGGCGATCTCGTAGCCGTCCTCGCCGGTGTAACCGGTGCTGGCGATGAAGTAGTCGCCGACCGCGACCGACCGAAATGGTGTCAGGGTTTCGCAGGCCGCGCGGCATTCCGGAAGAGTCTGCCACACCTTGCGGCGGGCCTGTGGCCCCTGAACGGCGATGATCGCCAGCGCATCGGCGCCCTCGCGCCGTGGCGTGAGCGATACCGCCAGTCGCCAGTCGTCGCGACAGGCCGTCATCCAGCGCAAATCCTTTTCAGCGGTGCCGGCGTTGACCACCAGGCGGAAGCGGTTGTCGTCGAAGTAGTAGACGATCAGATCGTCGATCACTCCGCCGGCGTCGTTGAGCATTGCGCTGTAGAGCGCCTTGCCGCTTTGCCGCAGCTTGTCGACATTATTGGCCAGTAGACGCCGGAGGAAGGGTTTGGCGTCGGCGCCAGCGAGATCGACGGCGCACATGTGCGACACATCGAACATGCCCGCGTCGCGTCGCACCGCATGATGTTCGTCGATCTGCGAACCGTAGTTGACCGGCATGTCCCAGCCGCCAAAATCGACCATGCGGGCGCCGCTCTGGCGATGGATTTCGTTGAGGACGGTTTTATTCATTGTTTTCAAACCCTGGAAGCGCGAATCGGAAAGGATCGGCGGAGTGGTGAGGTTGCCGGAAGCCAAAAGGGGGCGAACACGCACCGAGCGCCGCCCCCCTGTCCGTTTACCTGAGAGATTGTCGGTTGGGGCGAGGTGCCGCCGCCGACCGTTTTGCCCCATCGGTGGGCGCCACGCCGACGGGCGCGCGCCACTCTCCAGAGTTCAATACACGAACGGTCCTTGGTGCCTGAGCGTTTCCGGGTGGTTTGCGCCTTCGGCGGTGGCAATGCCGCACTCTCCCATTCGCCGCGCAACTATAGCGCGCCGCGAGCCGATCTCGCAAGTACGTACCCGCGACGCACCCGCGGACGCGGTAGCGACGTTTCATCGACCGGATTGACCGTTTGGCGCCGTCATCGATCACCAATGGTTATAACAATCTAACCATCTATTCTTTTTCGATCAAATGACCGGTGGTACCATGCGCGCACTTTTTTCTGCGGTGCGTCATGGACTGGAATTGGCTGTATACCCTGTCGGGCTTCGTCGTTGGCGCCATCGTCGGTTTGACAGGCGTCGGCGGCGGCTCGCTGATGACCCCTTTGCTGGTCCTGCTGTTCGGCATCCATCCGGCGACGGCGGTGGGCACCGATCTGCTGTACGCGGCGATCACCAAGGCCGGCGGCACGTTTGTCCACGCCCGCAAGGGACACGTCGACTGGCGGGTCACCCGTTTGCTGGCCGCTGGCAGTCTTCCAGCGGCGGCGTTGACCATCTGGGCCTTGTCTTTTCTGCCCAAGCAAAGTCCTACGGTTTCGCATGTGATTTCGGTTTCGCTCGGCGTGGCGTTGCTACTTACCGCCGCTGCCATCGTTTTCCGGCAGCAGTTGCAGAAACAGGCGCTGGCGCATGCCGACGACGCCGCGCATACGCAATTGCGCGCCCCATTGACCGTGGCCGTCGGCGCCTTGCTCGGCGTATTGGTCAGCATTTCCTCGGTCGGCGCCGGCGCTCTTGGCGTGGCGGTGCTGTTTTACCTCTATCCGCGCCTGCCGGCGATCCGCATCGTCGGCAGCGATGTCGCGCATGCCGTGCCGCTGACCTTGATCGCCGGACTGGGCCATTGGCTGATCGGCAGCGTCGATTGGTCGCTGCTCGGCAGCTTGTTGCTGGGGTCGCTGCCCGGTATCTGGCTGGGCAGCCATGCGTCGGCGAAAGTGCCGGATCGTTTCTTGCGTCCGGCGCTGGCCACCATGCTGGTGCTGATCGGTGGCAAACTGATTGCCCAATAGCGGCGGCCGGCGCATGTGGCGCGGGCGACTGTCCTAATTCTTAAAGGAGCGAACGATGTATCGCTACGATCCCATCGACCAGCGGCTCGTCGATGAGCGCGTGTCGCAGTATCGCGACCAGATCGCCCGCAATTTGGCCGGCGAACTCTCGGACGACGAGTTGCGTCCGCTGCGCCTGCAAAACGGGCTGTATATTCAGCGGCATGGGCCAATGCTGCGCATCGCCATTCCCTACGGCATGCTGGCGGCGGAGCAGTTGCGCAAGCTTGCCGAGATTTCGCGGCGTTACGACCGTGGCGTCGGGCATTTCACCACGCGTCAGAACATGCAGCTCAACTGGCCGCGTTTCGAGGACACGCCGGCGATTCTCGGCGAACTGGCCGGGGTGCGGATGCACGCCATCCAGACCTCGGGCAACTGCATCCGCAACGTCACCACCGACCCGTTCGCCGGCTGCGCGGCCGACGAACGGGCCGATCCGCGTCCGTATTGCGAACTGCTGCGACAGTGGTCGACCTTTCATCCGGAATTCGCCTTTCTACCGCGCAAATTCAAGATCGCGGTCAACGCCGCGGCGGCGGACCGGGCGGTCATCCGCGCACACGACATCGGGCTCGATCTGCTTCGCCAGGACGGCGAGATCGGTTTCCGGGTGTTTGTCGGCGGCGGTCTCGGGCGTACGCCGATTCTCGGCAAGGTCCTGAGGGAATTCCTGCCGCGCCGGCACCTGCTTTCCTATCTGGACGCGGTGCTGCGTCTCTACAATCGCCACGGTCGTCGCGACAACCTGTACAAGGCGCGGATCAAGATTCTCGTGCAGGCACTGGGCATCGAGGAATTCACTCGTCAGGTCGAAGAGGAATGGGCGGCGCTGCGCGACGGACCGACGACCGTGCCGGAAGCGGAATTCGCGCGTCTGGCGCAACATTTCGCACCGCCGGCCTGGGAAACACTGCCCGTCGAAGACCCGTCGCACCTCGCCAGGATTCGCGCCGACAAGGCCTTCGCCAGTTGGTGCCGGCGCAGCGTTCACGCCCACAAGACGCCGGGTTACGCGGCGGTCACCCTGTCCCTGAAAGCGCCCGGCGTGGCGCCGGGCGACATCACCGATACCCAGATGCTCGCCGTCGCCGATCTCGCCGACCGTTTCAGCTTTGGCGAACTGCGCGTCACTCACGAGCAGAACGTGGTGCTCGCCGATGTCAAGCAAGGCGATCTTCACGACGTGTGGCGGATCGCCCGCGAGCACCGTCTGGCCACGGCCAACATCGGCCTACTGACCGACATGATCTGCTGCCCGGGCGGCGATCTCTGCGCGCTGGCCAATGCCCGTTCGGTACCCGTGGCGCTGGCGGTGCAGGAGAAATTCGACGATCTCGACTATCTCCACGACCTCGGCGACCTCTCGCTGAACATCTCGGGCTGCATGAACTCCTGCGGCCATCATCACGTGGCCAACATCGGCATCCTGGGCGTCGACAAGAACGACGAGGAGTGGTACCAGATCACTCTCGGTGGCCAACAGGGCAATGCGACGGCGATCGGCAAGGTGATCGGTCCTGCCTTCTACGCCCAGGAAGTTCCAGAGGTGATCGCCGCGCTGATTGAGGTGTACGTGGCGCGCCGGACGGACAGCGAGCGTTTCATCGACACCTTCCAGCGACTGGGCATCGACCCGTTCAAGGCGCGCGCCTACGAAGGCCGTGACCGGCGCCGCGCCGCCAAGCCCATCGCTCGGGAAAGCGATCCGGAAAAATCCAAGGAAAAAGAAAAGGAAGTCGTCAATGCCTAGAATCATCAAGCACGACAAGATCGTCGACGACCATTGGCGGATTCTCGTGCTGGCCGATGGCGAAACGCCGGAAACGGTGGCCTTGCCGGCCGAACCGACGCTGCTGCCGCTGGCGGTCTGGCTGGCGCGGCGCGACGCCATTCTGGCGAGCGAAACGCCGATCGGCGTCTGGCTCGACAGTCATCAAGGTCCGGAAGCACTGGCCGGCGACGTGGAGCGCCTGGCGGTGATCGGAATCAACTTTCCGAAGTTCACCGACGGTCGCGGCTATTCGAGCGCCCGCCTGCTGCGCGAGCGCTTCGCGTATCGAGGCGAGATTCGCGCCATCGGCGACGTGCTGCAGGATCAACTGTTTTACATGCGCCGCTGCGGTTTCGATGCCTACGCGTTGCGCGCCGACAAGGACATCGAGCGGGCGCTGACGGCTCTGACGACCTTCAGCGACAGCTACCAGGCGGCGGCGGACCAGCCGCACCCCTTATTTCAGAGACGCGTGGCGCGGGAGGCGGCATGAGCATCGACATCAATCTCGACGACCCGGTTTTGCGCGAGGCGCTTGCCACCCGTGTCGCCGCCGCGCGCGCGCTGCTGCGCGAAATCGCCGACGATTTCTCGCCGGCCGCTTTTGCCAGCAGCCTCGGTGCCGAGGACATGGTGCTGACCGACCTGATCGTCGGCGACGGTTTGCCCATCGACATCTTCTCGCTCGATACCGGGCGCCTGCCGCTCGAAACCTACGACCTGATCGCCGCCGTGAAAGAGCGTTACGGTCTGGCCCTGCAACTGTATTACCCGCGCCACGATCTCGCCGAAACCTACACCCGCACGCATGGCATCAACGCCTTCTATGAGTCGGTCGAACGGCGCAAGGGCTGCTGTTTCGTGCGCAAGGTCGAGCCTCTGCAACGCGCGCTCGCCGGTCGCAAGGCCTGGATCACCGGCATGCGGGCGCAGCAGTCGGCCACCCGTGACGGTTTGCCGATCCGCGCGTTCGACGCCGCCAACGGCGACGGCGGGCTGGAAAAGTTCAATCCGCTCGCCGACTGGAGCGAACGCGAGGTGTGGGCGTATCTGAAACTCAACGGCGTGCCCTACAACGCCCTGCACGACAAGTTCTACCCAAGCATCGGCTGCGCGCCCTGCACCCGGGCGATCACGCCCGGCGAGGATGTGCGCGCCGGCCGCTGGTGGTGGGAAAATCCACAATCCAAGGAATGCGGCTTGCACGTCAAGCGCGCCTGAACCCCGGGATCACCAAGCGATCATGAGTACAGCAACACTTTCGAAAGCCACGCTTTCCCACCTCGACTGGCTGGAATCCGAGGCCATCCACATCATGCGCGAAGTCGCTGGCCAATGCAGCAACCCGGTATTGCTGTTCTCCGGCGGCAAGGACTCGATCTGCATGCTGCGTGTCGCCGAGAAGGCGTTCCGTCCCGGCCGCTTTCCCTTTCCGCTGATGCATGTCGACACCGGTCACAATTACCGGGAAGTGATCGACTTCCGCGATCGGCGCGCGGCCGAGCTCGGCGAGCGGCTGATCGTCCGCTCGGTCGAGGACTCGATGGCGCGCGGTACGGTGGTGCTCAAATCCGACGACGAGCCGCGCAACAAACACCAGTCGGTGACCTTGCTCGAGGCGATCGAGGAATTCGGTTTCGACGCTTGTATCGGCGGGGCGCGCCGCGACGAGGAAAAAGCGCGCGCCAAGGAGCGCATTTTCTCCTTCCGCGACGAATTCGGTCAGTGGGACCCGAAAAACCAGCGCCCCGAGCTGTGGGATCTGTACAACGCGCGCAGTTTCAAGGGCGAGAACATCCGCGTCTTTCCGATTTCCAACTGGACTGAAATCGACGTCTGGCAATACATCGAACGCGAGAAGCTGGCCTTGCCGTCGATCTACTTCGCTCACCAACGCGCCATCGTCCGCCGGCATGGCGGGATATTGCCGGTGACCGAGGTGACGCCGCCGCGCGCCGGCGAAGCGGTCGAAACGCTGACCGTGCGCTTTCGCACCGTCGGCGACATCACCTGCACCGCACCGGTGGAGTCCGACGCCGACAGCGTCGCGGCGATCATCGCCGAAACGGCGACCACCACGATCACCGAGCGCGGCGCCACCCGTCTCGACGACCAGACGTCCGAGGCGTCGATGGAACAACGCAAGAAGGAAGGCTATTTCTGATGTCCGCGATCGAATCATTCCCCGGCGAAGCCGTTCCCGACAACGGCCTGTTGCGTTTTCTCACCTGCGGCAGCGTCGACGACGGCAAGAGCACGCTGATCGGTCGCCTGCTGTTCGACAGCAAGACCATTCTCGCCGACACTCTGCACGCCATCGCCCGCACCTCGGAAAAACGCGGGCTTGAGGTCGTTGATCTGTCGCTGCTCACCGACGGTCTGCAGGCCGAGCGCGAGCAGGGCATCACCATCGACGTCGCCTATCGCTACTTCACCACCGGCACCCGCAAGTACATCATCGCCGACGCCCCTGGCCACGAGCAGTACACCCGCAACATGGTCACCGCCGCCTCCACCGCCGATCTGGCGATCATTTTGATCGATGCCCGCAAAGGCGTGCTGACGCAAACGCGACGCCATTCCTACCTGACGCATCTGCTCGGCATTCCGCATGTGGTGGTGGCGGTAAACAAAATGGATCTCGTCGACTACTCGCGAGAGACCTTCGACCGTATTTGTCGCGACTACCGCGATTTTTCCGCCACGCTCGGCATTGCCGACGTCCATTTCCTGCCGATGTCGGCGCTGCGCGGCGACATGATCGTCGATCGCGGCGAACGGCTGGGCTGGCACGACGGCCCGACCTTGTTCGATCTCCTTGAAAACGCGCCCGCCGTGCATGGTGCGCACGCCGAGAAATTCCGCTTTCCGGTGCAATACGTCTGTCGGCCCCAGGAGTCGGCCAACCCCGAACTTCACGACTTCCGCGGTTTCATGGGTCGCGTCGAATCGGGTGAAATCACGGTCGGCGACGCCGTCACGGTGCTGCCCTCCGGTCGCGAAACGCGTGTCAAGGATATCCAGATTCTCGGCCAATCGCTGCCGCGCGCCGTCGCCGAGCAGTCGGTTACCTTGCTGCTCGCCGACGAAATCGACATCTCGCGCGGCGACATGATCGTCAAGACCGGCGAATTGCCGTCGGTGACCAAGCAGATCGACGCCATGCTTTGCTGGCTGTCGGAATCGCCGCTCGACCCGCGCCGTAAATACCTGCTGCGTCACACCACCCGCGACAGCAAGGCGATGCTCGCCGGAATCGACTACCGGCTGGACATCAACAGCCTGGAGCGGCAAGCGGCGGAGAAACTGGCGATGAACGATATCGCCCGCGTCGGTTTCAAGCTGGCGCAGCCGATCTTCGCCGACCCCTATGCCGAAAGCCGCGGTACCGGGGCCTTCATCGTCATCGACGAGTCGACCAACGGCACCGTCGGCGCCGGGATGATCATTTAACCCGGATTGTTGATTGTTGATTGTTGATTGTTTGTTGGTTGTTCCTTGAGCGCGGGAGGCTGGCGGGACGGTTTCTGTGATCGGCCGGTGCTGGCAAGCGGGTGGCGGTCCTGCCAAGGGGCGAACTGGCGTTCAGTAGATCACGGTTGCCGCCGGGTCGATGATCGCCAGAATCTCCAGCGCTTGCAGTCTGGACTCGACCAGCACGTCGGCGACCGCCTCGTCGTCAAGTCCCAACGATGCCCAGGCGGCGGGATCGCACGCGCCACGCTCGACGATCCCCGGTTCGCTGGTGGTGGCGCCTTTCAAGGTGGGCGACACGGTCGCCGCCAAGCTGGTGGCGACATGCAATAGAGCGGCCTCGCGTGGAAATGCCGTGGCGTCCGCCGGTCGCAACTGGCAGGCGACCAGTTCCCGCAAAACGGCCGGTAAGTTCCAGGCGCCGAGCAACTCCGCGCCCAGCGCCGCATGATCGAAGCCGAAAACGCGCTGTTCAGCGGCCGCCAGAGCCGGATCGTCGGTTGGCTTCTCGGCCGCCAGCAGGGCGCGATAGGCGTCGGCCTGCCGGGCGTAGAACACTAGCCGACCCACGGCGTGCAGCAGGCCGGCGAGGAACAATTGCTCCAGTTGGCGGAATCGGCAGCGTTGTCCGAGCAGACGGGCGATCACGCCGCAACTGACACTGTTGTCCCAAAAGCTGGCCATATCGACCAAGTCTTCCGGCAGCCCCTTGAAAGCCTTGGTCACCGACGTCGCCATGGCCATTGCCTGGAGTTCCCGTTCGCCGATCAAGGCCACTGCTCTGGACAGGCTGTCGACCCGTGCCGAAAGACCGTAATAGGCGCTATTGGCCAGTTTCAGCAGTGCGGCCACCAGACCTGGGTCGAGTTGCACCACTTCGACCAGTTCCTGACTCGACGAATCGGGAGTGGCGATCAGGGTATTCACCCGCGCCGCGATGTCGGGCAAGGTGAAAAGCTGGCTGACTTCCTGGACCAGGCGTTGTGGGGTCATGAGAGAAACCTCGCGAAAAAATGATGGAGACGCCGATTCGCCGAATCCTCGAATCGAACTCATTCCTCAAAAATATACCAAGGGTTGCGGCGCCCGATGCCAAACCGAGCGTAGCCGGAAGCCGATTGCCTGTCCACTGATTGCCTCTTGAAAAGGCCGTTGCTCAACGGGAAACCGGGGCAAATCGTCATCTCGGAAATTTTATTTATCCCTAAATCGAATTTTGATCATCAAGTTCATGTGGCGCGACCGATGCGGCTTACCGAGCATCAAATAAATTATTCATCGGTGAGAAATATTATTTTAATATCTTAAATCAGATTGATTTTTTCGTTTGTCGCAACCTGTTAGAGACCAAGTGATGAAAATTTCCACCCGCATCGTATTGATTGTCGTCTGCGCGGCCGTAGGCATTCTCCTCCTCTCTCTGTTGGCCTTGAAGATCATGCATTCATCCTTGCTTGGCGAGCGGGAGGCGAGTGTGCGCCTGATCGCCGACCTTGCCCGTGGTCAGATCAAGACTTATGTCGCCCAGGAAAAAAATGGACAGCTTTCTCGCGAGGAGGCCCAGGCTCAGGCCAAGGCCTCACTGGCGGGATTACGTCAGGGGAACGATTACCTTTTCCTGAGAAATGCCGAAGGAATGATGTTGGTGCACCCGGATAAAAAGCGTGAAGGCACCATGGATCCGGGGCTCACGCAACCGGACGGGCGGTCCACCCTGCAGTTGTATCTGGATGCCTTGAAGTCGTCCGATGAAGCATTGGTGGTCATTCAGAGTCCGCACCCCGTGACGCGTGTCCAGATGTCCAAGGTCAATGCGCTGGCCAAGATTCCGGAATGGGGCTGGATCGTGGGTTACGGACAGTTTACCGATGACATCGATCGGGCATTCTGGAGTAACGCGATCAAGTTTTTGTCGCTAGGGTTGGGGGTGATATTGGCGACCGTCATTTTAGCCGTGCTCCTGGGGCGCGGGGTCCATCGTTCCTTGTGGAGAATTCGGCGTAGCGTGAGCAAAATCGAATCCGAACTTGATTTCACGCAGCGGGTCGATGTCTTGGGAAATGACGAGATTTCCGAGGTTTCTCGCGTGCTGAATAAATTACTGGAGAAAATTTCCTCCAGTATGAGTGAAATCGTCGGGAAGAGTCACAGCATCGCCGCCTCCGCCGCTCAACTGTCGCAGACGGCCAATCAAGTCGCCGGATTCTCGGCCAAACAGAGCGATTCGGCGTCTTCCATGGCGGTGAGCGTTAAACAACTGAACGCCAATATCGCTCATGTTAGCGAACGGGCGGTCGAGACCCATGGTCTCGCGCTTCACTCGGGGGAAAATGCAACCGAAGGCGAGCACATCATTGATCAGACCATGGCGGATATTCATGTCGTGGCCGGGTCGGTCCAGCGGTCTTCGGAGCATATTAACGATCTGGATGCCAGTAGCGAGCAAATTTCTTCGATTATCTCGGTTATCAAGGAAGTGGCCGACCAAACCAATCTCCTGGCGCTCAACGCGGCGATTGAGGCGGCCCGCGCTGGCGAGCAGGGGAGGGGGTTTGCCGTCGTGGCGGACGAAGTGCGCAAGCTCGCGGAAAGAACTTCGGCTTCGACCCAGGAAATCGCGACCAAGATCAATGCCATCCGTTCGGTTTCCAATGAAGCTTCCGGGAGCATGGTCAAGGCGGTCGATCAGGTCGTTCAAGGCGTGACGCAAGCCAGGGAGGCGAGTGAGGCCATCCGCCGGATCGGTGAGGGTAGCCGGAAAACGATCGACATGATTCAGGAGATTACGTCATCGCTGCGGGAGCAGCGCCAGACCAGCGAGATGATCACGCGAAATATTGAAAGCGTGGCCGAAATGGCCGAAAAAAGTCATTGTGCCGCTCAGGAAACGGCGGACGCCGCCCGGAATCTGAACGACGTGGCGCGAGAAATGCGGGAAATCGTTTCCGCGTACCGAATTCTGTGAGCGTGTAGACGTCGCATCCCGGTCGGACTGTCCCGCATCGAAAAACGGGACGCCGCCGGATCGGGTCTCGATCCCAGCGCATCGACACCCGATGCGACAGCCAGACCGGGCGCCCGTCGTTCGGATGCCGGGACGTTGTATGGTGTTCATTGCCGCGCGCGGTTAGAATCGCTGCCCCTGCCCATCGCGGCATTTTTTATCGACCTCGCCCATGTCCGCGCGCACTCGCCTGATTTTCGGCTTTCATTCGGTTCTTGCCAAACTGCGCCACGATCCCGAGTCGGTGAGCGAGATTTATGTCGACGCCGGTCGCCGCGATGCGCGTCTGCGCGATCTGATGGCCAGTGCCGAGTTCGCCAGGGTGCGTCTGATGCCGGTCGATGCGGCGCGCCTGGAAGCGATGGCGCCGGGCGCGCGTCACCAGGGCGTGCTGGCCATGGTCAGCGCCGAGAGGCGGCATCTGACTCTCGACGATGTTCTCGATCCTTTGGAGGAGCCGGCTTTCCTGCTGATTCTCGATGGTATTCAGGACCCGCACAATCTCGGCGCCTGCCTGCGCGTCGCCGACGCCGTCGGCGCGCACGCCGTTGTCGCGCCGAAGGACCGCGCCGTCGGCTTGACCCAAACGGCGGTGAAGGTCGCCAGTGGCGCGGCCGAAACGGTGCCCTACATCACCGTCACCAATCTCGCCCGGACATTGCGCGAGTTGAAGGAACGCGAAATCTGGGTCGTCGGCACAGACGATCAGGCGCCGGAGGATCTCTATGCGGCACAGTGGCCATCGGCTTGTGCCTGGGTTCTCGGCGCCGAGGGCGACGGTCTGCGTCGCCTGACGCGGGAAACCTGCGATCAACTAGTGAGCATTCCGATGCACGGTTCGGTGGCCAGCCTCAATGTGTCGGTGGCTACCGGCGTTTGCCTGTACGAGGCCCGTCGCCGGTCGCGGCGGAGTTGATTTTTCCGTGAGGGGCGGTTTGTCAACGGCGCCCGTAGACATCCTCGTAGCGGACGATGTCGTCCTCGCCGAGGTATTCACCGCTCTGGACTTCGATCATCACCAGATCAATGATGCCGGGGTTTTCGAGACGGTGCCTGTGGCCGGCCGGGATGTAGGTCGATTGGTTGATCGCCACGAATAATTCGGTTTCGCCGTTGATCACCTTGGCCAAGCCGCTGACCACGATCCAGTGCTCGCTACGGTGGTGATGCATTTGCAGGCTCAGGCTGGCGCCCGGTTTGACGACGATGCGCTTGATCTTGAAGCGTGGTCCTTCTTCCAGGACGGTGTAGGTGCCCCAGGGACGATTGACCGTGCGATGCAGGCGGTGCGCGTCATGCCCCTGGGTTTTCAGCTGGGCGTACAAGTGTTTGACATCCTGGGTGCGCTGTTTGTCGGCGACCAGAATGGCGTCGGGGGTGTCGATGATCACCAAATTGTCGATGCCGACCGCGCCGACGATGCGTTCACGGCTCTGGATATAGCAGTCCTTGACGTCGTGCAGCAGCGCCTGGCCTTCGATGCGGTTCCCGTCGGCGTCGGGCGGCGACAGGTCGCCGAGCGCGGTCCACGAGCCGATGTCGCTCCAGCCGATGCTGCACGGCACGACCGCGACTTTATCGGAGCGCTCAAGCACCGCGTAGTCGATCGAGTTGCTCGGGACGAGAGCGAAGGTTTTCGGGTCGAGTTCGATGTGGGTAAATCCGTCGCCTTCCGCCGTGCGCGAGGATTCCATGCACACTTTGGTGGCGGTCAGGATGTCCGGGCAGTGCGTCGCCATTTCTTGCAACATGGCGTTGGCGGTAAAGCAAAACATCCCTGAATTCCAAAGATAGCGACCGGATTCCAGGTATTCCACCGCTTTGTCGAGTGTCGGTTTTTCGACGAAACGCAAAACGGTATTTCCGTCGGCCTCGATATAGCCGTAGCCGGTTTCGGGTGTTTCCGGGGTGATTCCGAATGTGACCAGCTTGCCGGTGGCGGCGATGTCCACCGCATTGGCGACCGCTGCCGCGAAGGCGTTCCAATCGGCGATCAGGTGGTCGGCCGGTAGCGCCAGCAGCAAGGTGTCCGATCCGTGCGCTCCGGCCACTTGCAACGCGGCGGCGGCGATCGCCGCGGCGGTATTGCGGCCAAAAGGTTCAAGGATGAAGGAGGTGGCCAACCCGGCCTTATTGACTTCGCGAAAATCGTCTTCAGTTTTGAAGAAGAGTTCCCGATTGGTCACGGTGAGCACTTCGCTTACCGTCGGCAAGGTGCCGCCGCGCAAAAAAGCTTTTTGCAACAGGCTTTGTCCATCGGCCAGGCGAATGAACGGTTTGGGGTGGAGTTCGCGGGAAACCGGCCATAGCCGGGAGCCGGCGCCCCCGCAAAGAATTGTCGGGACGAGTTTCATGCTGTCTGGATAGTTGGCGTGGAAAAACGCATTATAGGCCTCCGCGTTCAGTGGCATGGCAATCGCGGGCGACCGATGCTCTTACGCCGGTGTCGCGCTGCTGCGCGTTGGCGACCGGATGCCGCCAAAATGGCTAGCCGCCTTTTGGCCTGTGAATCTCATGGGAAATGGGGCGATGTACGGGATTCGAACCCGTGACTCCTGGAATCACAATCCAGTGCTCTACCAACTGAGCTAACACCGCCGTTGATTTGGCGCGCCCGGCGAGACTTGAACTCACAACCCCCGGCTTAGAAGGCCGGTGCTCTATCCGGTTGAGCTACGGGCGCAAGCTTGAAACTCCCGGCGTGACACATCGAAATTTTCTCGCCAGTACAGCCTTTTCAGACCTCGATCACTGGTCGGGGCGGTGGGATTCGAACTCACGACCCTCTGCTCCCAAAGCAGATGCGCTACCAGGCTGCGCTACGCCCCGAGAAGACGCGCATTCTACAATCGGACATCCAGATGGTCAATGATGGGCTTCTGAATTTGCCGCTGACGAGATCGCCAAGCGAACGACCGGAAGTGTGCCGCCGGGAGTGTCGCTGCACAAGCTTGGTGTCAGGATAAAATGTCTTTCCGTGGCTGGAAACCTTGTTTTCGCGAGGGGCGGGTGTCGCTGGGCCAGGGTTGCGGAAGGCACTGCCAGAGGGGCGAGCCGGTCCGGCGGCGTTGACCGTTCTTGCGGAGTGGGGTATATCGCGGAGCGGACCGGCGCGTGCCTGGCAAACATTCCGGTCCAGGGTAGGGGACTTTTGTCGGCGGGTCCGGTCGACAGAGAAATATCGAGACGAAGGAGCGGCGATGGAACGTGAAGCAATGGAGTACGACGTGGTGATTGTCGGTGCCGGACCCGCGGGTCTGAGCGCGGCGATACGCCTCAAGCAGATGAATCCCGATCTTGGCGTGATGGTGCTTGAAAAAGGTTCGGAGGTTGGCGCGCACATTCTTTCCGGCGCGGTGGTCGAGAGCCGGGCGCTGGACGAATTGCTTCCCGACTGGCAAGCCAGTGGCGCGCCGTTGCGGACGCCGGTCACCGAGGACCAAGTCTATTTGTATCGCAGTGAAACCGCGGCCACCCGTCTTCCCGGTTTTGCCGTGCCCGCTCCCATGCACAATACCGGCAACTACATTGTCAGCCTGGGCACTCTTTGCCGTTGGTTGGCCGAGCAGGCCGAAGCGGTCGGCGTCGAAATTTTCCCTGGGTTCGCGGCGACCGAAGTTCTTTATCACGACGATGGTTCCGTCAAGGGCGTCGCGACCGGCGACATGGGGCGCGACAAGGAAGGCGAGCCGAAAGACAGTTTTCAGCCAGGTATCGAGCTGCATGCCAAATACACCTTCTTTGCCGAAGGCTCGCGCGGTCAGCTCGGCAAGGAATTGATCGCGCGCTACGATCTGGCCGCCGGCGCGACGGCGCAGCACTACGGCCTGGGTATCAAGGAGCTCTGGCTGATCGATCCGGCCAAGCACGTGCCGGGTTTGGTTCAGCACGGTGCCGGATGGCCGCTCAGCGAGAACGGGGCCACCGGCGGTTCCTTCCTCTATCACCTGGAAGATTGCCAGGTGGCGGTGGGGCTGATCGTCGATCTTAATTATGCCAATCCCTACCTGTCGCCATTCGAGGAATTTCAGCGCTTCAAGCAGCAGGCGGAAATCAGAAAATATCTGGAAGGCGGCAAACGCTTGAGCTACGGTGCGCGGGCGATCACCAAGGGCGGTTTCAACAGCTTGCCGAAGCAAAGTTTTCCCGGCGGCTTGCTGATCGGCTGCGACGCCGGGACGCTCAATTTCGCCAAGATCAAAGGCATCCACACGGCGATGAAATCTGGAATGCTCGCGGCGGAAACAGTCGTCGCGGCGTTGCGGGCCGGCGACAGGGGCCGCTCCGACCTGGTGGCTTATGCGGCGGCCTGCAAGGACTCCTGGCTGCATGAGGAACTGTATCGGGCGCGTAACTTCGGACCCGCGTTGCACAAATTCGGTACGTTCATCGGCGGGGCTTTCAATTGGCTGCAGCAGAACCTGTTCGGCGGCGCCATGTTCTTCACGCTGAAGGATGAAAGCACCGATCATGGGCAGCTTGCGCCAGCGTCGCGCTTTCAGCCGATCGTTTATCCCAAGCCCGATGGCGTGCTGACTTTCGATCGCCTGTCGTCGGTGTTCGTTTCCAACACCGCGCACGAAGAAGAACAGCCGGTTCACCTGCAGCTGTTGGACGCCAGCAAGGCCATCGCCGTCAACTTCAAGGAGTACGCTTCGCCCGAGCAGCGTTACTGCCCGGCCGGGGTCTATGAGATCGTCGAAGAAGGCGGTGGTCCGCGTTTGCAGATCAATGCCTCCAATTGCCTGCACTGCAAAACCTGCGACATCAAGGATCCGACGCAAAATATTCGTTGGGTGGCGCCCGAAGGCGGAGGCGGACCCAACTACCCGAACATGTAGGCGGAAAATCCAAGCGCCGATATTGTCGGCTCGCCGCTGCCCCACGCGCCGCGCCCCCGACGGGGAACGCGGCGCGTTTGCATGTGTGAGCGCGATCGAGGAACCACGGTTCGTTATGTCGGATAGCGAGTGGTCGGACGAGTCGAATCCCGCGCACGCATTGCCTTTCCGTCAGCCGCTTCCGGGTACTTCCGGCAAGAACGTCAAGCTTCTATTGCAGGCGCTATTTGCCGTGACAAGACGTCGCTCGATATTGGGCAAGGTGCGTTTTTAATGCCTATACTCAATTGGCTGTCAAGAACGGCGGAATGCCGCCGATAGAAAAGTGCCATTGTCGGAAGGCGCTCGCACCGTTCGTCGGATTGTGGAATGCATTGAATAATGTGACACAAATCGGTTCGGAAAATTTGAATCAACCCCTTTTGCAAGGATTAATGATGAAAAGTTTGATGCTGAAATTCGTTGCGTTGATAGCCGGTGTCCTATTCGCCTTCGGCGCCATTGCCCAGGAGCGGGCCACCAAGGACGAAGCCGTTGCCATGGTTGAGTCCGCGATTGCCTTGATAAAGTCCGCCGGTGCCGAAAAAGCGGCCAAGGACTTCATGAGCGACGCGAAATGGAAGAAAAAGGATCTTTATATTTCGATGTATCAGATCAAGGATGGCAAGGTTGTCGTCGTCGCTCATGGCATCAATGAAAAATTGGTGGGCAAGGATATTACCGATTTGAAGGATGCGGACGATAAACTCTTTCTTCGCGAAGCGATGACGAAGGCCGCCAAAGGCGGCTGGGTCGAATATAAATGGCCCGATCCGGCAACCAAGAAAGTGCATGCCAAGAGTTCGTACATCAAGGCCGCCTCCGGAACCGATTACGCCATTCTTGTTGGTGTTTATCAATAAATGGCGTTTATCGCCGGGGAAAGGAGTTTCGGGGAAAAGAGTCTTTTTCCCGGCGATGTCGCGAGAGATTGGAGCGGTCGAATAATTCGATTTGAATGGAGTACGAATAATTCATCTTCTTCGATAACCCGTTTAAAAATAACGCGGCTATCGGCTTGATGATTGTTCGAAAATTCCCGGAATGGAATTTCCCGCCTTGCGATCTGTTAATGGTCGGCGAGGTGCGGAATCTGTTGCTGGCAGGCGTTTGAAAATGTGGCGACCTTCGCCTTGCGATAACAATGAAACTCGCTGGTCTATCGTTTTTTTATTTAAAAAGAGTGTCTGGGGGATGTAATGAAGTGGTTTCAATCGGCTGGCATCGCCGTCAAGGTTTACCTCGCACCCGCGATATCGATTCTTTGTTTGATTTCGGTGGCAACGGTTTCGCTTTCCGGACTGGCGGACCTGCGCGGCCGCCTTGAAGCGGTGGCCTCCACTCGACTGGCGATCCTGCAACAAAGCATGGCTTTGGCGCGCGAGATGGAAGCGGTGAATTCGGAATTCTTCCAGCGTCTGACATGGGAAGCCGCGGGTCAATCCGCTGAGCGACTGAAGCAGCGGGAAGAGCGTTTGAATCAGCGTTTGGATCAATTGAGCAAGGATCTCCAGGCGCTTACCAAGGCGCAAGGGATCGACCCGGATGACAGTAAAGCCTTGTCCACGGCGGCGGTGGATCTCGCGACTTTCCGGAAAAACGTGTTCGATAGTCTGGCAATGACCGACACCGGGCTGGGGATGGCCGCGACGGTCGTGTCGACTGCCGAGAAATCTTACGACGCGATCAAGAAAACCTTGGCGGCGGTGGCCGATCGCCAGCACTCCGCTGTCGATGACTCCGTGCGAGATGCCCTGAGTAGCTCGTCGACCAGGCAATACGCGGTGTTCGTCGGACTGCTGATCGCCGTGGTGGTGTCGGCGGCGGTCGGTTGGGTGGTCGCCGGTAATCTGCGTCGTGTCGCCAAGGAAATCGACGATGCCAGCCGGGAGTTGCAGAATGGCAATTTGACGCGGCGGGTGTCGGTGACGACCGCGGATGAACTTGGCCGGGCGAGCGTTGCTTTCAACGCCGTGATGGATTCGTTTCAGGAATCCGTGCGCTTGATCAGACAACATTCCGATGCCTTGCATCAGGCCAGCGAACGTCTTGCCAACGCGGCGAGCGTGGTCGAACAAAGTTCGACGCGGCAAAACGACGCCGCCGGCAGTGTTGCCGCATCGGTCGAGGAACTGACGGTCAGTATCAATTCGAGTGCCGAAGATGCGGCGGTCGTGGTCGACAGCTCGCATGAGATGTTGAAATCCGGGCGTCTCGGCCTGGCGTCCGTCAAGGAACTCTCCGTCGCCATGGATTCCGCCCGGGCGAGTGTGGCGCATATCGACGAAGCGGTGCAGGGCTTTCTCGATGGCTCCGCGCAAATCAGCAGCACCTCGCAGCAGGTCAAGGAAATCGCCGAGCAGACGAATCTTCTGGCCTTGAACGCGGCCATCGAAGCGGCGCGGGCGGGCGAACAGGGGCGAGGGTTTGCCGTCGTCGCCGACGAGGTACGCAAGTTGGCGGAGCGCTCCGCCACGGCCGCCACGCATATTCAGTCTGTCACCACTTCTCTCTCGCAACAGTCGGCGGCGGTTTCGAAAGCCGTCGGTTCCGGGCTGGAGGAAATCGCGCGCAGCCAGTCGGAAGTCGAGGATGTGCTTTCCGCTTTCGCCTCGGTCGAAAAGGGGATGACGCAATCCGACACGGGTATTCAAAATATTGCCGGGGGGGTCAGGGCGCAAAGCACGGCCAGCGCGGAAATCGCCAAAAACATCGAGCATATCGTCAACATGGTCGAGGAAAACGTTGCCGCCAGTTCGTTGAGCAGTTCGATTTCGCTTGAGATAAAAGGCATTGCCGAGCAAACCCGATCATCGGTTGCCCGTTTTCATGTAAGCTAGGCCAAGTAGCCGGCATCTTTTCGAACGACCCGGGAGGGCAACCCCCGCGTTTCGGGTGTCGGTCATTGCGCCGTTACCGCTTCACCCGCATTGTTTTTTTGCCTTTGCGACAACCGATGATCCGTTCATTGCTCGTACTGCTGGTGTTCGTCTTCCTCGCGGGTTGCGCGCGAAAAAACGAATCCGGGGTGCTGGTTCCCGCGCAGGCGCCCGTGAAATCGACGGAGCACGCGGCGCGCTATCTGGCCTATGAACACGCCATTCATCTCGACACCGATGAACAGCAGTTGTCGGCGGTGGTCGATATGGCGCAAACCGCTTGTCGGCAAGCCTCCGATGAATTGTGTACGGTTCTGGAATCCCGGGTAAGTACCGGCAAGGAGGCGTCGGCATCGCTTCGTTTCCGAGCGCGACCGGAAGGCATTCGAAAGCTGATCGATGTCTTGAGCCAACAAGCCGAGCTCGTGGATCAATCCACCACGGCGGAAGACTTGACGGCTCCCATCGAAGATGCCGCCAGAAAGCTGGAAATGTTGCGGGATTACCGCACAAGGCTTGAAGCGCTGCGCGGGCGCGCCAGTCACGATGTCGACGCGCTGATCAAGATCAACCGGGAGCTTTCGCAGGTCCAGAGTGAGCTTGAGGCCGGCGAGGGGGGGCATGCGCGGTTGATGCAGCGCGTACAGACGGAGATTCTCAATGTGTCGATCCGCACGACACGCCACCAATCGTTCTGGAAACCTGTCGTGCTGGCGATGTCCGATTTTGGCGCCAATTTTTCGCAGGGTTTGTCGATGGCGATTACAAGTGTCGCTTACTTGATTCCGGGCGTGCTTCCGCTCGCGCTGCTGGTCTGGATCGCGCGCCGCGCATGGCGTCGTCGGCGTGGCGCGGCAAGGGAAAAAAGCTGAAAAGCGGGGGGGTGGCGCGGCGAGAGACGGGTTGCGGTCGCTGCGTTGGCGTGGTGAGCCGCCCCTGGTTTTTCAAGGACTGAGTTGTTTGTAGGTGCTTTCCGCGAGCGCCAGCAGCTTTTCCCGCGTCAGTTCTCCGGAAAGGGCATAACCCAGGCGCCCGTCCACCCAGTAAAACACGCCGATCTTGCCTTCGAGGGCGTAACGAAAAGCTGTCTCCCGGTTATCGGTGGCGTTGGTGCGGATATAGAGCGTCAGACGTTTGCCTCCGGTGCCTTCATGCATCAATTGGGCGGCGGGTCCGGTTTCTCTTGGCAGAAGACGGCCATCGACCAAGGCGTAACCGTCGGTGCTCGGATGCGGCACTCGTAGCGGCGCTCCGAGGCGTTTGGAAAGCCATTGCGTCGGGTGCGCTTCCTGTGCGGCGCCGACTTCGACCGGATGTCGCACGTCGGGTGTATAGACCGCGTGGGCGATGGCGGCGCTATGCGCGATCGGTACCGGCTCCGGGCGTTGTCCGGTCGCCAGACTGGCGTGCAGACCGTAGCCAACGACTGTACCGATTGCCAGTCCGCCGATGGCGGCGGCAAGACCCATGCGCGGGTGTCGTCCTGCCGGTGGCCGTGGCCTTTGGGCAGCCTGGCGAAGCGGTGCCGGTATTTCTTCGTTCAGCACTGGGTCGAAAGCCGTCCTCAGCGCGGCATTTTGATTTTGCCAGTCGCGCACCTCCGCCGCCGACGACGGGTGATCGAGCAGCCAGTCGGCGATGGCTTGACGGCGCAAGGCGTCGAGCCGGCCGCCGACGAAACCGTGCAGATCGTCGTCGCTCGGCCGTTCCGGGGTGTTCATGTCACTATCCTTAGGCGGGCCGGTCTGGCATCCTCCGCCAGGATCGCCCGCGGGTTTTCCCGGGCACGCGCCAGCCGCGACATGACGGTGCCAAGCGGAATGCCAAGTAGACGCGCGGTTTCGGCGTAGGAATAGTCTTCCAGCGCGATCAGCAGCAGCACAGCGAGTTGTTCCCGCGGCAGCTGCGCCAGGGGCGGCTTGCCGGTCGCGCACTTCCAGAGCGTCGCTTTGCCTGGGGTGGGTGGCCGGCTCGACACGCAGCGGATCGAGATTTTCGGTCGGCGGTGGCCGGCGGCGGTAGTGATCGATGAAAATGTTGTGCATGATCGCCAGCAGCCAGGAATCAAGGCGGCTACCGCGACGCCAGAGTGAAAACTTGGCCCAACCGCGCTCCAGGGTGTCCTGAACCAGATCGTCGGCCGCGTATCGGTCGCCGGTCAACGCCCGCGCGTAACGGCGCAGGCGCGGCAGAGGGTCGATAAAACCCTCCACGAGGCGTCGATCCGGCTTTGGTGGCTGTAACTCAGCGGGCCAGATGCCAGACGTTGTTGAATCCGTCGCCCGTGGTGTCGCCCGGTTTTAGATCCTCGATCCAGAAATGGAGGGGTTTGCCTTTGTAAGTCCATTGCTTTCGCCCGTCGTCACGGGCGATGGTCTTGAACTCGCCGATCGCTTGGTCGCCTTCCCCGGCGATCAACGGTGGCCAGTTTTCAGCACATTTGCCATTGCACAGACTCTTGCCGTTGCCGGCCTCATCCTTGTCGAAAGTGTAGAGGGCCATGCCGTTCTGGCCGATCAGGACGCCTCCCGCGAACTTTGCCGGCGCGGTCTGGGCGATGGCGAGCGAAGCGGTGCCAGCCAGCGCGGAAAAAAACCACGGTAGCGCGCGGTACATCGGTTGGGGTTCGCGGTTCATCATTGTCTCCTGTGGCGTGAGTGATTTCGGACTAAACGCCTGAACACGCTTTTTTATTCCACGGCGGCCGACACGCGTCGTTAAACGCGGCGGTCAGCGCGAGCGCGCCAGATCGATATCGGCGGTATTGCGTTCGTCGACGAACAGGTGGACAGCCTCCGGCGTTTCACCGTTCCGGCAGGTGACGACGACATTGGCCAGGAATTGTTTTTTTTGCAGCACCTCGACCGCGCAGCGACCATAAACGTGTTCGATGGTCGCCAGCAGATTGCGCGAGTAGGGGGTCGCCAGCGCGCTGTCGAGGATCAGATTGGCGATCAGCAGGCCATTCGGTTCGAGGACACGGCGGGTCGCCTGCCAGAATTCGCGTGTGACCAGATGGCCGGGGATGGAGGAGTGCGAGCCATAGACGTCCACAATCGCCGCGGCAAAGCGCTGGTCGGTCTGGATCACGAAACGGCGGGCGTCGTCGGCGACAAACTCGCCCCGGGCGGCCTGACGGAGAAAGTGTTTTTCCGCAATGCCGCGTACCGCCGGGTCGATATCGACGTAGGTGTAACGGTTCAGCGGTTCGCGGTGCGAAAGAGTGAAGCCGCCAGCGCCGAGAACCAGAATCCGACGGTCGCGGAACGCCAGTTCATCGAGAAGAATGCCGCGAATATGCTGGATGTAGCGTGCGTAATGCGGTGGCTCGGCGTCATCGATCAGCGACGCATACGAACTGTTGTTTTTCAGCGCGCGTCCGTTCTCCGCTCCGGTGAAGTTTGCTGGAACCACCAGGTAGCTGGCGTAAGCGGTTTCGATTTCCGGGCGCAGCCAGGCGTTGGCGACGGCGATCGTCATCGCCACGGCGGCGCCAATGGCGAGGTTGGCACGATGGCCTCCGCGCAACAGCACGAAGCCGACCACCAGCAGCAGCGCGCACAGCGCCACCGCCGCCGAAACGCCCAGCCACTGCATGATGACCAGCGACAGCGACAAGGAGCCGAGGAAGGAGCCGAGCGTCGAATAGTAAAGCGCCTGACCGCTGGCTTCGCCGGCACGCTGGTGTTGCAGCAGGTTGGTCAATATCGGTACCGTTTGCCCGAGTAGCCAGGCGATCGGGCACAGCACGCCGCCGATCAGGATCAGGTACGCCAGTTCCGGCGGACGAAAAACGGTAAACAGCAGATCGACGCCGACGCCCGCCAGCCCGACGCCGATCAACGCGGCGGCCAGTAAAAAGTTTTTTCCCACCGCGGCCAGATAGTCACCGTCGATTTTGGCGCCGGCATGGTAGCCAAGCGCCAGGGCGAGCAGGAAAAAGCCGATCGTCGGCGCGGTGACGAGAATGGAACTGCCGAGATGCGGAATGATCTGGCGCAAGGCGAGGACTTCCGCTCCCAGCGAGCAGAAACCTTCAATGAAAACCACCGCGAACAGCCGCGCGCGCGGCGGTATCGGCGTACCGGCTTGGCGCGGTCGCTTGGACGGTGACGCGGCGCTTGTTTTCAGGGCATGTCCAGCAGGGCGCCGTCCAGGTCATCGTCGAGAATCTGACCGGGTCCGGCGACGATCATGCCCACCGGCGGCGCTTCGAGTGAAACCTCGGTGTTGGCGGCGGGCGGCGGTGGGGCGGCGGAGGGCGGCTCCGCCACCGGCGGGACCAGCATTTCCGGCGTGAGGTGCAGACGGGCGAGCAAGGTTTCGTGGTCGATGTGCAACAGACGCTGAATAGCGGCAAAATCGTCCGGGATGGCGGCGTCGGTCCAGCCCTCGACGGAATGACGGGCGAGGTTGACCGCCAGTTTGACGTTTTGCACTCGGGGCAGATAAGCGTTGCTGTCGTCCATCAGCGTGATCAGCAGTTCGGGGAGGTGCCAGGCGTGACAAAGCGCCAATTGCAAATCGACCAAGGGGAAACCGAGTATTTCCTCCTGAACGCTGGCGCTGCGTAACGAGCGGTCGGCATGCAGTTTGGCGTGGATTTCCATCGCCTGCTCGGGAGCGAAACACCACAGCAGGACTTCGGCGATATCGTGCAGCAGCGCGGCGAGGGCGACTTCCTCGACATTGAGGTCGTAGCGCGCGAAGGCCCAATGGTGGGCATGGCGCGAGGCGCGTTGCGTGCGCAGGATCACTTGCAACACGCCGAGCAGGGCGTGCGGATTGCCGCTCAGTTTGTCTTCCAGGGTCAGCGGATTTTCGAATTTGCGGAAAAAAGGTTCGACGCCAAGCATCATCACCGCGCTGGCGATGTTGGTGATGTCATTGTGTAGGTGCCGGCTGCGGAACTCTTGAATGTAGGCCAGCACCCGGATGGCGAGCAGCGGGTCGTGGAGAACGATTTCAGTGATGTGGCGACCGGTGATCTGGTCGATATTCGCCCGCGCTTCGTCCAGGCTGCGCGCCGTTTTGCGCAAAATCGGTATTTCGGCCTCGCTGAAGAATTTCAGCCAGCCTTCAAGGTAAGGGTGCGAAGCGTTGGCTGTCGTGTTGGTGTCGCTCATGGCTGATGCCTCTTGTGTGGGCCCACCGGCGCCTGTGTCGTCCGGTCTATCGACGCGCTGCAAAAGATATAGGAGTCATCCTCATGGTAGGTCACGGCTGGTTTCTCCCGCAAGCGTACACGCCGGGGCCTTCGTGATTTTTTGCCGTTTATTCAGTTAGAAGCGTTCATCCGGACGTAGAAAACGCCACTCTCCGGCCGGTAGTTTGCCAAGCGAGACGCTGCCGATGCGCACGCGTTTGATGTCGGTCGCTCGCAGGTCGACCTGGGCGCACATGGCCTGGATTTGCCCTTTACGGCAGTCTTGAACCACGAAACGCAACCGCTGTTCGCTCAACCACGACACTTGTGCGCGTTTCAGTTTGACGCCGTCGATCGACAGGCCAAACCGGAGCCGCGCCAGCCCGTCGCTGGTCAAATCCCCGTCGACGCTCACGTGGTATTCCTTTTCGAGGCGCGAATCGCTGCCGTTCACACGGCGGGCGATGCTCCCTTCCTGGGTGTACACCACCATCCCCCCCTCGTCGTCGTCCAGCCGGCCAACGAGGGCCAGACCGCGCAAATGCGTCGCTTTCAAGCGATACGACACCGTGTCGTCGCGCCAATGATTTCCGGGGCGGATCGGGAGGGTAGTAGGCAAATCGGCTGGTGGGGAATCGCCGCTTGCCGGTGCCTCGGCGTGCTCGCGAGGCTTGTTATAAAGAATGGTCACGGCTTCGGACTGATGCTTGCCGGCCGCGGCGGCGATCTTGATCGTCGCCTTCGGGCTGACACGGGTTCCCAAGCGGGTGATTGTCGCGCCATCGACATCGACCCAGCCGTTTTCAATCCATTCGTCGGCCTCGCGCCGCGAGCAGGCGGCCAATTCGCTAACCCGTTTCGATAACCGAGGCATTTCCTTTGGCAACCCGCGATGCGGGCTTGCGGTGCGCGTCGGCGGCTCGCTTGCGCCAACGCTTTGGGGCGCGAGCGGAAGGGCTGGCGATGCCTCGGTTTTCACGGCCGGTGCCGGTGGCACGGCGTCACTCTTGCGCAGGGGTGGCGACGCGCGTGCGCCGGTGCTGCGGGCGATACCGCGGGGTGGGTACGAACGCGCCGGTTTGGCGGGGCGTTCGGTTTCCGACGATGGCGTGCGCTGGTCGGGGGGGAGACGACTTTTCTCCTGCCGTGCAGGCGGTGTCGCCACCTGCCGGTCGACGGGTTCAACGCGGCGGGGTGGTATCGGCGCCCGCTGTTCCACCACCACCGGCGGCACGTTTTTTTTGACGGACGATTCGGACGATTCGGACGATTCGGACGACTGGCGTGGCGCGATGGCGCCTTCCTTCCGCACGGCGCGGTTGGGCTTCGTCCGCCACGCCGCTGGTGACTCCGTTTCAGTCGAAGCGGCCTTGTTCGCGCGCATCGGCGCGAGGTATTTCGCGTTCCGGGCACCGCCGCGAATTGGCTTGCGCACTGGCGTTCGGGTGTCGCTGGCCACGGCGGTCGCGGTTTTTTTCGGCAGTTTGAGAGTCGAACGAGGCATAGGGGTTTTTCCGTTACCGTAAGCGTAAAGTCGATGACGCGGCTTGGTCATCCCTCGCGGTGCGAGGGCGGTGGGCGCCTGGGCGACGATCGGGGTCCCTGGCGTTGCTGAAAACCAAAAACGCTGGTGGCCGCGAGGTGCGTAGTGTACGTCAGAAGTCGTCGTTCGCTTGGCCGGAAATCGAAAACGCTTGCTGACTGTACTTGCGACGCTTGTCCAGCGGATCGATTCGCGTTCGGTGGGCCGAGTTGTCGTCGGCAAGGCGCGGCACGTCATTTTTCGGGAGCGTCGTCGTCGCACGCGGATCGAGGCGCTTTTGGACGTCATCGCCGACGATAACGATTTTTACGATTTTTTTACGCGGGACGCGCTTGAATGGTCGGCTTTTATACGGCGACAGGCATAGTCTTGTCGCCATTCCGTGACCGGAGAAGCCCCATGGAAAGCCCGACATCCCTTCTGGAAGACAGCCCGGAAAAATTCACCCGCGCACAGGGTTTCTTGCTGACGGTTGTCGCCTGCGCCGGAACGACTGTCGTCGCCACGCCTTTGCTCGATTATCTCGACCTGGCGAATATCGTGATGCTGTTCTTGCTCACCGTGTTGTTGGTCGCGGTTCGCCTGGGACGAAACGCCGCCATTCTGGCCTCTGTGCTCAGTGTGTTGCTGTTCGATATCTTTTTCGTGCCACCGCGTTTTTCTCTGGCGGTAAGCAACATCCAGTATGTGGTGACTTTTGCCGTCATGTTGGCCACGGCATTGATTACCGCGCATCTCGCGGCCGGCCTGCGGCAGCAGGCGCGGGAATCCCTTGCTCGCGAGCAACGGACGCGCGCGCTTTATCAATTGGCCCGTCAATTGGCCGGGACGCTCACCGTCGAGCAAGTGGTCGACATCGCGCGGGACTTCATCGAAAAGCAATTCAATGCGCGGCCGTTGATTCTGCTGCCCGATGAGGAGGAGCGCCCGCGAGTCGTTTCGCACGCCGATTCCTTGATGGTTGAAACGCATCTCGCGCAGATTGCCATGGAGGGCGGTCAGCCGGTTCGGAGCGAGGATGCGAGCGGCCTCGGATACGCGCAACTCTATCTTCCGCTGCGGGCCTCGATGCGCGTCCGCGGGGTGCTGGCCGTCAAGTTCGTGAGCAGCCCACCCGACCTTACCGCCGACTCGACCTCGCTGCTGGAGATCCTGGCCTCCTTGATCGCGGTGGCGGTCGAGCGCTTGCATTATGTCGAGGTGGCGCAAGCGACCGAGGTGAAAATGCTGACGGAGCGCCTGCGCAGTTCGATACTTTCGGCGCTGTCGCACGACCTGCGGACGCCGCTGACCGCGATGGTCGGCTTGGCGGATTCCCTGTTCCTTGTCAAGCCGGCATTGCCGGCCACGGCACTGGAAACCGCCCAGGCCTTGCACGACCAGGCCGGTCGCCTGGCCGGCCTGGTCGGCAATCTGTTGGACATGGCCCGCTTGAACGCTGGTGAGGTGATCTTGCGGCGCGAGTGGCAGCCGCTGGAAGAAGTGATCGGCGCCAGTATCAATCTGTTGGGCAACGCCCTTGAGGGTCACGCCGTCAAGGTCCAGTTGGCGGCGGATCTGCCGTTGCTGGAATTCGATGCCGTGCTGATCGAGCGGGTGCTGTGCAATCTGCTGGAGAACGCGGCCAAGTACGCGCCAAAGGGCTCGCCCATTGTGGTGACGGCCAAGGCGGATGCCGATGCCGTCGAGGTCGCGGTCATGGACCACGGTCCCGGTTTTCCGGAACAACGGCGCGACGATCTGTTCAAGATGTTCGTCCGTGGCGAGAGTGAGTCGAGCAAACCGGGTACCGGCCTGGGTTTGGCCATCTGCAAGGCGATCGTCGACGCGCATGGCGGGCAGATAACGGCCGATAACCGATTGGATGGAGGAGGTTGCATCCGATTCACGCTGCCGAAGGGCATTCCGCCAGTGGTCGAGGAGGAGTCGCGATGAACGCGGTTGCCGCCAAGGTGTTGATCGTCGAAGACGAGAAGCAGATTCGCCGTTTCGTGCGCATGGCGGTCGAGGAAGAAGGCTGTCAGGTTGCCGAAGCGGAAACGATGACGCAAGGCCTCATTGACGCCGGTTCCCGCAAGCCCGACCTGGTGATTCTCGATCTTGGCCTGCCGGATGGAAACGGTATCGATTTGATCCGCGATTTGCGCGGCTGGTCCGATGTGCCGGTGCTGATCCTGTCGGCGCGCTCTCAGGAGAACGACAAGATCGATGCCCTGGATGCCGGTGCCGACGACTATCTGACCAAGCCCTTCAGCGTTGGCGAGTTGCGGGCCCGGGTGCGCGCGTTGTTGCGGCGGCGCAGCCGGAGCGGCGAGACGGTTTCGCCGCTGGTCGAGTTCGGCCGCGTCGCGGTGGATTTGTCGCGACGAGTGGTGACGCGCGCCGGCGAGCCTGTTCACCTGACGCAGATCGAATACCGTCTGTTATCGACGTTGCTGGCGCAGCCGGGCAAGGTGCTGACCCAGCGCAATTTATTACGGGAAATCTGGGGGCCGTCCTATATCGAGAGCAGTCATTATCTTCGCGTCTATGTCGGCCATCTACGGCAGAAGCTGGAGGACGATCCGACCCAACCCAAGCATTTTCTAACGGAAACCGGTGTGGGTTACCGTTTTCAACCATGAGGGGAAGCCGCATGCAACAACAAGAAAACCGCCGTATGGCGACACTGACGCTCGCTGCGCTGGGCGTGGTTTACGGCGATATCGGCACCAGTCCGCTTTACGCGATCAAGGAAGTTTTTGGCGGCGCGCATCACCCGGTACCCATCACACCGGAGAACGTGCTTGGGATTCTGTCTTTGTTTTTTTGGTCGCTGATCATCGTCGTGACGATGAAATACGTTGCCTTCATCATGCGTGCCAACAATAAGGGTGAAGGCGGCATCATCGCCCTGATGACCCTGGCGCTGCAAAAAGGCGTTGCCGGTTCGTGGCAGCAGCGCTTTCTGGTGACGCTCGGTTTGTTCGGCGCGGCGCTGTTTTACGGTGACGGGGTGATCACGCCGGCGATTTCGGTTCTTTCGGCCGTGGAGGGGCTGGAAATCGTTACCCCGGCCTTTTCTCCTTATATCTTGCCGATCACGGTTGTCGTGCTGATCGCCCTTTTTGCCTTTCAACGTCGGGGAAGCGCCGGTGTCGGCGCCTTGTTCGGGCCGATCATGGTTCTTTGGTTTGCTGTCCTGGCCGCATTGGGGGTTAACGCCATCATCGCCAATCCGGCGGTGTTGGCGGCTGTCAATCCCTATCATGCCATCCATTTTTTGCGCGGCGACGCCGTCCTTGGCTTTTTCGCCCTAGGGGCCGTCGTGCTGTGCATCACCGGCGCCGAGGCCTTGTACGCCGACATGGGCCACTTTGGCGCCAGGCCGATTCAATACGCATGGCTGGGCTATGTACTGCCGGCGTTGCTGCTCAACTATTTCGGCCAAGGCGCGTTGTTGCTCGCCGACCCGGCCGCGGTCGAAAACCCTTTTTATCTGCTGGCACCGGAGTGGGGGCGCTATCCGCTGGTGATTCTGGCGACGGTGGCGACGATCATCGCTTCGCAAGCAGTGATTTCCGGGGCGTTTTCGATCACTCAACAGGCGATGCAGCTCGGTTACACGCCGCGACTGGCGATTCAGCACACCTCCGAAAATGAAAAAGGTCAAATCTACCTGCCGGCCATCAACTGGTTGCTGCTGGTTTCGATCATTGCCCTGGTACTCGAGTTCGGCTCGTCGTCAAAACTGGCGGCGGCTTACGGTATCGCCGTCACCGGCACCATGCTCATTACCAATGTTCTGGCGATCGCGGTCGCCATTCGTTTGTGGGATTGGAGTCCATCACGGGCGATCTTGGGAGCCTTGCCATTCTTTTGTATCGACCTGGGGTTCTTCCTGGCCAATTCGGTGAAGATTGCCGATGGCGGTTGGTTTCCATTGGTGTTCGGCCTGGCGATCTTCATCATGCTGACCACCTGGAAACGTGGTCGCGAACTATTGGGCGAGCGTCTGGCGGTCGATGCCATGCAATTGCGGCCGTTCATCGCCAGTATCGCCGCCGGTGGCGTGGAGCGTTTGCCGGGTACCGCGGTGTTCATGGCGCCGGACCTGGAATCGGTGCCGCACGCGATGCTGCACAGTCTGAAACATTACAAGGCGCTACACGAGAGAGTGCTCATTTTGAGCGTGAAAGTGATCGATGCGCCTCACGTTTCCGCTTCGGAACGTGTCACGGTAATCCGTTTGGCAAGCAATTTTTGTCAGGTCGCCGTTCATTACGGATTCAAGGACGAGCCGGATATTCCCGAAGCGCTTGCCCTGTGCGCGAATGCCGGTCTGGACATCGACATGATGGACACCTCTTTCTTCCTCGGGCGCGAGACGGTCATTCCAAAATTGGGTTCCCGCATGGCTTATTGGCGGTCGTTGATTTTCGTGGCGATGGTCCGGAATGCCGGCAGCGCAACGGCGTTCTTCAAGATTCCGTTCAATCGCGTGGTCGAGTTGGGGTCGCAGGTCGTGCTTTGACGACCTGGGTTTTCATGGCGCCGGTGCGCGGCGTCAGGCGATCCGTTGGTTTCGTCGCCGAGGAGTTAACCATGCGAGGCTGTTTTGTCTGCGCCACTTCTTTTCCTCCGCCGGTGGGATCTCGCTAGGCGCGGCCGTTTCCGGCTCGTCGCTCGTTGATAACGAACACTCTTCGAAGTCGCGTTCATCCACCGGCATGCGTTCGTCGGTGGCATCGTCGGCGGCGGGATTGGTCAGGTCGCTTGCATGGAAGCGATTGCGGCCCTCTTTTTTTGCCCGGCAAAGTTGCCCATCGACCAGCGCCAGCAGTTCTTGTCGGTTACGCGAGGGCGGGGCGCTGGTGGTCAGCACGCCGCAGCTGCAGGTGACATGCGACGCCGTTCGCGATACGCGATGCGCAATGCCGCGGTTGGTCAGCGCGGCATGGATGGCCTCCGCGATGGCGATCGCTCCGCGGTGAGAGGTTTCCGGCAGGATCAGCAGAAATTTATCGCCTCCGAAACGTCCCACCAAATCGGCCGGTCGGTGCGCGATGTCGGCCAGGAGGTGGCCAATACTCTGCAGGCATTGATCACCCACGACATGCCCGTAGGTGCCATTGAAGGATTTGAAATGGTCGATATCGATCATGATCAACGACAGCGCATGTCCGCTGCGGTTGGCTCGCTGGCATTCGCGGGTCAAGGTTTCTTCGAGGCGGCGCTGATTGGCGAGAGTGGTGAGTCCATCGATGAAACTTTGATCCGCGAGCAGACGATTGACGTCTTGAAGTTTTTCGTTGCGTTCCCGTATTTCGCGTTCGAGCGCCTCGGTGGTTTGAACAAGTTTTCGCGTGGTCTGTCGGTGGCCTCTTCGTTCGAGCAACAGGCTGGTGAGAGCGACGGTCAGGAATAAAACCAAAAGAGCCCAAGCCGTTGTTTCTTTTTGATGTTTCTCCCAAACGGCGGACGGGCGATTCAGGATCGTCGCGCTGCTCGGCAAATCCTTCTCCTTGATACCCCATGACTGCATCTGTTCCCAATTGAAGATATCGCCGGTCACGGCTGTAACGATTTGTTTATCGGCGAATAGATCCAAGCGACCTTCTAAATGATCCGTCGCCAATTTCCCGACCAGTCGACTGGTGCCGGCGGTGTCAATGGCGTGTCCGCCCAGCAATCCGCTCTTGATGTGCAGATCCCACAAACCGAAAACGGGCACATTCGCCGCTTTTCGCACCCGGTTGGCGACTTCGATGGGGGTGAAGGTTCGACCGGTGCCGTCACGCCAGAACACGACGTAAACCACCACGGTATTCGCCGGCAGAGTGGCGACCCGGGCAAGCATGTCCTCGTAAGAGAGATCGTTGGTGAATTCGAGTATCGGCGAGGGTGGCATACTGCCGAGTTCGGATTTCATTTCCTGCACGGTGTGCGATACGTTGTCGTTGGTTCCCACCACGAATACGATGCGCGTGGTGTTGGGGAATAGCCGCATCACCGTATCGATCGTTTTTTGGACCTTGAGTTTTTCCTGGATGAGGACACCCGGGCGGTCAGTCGTGGCAAGGTTCGGGCCACCGCCGACATTGGCCACCACCGGGACTTGTGGAAAAAAATCGCGACCTTCGTGGGAAAGGAATTCGTAAGCGCCGCGGGACAGGGTGACGATCAAGTCGGGGGCGATGTTGGAAAACTTGTGGCGTAACAGCGCAAGGAGGTTGTTGCGGTGTTCCTGGCTGTTGAAGCGGTTGAGATCAAGGTGCTCGAGATAGATATCGTCGTCCCTGATACCGTGTTCTTCGAGCCATTTCAATAACGCGCCCTGTTCGGCGTCTGTAACCGGCAGGCCGGGTTGCGTACTCTGCAAGACCAGGATGCGTCTCGATGGTGCCTTGCCGGGCTCCACGGGGTTTGCCGTTGCGAGGCCGACAATAAGCAGTGAAAACAGAAATATCAAGAGGCGAACAACGCGCGTCCGCCTTCCCGCGGTGGCATTGCCGTACGGGGTTTGCCAGCGGTTCACGCGCCCGCGCCTTGCGGCCGGATGGTGGCGGCGGGGGGAGGGCGACAAATCATGGCGCATTTTTCCGATCCGTCACCCCGGTCTGCCGTGACGACGGCGCCGCTCGCGGTGTCCGTCAGGTCCAGGGCGCAAATGCGATCGTATCCTTCGGTTCTTGCGCGTTGAACTTGTTGATCGACCAAGGCCAGCAGTTCGCGGGTATTGCGCGGCGGAGGGGTGCTGCTGGTCAATACACCCATACAGCAGGTGACGACCGGCGCTCCGGCCGAGGGATCGTCGGGAAAGGCGCAGGCGGCGATGGCCTCGCGCAAGGCGTGCGCAAGCTCCATGGCGCCGTGGTGCGGCGTTTCCGGAAGCAGCAACAGGATCACATCGTCGTCGAAACGCGTCGCCAGATCGGCCGGTCGATGCACCACGGCAAGGACGGCTTCGCTAACCATGCGCAGGCACTCGTTGCCCGCCTCGTCGCCATGGGTCTCCCGGAATGTCTTGAAGCGATCAATGGCGATCATGAGCATCGATAACGGCAGATGAGTGCGGTTGGCGCGCCGACATTCGCTGAACAAAATTTCGTCGAGGCGGTGACGGCTGGCAAGTCCGGTGATGTCGTCCACAAAACGCAATTCGGCAAGGCGATTCCTGGCGGTGCGCAGTTGCGCCGTGCCGTCCAGGAGCTTGCGCGTCAATTCTTCGTGGTGCTGTTTGGTTGCCGTTTCGATGACAAGACGTCGTTTCTTTTGCCGCAGCAACGTTCCGACGGCGCCGAGCAGCACCAATAGCGTCGCCAAGCCGATCAGAATTTCGCGGGAATATTCCCAGATGGTCGCGGGTCGATTCAGAAAGATCGCGTCGCTGGGCACGGCGCTCGGCGAAATGTTCCAGCGCTGTATCTGCTGCCAATCGAACATGTACGTGCTGGCGGCGCTGAACAGGCGACCGGTTTTGTCCAACGAGAGGCGACCTTGCAGGTAGGCGATACTGAGTTCGCCGATTTCCTGGCCGATAGCGTCCGTGTCGACGACCTTGCCGCCCAGCAGGCCCTGTCGGATACTCATGTCCGACAGGCCAAAAGCCGGAACCTTGGCTGTCGCGACCAGTTGACGCGCCACCTCGGCGGGCGTGAAGCGTTGGCCGTCGATATCCCGCCAATACGGACCCTGGATGATCACGCTGTCGTCCGGCAGCGTGATCACCCGCGCCAACATCGCCGCGTGTGTCATTTCGGCGGTGCAAGCGACCGAGACCGACGACGGAAGATCGCCGAGTTCGTTGCGCACACGCTCGGCGCAGGGCAGTTGAGTGTCGTTCGCGCCGACGACGTAAAGCAAGCGGGTGGTGTTCGGGAACAAGTTCAGCGCCAGGCCGGCCGTCGCGCGCGTGTCCACGGCGGCGCTGATCTGGGCGCTCTTCCGGCCGATGCGCGGGAGTTCACGATGGTCATCGGTTACCGCCAAAACCGGAATTTCCGGGAACAGGTCGACACCGTCGTTGGCGAGGAAGTCAAAGGATGGACGATGAACGGCGACGATCAAGTTTGGCTTGGCCGTGGCGAATTTTTTTCGCAACAGTCTGAGAAGATGTGCCCGGTGAGCCACGTCGTTTATCCGCAGCAAGTCAAGGTGCTCAAAAAAAATGTTGTCGCGACTAATTCCATTATTTGTTAACGTCTTTAACAGCGATTTCTGTAGGGTGTCGGTGAGGTGAAGACCCGCCTGCGTGCTTTGCAGGATCAAAATTCGTTTGGACTGAAGAGGCGAGTCGCTGGCTCGCGGCATGGCGATGGCGAGCGGTAGAAGACCCAGCAGCGTCAGAGCGGCGCACAGCAGGCCTGACCAGATGCGCCTGGCGATGAACGATGATCGTAGCGAGGTGTTCGGCAACGGCTGCATCACCGGCACCGGTTCCCCGGCGGCTCCATCGAAACCCGTCAACAGCGGAAATTTCCGGGCACGCTTGACCGCGCTCGGTAAGAACGGATTATTCACGATTCCCTCGTTTTGATGAGCCGCTCACCCGCGGAGTACATGGCCAGGGACCCGCGCGTTTTCGGTTGTGATTTTCTGACAAGATGGAAATTTGCCTTGTGCCGTCGTTTTGCTGGCGGCGCTGACTATTTATCTAATTTAGCAGAAAAATTTTTATTTTCAGGTGGTGTGTGTGGGAATTGAACCGTTTCCGGGGGCACGACAAGGCCGGCGGACGCTCGACGCGCGGAGAGTCGATTCGGCTGTTGAACAAATCGCTGGCGATTGACTTTCGACGTTTCGGTGACTGACGTCGTGCGGCCGCAATTTCCGGTGAGCGGTTAGCGACCGACGGCGCTTGGCTCCGTCGCGTGTCGTCCGTCGGGCAGGTCGTCGTCGAGGCGGCGCCGGTGTGGCAGACCGGCCGAGCGACGGTTCAGTTGCAATTGGCCGTCGATGTGCGTGGCTCGCAGGGCAAAATCGAAACGATCGGCTTGTGCGCAGAGGGCGAGGTCGCCGGGTGGCAGATTCGGGTTGTCGTTGGCTTGGAAGCGGCGACCGAAATCGGAATCTCGCACGCGCGCGGCGTAGACGTCGGGATCTGGATTTTCGCCAAGCAGCAGCGTTTCCAGATAATCGGCGCAGGCGATGTCTTCATCGCCATCGCGATCGACCCATTCACCGGTGATCACGAAACAGACTTCAGTGGGTTGCAATTCGAGCAAGGCGCGGGCGGTTGCCCGTCCGAGGACCAGGCTGCCGGCGAACAGCGATTTGGCGTGGCGAAAACGATTGAGTCCGCGCACACCGGCGGCGGTGGTTTGAATCACCGGGCGGCCGGCGAGATCGGCGTCGCGTAGTGCGACTGGCGAGTTGCCGAAGTCAAAGCCCGGGATCGGGTCGCCGCCGCCGATCGCGCCGGTGGTGGCCGCGTTGGGCAATTGCCGCCGTAGACGAAAAGCGCCGGCGATGGTTTCCACCGGGTAAATGATGCTGGCCCCGGCGGCGAAAGCGTAAGCCGCGACCGTGAACGAGCGGAGAACATCAATGACCACCACGGCATCTTCCGGTTCGTGCGCGGCATCGAGGCGATTCAGGAAAACACGGCGAGTGCGCATGTGTGCCAAGCTGTTGAGTGTTTGAGGGTTTTTGACGTCGGGAATCGAGTATCCACGATCTTCGGGGCGCGGTCAAATGAGCGGACGAAAAACATCGGGCCGGCATCCGGGAAACCCTTGGCGGGGGTCAAATCCTTCTTGCTCCGGCCGCTTTCCATCGCGCGGCCTTCGGCTACAATTGACCGCTTGTCGCTTGGGGTGCTTCCGTGATGCCGCTCGGTTTTCTTATCTTCGCGCTGCTGCTGTTGCCGCCACGGGCGTTTGCCGAGAAACCGGCGGAACTCTCGGACGAACGCCGGAAGGAACTGGTGCATCTTGTCCGGCAGGATTGCGGGTCGTGCCACGGAATGCGCTTGCAGGGCGGTCTTGGCCCCGCGCTGACCCCCGCCGCGTTGCGGGAGAAACCGGTCGAGTCGCTGGTCGCCACTATTTACCATGGCCGGCCGGGAACGCCGATGCCGCCATGGCGTCGTTTTCTGAGTGAATACGAGGCGGGCTGGGTTGTCGAGCAGTTGCGGAGTGGTTTTCCCGAGTCGCGGTAGCCCCAAGACGCCGCCGGTTCGGCGGCGCCTGGTGGTCAAGGCAGGTGCGGCCAAGGCGATGAACAGTGCGTGCCCCCAGAACTAGGGTGTTGCCGGCGAGCGGTCGGTTTCGTTGGCGGGACGATTGACCTCCACCGACACATGCGCCAATTCCTCGTGTTGTGCCAGAACTTGTCGCACCGTCTCGGGAGTGACACTGACGTCGGTGGTGGCCAGACCGACGATCACCGCGAATTTTTCGCGCCCGACACGCCAGACGTGCAGATCGACGATCCGCAGTGGCGTCGTCCGCCACGGCGCGTGCTCGGTGATCGCCTGACGAACCTCTTCAACCACCGGGTGATCCATCTCGCAGTCCAGCAGCACACGGCCGGTATCCTGAATCAGACCGTGGGCCCAGCGCGCGACGAGGACCGCGCCGACCAGGCCCATGACCGGATCGAGCCAGTTCCAGCCGTAATACATGCCGCCGAGCAGGGCGAGGATGGCCAGTACCGACGTGGCGGCGTCGGCGACGACATGGATGTAGGCCGAGCGCAGATTGAGGTCATGGTGACGGTGCTCCTCGTCACCGTGCCCGTGATGGCCGTGGTCATGGTCATGATCGTGATGGCCATGGTGGTCGTGTCCATGACCGTGTCCGTGCCCATGGTCATGGGCGCCATTGAGGATCATCGCGCAGACGATATTGACCATCAGGCCGATCACCGCGACGAAAATTGCTTCCGAGAACTGGATCGCCGCCGGCGAGAACAAGCGTTCCACCGATGCGCCGACCATCATCGCCGCGACGCCGAGTAAGAAAATGGCGCTGGCGAAACCGGCGAGAATCTCGATTTTCCAGGTGCCGAAGGTGAAGCGGCGATCGCCCGCGTAACGCCGCGCCGCGGCGTAGGCCAGCGCCGACAGACCGATGGCCACCGCGTGCGAACTCATGTGCCATCCGTCCGCCAGCAAGGCCATCGAATTGAACCACCAGCCGGCGGCGATCTCCACGATCATCATGGCGGCGGTGATCAGCATGACCAGACGCGTGCCTTTTTCGGCGGCCAGGTTGCCTTCGTCGAAGACGTGCGTGTGAATCCAGGGAGAGAGTTCGGCGTCGCGCATCGAGGGTCCTTGCGTGGGATGGAAACGAGAGCAAAAAGCGGGTCAGAGGTACTTGGTGAGTTCCTTGAACTCGCGAATGGTGTCGTCAGGGCTGTGCGATGGATCGCGCACGGCCCGATCGAGACAGTGGTCGAGATGGTCATGGACCAGCGTTTTCTTGGCGCTGGCGATGGCGCCTTCCACGGCCTGCATTTGCTGGGCAATCGCTAGGCAATCGCGGCCTTCCTCGAGCATGGCGACGATGCTGCGCAGATGGCCTTCCGCCCGCTTGAGGCGTTTGACGATTTCCGGGTGCGAGGCATGAGTGCTCATGGCCAGTATCCTATCCTCCAGGTCAGGATATCGCAAGGCGGGTAACACGATCTTGCGCGATGGCCGACGGTTCTTGCCACGGAATCGGGCGAGTCGGTATGATCGGCCGATGCCAGCCGCCCGAGTTCGGCGGCAAGCCATGCCTTATGGGCAAGACAGCGCTCTCGCCGTTGGCGGTCGCCGCAGCGCCAAGGTTTGCCACGGGCGGTCGTCGCGTTGCGTTTACGTTGACCGCGATACGCCATCTTTTTACATGTTCATTGCTCGCCGTTTCCGGCGCCGAGGTAGAGAACCCAGCGATGTCTCTTTTGTCTTTTACGTGGCGCATGCTTCGACGCGACGCACGCGGCGGCGAATTGCGCCTGTTGGCGACGGCTCTTTCGATCGCCGTGGCGGCATTGACGGCGGTCGGGTTTTTCGCCGACCGCGTGCGTCAGGCGCTGGATCGAGAGTCGCACCAATTGCTCGGCGCCGATATGCTGCTGGTCGCCGACCATCCCTGGCCGGCGGGAGTGGCCGACGAAGCGCGCGCGCTCGGTTTGCGGACGGTTGACACCCAAACCTTTCCGAGCATGGTCACCAAAGGCGAGGACGACGCGGCGCGCGCGCAGTTGGCGGAGATCAAGGCGGTCGGTGACGGTTATCCTCTGCGCGGCGTCTTGCGCACGGCACCGGCGCTGAATGTTCCCGACGCGGCGGCGCGCGGTGTTCCGGGGGCGGGCGCGATCTGGATCGATGAACGCTTGGCGTCGAGTCTGGACGCGCGCGTTGGCGATCGTCTCGCCGTCGGGCAACGGCTATTGCGGGTCGAGGCGATTCTGACCCTGGAGCCGGATCGGGGCGTCAATTTCTTCAGCGTCGCCCCGCGTCTGTTGATGCGCCTCGACGAATTGCCGGAAACCGCTCTGCTGCAAGTCGGCAGCCGCGTTGCCTATCGATTGCTGGTGGCCGGCGAGGCGCCGGCGGTGAAACGCTTTCAGCGAACGATGGCGCCACGGTTGCAGCGCGGCGAGCGCATCGAGGATGCGCGGAGCGGTCGGCCCGAAATTCGCGCCGCGCTTGATCGGGCGAATAAGTTTCTCGGCTTGTCGGCGCTGCTGTCGGTGGTGTTGGCGGCGGTGGCGGTGGCACTGTCGACGCGACGTTATGTGCAACGACATCTCGATCCCTGCGCGGTGATGCGCTGTCTGGGCGCGACACAGGGTGTTTTGTTGCGACTTTATCTCGGGCAGTTCGCGGTAGTGGCGGTGCTCGCCTCGGCGGCGGGTTGCGCAATCGGTTATCTGGCGCATTTTTTTCTGCATGCCTGGCTGGCGCCATTGCTGGCGACACCCTTGCCGCCGCCAAGCCTTTTGCCAGCGGCACAGGGAATGCTGGTCGGCTTGCTGCTGCTTTTTGGTTTCGCGTTGCCGCCGTTGTCGCAACTGCGGAAGGTGTCGACCTTGCGGGTGCTCCGGCGCGAATTGGGGCGCGCGCGCGGTGGCCAACTCGGCGGCTATCTGCTCGGGTTTCTGGCGCTGGCGGCCTTGATGTTCTGGGTGGCCGGCGAGATCGAACTCGGTGCCTGGGTGGTCGCGGCGTTTTCCGTGGCCTTGTTGTCGTTCGCGCTGATCGCTCGGCTGGCGGTGTGGCTGGCGGCGATGGCGCGTGTCGGACACCGCGCTATCGGCAAGACCGGAGTTGGATGGCGTCACGGTCTGGCCAGCCTCGAACGGCGGGCCACGGTCAGCGTCGTTCAAATCGTCGCCCTGGCGCTGGGTTTCATGGCCTTGCTGTTGCTGACGGTGGTTCGCGGCGATCTGATCGATTCCTGGCGGCGCGCGCTGCCGCCCGACGCGCCCAACCGTTTTGTGATCAATATTCAACCGGAACAGGTCGATCCCGTGCGCGCATTGTTGGCGGCTCAGGGTTTGTCGCCGGAGCTGGCGCCGATGGTGCGCGGTCGTCTGACTCGGGTCAACGGTGTCGACGTCAGCGCGGCCAGTTACGCCGACGATCGGGCGCAACGTCTGATCGATCGCGAATTCAATCTGTCGATGCGTACCGATCTGCCCAAAGGTAATGCGTTGAGCGCCGGACGCTGGTTTTCCGACGCTGACCTGCGGCCGTCCGCGGGTGATGCCGCCGCCTCGGTCGAGGACGGCCTGGCCAAGACACTGGGGCTGAAAGTCGACGATCGGATCGAATTTCTCGTCGCCGGCGAAACCGTCAAGATGCGCATCGTCGGTTTGCGAAAAGTCGCTTGGGATAGCATGCAGGTGAATTTCTTCGTGCTGACGCCGCCCGCGGTGCTGGAAGGTTTTCCGGCAAGCTGGATTACCAGTGTCTATCTGCCGCCCGCCAAGGGCGATTTGGTCAACGCCCTGGTGCGGACCTTTCCGAATTTGACGGTGATCGATGTCGCGGCGATCCTGCGGCAATTGCAGGCGATCATGGCGCAAGTGGCCCAGGCGATGGAATTCGTTTTCCTGTTCACCCTGGCGGCCGGCTTGGTCGTGCTTTATGCGGCGCTGACCTCGGCGGCCGACGAGCGTCGTTACGAACTGGCGGTGATGCGGACCCTGGGCGCGCGCCGGGAGCAGTTGCGTCACGCCTTGCTTGCCGAATTCGCGGCGATCGGTGCCTTGTCCGGGCTGATCGCCGCCATGGCGGCATTGGCCACCGGTCAGTTTCTGGCGCGGCAGATTTTCAAGTTCGAGGTGGCCATCGACTGGTGGCTGCTGCCGGAAGCCGCCGGCGCCGGCGCGGTGCTGGTCTGTGGGGCAGGGTGGTTTGCCGTGACCCGCTTGTTGCGGCGTTCGCCCTTGGAGGTTCTGCGCGGCGGCAGTGCCTGAGCGGCTCCGCGATACGGCTGGGGGCCGGTCATCCGGTATCATGGCGCCTGTCGTCGCCGCGTTGCGCGCGCCGCCAATTTTGACAGCCATCGCTGGTTAACAAGGTTTTGGAAAGAGGAATTTATCGATGAAACGCAAGACATTGCTGATATTGCGGCATGGAAAGTCGGACTGGACCACCGGTCAAGAGGATTTCAGTCGTCCACTGGTCGCGCGCGGCCAGTTGGGCAGCCAGAAAATTGGCGCCTGGATCAAAAGCCAGAAGTTGCAGCCCGATTACGTGCTCAGTTCCCCGGCCGCGCGTGCGCGCGGAACCACCGAGGTCGCTTGTCAGGCAATGGGGCTGCCCTTGAAAAAGGTGTGCTGGGATCAGCGAATTTACGCCGCGCCGGTAGACGCGCTCCTGGCGTCGCTGGCCGATTGTCCGAAAAACGCGCGTTGTGTGATGTTGGTGGGGCACAACCCGGGACTCGAGGAATTGGTTCATTACTTGAGCCAGGATCCGATCGATATTCCTGAAGACGGCAAGATGCTGCCGACGGCGGCGCTGGCGCGTCTGGAATTCGATGCCGAATGGAGCAAATTGCCGTGCGGTTGCGCGAAAGTGGTTTCACTGACGCGCGCGGGCGAACTGTCGGACGATTTGCTCGCCGAAATCGACGACGACAACGCCAAGACCGCTAAAAACGGCGCCAAGAATGGCAACCTGGTGCCGGGTCATTTCTACACCCAGTCGGGCGTGCTGCCTTACCGGCGCAAGAACGGCGAGTTGCAGATCATGGTCGTCGCCTCGCGCAAGGGCACGCGCTGGGTGATTCCGAAGGGGGTCAGGGAACTGGAATTGTCCTTGCGCGATTCGGCGGTCAAGGAGGCTTTCGAAGAGGCCGGTATTCGCGGTCTGGTGGATGAGGAACCGATCGGTGTCTTCGACTACAAGAAATGGGACGGCGTTTGTCAGGTAACGGTTTTTCCGCTGGCGGTGACCGAGTGCGTGACCAGGAAACATTGGGAAGAAAGCCACCGCAAGCGGCGTTGGTTCAACGTCAAGAAGGTACTGAAGCGGATCGACGAGCCCGGATTGCGCAAGCTGGTCAAGGAACTGCGCCAACGCTTCGATCGGCACTGATCGCTGGCGGCGGAAAAGCCAAAAGCCTCCGCGAGGAGGCTTTTGGCAGGTGTGGCGGCTGGCGAACCCCGATGCCGTTTCGCCAGCAATTCAATAAAATTCAAACCGATACTTAAATCACCCGCACGCGGATCACGTGCTCGACGGCCTTGATGGCGTCGATCACCGCATCACCCGGAGCAACCTCGACATCCATGATGTTGAAGGCCAGGTCGCCGCGGCTCTTGTTCATCATGTCGGCGACGTTGACCTTGTGCGCCGCCAGAACCGACAGCACGTTGCCCAGCACGCCCGACACATTGGCGTTCGAGAAAGTGATGCGCGAGGTGCCGGCGCTGCGTTCCATGCTGATCGCCGGGAAATTCACCGAATTGACGATATTGCCGTTTTCCAGGTAATCCACGAGTTGGTTGGCGGCCATTACCGCGCAGTTTTCTTCCGATTCCTCGGTGCTGGCGCCAATGTGCGGCATGGCGATGACTTTCGGATTGCCGAGCAGCGCCGGTTCGGGAAAGTCGCAAACGTATTTGCCGAGCTTGCCGTTCGCCAGGCTGGCCAACACCGCGGCGGCGTCCACGATCGCGTCGCGCGCGAAATTGAGCAGCACGGCGCCCGGCTTGACCGCCGCCAGGGTATCGGCGTTGATCATGTGTTTCGTCGCGTCCATCGCCGGCACGTGCAGCGAGATGTAATCCGAGCGCGCGAGCAGCGATTGCAGGTTCTCCATGCGGCCGACTTCGTTGGACAGACGCCAGGCGGCATCGATCGACAGCACCGGGTCGAAGCCGACGACGCGCATGCCCATCGCCAGGGCCATGTCGGCGACCAGCGAGCCGATGGCGCCCAGCCCGACGATGCCCAAGGTCTTGCCGCGAATCTCATTGCCGGCAAAACGCGACTTTTCTTTTTCCAGAAGCGGCGACATTTCGGCGGCGTCCTTGATGTCGGCCAGCGATTGCACGAAGTTCATGCCTTCGACGATGCCGCGGGCGCTGAGCAGCATGCCGGCCATTACCAATTCCTTGACGGCGTTGGCATTGGCTCCCGGCGTGTTGAATACCACGATGCCTTGTTTGCCGTAGTCGGCGACCGGGACGTTGTTTACGCCGGCGCCGGCGCGGGCGACGGCTAGCAGCGACGCGGGAACCTCGATGCCTTGCAGTTTCTGGCTGCGGAGCAGGAAAGCGTCGGGGTGGGCGATATCGCTGCCGACTTCAAAGGATTGACGCGGGAAGCGGTCGAGTCCCTTGACCGAAATCTTGTTATACGTTCTGACCTTGTACATGAATATGTCGCTCAAATATGAATGAAGGGGTGGCGGGGCGGTCAGGCGGCAACCTGCCGGTAGGCCCAGGCCAGCCAGGGCATCAGCGCTTGCAGATCGGCGGTGTCGATGGTTGCGCCGCACCAGATACGGATTCCCGCCGGCGCGTCCTTGTACGAGCCGATGTCGTACGCCACGCCTTCGGTGTCGAGCAACTTGACCATTTTCTTGACCTGGTCGGCGTCGAGCGTGACGCTGAGGCAGACGCTGGTGTTCGAGCAGGTGGCCGGGTCCTTGGCCAGGAAGGAAATCCAGTCGTTGGCGGCGACGAAGTCGGCGACGACCTTCAGATTGGCCTCGCTGCGGGCGATGGACGCCTTCACGCCGCCGATCGTTTCAATCCATTGCAAGGCGTCGAGGTAGTCGGCGACGCACAACATCGACGGGGTGTTGATCGTTTCGCCGCGAAAAATGCCTTCGCTGAATTTGCCGCCCGAGGTCAGGCGGAAGACTTTGGGCAGTGGCCAGGCCGGTGTATGGCTTTCAAGGCGGGCCACGGCGCGCGGGCCGAGAATCAGCATGCCGTGGGCACCTTCGCCGCCGAGGACCTTCTGCCACGAAAAAGTGATCACGTCGAGCTTGTCCCATGGCAGATCCATGGCGAAGACGGCGGACGTGGCGTCGCAGATGGTCAGACCGGCACGATCAGCCGGGATCCAGTCGCCATTCGGCACCTTGACGCCAGAGGTGGTGCCGTTCCAGGTGAACACCACGTCGTTGTCGAAGTTGACTTGCGAAAAGTCGACGATATCGCCGTAATCCGCCTTTAGCACTCTGGCGTTCGCCAATTTCAGTTGTTTGACGACATCCGTCGCCCATCCCGAACCAAACGATTCCCAGGCCAGCACATCCACGCCGCGTGCGCCCAGCAGCGACCACAGCGCCATCTCCACCGCGCCGGTATCCGAACCGGGCACGACGCCGACACGGTATCCTTCCGGCAGACCCAGCAGGCGCGCGGTTTCCGTACACACCAGTCCCAGCGCCTTTTTGCCGAGCGCCGAGCGGTGCGAGCGGCCCAGGGTGTCGAGTTGCAAGGCGCCGACATCGTAGCCGGGGCGCTTGCTGCACGGACCCGATGAGAAATTTGGATTCTTGGGTTTTACTGTGGGTTGCATGATTGCCTCTGTCTGGGAAAAATAAACCGGGGGATCAGCCCCTTCCGAAAGGTCTGCTGGCGTGCGTGAAACAAGCCCGCGATTGTAGCAGAGTGAGCGTCGGGCTGGCGGCGGGGGCCACCGACGCCCGCCTCGTGCGCGAACCGGCCGCGTCGCGATCGATCGGCGGGCGCCGTTTCCGCCGGCTATTTTGTTAGCACGGCAGTCCGTTGGATTAAGTATTAAGTACAATCGTGATCATGACGATCTCCAGATATCGCAAGCGCCGCTGGTTACCGAGGTCGAGGTGCGGCGGGGTCCATGTTGCCGCTCGGAAGGCGGTATCCCGTCTTTCGAGTCGGGCGATCCAGCCTTGATGTTTGACGATACCTAATGCGCCCACGCCTCTCGATCGCCTTCACGCTGATACTTCTCTTCGGTTTGCTGGCGGGCATATCGCAGTGGACGGCTTTCAGGGTATCCGAGGAGGTGTTGCAAGCCACTGTCGAAACACAGGAGTTCGACCGTATCCAGACGATAGGCCGGGTGATCGAGGAGCTGGTCGCCGAACAGTCGAAAGGCATCGGCCTGACCGCCCGGCTGACGGCGGTCCGGAACAGCCTGGGACGAAATCTGGCCAGCCCGTCCGGCAACATCACCGAAGCCTTGCGCGATGCCCTGGACAACGCGTTGACGGCGAGCGAATCGGACCTGATCGAAGTCGCCGACCAGCATGGCAATGTCGTTTACCGAGCGCCGGAATTGGCGGAGCGGGAAAGGGCTCCCTCTAGCCGTGGCATGGTGACCGTCGGCAGAGGTGGCAGCCTGTTGACCGGCAAGCTGGAAGAGGGCGCCTTGACCTTGCGGGCCATCGAGCCGGTTCGCTCGAAGGGCGATTTGGTCGGCACCGTCACTGTCGGCGTGCGACTGGATTCGAATTTACTCAAGAAAATCAGTCGCGATCTGGGCGCCGAACTGATTCTGCTTTCCGGTAAGGGTGAGATTCTGGCCAAATCGACCAGTGAACCGCAGGACCTGGACCGTGTGGCAATCCAGGATGCGGTGAAGGTGAAGTCGCCGATTTACCGGCAGGAAAGGGAGAAACACCAGACGCTCGCCTATTTGCCATTGACGATCGTCGACGGCGTGTATGTGCTGGTCGCGGTGCTCGACAGTTCCAAGACCTATCAACTGCTGGCGCAAGCCCGGCAACGATCGGCTCTTTACACGCTGGCCATTCTGGTGGTCAGCAGTTTGCTGGGAATTCTGCTCCTGCGGTGGGTGCTGAACCCCTTGCGGACCTTGCGACGCAACGCCGAAGCGTCGGCGATGGAACTGACGGGCAGCCGGATCGCTTCGGATTCGCGAAACGAAGTCCGGGCGGTGGTGCAGGTCTTGGAAACGCTGACCGCTCGTCTGGTGGCGCGCAACACCGAGTTGGCCGAAGCGAAGCGGACGGCCGAAGCCGCCAACGAGGCCAAGTCGCAGTTTCTCTCGAGCATGAGTCATGAAATCCGCACGCCGTTGAACGGTATTCTCGGCATGGCGGAGGTTCTGCAACGCACGCCGCTCAACCGCGAGCAAGCGCGCTACCTGGGCGCCATCACCAACGCCGGGCAGTCCCTGCACGATCTCCTCGGCGACATTCTCGATCTCGCCAAGATCGAAGCCGGTCGGGTGGTTCTGGAAGGGGTGGACTTCGATTTGCAGGCGATGCTCGATCAGTTCGCCGAAATCTATCGGGAACTGGCATCAGCCGCCGGCAACGTGCTCGACACCGATTTCGGCACGCCGCCCAAGCTCGATGTGCATGGCGACCCGACGCGCCTGCGGCAAGTGTTGTCCAATCTGACGACCAATGCCATCAAGTTTACCGATGCCGGCACGATCACGCTTGGCGCACGCCTTCTGGAGCCCCGCCCCGACGACGAGCGGTTGTGGCTGCGTTTCACGGTACACGACACCGGCATCGGCATCGCGCCGGAAGCGCTGGCCCGGCTGTTTCAGCCCTTCGTCCAGGCCGATCAGTCCACTACCCGTCGCTTTGGCGGCAGTGGTCTCGGCCTCGTGATTTGTAAACACCTGGTCGATATGATGGGCGGTACGTTGACCGTCGAAAGCGCGGTCGGCGAAGGAAGCACTTTCATCGTCGAGTTGCCTTTCGCCAAGGCCGGTGCGCCGGTGCTCAAGCCGCCGGGACCTTCGGCGAATCCGCGGAAGGTGACCGGCCGGATTCTGGTGGCGGAGGACAATCCGGTCAATCAGGCCGTGATCGAAGCCATGTTGCGCGAACTGGGCGTGGTTCCAACACTGGTGACCAACGGCGCGCAGGTGGTGGAAACCGTGAGCAAGGAGACTTTCGATCTGGTGCTCATGGATTGCCAGATGCCGGTTCTCGACGGCTATCAGGCGACCGCAGCGATCCGGGCGATGGAGTCGCCAATCGCACGCCTGCCGATCATCGCCCTTACCGCCAACGCCATGCCGGACGACCGTCAGCGTTGTTTGGCCGCGGGCATGAACGACTATCTGAGCAAGCCCGTTCGCCTCGATCCGCTGGCGACCTGCCTGTTGCGCTGGTTGCCGGGGGCCGTCGATCACGATGCGCGCAAGGACGAAAGGACGCACAACGTCGTCGAGGAACCCGCCGCCGAGCGGGTGGCCTCGTTGCTGGATCGAAGTGTTTTCATCGACAACCCGAATTTCAATCAGAACGGCAGCCGCTTGATCGAGCGAGTGATCGATTTATACCTGAAAGATACGCCGGTGCTGATCGTCACCGTGCGTGCGGGCCTACGGAATCGGAACTGGCCCGACGTCACTCGTGCCGCCCACAGCCTGAAATCGTCCAGCGCGACGGTTGGCCTGCTCGGCATCGCGGCGCAGGCCGCGCACCTTGAAAAGCTGGCGCGGCAGCAGGACGGCGAGGCCATCGAAGTGGAACTACCGGCACTGGAGACGAACTTCCGCGACGCGGAACCCGATTTGCGCGCCGAACTCGACCGCGTCGCCGCCTTGCGGCAATCGACCTGAGGCGGCCGATCCGATTTCGTGGCCGACGCGCGGGTTTCGGCCGCGCATCGGCGCGAAGCCGGCGATCCCGCCACGATGGCTGTTATTTCATGCCATTCCCGCTCATCCACGTCTCACGACGCGCCGTTGTCGCGGGTCGTCCTTTGTCCGCGGGTCGCGACGACTCATTTCTGCTGCTGTTTCATCATTTCCCTGAATTTCGGATCTTTCATCATCTGATTCAGGTTCATGCCGCCGATAGTGGGCATGATCACATCGCCAGGTTTCTGATTGGCCTTGCAGGCGCCCAGCCAGCGCGCTTCCATGGTCACGCGCGATTCGCTCATGCCTTCCAGCGGCGGGTTGAAGCGGGTGATCATCGTGCCCTTGTAAGCCGCGTCGAAAGCACCGACGAAGGTGGCGTCTGTGGTGGCGGTGCTGTTGCGCACTTGACACACCGAATGAACGGTGACGGTGTTACCAGATGGTTTGACATCGATCGCGCTGCAATTGCTCTTTTCCTTCCTGGCCTGCTGTTGCATCAAATCGTCGGTGTTTTGGTCGATGCATTGCTGTATGGGGCCGACGGACGGCATGCCGGCCATGGTGGTGTTGATTTCCCATAAACCAGGTTTGCGTTTGGGCATGTCGGCGGCCTGGGCGCCGGTTGCCAGCGCGAGCAGCAGCATGGCGGGTAAGCGATAGGTGTTGACGGTGGCGGGCGGTTTCATGGGCGATCCTTCGCGGAGTGGGGGCGTGTTGGGCCGTGGCCGATCAAAGGAACAATAGTAGCGGCGAACCGTGGCGATGTCAGGGTTGGCGATGGCCTTTCGATGATCTTTTCACGGAAAGCGGTGGTTCTTGCCAGGGCGGTCGGGCGGTAAAATGACGGAATGAAGGTGAACGGCGTCATTACACGGACAATCTGGCCGGCGGACGATGGCCGCGCGGTCGAGATCATCGACCAGACCGCGCTGCCGCACGCCTATCGCGTCTTGCGTCTGCGCGGCCTGGATCAGGTGGCGCAAGCCATTCGCGGCATGCGGGTTCGCGGCGCGCCGCTGATCGGCGTGACGGCGGCGTATGGCGTGGCGCTGGCCTTGTCGGCGCGGGCAGACGACGCGAGTCTGGCGGGAGCCATCGCCACGCTGGCGGCAACCCGACCGACGGCGGTCAATCTCCAATGGGCGCTTGCCCGGATGCAAGCCGCGCTCGCTCCGCTGCCACCAGCGTTGCGCGCCGAGGCGGCGTGGCGGGAAGCGGCGCGCATTGCCGACGAAGATGTCGAACAGTGCCGCTTGATCGGTCAGCATGGCCTGTCGCTGTTTCGCGAGCTGGCCGGCGACAGCGGCCGGCTGCGGCTGATGACCCATTGCAATGCCGGCTGGCTGGCAACCGTCGATCATGGCACGGCGCTGGCGCCGGTTTACGCCGCCTTCGATGCCGGTCTGGACGTGCATGTCTGGGTTTCCGAGACCCGGCCGCGCAATCAAGGACTGCTGACCGCCTGGGAATTCAGGCAGCATGGCGTGCCGCATGCGCTGATTGCCGACAATGCCGCCGGTTTGCTGCTGGCGCGCGGTGCGTGCCAGGCCGTGATCGTCGGCGCCGACCGCATTGCCGCCAACGGCGATGTGGCCAACAAGATCGGCACCTATCTCAAGGCCTTGGCGGCGTCGGCGGCGAAGGTGCCGTTTTACGTCGCCGCGCCGCGCTCGACGATCGATTTCGCTTGCGCTAGCGGCGCGGCGATTCCCATCGAAGAGCGCGATGCCGACGAATTGCGTGTGGTGCACGGCGCCGATGCGGCTGGTTGCGTGGGTGAGTTGCGGCAAGTGCCGCTCGATGTCGCGGTGGCCAATCCCGCTTTCGACGTTACGCCGGCGGCCTTGATTTCCGGCCTGATCACCGAACGCGGCGTGTGTTCCGCCAGCCGCGAGGGGTTGTTGTCGCTGTTCCCGGAAATGCGCGATGGATGAGTCCTGCCAACGCTTGATCGATAGCGCGCGGCGCATGAATGCCGCCGGGCTGAACCGGGGCGCGGCTGGCAATCTGAGCGTGCGCGTCGACGATCGCGGGCTGGCCGGTTTCCTGATCACGCCAACCGGCATGGCTTATGATCGGCTGGAGCCGGCGGACATTGTGTTCATGTCGCTCGATGGGCGGTGCCGGGGGCGTCGCGCGCCGTCCTCGGAATGGCGCTTTCACCGCGATCTCTATGTCGCGCGCGCCGATGCCGGCGCGGTGTTGCACGCGCATTCGCCGTTCGCCACCAGCCTGGCGTGCTTGCGCCGGCCGATTCCGGCCTTTCATTACATGATTGCCCGTTTCGGTGGCGACAGCGTCCGTTGCGCCGAGTATGCCACTTTCGGCACCCAGGCGCTTTCCGATGCCGTGCTGACGGCGATCGACGAGCGCCACGGCTGTCTGCTGGCCAATCACGGCATGTTGACCATTGGCCGCGATCTGTCTCAAGCCTTTGATTTCGGTATCGAACTGGAGTCCTTGTGCGAACAGTACTGGCGTGCCTGCCAGATCGGCGCGCCGATACTGCTGGACGCCGTCGAAATGGCGACAGTGCTCGACAAATTCGCCGGCTACGGGCAGCCGCCGACCACTTGATCCCGCCTTCAACTTTCTGACCCCTTTCGGAATCCCATGTTGCGCATCAGCGAAATTCGTTTGCCAATCGATCATCCGCCGGACGCCTTGCCGGCGGCCGTTGCCGCTCGCCTCGGCATTCCGCCGTCGGCGCTTGGCGAAATCGGCATCTACCGGCGCAGTTGCGATGCGCGCAAGGCGAGCGCGCCGACCTTCATTTACAGCGTCGACGTCGCCGTTCCCGACGAGGTGGCCTTGCTCGCCGCTTTTGCCGACGACCGCCGTCTGCAGGCGACGCCGGACATGCGTTATCGCCCCGTCGGCACGGCGCCAGCACGGTTCTCGACGCGGCCGGTGGTGGTCGGTTTTGGCCCGGCCGGCATTTTCGCCGCGCTGGTGCTGGCGCAAGCCGGTTTCCGGCCAATCGTCCTTGAACGCGGCAAGGCGGTACGCGAACGCACGCAGGACACCTGGGGTCTTTGGCGCAAGAAAGTGCTTGATCCGGAATCGAACGTTCAATTCGGCGAGGGCGGCGCCGGCACCTTTTCCGACGGCAAGCTTTACAGCCAGATCAAGGACCCCCGGCATTACGGGCGCAAGGTGCTGCAGGAATTCGTCAAGGCCGGCGCGCCGGCGGAGATTCTCTACGTCAGCAAACCGCACATCGGCACCTTCCGGCTGGTCGGGATGGTCGAGCAGATGCGGCGCGAGATCGAGCGGCTTGGCGGCGAGGTCCGTTTCCAGCAACGTTTCACCAACTTGTTGATCGATAAGGGGCGGGTGCGCGGATTGAAGCTGGCCTCCGGCGACGAGTTGGCGGCGGCGCATGTGATTCTGGCGCTGGGTCATAGCGCTCGCGACACCTTCGAGATGCTGCACGCCAGTGGGGTGTTCATGGAAGCGAAGCCGTTTTCGATCGGCTTTCGCATCGAGCATCCGCAATCCCTGATCGACAGGGCGCGTTTCGGGGCGCATGCCGGCCATCCCTTGCTGGGCGCCGCCGATTACAAACTGGTGCATCACTGTCGCAACGGCCGTTCGGTCTACAGTTTCTGCATGTGCCCTGGCGGCACCGTTGTCGCGGCGACCTCGGAGCGCAACCGAGTAGTGACCAACGGCATGAGTCAGTATTCGCGCAACGAGCGCAACGCCAATTCCGGCATCGTCGTCGGTATTTCGCCGCAGGATTTCCCCGGCGGTGCGCTGGCGGGAATCGCCCTGCAACGGACGCTCGAATCGCACGCCTTCGAACTTGGCGGCGGGACTTACGAGGCGCCGGGGCAACTGGTCGGCGATTTCCTCGCCGATCGGCCGTCGCGGCAGTTGGGAACGGTGGTTCCCTCGTACCAACCCGGCGTGTGCCTGACCAGTTTGGCAACCGCCTTGCCGGACTACGCGATAGAAGCGATTCGCGAGGCGCTGCCGGCTTTCGATAGGCAGATCAAAGGCTTCGCCATGCCCGACGCGGTGTTGACCGGCGTCGAGACCCGTACCTCCTCGCCGGTGCGTCTGACTCGTGGCGACGATTGTCAAAGCTTGAATGTCAAGGGCCTTTACCCGGCGGGCGAGGGCGCCGGCTACGCCGGCGGGATTCTTTCGGCCGGCGTTGACGGTATCAAGGTCGCCGAGGCGGTGATACGGGAACTGTTGCAAGCCTGAACGAGGCGGCGAACGACGATCAGGCGCCTTGCCCGTCAAGCGGCCGATGACCTGGCACTCACTCGTGGCGAAGCGCCTGTATCGGATCGAGGCGGGCCGCCCGCCGTGCCGGCATGTAGCCGAAGACAATGCCGATGGCGGCCGAGAACATGAAAGCCAGCAGGTTGATGGTGGTGTTGAACAGGAAGGGAACGCTCAGGATCGCCGACAGGCTGACGCAGGCAATCAGGGCGAGGGCGATTCCGATCATGCCGCCACACGCCGACAGTACAACGTCACCCCTGCGAAATCCCCGAGAGCCGCATGGGCAGGCGGTTCAAAAGGCAAATCGCCGGCGCAGGCCCCGCTTGCCGATTCGCTTGATGGCCGCCTTGCTCTCCCTCAAGCACGCCTTCAACCAGAGCGACGAGGAACGGGTCGCACGCTGGTCGGAGAACGTGGTGTGGCAATACGTCAGCGGACAGGACTACCACAC
>JAKOTN010000014.1 GCA_029776255.1 Pseudomonadota bacterium
GGGGGTAGGCAGACCTCTTACATGTTCAAACGCCCGATTAGGAGCCAGATCAAGACACCGCCAACAACGGTGCCGAGTACACCCGTGGCCCAGACGCCGAGCATATAGATCGTCTGCATGCGATTCGCTAATCCGATCCTGCCGTTGCCGCCATAAACCTCGTTTTCGAGGTGCTCCAAACGGCGGCACATATGCGGCCACATCGAGCGTAGCTCGGTCACCGCCTCACTAATCGCGTCCAGCTTTGTTGCGATTTTATTCAATTCGTCTTCATGCATGGCTCAGGATTCTATGATCTGGCTCGCCCGGCTCGCCCTCGAATTCGACAAGGGCGAAGCATTCCACGTCCATTCGCTTGAATTCCGCCTCGATATCGTCCAGGAGGTTCCACGCCCCGCCCGCGATCTCGCCGTTGAGCGGCCTGCCGTGCGCGTCCGGCCCCCAGGAATTGAGCCGATATAGCGCCGGCAGATCGGGGTTGTACTCCACGAAGCACATCTGGTGGGCCCATGAACCGGAGGGGACAAAGACGTGATACCCCTTGTAGTTCCTGGGCTCCATACGGAAACCCCGGAGGCTGGCAATCGTGAGCGGGCGGCGGTAGTCGCGGATCATCTGCACCGCCTCATCGACGGTCTTGACTTCGATGCAGACGCAGGGGTTATCCTTCGCCACGTCAAAGAACTTTTGATACTCAGGCTTACGCGTATTCGCCCGGCTTCCCCAACGGCGTGCGATATTGCCGGAGTAAGGCGGCACTCCCTCATCATCTTCGAAGAGCACGCCATACTTTGAGACGGCCGCTGCAGCCCATGATCCAAGTGATCCATCGCCTGACAACCCACCGCCGATTTGGTTTCGACTGACCGCGTAAATCCATGGCGCAAACCACTTACGAAACCTCTCTTCCTGACCCATCGCGATCTCGATGATCGACCGAATCTCGCCCGCCTGCTTCATGCCCCACGAAACGCAATCGCCGATCTCTTGACGACCGGCGACATACTCTTTTTTCGTGATCTTTTGTGCCAGTTCCCAAACTGGACGTCTCGCCTTGGGAGACGGACGCCGGTCGGCTGCCACGATCAGCTTCCGTTCACGGGCCTCATCGAACGAAATCGACCGCAGTAGGCCGGCGCGTGCGAGTTGCTTCTTCGCCTCTCGTTCGCGAATCGGTCCAAGCCAGCCCATCAGGTCGCGCGGCGCGTAGTTCATCGCTACTGGGCCTCCAATCCGCTTGCGATTTCTGACCAGACGCGGGCGTAATCGGATAAGGACTTCAGCGTCTCCTGCTCCGCATCCATCTT
>JAKOTN010000017.1 GCA_029776255.1 Pseudomonadota bacterium
TTGATTGTTTTGATATTGATTCCAAACTCTTTGCAAACTCGTTTCTTCTACTCGATTTAAATCGATTCTTTCTCTCACATATTCGTTTATTTCTCTTTGTTGCTCGGCTATGGCTCTTGAAAGTTGTTCCGATTTCAATGAGCCGCTATTCCAGATATTCACAAGAGAAATAACTCTTTCGAGTAAATCAATAACCAAAACAATCCAACCGACTGGATTTGAAATATTCATCAGCTCTTGAGCTATTCTAATTTGTTCTAGATATCGTGGAATTTCTCGAAGTATGTCTGCGAAGAAACTCCAATCTTGACCTAAAGTTTCCCCAATTGAAACCAAAAGATCTCCGACTTCTTGTAAACCTTTTTCTAATTGCTTTTTAACTAAATCTTCAAGCTCTTGGTTAATTTTGGCGATTCTATTTTGAGTCTCTTCAAGCTTTTCATTTAAATCTTCTATAAAATTGTCAATTTCAGAAGTATCGAGTTCTTTGCTCGCCATTTCATTTCTAATCTTGTTTAACTCTTCTAAAGCTATTTTGATTTTTGTTATTTGGATTTCAAGTTCTTCGATAGCTTCGGGGTGTTCTTCAAGAACTCCCAAAAGACTTTTTGCTTGCTCGATGTAGCTTTCTTCCATATTTTCCAAGCTCTCTAAATATGTTTCATATTGACTTACATAATTCATCAAGCGATTAAATTCTGCTTCATCGATTAGATTTAGTTTGGCTTGGCGGTTATAATAGCTCTGCAATTCTTCAGCAATAAGTTTTTTTCGTTCGCCTGTTGCTTTCTCAAATTCTGATTCAAGTGTTTTTACTCTTCGGAGCTCAGTATCCGACAATTCTTCGATTTCATTCTTTAAATTATTTATTGTGTTTTCATAACTCCAGTAAATAGCATCGGCTTCTTCTGTTGACTTTGCAGCCAGTATTTCAGTATCTCGTAGTCGTTCATAAAGCCTCACAAGATTGTTCAAAAGTTCTATTCTTTTCTCAATTGAGGTAGCTTGATCCAGCAATCTTTGCTGAGTTTCTATTTCTTTCTCGATA
>JAKOTN010000065.1 GCA_029776255.1 Pseudomonadota bacterium
AGCCTTCCGGCAGTATGCCGGTGCATGCCGGTGGGTCTGGAACGAGATGCTGCGCGAGCGAAAAGAGACCTACAAAGCGACCGGCAAAAGCCCTTCGATGTACGAGCAGAAGCGACGGCTCACGGAATTGAAACGGCAACCGGAAACGGCCTGGTTGAATGGGATTCACTCGCAAGTGCTCCAAGAGCCGGTCATCAACCTGCACCGCGCCTTCGTCAACTTCTTCGAGAAGCGCGCCAAGTATCCCAGGTTCAAGTCCAAGCGGCGTGGGCTTGGGTCGTTCACTTTCCCACAAAGCGTCAAGGTCGAGGGGAACCGCGTCTGGCTTCCCAAGATCGGTTGGGTGCGCTTCCGCAAGAGTCGGGAGATCGAAGGCACGATCAAGCGGGCGACCATCCGCCATCGGGTGAGTGGATGGTATCTCTCGCTGCTGTGTGAGATCGATATGCCCGACCCCGAGCCGGTCGCGCCCACGGAAGAAACAACCGTCGGCATTGATCTTGGCCTGCATGACTTTGCGGTTCTCTCGACGGGTGAGCGCATCCCCAATCCGCGCCACGTGCGGAAGCTGGAACGCAAGCTTGCCCACACGCAACGCGCCCTGAGCCGCAAGCGCAAGGGGTCCCGTCGATACGAGAAACAAGCCCGTAAGGTCGCACGCCTTCACGAGCGGGTTGCCAATGCCCGCGCCGACTTCCTCCACAAGCTCTCGGCTCGGCTGGTTGCTGAGAACCAAGGCATCATGGCCGAAGATTTGAGCGTGAAGGGCTTGGCGCGAACGCGACTCGCCAAGAGCGTGCACGACGCCGGATGGGGCGAGTTTCTGCGCCAACTGGCGTACAAAGCCGAATGGGCCGGGAAGGTGTTTCATCGGATTGATCGGTTCTTTCCGTCGAGCAAGCTGCACATGGCGTGCGGTACGCTCAACACGCTGTCTCTCTCCGATCGCGTGTTTGAGTGCCAAGGTTGCGGCACGCTCGTGGATCGAGACCTCAACGCCGCCCTGAACATCAAGCATCGCGGTTTGGTAGAGTTGTCGCCCGTCGGACAGCCGGGCGTAGACGCTCGTGGACTGGACGTAAGACCCGCCACGGCGGGCGGTCCGGGTTGAAGCGAGAATCCCACGTGCTTCAGCCGTGGGAGTGTCAAGTCTTTGCTCGTCATTCGAAAGATGTTTGGATACCTCGCTGCGAATTCGGCAATTTTTGATGAGCTAACAGATTCGTTCATCGAACCTCCAAACTGTGGCTGTTTTATAAGAGCCTGCTCGAACTTTCCTACAAACCAAGTTGGATTCGCTCTGAGGCGAATTTTACCATCGACTTCATCAATCATTACGGTCTTAGGATATGGGACTCGTCGATGCATCAATACTGACGGCTCGACTTTATTATTAGCCCCGTATAATCCCAGTCTAGCTCCCGATATGATGTCGGCGAGCGAGGAGCTGGAGCTGGTCGGGATTTGGCCGCCCGCGTCTGGTGCTTCGTTAAGCAGCTCTTGTAAACGTAGAATTACCTCTTTTGCTGAAGGCTTCTTAGCAATTTGCGTAATGTCTCTCATGACAGACTTGACTACAATTTCCGCATTCCAAAAACTCGATGGATCATCGGTTGGGATGATAGTTGTAACGAGGAGTTTTTGATCTACTGTTTCGTCGTTAAGCCGTAAATCGGTCACAGTAGCAAAATCTACCATCATCTCGGCGAATTCACGCACAAGAGCCACGCTGGCGTTGCCATCAATATCGGGCCTTGCGGCTTTTTCACCGATTTGCTCAAGCACGTTGTTGACTAGATCAAGCGAAGCGAAATTGCCGTACCGGCCTAACGCCTCAATGTTTATTTGACGCTCAAATAAGCTGAGCAGCGCACTGGCGATTTGTGAACAAAGTTGATGATCGCTCGTCAATAGTTGCACAGCTCGTGCTCGTGGCATTCGTTCACCACGAAAGGTTATTGTTTCGTTCGTATTGGCTCGTTTCTGCTCGATTTTCAGAACGCGACGCCCAAGCTCTTCATTGTACTTGAGGTCGAGACCAGTGAGAATGAACAACGGCTGCCTGACGGCGATGACTTTGTTCGAACCGAGGAGTCTCAATTCCAGCGTCCCTGTTGTCGCCGCCGCGAGGATTTCGGTTTGAAGCTGTGAC
>JAKOTN010000083.1 GCA_029776255.1 Pseudomonadota bacterium
GGTACTGCTCAAGCCCTCCTTGCCAGGCAAGGGCTTGCCGGCGTCGCGGGCTGCTTGCGCCAGCCAATTGACAATGGTCTGGCTGGTCGGCCCGAACTCCCGAGACAACTCTTGCGGGCTTCGGCCGGCCTCGGCCAGTTCGACGATCTGTTGGCGAAATTCCGCCGGGTACGGTGGTCTGCTTTTCGGCATCTTGGACTCCTTGTTGCGTAAGCATCAGGTGTCCACCGAAAAGGGTCAACTCCAACTCCAGCTGATCGAGAAGTCCTACGAGCAGCAACCGGAAGCTGTACAGGCCTGGCTCAATGAGTAATACCCGGAAATTGAGAAGCAAGCCAAGACCGAAGGCGGCCAGTTCCACGAGGGCGATGAGACGGCCTTGGTCAATACCGAGTTGCGCGGTCGTCCATACGGTTGGTGGTGCGCGGCAGAAACTGTCGATGATTGCCACGGTGACGCATCCGTGCAAGACACGCTGGATGATCATTGACGAAGCATTCAACGCCGCCACGCTGATCGAATTCCTTGCAACGCCGAGCAAGGATGCCGGCAAGCAGGTGTTCTTTATTCTCGACAACCTGCGAGTCCGTCACCGCAAGCCAGTCAAGGCATGGGCGGCTGAGCACCAAGACAAGTTTGCACTCTTCTACCTGCCCACCCACAGGCCGGAACTGAATCCGGGAGCGCCCAAACGCAGACCTCAAGCCTGCCATCGGGACGAAAGTGCCACTACGCCCAAAGGCCAAACTAAAACTCGCCGCCATTGATCATATGATCAAGCTCGAACAATCACCCGAGCCGGTCAAGCGCTTCTTCCAAGATCCGCGTGTCGAATATGCGTTTTGAAACTTCACACCTTATCTGGCCGGGTCAATAGTGTGTTTTTACACCGGTTGAATACTGGCGGCTTTTGTGTTTTCTGGCACTCGGAGCTATCATTATGGGTTACTCGGGAGGCGCTTATGATACAAGTTGGCATTGTCGGCGGTACCGGCTATACCGGCGTCGAACTGCTTCGTTTGCTGGCACAGCATTCTGAGGTAGAAATCACGACCATCACTTCCCGTGGCGACGCGGGTACGCCTGTCGCCAGCATGTTCCCGAGTCTGCGAAGACGTCTGAAGTTAAAATTCGAAGACCCGGCGACGGCTAATCTCAAAGCATGCGATGTCGTTTTTTTCGCCACCCCGAATGGCATTGCCATGCAACAGGCACCCGCGTTGCTTGATGCCGGAGTGCGTGTGATTGACCTAGCGGCCGACTTCAGGATCAAGAATGTCGCTGAGTGGGAACACTGGTATGGAATGCCGCACGCATGCCCTGAATGGGTTGCCAAAGCGGTTTATGGACTCCCGGAACATAACCGCGCAGCCATTCGTAATGCCCGTCTCGTGGCAAACCCCGGCTGTTACCCGACGGCGGTACAACTGGGCTTCATGCCTTTAATCGAAGCGGGCTTGATCGATAAAAATCATTTGGTGGCCGATGCAAAATCAGGCGTTTCCGGCGCCGGACGCAAGGCCGAACTAGCGGCCCTCTTTGCGGAAGCCGCGGATAACTTCAAAGCTTACGGCGTCCCAGGACACAGACATTTACCCGAAATCCGGCAAGGGCTTTCGATAATGGCCGGCGGTTCTGTCGAACTCACTTTCGTACCACATCTAACACCCTTGATACGCGGCATTCATGCCACGCTTTACGGGCGAATCACGCATGAAACGGATTTTCAGGATCTGTACGAAACGCGTTACGACAGCGAGCCTTTCGTAGACGTCATGCCAGAGGGATCGCATCCAGACACCCGTTCCGTACGTGCCGCAAACACATGTCGCATAGCCGTCCATCGCCCTCAAAAAGGCAACGTTCTGGTCATACTTTCGGTGATCGACAATTTGGTGAAAGGCGCCGCCGGTCAAGCGGTGCAAAATATGAACATTATGTTCGGTTTAAAGGAAACGGAAGGGTTATTTCAGTTGGCTGTACTGCCGTAAGAATAAAATTTCTTGAACTCTCGCGAAAATATCGGGTCAGATCAAGCCACGACTTAGGACTTGCAGCCCGAAAGCTCACACTTAACTCACTCAAATGGCGTGCTGATGCACGCCTTAGACCACGACCGGTGGAAATTCAGCCTAATTTCGATGATCATGATCCTATCGAGATAATTTGGTTTTTCAACCTTCAGGAGAATTGTGTAATGAATGCAGCAACCGAAATTCCATTGCCTTTTGTATTCACCGACAGCGCAGCCGGAAAAGTAAAGGAATTAATCGAAGAAGAAGGCAACCCGGATTTAAAGCTGCGCGTCTTCGTAACAGGCGGTGGCTGCTCGGGCTTTCAATATGGGTTTACTTTCGACGAGGTCGCCAACGATGATGACACCGCCTTGGAAAAAAATGGCGTCACTTTGCTAATCGATCCAATGAGTTACCAATATTTGGTTGGCGCGGAAATCGACTACACCGATGGTCTGGAAGGATCGCAGTTTGTAATCAAGAATCCGAACGCTTCTTCCACCTGCGGTTGCGGATCATCGTTCTCGGTATAAATCACCACCAGCACACAAGGAAATCGGAATAAGCGAAGCGGCCAGTCCGCGTCGCTTATTCCGATTTTTCGTTGGCTGGCTTCTCCTGGCCAACAGGAATTATTTTCGGCAACAGAACAAAATGCTTTAAACCAATACTAGCGCTCCTTGCTGGTTAGCATTGCGGCATTGATGTCGACTTTGTAACGCAGACGCAGTGCCGCCAAATAGGCGCCGAAGTCTTCCTGCCCAAGAATTCTTCCATATTCGTGCTGCATGGTTTTGCGCTGATTGCCGTCTGCTTTTTCGGCCAGATTGTTCACCTTCACGATTTTGTACAGCATGTAACCACCATCGGCTTCGATGCCAACGTACGCAGGCAATTTCTGAGTAGCGGTACGGAATATCGCTTTGACAGCCCCGGGTGGCCAGGCCCGCTCGTCACGACGGGACAGCGTTTTGCTCGCCTCCCAAGCCAGATTGTTATCCATTCCTTGCTGCAACTCGTGTAATTTGGCCTCTCCAAACTTTCGCGCCAGCGCCGAGGCTTCCTGCGCCCTGAGCAGCGACTCAATCTCAAGCTTAACGCTATCGAAAGACCTGTTGCTCGCTGGCTTGTAGTCGACAATTCTCGCGGCAATCAGCGTATTTGGCGCAATTTCAACGGCTTCGGCATTACGTTTTCCTTTAATTGCATCATCCGAGAATAATGATTTCAGGATTTTCGAATTACCCAACGGCCCGAGCGTGGCGACAACTTCCGGCGCCGGGCTGCGAGGTAACCAGGCCGATTGTTGGATTTTGAGCTTGAATCTGTCGGCAACCGGCTGCAAGCTGTCCGGCTGCTCATAAACCATGTTGCTAAACGCTTCCGCCGCCTCGGCAAACTGCCTGGAGGCGGCTTGCCGCTTTAGCTCGTCTGAAATTTCCGGGCGAACCTCAGCCAGGGTACGCTCTTTTCCGCCTTTAATACCGGTTAACTTGATGATGTGGTACCCGAATTCCGATTGCACCAATCCTGAAATTTCGTTCTCGCGCAATTTCAGAACAGCCTCCTCAAAAGGCTTGACCATCATGCCGCGCCCAAAATACCCGAGATCTCCTCCCTTTTGGGCCGAGCCTTGATCTTCAGAATACTGTTTGGCTAGCTCAGAAAATTTCGTTGGTGTTTGCTGAACCTCCTTGAAAACTTTCTCAGCCTTGGCCTTGGCTTTTTCCTTTTCCGCCTCACCACCACCAGCAACAATCAAAATATGACTGGCACGCCGCTCCTCGGCCTGCCGATAACGATCTTTGTGACTTTCGTACCATGCCACCACGTCGGCATCGCTGACATTGACTTGGTCGCGCAGGGAATCCTGGGAGAGAACCAAATATTCGGCTTTCACCTGCTCCGCGATCTCAAAACGCTTGGCGTTATCTTGGTAATATTTTTGAACGGCGACAGGATCGATTTTCACTTGGGTAGTGAATTGTTCTGAAGAAATGCGCGCCGCCGCAACTTGCCGCTCCTCCAGTTCAATGCGCAACATCGCCTCGGCACCGCTATTGCCGACCATCGAGGTATCGCTGATGGCGCCTGCCAGTTGTTGCAACGTCAAATCCTGGCGCAACTGCGCTTCGAATTGCGCCTGCGACATGCCTTGGCCTGCCAGCGCCGTCTGATAGCGCGCCAACGAGAATTGACCATTTTCCTGCAACGCAGGAATTTTGGCGATGAACGCTCGCAATTGTTGGTCGCTGGTGCCTAGCCCACCTTTTGCCGCTTCCAAAAGCAACAGACGCTGATCGACCAAACCATTAAGGACAGTCAGCTTCGCCTCCAGAGTGTTCAGCGCTTCCGGGCGGAATTTGTCTCCAAGCGCCTGACGCAGACGGTCTTGCTGGGAGCGCCATGCCTGTTCGAATTGTTGCATGGAAATTTTTGAATCGCCGACCTTGGCGAGATCAGTTCCCGCACCCGTGTTGCGGACATAAGAGTCAATACCCCAAAAGGCAAAGGGCAAGGTAATCAGTCCAAGAAAAATCTGGACGATTCTCTTGTTATTGCGAACGTTGTCGAAAAACATGGTCGTAGCTCGCTATTTCGTAAAACAGAACACGGAAACAAAAAAGGCGAACTTTCGTTCGCCCTTCGGCTATGGCGGAGTGGACGGGGCTCTCCCGGACTCCATCAAAACCTGTTGATTTTCCTAAGAAAAATCTTTGGCGACGTTACAAGTGTCCCGAAAAAAACGGTACCCCTTGTTGTGACACCTGTCATTGTAGCCGGATCGCTGGTGCTTGCGTACTGCTTTCCCCGTCTTCTAGATCGCCTTGGCTGTCGCCGGTCCCCGGACCTCACAGCTTGAGAAACGGGCGAGCCGTTCAGCCTCACGGCAACCACAAGAAGGGGGAAAACTGGCCTGCTTTGTTTGTGGGACTGGAACAGTCACAGAAACAAAGTAGGTGCTCCCGGCAGGGAAATATCGCAGACGGATCACGAAGTGAAGTCAAAGCAAGCTCGTCTTGCTTCCGGCTTATAGGCCCCCGCCAGGACCTCCGGTAGGACCTCCGGTAGGACCGCGCTTATGGAACGAAGTGTAATAAGCATAGTCGGTCACTATGAGAGGGAGGAATATTGACTCTGCAATAAAAAACGCTAGGATAAATAAATAACAACAAGAAGAAAATAATGTCCTATCAGTTTATTCATTTCGATTCATATGCCCGCGAGGGATCAAAGCAAAGCAAAACAGTCACCAAGAAAAACGGCGACAAAATAACTACCACAAAACAGGTAAAAAGCATTCGCCAAATTTTGGAAGAGCAGGCGAGAATCGAGGCGGCTTGTCCGCATATTGATCATCCTCGTCGCCCCGGATTGCTTTATGGTGTCCCACCGATGGAGGTTCTCCCAATGGTGGAAGACTGGGCAGATAATGCCAAAGATGCCCAAGGCAGAAAATTAAGAAAAGACGGTCTATGTGCTCTGGTTGGGGTGGCTTCTCTTCCTCGTGAAATGGAAGACGATTTCCCACAATTTGCGGAGGACACTCTTGCTTGGCTAAAAGAAAAATATGGGGATCGCCTTAAATCAGTCGTCGTTCACGATGATGAAGCCCACCCCCATTTACATTTTACGGTCGTTCCTCGCATTGGTGAGCGATTTGATGATATTCACGACGGCTACAAGGCAAGCAAGCAGGCGAAACAAGAAGGCAGAAAGAAGGGGGAGCAAAATCTTGCCTATATTGAGGCAATGAGAGCCGTACAGGACGATTTCAGCAACAGGGTTGCTATGGGCCACGGCTTGACCCGAATTGGTCCAGGTCGTCGCCGTTTAACTCGTGATCAATGGAAGGCAGAAAAGGCACAGGCTCGATTTTTTGCCAATGCCAAGGCTGTTGCCAAGGTCGCCAGCAAACAGGGCTATAAAGACGGCATTCACAAAGCAGAAGAAAAAGCCAAAGCAATCATTCAGGAAGCACAGGAACAAGCCAAGGGACTGGGCTCCAAGATTGGTGGCTGGCTCGCTGGTTTGGCTGGTGCTTGGCACAAACCGACCGCCGAAGTATTGGCAGAGGTAGAAAAGGCGAAGCAGGAAACAGACAAGGAAAAAAAGAAGACTGAAGCCTATGCCCAAAAAGCCAAGAAATGGGCTGATCAGCGAGTGGCTACCGTTGGCAACCAGATCACCCTACAAAAAGGAAAAACCAAGGAATTGGAAAGGGACTTGGAAAAGGAACAGGAAAAATCCAAGGAACTGGGTGCGGTCGTTGCTTGGTACGAGAAACGATTCGGCAAAACTCCCGATAATTTCCAGAAGTTAAAGAAATAAGGAAAATTCCGCCGTTTCCTTTTTTATTTACTATCGTAAAAACTGCCATACGGGTCTTCTTTGCAGGAGTACTATTTATTCATTTATGCTTTATGTACTCTTTATTTTTGTTGTACAAAGACCTTGCCTTCACCGTGCTATCACACGGTTCCGGCAAAGTCTTACCCTACCCTAATTCTTGAAATAATTTTGGGCTGGACTTTACCGGGTTGTTAACCGTGTGATAGCTACCACATAGCACCGGACGGAAAATAAGTAACCATTTCCGTTTAGCAAGTTCGTTCCGTTACTGGAACAGTTGGGGGGTCTTGCTCTGTCTTCCCTGTGGCTTTCCAACTTCACCGTTCTAGCCTACTTGATAATTTAACTACCTGCCACTCAATGCCTTTTCCAGTTGCCAGACTGCTATTAAATCAACCTGGTTATTTTTACCTGCGCCTGTTTTGCGACCATTTGCCTGACAACTTCCGAACCGAGAGAATTAACCGACGAATAAAAAATTGCCTTACCACACAGCAAGACAATCTAATTTAACTCGACATATTGACAATTTTCAAAAATCAAATATGATTAATTTGCTTATGGTGGTTTACTTATAATGAAGATTTACAGATTGTCAATAGGTAGCCAGTTAAATCCGGGTGGTGCCGATTTAACAAGAGAAACAAAAAAGCCAGTCAATGACTGGCTTTCTCTTTAATTTCTCTTAATCAATCCGTTAAAGACTCCACATCAATTTGCCGCCCACTTGTTGCGAATACTTCTTTGCCTGCCTTATTAAGCAGACGAATGTTTAGCAATCTGACCGGAACAGCATATCGAATATCGGTTACATCTAACGGACGATCAAAGGTTGGCTTTGTTTTATCTTCGTTTTTGATCAAAAATGGATTGTCTTTGGCAAGCGGATAACGTGGGTCAAAGATTACCTCCATAACAATCTTCCCGCTTTCAAGAATTTCCTTAGCGGCATCACGATTTAACTGCGTCGAAAATCGTTGCCGTAAGTCTTTCCCATAGTCTTTTGTGGCTTGACTTAGTACCGCAATACCGTATCTCGTTATAGCCATTTCAACAACCTCAATAGAGGCACCCAATCTGTTACTAGCCTTATACGTTTTTAGCTTGTGATCCGTCGATTCAACCTGAACAAATGAGTTATGAAGCCATTTCAAGCCATCTTTTCCACCAGAGTTGACCCAAACCAAATCACGGCTTATGGAGGGAAGAGAAATTCGAACCTCCTCTGAATCCGGATCAAAGTAAACCAACTTCTCTTTTTTATTCTGAGGATTATCTATTTCGAGGCTAATCTTGTAGCCTTTCCCTTTTTTGAATCGGTCTAAATATGCTTGTTTTCTTTGCTCGTATTCGGATTTCGATTCAAAGTCACCCTTGGTGAGCCTCTCCCCTTGCATAGCTTTAATGTCAGCTAAAAGTGCGTTTTTGTCTCCAAAAACTACCGGGGCTGTTTGCTCTTTCTGCTTTTCCGGCTGTGTAGAAACAGGAGAAGGCTGAACAGCAATCGAAGGCTTACTCTTTTCAGATGCAGATGGCGCTTGACTTACCTCTAACACGTCCTTTTTAACGCTGCTGGCAAGTTCTGTCGAAGTAACACCGAGGGGAATTATGCGAACTTTAGAACGAGCATCACATCTGCCAATCTGTCGATCACGAAGAAGCTTTTCAATTTGTTGTTCTGTATTCGCTTTTAAAAGCGGGTGATTATATGCACTGCATAGCTCGGCATCGCTTTTTGAAGATAAGAGACCAAGCCGGTCGTTATCGCTCATTTCCTCGATGTTTTTGGACTGTATTGCTCCGCACGATGCAAGCAATACAGAAATCAAACACACACCCACCTTTTTTACCGAACCAATAATGTCAATATTATTCAAACCAGTAGCCACGAGCACCCCCTTTATTAACTTTGCTTTTCAGTACCTTGGAATTTTTGTTTGTCGTCGGTCTATTCTTTGTATCCGAATTCGACAAAATTGCATTTATTGACGAATCGGCATAAGCCACGCCATCATCTTTGACGATTTTTGACCTTGCGACCCAAGTCTTTAAATCTTGAACTGTAAATGGCTGAATCAACGCGCCAGACTGAGTTGCCTCGTAAATTTGCTTTATCAGTGACATTTTTTACCCTCGATTATTTTTTGCTCTTTTATGGGCTTCCTGTCTTGCCTTCTTTGCACAAAGGTTTGACAAAACTTCGCTGAACTGTCCCTGGCTATATTTCAATGCGTTGAAACCCAGCCCCGGATAGTCCAACTTGCTGGCAACATTATCCAGCAAATATTGCAGATTGTGGGGCTTGGAGTATGCCGTTGAGTTGACGGTATCGTGCTCGTGTCCAACGAATTGGCAACGGCTTTCTTCTGGCACTCCGTTTTGTTTCAATCGGTCATTGGAGGTCGACCGGAAAGAGTGGAATACCTTTTGTTTGTCCTGAATCCCGATTTTGTCCAGATACTTGCCCCACCGCTCTGACGGAGTGGCACCGTAGGAGCCGAAAGTGTCCGGGGTGAGGTAGGGGAAAAGTTTCGTCCCGTGTGCCTTGGTGTCGTTTACATAGTGCAAGAAGCCACAGTCAAGGAGGGTCGGGTGAATGGGGATCAGGCGAGTGGCCGCCAAGGTCTTGAGAGACTTGTCCCCTTCCCCATTGATTGAAATGGCCCAAATGCCGTCATGCTGTTGAATGTCGGCAATGTCCAGTTGTGCCAGTTCCGAAATTCGCCCACCAGTAAAGAGCCCCAGCATGGGAAGCCAGAAGTCGGCAGGCCGTTGGCATTCGCTCAAAAGTGACGGTGTGAAAATGGCTTTCAGTTCGTCGTCGGTAAAAGGCTTGTAGCCGTTGGTTACTGCTGCCTTTTTGGCATCGGCTTTTGAAAAAATCTTGTGCCCACGGCTTGGCAATTCCTGCCCATCAGGAAGAATGCCAATGCTTTTGGCAAGCTCAAACAGCCCATTGAGTGCAGGCAGGTATTTTCGGGAGATGGTCCGTTCCCCAATGCCGTCGCTCAAAAGGTCGTCAATGAAGTCGGCAACATCCGTTCGTGTAATGGTGTGGACGGGAATGTGCTTTTTCTTCTTGCGGGTTTCCAGCCACTCCACAAACTTCCGGTGATAGTTGCCGTACTCGTACAGGGCTTTGGGTGACAGCTTGTTCTTTTTGCGAGTGGCAAACCTCGGCACCATTTCCTGAATAGTGGTTCCACCTTCTTCCTTGGTGCTTGCCGTTGGTGTTGGCTGTGGCTCTGGTGCTATCCGCTGGGGATTGGGTCCGGCAATCAGTTTTGCCAGTGCTTCCGGGGACAGGTTGAGGGTTTGCAGGATTTGAACGGCTCTGCTGGCATCGTCGTCGCTGTTGATATTGCGAAGAACAAAGCCCCCCGGCATTTCAATGTCCAGCCTGCGGGTGTCTGGTTCGGTGGGTGGGGTGAACAGGTTGTTCACTTCTGGCAGGGGAAGCCCGGCAAGTTCGGCCAGTTGCTCACGGTCTACACGGTGTAACAGGTTCAACAGGAAGTCACCATCAGGGACCTGCCCTGCAATGCTCTCTGCCGTGTTGAGGTTGTCCGTTGCCATTGCCCGTTGTTGCTCTTGATTGCGAACCGCCATTATCCCAGATAGGCACAGGGCTTTGAAGCGGGCTTCCTGTGGGTTCTTGGTTCGCAAGGAGATCCGCTTCTCCTTGGTGGTGGCACCCAGTCGGAAGGTCAGGCGGAAGTAAAAAACACCGTGGCGAGACTTGGCGAGGTGTGAAGGCAGCTTCAAGGTAGGTGATCCCCAAAAAATGGGACACCGTCTTGGGACACCTGTTGCGTGGCACAAAAGAAAAAACCCGTTGAAAATCAACGGGTTTTTTAATATTGGCGGAGTGGACGGGGCTCGAACCCGCGACCCCCGGCGTGACAGGCCGGTATTCTGACCAACTGAACTACCACTCCAATAGCGACGGTACCCGCGCATGCTGGTGGGTGCTGACGGTCTCGAACCGCCGACATCCAGCTTGTAAGGCTAGCGCTCTACCAACTGAGCTAAGCACCCGATATCTATTCAAGGCTAACGCAAGCCGCTCAGTCTACCGTATAGCCAATCACTTTGCCAGTATGATCACCAGCCATGCGTTTCGAAGGTCGCAACGCCGGCTTTTAAACGTACCCAGCTGAAACTGATTGCATACACTACGAAAGCGACCGTCGATCTATGACGCTTTTTTCAGCATTTCGTCGCGGAGTTCCCGGCGCAGAATCTTTCCGACATTGGATTTCGGCAGTTCGTTGCGGAACTCAACCTGACCAGGCACCTTATAGCCGGTCAAATGCTCTCGGCAATGGGCAATCAGCGCCTCAGCCGTCAGCGCGGGGTCTTTCTTGACAACGAAGATCTTGACCACCTCACCTGATTTTTCATTAGGCACGCCAACAGCGGCCACCTCCAGAACACCAGGGTGAAGGGCCACGACATCTTCCACTTCGTTCGGATAAACATTGAAGCCGGAAACAAGAATCATGTCTTTTTTCCGGTCAACAATGCGCAAAAAACCTTTTTCATCCATTACCGCGATGTCACCCGTCATTAAAAAGCCATCCGCAGTGATCACCTTGGCTGTTTCGTCAGGACGATTATAGTAACCCTTCATTACTTGCGGACCACGAATGCAAAGTTCTCCACGCTCACCCAGCGGCACATCCTGGCCGGCATCGTTGCGCAACGCCACCTCGGTGGACGATATTGGCAAGCCGATGCTCCCGGAATATTCAGGAATGTTGAGTGGATTAATGGTCGCGGCCGGCGAGGTTTCGGTAAGACCATACGCCTCAATCAGTGGTTTGCCTGTCGCCGTCTTCCATCTTTCCGCAACGGCCCGCTGGACGGCCATGCCACCGCCAAGTGTTACCTTGAGCCTGCTGAAATCGAGTGCACAAAAAGCCTCGTTGTTGAGCAGCGTATTAAAAAGTGTATTGACACCAGTAAGGACCGTGAACGGGTATTTCTTTAACTCGGCTACGAAAACGGCGATATCGCGAGGATTGGCAATCAGCAAATTCGCCGCTCCAATTTTGATGAAGACAAAACAATTAGCCGTCAACGCAAAAATGTGATAGAGCGGCAGTGCGGTCACCACCAGATGTTGCTGTTCATTCAACGCCGGTTTAATCCAGGCGTGCGCTTGTGCCAAATTCGCAAGAATGTTGCGATGAACCAGCATCGCCCCCTTGGAAACACCCGTCGTGCCACCGGTATACTGTAGAAAGGCGAGATCGTCCTGACGAACGGTCACCGCTTTCAAATCCGCTGCGGCCCCTTTGCCCAGTGCAGTCCGAAAGTCCGTCGCACGGGGCAGATGCCAGGCCGGAACCAACTTCTTGACGTATTTGACAACAAAGTTGACCACGGCTCCTCTCGGAAAACCAAGCATATCTCCGAGACGCGCCAAGACAATATGCTTGACAGGCGTTTGCGCGAGCACCTGCTCCAGGGTCACCGCGAAGTTCTCCAGAATCACGATGACTTCCGCTCCGGAGTCCTTAAGCTGATGCTCAAGCTCGCGAGGCGTGTACAACGGATTCACGTTGACCACCACGTAACCGGCACGCAAAGCGCCGAAAACCGAAATTGGATACTGCAAGATATTCGGCATCATTACCGCCACGCGTGAGCCTTGCGGGAGTTTCAGTATCGATTGTAAATAGGCAGCAAAGTCCCGCGATAATTTATCAAGCTCACCATAGGTGATTTCGGCACCCATGCTGATATAAGCGGTATGGTCGCGATACTTGGCGACGCTGTTTTCAAAGAGTTCTCCCAGCGACTGAAACTCACTCAAGTCGATTTCGGCGGGTATGCCTTCCTGATAGCTTTTTAGCCAGATTTTCTCCACCCGATTTCCTCCTGAGTTGCGTTGCAACCCGCACGAACTGCGCCAATGAGCGGTGTTTCGATGACACGCTTACGATTCTTCCAGCGGGAATGGCTGCAAAACGCTAATAAGTCGCAAATCGATTCCGCGTGAACTTTATACACCACCGTTGCGAGCACCAAGGCAACGGCTGGAAAACCTGCCAAGAATCACCAATCATCACCAACCGGCGCCAGAATTTCCGAAACAGCGACTGACGCCGAAAACCGGACGAACATCTAAATCGACGCTATTTATATCCATCCGAGTGATAAAACCAATAACGCTAACGCTCCAAATGCTTGAGTTTATCCGGCTGATTGTTCCAGTCGTCGGCATCGGCGGGAGGGTCCTTGCGCTCGACGATGACAGGCCAATTCTTGACCAGTTCGGCATTGAGCGCGATGAAGTGCCTCTGTGATTCCGGCAAATCATCCTCCGCGAAAATCGCACCGGCCGGACACTCGGGCACACATAGCGTGCAATCGATGCATTCTTCCGGGTCAATAGCCAGGAAATTAGGCCCTTCATGGAAGCAATCGACCGGGCAGACATCGACGCAGTCAGTAAACTTGCACTTGATACAGTTTTCGGTAACTACGTAAGTCATGATCGTTATTCAGAAAAATAGACCATCTTGAGCGGCGCGGATAGCTTGTGGCACGTTCACCATCGGACAAAGCATTACCATGCGGTTCTATCGGACCAGCAGTGCCTCCGTGCTTGCACGCAACAGGTGCTGGGTGGTTGCTGATCACCAAACAGAAAATCGCCCAGGACGCGTCCGTTGGTCGAAGGCAGCAACAACCAAAGCGCCTTTTAGCCATTAGAGATCATCGTCAGCCGAAAATTCAGCCCAAGCGGCGCCGACAAACTCCACTATCGGGTAACGAGCGAAGACTATATCGCATTTGCACCGCCAACGGTTGTCCAGACCGATCCGCCGCAATCACGGAGCGCCCGGCAAAATGCCCGGCATGCGGCGAGCCACCCCGGCAAGAGAAAAAGATCAGGATTTATTGAGTATTTCTGGAGGCGCGAGCCGGAGTCGAACCGACCTACACGGATTTGCAATCCGGTGCATAACCGCTTTGCTATCGCGCCGCGCCTATCTAACGACAGGGGCTGCCAAAACAATCGACGAGAAAAACTGATGCTTGGCAGCGGATTTGGAGCGGGAGAAGAGTCTCGAACTCTCGACCTATACCTTGGCAAGGTATCGCTCTACCAACTGAGCTACTCCCGCATGAAGCGAGTGCGCATTATAAGGACCTGTCGGACACTGTCAACGCCTTCCCGTCGATCGATATCCATTTTCGCGGGTGGTCAGCGTTTGCGATCTTCGTTGATCAGATGCGGCCACGCCATCCGCATGTAGTATCCCATCGACCACAAAGTCAAAACAGCGGCGATGTAGATCAGCCAGGTACCGAGTCCGAGCACGTCGATGCCAAGCAACGGTGTGTAATAAAGAAGCATCGGGATGGCCACCATCTGCGCGCTGGTCTTGATTTTTCCGATCATCGACACGGCGACGCTGCGATGCGCGCCGATACGCGCCATCCATTCACGCAGCGCGGAAATCGTGATTTCCCGGCCGATGATGATCGCGGCAATGATGGCGTCGAGCCGGCCGAGCTGGACGAGGACGATCAGTGCGGCGGCAACCATCAGTTTGTCGGCAACCGGATCGAGGAAGGCACCGAAAGCGGATGTCTGCTGCCATCGACGGGCGAGATAACCGTCAAGCCAGTCGGTGACGGCGGCAACGATGAAAATTACCGTCGCGGCGGTGTTGCGCCCGAAAAACGCAAACCAGCCGTCGGGGAAGTAATACACGCCCACCAGCAGCGGAATCAGCACGATCCGCAGCCAGGTCAGCAATATTGGAATATTCAGAGGCATCCGTCAGTGCAAAGCCGCGTAGATTTTCTCCGCCAGTTCCCGGCTGATTCCTGGAACCGCTGTCAGTTGGTCAATCCCGGCGTTTAAAATGCCTTGCAGGCCGCCAAAACGCGCGACCAACGCCTTGCGCCGCTTTGGCCCGACACCGGCAATTTCCTCGAGCCGCGAACTTTTCCCGGCCTTGCCGCGTCTGGCTCGATGGCCGGAAATCGCGAAGCGGTGCGCTTCATCGCGAATTTCCTGGATCAGATGCAAGCCCGGGTGTTCAGGCGCTAATTGTACCGGCTGGCGACCGTCCGCGAATATCAGAGTTTCGAGTCCTGGTTTGCGCGCCTCGCCCTTGGCGACGCCAAGTAACGGCAAATGCGACAATCCAAGCTCCTCGAGCGCCGAGATCGCCGCGCCAACCTGACCGACACCACCGTCGATCAGAATCAGTGCCGGCGTCGCGCCTTCGCCGGTCAACAGCTTTTCATAGCGTCGAAGCACCGCCTGCCGAATCGCGGCGTAGTCGTCACCGGGTTGAATATCCCGAATATTGAAGCGCCGATATTCCGACTTGCGCAGACCGTCGCCGAGATAAACCACGCAGGCCGCCACTGTCGCATCGCCCTGGGTATGGCTGATATCGAAACATTCGATGCGCGCCGCCGCTCCTTCTTCGATATCGAGCGACAGCGCCTTGCAAAGCGCCTCCAGTCGGGCCTCCTGGCGGAAGGTGGCGGCTCGGCGGGCCAGAATTGCCAGATGGGCGTTCTGTTCCGCCATCTCGACCCAGACGCGCTGCACGGTCAGCCGAGGTTCGACAACCCTGACCGGGCGCTTGGCCATGCCGCTCAACCATTCACCGGCGTCCGCATCGGCCAACGGCGGATTGACGAGGATGCGCGTCGGAATCGGGTGCGTCAGGTAGTGTTGATACAGAAAGGCCGCGAGCGCTTCGGCGGGCGACGTAGTGACCGCATCGGCGCGATTCGCCGGAAATTGCGGCCGGTCGCCAAGATGCCGACCACCACGAACCATGGCCAGATTGACGCACAGCATGCCGCCATCGTCCACGGCGACAACGATGTCGACATCGGTGTCCTTGTCGCTCTCGACGTACTGTTTCTCCTGCACTTGTCGCAAGGATTGAATTTGATCGCGATAGATCGCCGCCTGCTCGAAAGCGAGGTTGGCGGCGGCCTGATCCATCGCCGCCGACAGACGTCCGATGACATCCTGCTGGCGCCCCTGCAAGAACAGGCTGGCCATCTGCACATCCTGCGCGTAGCGTTCGGCATCGATCAAACCGACACAAGGCCCGGAGCAGCGCTTGATCTGGTAGAGCAGGCACGGTCGCGTGCGGTTGCTGAACACGGCGTTTTCACAAGTCCGCAGACGAAACATTTTTTGCAACAAATGAATGCTTTCACGTACCGCCGTCGACGACGGGAAAGGACCGAAATAATCGGCCCGCCGGTCGGTGGCGCCGCGAAAAAAACCGAGCCGTGGCTGCTGATCATGCGTCAGCACGATATACGGATACGATTTGTCGTCACGAAACAATATGTTGTAGCGCGGCGACAAACTCTTGATGAGATTGTTCTCGAGCAACAGCGCCTCGGCCTCGGAACGGGTGACGGTGGTATCGACCCGCGCCACCTGGGCCACCATCAGCGCGATGCGCGGGCTGGGATGATGGTCGCGAAAATACGAGGCAACACGCTTGCGGAGATTTTTCGCCTTACCGACGTAGAGCACCTTGTCGGCGCCGTCGAGCATCCGGTAAACACCCGGCAGTTCGGTCAGCGTGGCGAGCAGGGCTTTGGCGTCGAAGGCGGCGGTCATTGGCGTTGGTGGCGACGGGCTGGCGTAGGATAGCGTCTTCGATGTTACCACGCTCGCCAACGCCACCCATGACGCGGACCGCTCCTCGCCCCGACTGGGACATTTTCTGCCAAGTCGTCGACAATTTCGGCGATATCGGCGTTTCCTGGCGCCTGGCGCGGCAGTTGCACGCCGAACACCATCTCCGCGTGCGTTTATGGGTCGACAATCTGGCGACGTTCCAGATCCTGTGCCCTCAAGTCGCTCCGGATCGAACGAGCCAGCGCCTGGCGGGAATCGAACTCCGCCACTGGTCGGACCCGTTTCCCGAGGTGCAGCCGGCGCAGGTGGTGCTGGAGACGTTCGCCTGCCGGCTTCCCGACGCGTTTGTCACGCGCATGGCGCGGCTCGCGTCGGCGCCGGCGTGGATCAATCTCGATTATCTGAGCGCGGAAACCTGGGTCCCCGGCTGTCACACCCTCCCCTCGCCGCATCCGCGCCTGCCGCTGTGCAAATATTTCTATTTTCCCGGTTTCAGAAACGAGACCGGCGGGCTGCTGCGCGAACGGGATTTGCCGGAGCGCCGTCGGGCTTTCCTGAGCGGCACCGCGCGACAACATCGTTTCTGGCAGCCGTTTGGCGGCCCGCCAGCGGCGGAAACGCTACGCGTTTCGCTATTCGCCTACGACAACCCGGCACTGCCCGACCTGCTGCGGATCTGGGAAAGAGCGGCGCGACCGGTTTGCTGCCTGGTACCGGCGACACGCCACCTGACGACGCTCGGCACCTACGTCGGGCAGACCTTGGCCGTCGGCGACCGCCTCCGGCGCGGCGCCCTGGAAATCCGCGTCCTGCCTTTTCTCGATCACCGGCAATACGACCGGCTGCTCTGGGCGTGCGAACTGAATTTCGTGCGCGGCGAAGACTCCTTTATCCGCGCGCAGTGGGCGGCGCGGCCGCTGGTCTGGCAACCCTATCCGCAGGACGACGGCGCACACCTGATCAAGCTCGACGCTTTCCTGGCGCTTTATTGCGCCGGACAACCGGCGGCGAGCGGCGCCGTGATCCGCGCGTTCTGGCAATCGTGGAATAACGGCGCTCTCGAACCGGGACAATGGCAGGCCTTTTCCGACGCGTTGCCGGCGTTGCGCGCGCACGCGGAACGCTGGGAGGCGACACTGCGCCAACAGCCGGATCTGGCGACGCAACTGGTGCGATTCAGCCGTTCCGGGATATAATCATGGGCTTACCTTAATCCGCCTTGTGGAACGCACAATGAAAACCGCTCAAGAACTTCGCGCAGGCAATGTCTTCATGGTCGGCAACAACCCCATGGTGGTTCTCAAATCGGAATACGTCAAATCCGGCCGCAACGCGTCGGTGGTGAAGATGAAGATGAAAAACCTCCTCACCGAATCGCCGAGCGAGGCCGTCTACCGCGCCGACGACAAATTCGACGTCATCCAGCTTGAGCGCAAGGAAGTCGCCTATTCCTACTTTGCCGACCCGCTCTATGTTTTCATGGACGCCGAGTACAACCCTTATGAAATCGAAGCCGATTGCATGAGCGATGCCCTGCATTACCTCGAAGACGGCATGCCCTGCGAAGCGGTGTTCTATAACGGCAAAGCCATTTCGATCGAATTGCCGACCAGTCTGGTTCGCGAAGTGATCTATACCGAACCGGCGGTCAAGGGCGACACCTCCGGCAAGGTGATGAAACCCGCGCGCCTGTCCACCGGTTTCGAACTGCCGGTTCCCGCCTTCATTGAAATCGGCGACAAGATCGAAATCGACACCCGCACCAACGAATACCGCTCGCGCGTCCGCTAAGAAAACAGCGCACGACCAAACCAAAGGCAGCCCACGGGCTGCCTTTTCGTTTTCCCGACCAATCCGCGTACCGCGCGTCCACCGGTCAATCGGAATAGCAAGAACCACTTCCGGACCCGATGGCACGCGGCGGTATCATGGCAACGACGGCAAACCCAATTCGCTTAAAAATGCGCCGCGTTTGTCCCGCGCGGCGTTTATTTCCTGCTCGACAGCCGTCAACTGCCGGAAAACCACTTACAAATCCAATTTTTCTTCGTTTTAAATATTGATATAACGTGAAATACAAATATTGACCCTCTCTTTCTCAATGCATTCCAGCGACACCCGGCGGGAGTATCCGCGCAATGGATGTACTTGAGCGCTTCGAGTCTGGCGACGAATTCCTGTTCGATCCGGCTGTCGTTTGTCGTCATCGACAGCCACCACGCTGGAATGGCAGGAGGTGCTTGAACCACGCTTTTTCCGGTGGATTCTCCAGCCGATTTTTGGGCCGTCTCGCCGGGAAACCCTTAGGCCGACAGGCGGGCCGCGGCGGCGACGCCGGCCAGATACCGTCGATCGTGCTGTAGCGCCGCCCATTCAATCGCGTCATGCCCCGGCGACAGCCGCTCGACGCGTTGTGCGCGCCGCGTATCGAGCACCGGCCGCCAGTTTTCCAGCACCTCGCCAACGGCGGTCGGCGAATTGCAGAGCAGCAACATGTCGCAGCCGGCCTGCCAGGCGGCGGCGCAGCGCGCCACCGGATCACCGGCGGCGCCGGCGGCGGCCATCGACAGATCGTCGCTGAAGATCACGCCGTCGAAACCGAGCTCCTCGCGCAGCAGGCGATTCCACACCGGCGAGAAACCGGCCGGCCGGTGGTCGACCTGGCGGTAGATGACGTGCGCGGGCATCACCGCGTCGAGAGGCAGGCGGCGGTAGGGTTCGATGTCCGACGCCAGTTCCGCCAGCGTTCGCCCGTCGACCGGCATGGCGATGTGCGAATCCGCCTCGACCCAACCATGCCCCGGGAAGTGCTTGCCGCAAGCCGCCATGCCGGCCTCGCGCAGGCCGTCGATCAAGGCACCGGCGAGGGCGACAACCACCGCCGGGTCGGCATGGAAGGCGCGGTCGCCAATGACGCCGCTGCGCCCCCAGTCGAGATCCAGCACCGGCGTGAATGACAGGTCGACGCCGTGCGCGCGCAACTCCGCCGCCAAGACGTAACCCACTTGGCGCGCGCTCTCCACCGCCCCTCGCGGGTCGCGCGCCCACAATTCGCCCAGACGACGCATCGGCGGCAGGCGGGTGAACCCTTCTCGACAGCGTTGCACGCGACCGCCCTCGTGGTCGATGGCGATCGGCAAGGCCGGCAGCCGCAACGCGTGCACCTCGGCGGTGAGTTGCGCGAGTTGTTGCGGCGAATCGTAATTGCGCGCGAAAAGAATCAGACCACCGACCAAGGGGTGGCACAGGCGCTGGCGCTCGTCGTCGGACAGCGCCGTCCCGCCGAGGTCGATCATCAGCGGGCCTAGCGGTAAATGCGGTCTGACGTTGTTCATGCGTGCTCCAGAATCACGAAGGCGACAGCGAATTCGCGTTCGTCGCTGATCGACAGATGGGCGCTCAAGCCGCGTTCGGCCAGATAAGCGGCCAGCGGCGGAGCGTACTCGAAAAAAGGTTTGCCGGCGGCGTCATGAGCGACGGCGACGTTGGCCAGGGTCGCCGGCGCGACCACGCCGATGCCCAGCGCCTTGCCGAACGCCTCTTTGGCGGCGAAGCGTTTGGCGAGAAAACGAGCCGAGTCTTTGACCGACTCTTTCACCTTGGCGAACTCGTCGCGCTCACTGGGCGCGAGAAGTTTATCGAGCGCGCGCTGCGCGTGTCGCTCGTAGAACCGGCCGAGACGTTCGACAGCGACGATATCGGTACCGACGCCGGCAATCATCGGTCGCGGACGGCGGTTTGCGCTTCACGCAGCAAGCGTTTCATTTCGCGAACGGCGTCCCGCAGGCCGACGAAGATCGCGCGGCTGATGATCGCGTGCCCGATATGCAGTTCGCGAATGCCGGGCAGTTGCGCCACCGGCTGCACGTTGAAGTAGTTCAGCGCGTGTCCGGCATTGAAACGCATGCCGTGCTGGCGAATCAATTCGCCGGCCCGGCGAATTTTCGCCAGTTCGGCAACGACCGGCGGGCTCTCGGGATCGCGCCCCTGGGTGTAGAAGGCGTGCGCGTACGGCCCGGTATGGATTTCACACACCCGGGCACCGATCCGCGCCGCGGCGTCGACCTGCGCCTCCTCGGCATCGATGAACACGCTGCTGACGATGCCTTGTTCGGAGAGACGGGCCACCGTGTCGCGCAAGCGGGCTTCCTGGGCGACGATGTCGAGCCCGCCCTCGGTGGTCACCTCATGGCGACCCTCCGGCACCAGCATCGCCATCTGCGGCTTGACGCGGCAGGCAATGCCGATCATCTCGTCGGTGGCGGCCATTTCGAGATTGAGTTTGATCTGGGCCAGGGCGTGCAGCTTTTCGACATCGGCGTCCTGAATGTGGCGCCGATCCTCGCGCAAATGGATGGTGATACCGTCGGCGCCGCCAAGGTGCGCTTCGACGGCGGCCCAAACCGGATCGGGTTCGTAGGTGGCGCGCGCCTGCCGGATCGTCGCCACGTGGTCGATATTGACGCCAAGTTCGATCATAGTTCCTGTAACTCCCTGAAAATCCGGCGGCTGGACAGGTTTTTGCCGCCGGTGTAATGGCCGATCAAGGTGCGCATCAGTTGCTTGGCCTCGACCAGCGAACGCGGATCGGAAAAATCCTCCCGCGCCAGATCGTTCAGCGTCCGCCCGCTGACCGCCAGGGCCGACGCGCCCGGTTCGGCAAGACGCACCGGCCCGCGCTCGATTTCATAGGCATAATGCGCGTCGTTGTCGAGCGCCAGCCCATCGACATCGGCGTCCAGCATCAGGCCGTAGCCGAGTTCCTGTAGCAACGCCCGCTCGAAACAACGCAAATCGGATTCGCGCGCGCCGGCGGCAAAACGGCGCAGTGTTTCCGCATAAGTGGCGAACAGGCGGGGATGCGCGTCCTGACGCGGCAGCAGATGCATCAGCAATTCATTGAGATAGTAACCGCAAAACAATGCCTTGCCAGCCAACAGCGGCTGCCCGCCCTGCCACTCGGCTTTCATCAGCGTGTGCACTTCACCGCGCCCGGCCCAGCCGATTTCGAGCGGCTGAAACGCCAGCAGAATTCCGCGCAAGGTCGAACGCGGGCGGCGCGCACCGCGCGCCAGCAAGGCCACGCGTCCATGATCGCGCGAAAAGGCGTCGATGATCAGGCTGGTTTCGCTGTAGGGATAGGCGTGCAGCACGAACGCCGGCTGTTGATCGACCTTGTGCCGCGGATTCACGTCCCGACTCGCCCGCCTGCCATCACCGCGTCCGGCGTTTATTCATAGCCAAGGGTTTTGAGCACGCGCTCGTCGTCGGCCCAGCCGGACTTGACCTTGACGAATACTTCGAGAAATACCGGTCCGCCGAACAGGTGCTCCATGTCCTGCCGCGCCTCCGACGCGATGCGCTTGATGGTTTCACCGCCACCGCCGATGACGATCGCCTTGTGTCCATCGCGCTCGACCAGGATCGCGGCGCTGATACGGCGCAAGTGCCCGTCGACGACGAATTTTTCGATGTCGACCGCTGCGCCGTAGGGTAGTTCGTCGCCAATCAGACGAAAAAGTTTTTCGCGGAGGTATTCGCCAGCCAGAAAGCGTTCGCTGCGATCGGTCAATTCATCCTCCGCGAAGATGAACTCGCCTGTGGGCAAATACTTGCGGATTTCGGCGAGCAAATCGTCCATCTGCACACCGCGCGCCGCGCTGACCGGCACGAGGGCCGCGAAATCGCCTTCGGTGGACAGGCGCGCCAGATAGGGCAACAACTGCGTCTTGTCCTTCACCTGATCGGTTTTGTTGACCACGACGATCACCGGACACGCGGCGGGAACCAGCTTGCGTACCGCGCGGTCACGATCGTCGAAACGACCGGCCTCGACCACGAAGAGCGCGACATCGACGTCGGCCAGCGCCTGCCGAACCCCCCGGTTCATCAGTTGATTGAGGGTATTGCCATGCCGGGTTTGAAAACCCGGCGTGTCGACGAAGACGTACTGCGTATCCGGTGTACTGAGAATGCCCATGATGCGGTGACGGGTGGTCTGCGCCCGCCGTGAAACGATGCTGACTTTCTCGCCCACCAGTCGGTTGAGCAAGGTGGACTTGCCGACGTTCGGGCGACCGACGATGGCGATACGTCCGCAACGGCGTTCGTTCATGATTTCTCCAACACCGCCAGCGCGCGCTCGGCGGCGACTTGTTCGGCGGCGCGACGGCTGGTCGCCCTACCCTCGGTACGAAGACGCAAGGCGTCGATAACGCAGGCGACGGTAAACCACTGCGCGTGCGCATCGCCCTCGGTGCCGACGAGCGTGTATTGCGGCAAGGCCATCCGCTTGCCCTGCAAATACTCTTGTAGGCGCGTCTTCGCGTCCTTGTTGCCTTGTCCCGGAACCAGCTGAACAAGCCTGTCGCGATACAAGCGCCCGACGATCTCGCTCGCGGCGTCGAAACCGCTGTCCAGCCAGATGGCGCCGAACACGGCTTCGAGCGCGTCGGCGAGAATCGACGGTCGCCGATGCCCACCGCTTTTCAATTCTCCCTCGCCGAGACGAAGCGCGTCACCGAGAGAAAGGGAGAGCGCCAGTTGGTGCAAGCTGTCCTGGCGAACCATATGCGCCCGCAATCGCGAAAGATCGCCTTCGGGCAACAAGGGAAAACGTTCGAACAGCTTGCGGGCGATCACCGCGTTGAGAACAGCGTCGCCAAGAAACTCCAGGCGCTCGTTGTGTGGCGAACTATAACTGCGATGCGTCAGGGCATGTTGCAGAAGCGAGCGATCCTGGAACTTGTAGCCCAGTGCCCGCTCTAGTTGATCCTCGGTCATTGACCGCGACCGAGGGACGAGCCTTTGAAATCGATCAGCAGGCTGACATTGCCGACCAGGGGAATGCGTTTTTCGTAGGCGAAGGCAATCACCACCTGATCGTCTTCCTTGAAGATATCCAGATCGGTGCCGGTAACGGTCTTGATGTGTTCAACCTCGGCGTATTTGCCGAAAGCGCTCCGCAGTTCGGCCACCGTTTTACCGTTGGCATCGGCGGCCACCGCTTTGACAGCTTGCCGGATTCTGGAATATTCAATGAGATCCGGCATGGTGCGGATGGCGAGTATCGCCACCAAGCCAACCACCACTCCCCACAGCAGCAGGCCCGACAAGGCAATCCCTCGCTGAGCTTTCATAGTTTTCGCCCCTATTTGAACGACCCGACCCGCTTCAGATCACCAAAATTGAACCAGATGAAAAACGCCTTGCCGACGATATTTTTTTCAGGAACAAAGCCCCAGTAGCGGCTATCGCGGCTGTTGTCGCGATTGTCGCCCATCACGAAGTAGTGACCGGGAGGAACGGTACAACCGACTCCAGTGCTGATATAAGAGCAATTCTCGCGATTCGGGAATTGTGCGACACCGGTGACATACGGCGGCGCATCCTCGTCGTTGAGCGTCCGGTACTCGGTGGCGCCCAAGGTCTCCGTATATTGCCCCGAATAGTAGAGGCGCTCGGAATGCAGATAATCGCCCACCTTGCTCGTGACCACCGGCTCGCCGTTGATGGTCAACCGCTTGTTCACGTAGGCCACCTTGTCGCCAGGCAGGCCGATCACCCGCTTGATATAGTCCAGCGAGGGGTCCTCGGGGTAACGAAAGACCATCACGTCGCCGCGTTGCGGGCTATTCACGTCGAGCACTTTCACGTTGATCACCGGCAGGCGCAAGCCATAGGTGAACTTGTTCACCAGGATGAAATCGCCGACCTGCAAGGTAGGAATCATCGAACCCGACGGGATCTTGAACGGCTCGACCACAAACGAGCGCAACACGAAAACGATCAGGATCACCGGGAAAAAACTTGCGCCATACTCGACCCACCATGGGTCCTTGGCGTCGGCCGGACGGCGCTTGCGAAAAACCAGGATGTCGGCTACCCAGATCGCACCGCTGAGCAGCAGGAGAATCAACAGAATCAATGCAAAATTCACTTGTTTGTCCTTTATTTGCCGACGCGCAAAACGGCCAGGAAAGCCTCCTGCGGAATTTCGACGGATCCGACCTGCTTCATGCGTTTTTTACCGGCCTTCTGTTTTTCAAGCAATTTTTTCTTGCGGGTGATGTCGCCGCCGTAGCATTTGGCGAGCACGTCCTTGCGCATGGCTTTGACATTCTCGCGCGCGATGATATTGGCACCAATAGCCGCTTGAATGGCGACATCGTACATTTGCCGCGGAATCAATTCACGCATTTTCGCCGCCAGTTCGCGTCCGCGATAAACCGAACTGGCGCGGTGCAGGATGATCGACAAGGCATCGACCCGCTCACCGTTGATCAGCACGTCGAGCTTGACCACGTCGGCCGAGCGGTATTCCTTGAAATCGTAATCGAGGGAAGCGTAACCGCGCGAAACGGATTTCAGGCGGTCGAAGAAATCCATCACCACTTCCGCCATCGGCATTTCGTAAACGAGTTGCACCTGCCGGCCGTGATAGGTCATATCCACCTGATTGCCGCGTTTCTGATTACAAAGCGTGATGACGTTGCCCAGGTACTCCTGAGGCACGAAAATCGTGCAAGTGATGATCGGCTCGCGAATTTCCTCGATTTTTGCAAGATCCGGGAGTTTGGCCGGATTTTCGACATTAAGCAGGCTGCCGTCGCGCAGCAGCACCTCATAAACGACCGTCGGGGCGGTGGTGATCAAATCTTGATCGAATTCGCGCTCCAGACGCTCCTGAACGATTTCCATGTGCAACAAGCCCAGGAAACCGCAGCGGAATCCGAAACCCAAGGCCTGCGATACCTCGGGTTCATAGTGCAGCGACGCATCGTTGAGCTTCAGCTTCTCGAGTGCTTCACGCAGTGCGTCGTACTGGTTGGATTCGACCGGGTACAAACCCGCGAAAACCTGCGACTTGATTTCCTTGAAGCCGGGCAATGCATCGACGGCCGGCCGTTCCATCAAGGTCACCGTGTCGCCGACCTTGGCGGCCTGCAACTCCTTGATTCCGGAAATGATGTACCCCACTTCGCCCGCCCGCAACGCCTCGCGCGTCACGGCTTTCGGCGTGAAGACGCCGACCTGTTCGCAAAGGTGGCTGGAACCGGTCGCCATCAGGCGAATCCGGTCTTTCGGGCGCAAAATGCCGTCGAACACCCGCACCAGCATCACCACGCCGACATAATTGTCGAACCAGGCGTCGACCAACAGCGCCTTGAGCGGGGCATCGGGATCGCCTTTGGGCGGAGGAATGCGGGCGATGATCGCTTCTAGGATATCCTCGACGCCGAGACCGGTCTTGGCCGATGCCAGCACGGCGTCGGAGGCGTCGATACCGATCACGTCCTCCACTTCCTGGCGCGCCTTGTCAGGCATTGCCGAAGGCAAATCGATTTTGTTCAACACCGGCAACACGTCGACGCCCAGCTCGATGGCGGTGTAACAGTTGGCCACCGTTTGCGCCTCGACACCCTGCGAGGCGTCGACAACCAGCAAGGCGCCTTCGCAGGCCGACAACGAGCGCGAGACCTCGTACGAAAAGTCGACGTGACCCGGCGTATCGATCAAGTTGAGGTTATAGACCTCGCCGCCATGCGAACGATATTGCAGCGCCGCGGTTTGCGCCTTGATGGTGATTCCGCGCTCGCGCTCGATGTCCATCGAATCCAGCACCTGCGCTTCCATCTCGCGATCGGACAGGCCGCCGCACAAGTGGATGATGCGATCGGCGAGCGTGGACTTGCCGTGATCGATATGGGCGATGATCGAGAAGTTGCGTATGTGTTGCATTTGCATTAGAGTTGTATCAGGTAGGTTAAAAGCGTATCATTTTTCATCATAACTATCTGATACATAGGCGTTTATTAACTCAGTTCGTTTCAGCTTGTCTCATAAAATCTCAGGATAAAGCGGGTATGAATGCGGGTATGTCAAAACCGGCTCACTAAATCTACCCGCAAATATCTCAAAAACCCAGCAATAGAGACGCTTTGCAAGATTTGCTAGCCCACCAAGGAGGCATCATGCTGACCGATACACAGATCAGAAACACCAAACCAGAGGCGAAGCCCATCAAACTTACAGATGGGGCCGGATTATACCTTGAAGTCACCCCGTCAGGCGGCAAGCATTGGCGCTACCGGTTCCGATTGGGAGGCAAGGAAAGCCTGTATGCCATCGGTACATATCCAGACACCAAAGCCGCAGAAGCAAGGCAACGCCGAGATGTGGCGCGCCAGTTGGTCAAACAGGGCATTAACCCCGCCCACCAGCGCAAGATCGATAAAATTGCCGAGCAATATGAACGAGCAACAACTTTTCAGGCTGTTGCCGCCGAATGGTATGAAGCGAAATCCGGCACATGGTCAGCAGGGCACAAATGCCATGTCGATACAGTCCTGAAGAAAGACATTAACCCCCGTATTGGTGCCCTGCCTATCAAAGACATCAAAACACCGGCAGTTCATGAAGTTCTCCGTAAAATAGAAGCACGGCAAGCCCCTACTCGCGCCATCCTTGCTCGCCAGATCATCGGCAATGTGTTCAAACTTGCAATCATCACGCACCGCGCCGAATACAACGTAGCCGATCCACTCAAGGGGGAAATCGCGCGCCGTGTTGTCGAGCACCGCAAGCACTTGAATGACGACGACCTGCCCGACTTCCTGCGCAAGTTGGAGGATTACACGGGACACCAAACCACATCTATAGCTCTCAAGCTGCTTATGCTGACTGCGGTTCGACCGGGGGAATTGTGCGGGGCAGTTTGGTCTGAATTCAATATTGATCGTGCAGAATGGCGTATCCCCGGGGCACGCATGAAGATGAAGGAAGAACATCTAGTCCCCCTACCCCGTCAAGCGCTGGAACTTCTTGAACAATTGCGGAACCTCACGGGACACGAAAAGCATCTATTCCCCGCCCAAAGTACCAAGTCTCAAACCATGCCGACCGCCACCCTACGAAATGCAGTAACCAAACTAGGTTTTTCAGATCGATTCAGCCCCCACGGTGCGCGAGGCACATTCTCTACAATGTGCAATGAAGCCGGATTCAGGCCGGATGTGATCGAGCGGCAACTTGCCCACGCAGAACGAAATAAAGTTCGGGCAAGCTACAACCAAGCCGAGTACATGCCAGAGCGCCGAAAGATGATGCAGCAATGGGCAGACACGCTTGATGCTCTCAAAGCTGGCAGCAATGTCATTCCCTTCGGTAAGGCTGCGTGATGCCAAGCAAAGAAAGACGGGAACGCGCCAAGAAAATCGCTGCCGAAAATGAACGCATGACGAAAACATTTACCGATCTTGCGCAAGACATCCCTCCACGCATTCTCAATGCAACAGGACGCGTTACAGAAGATCAAATCTTTCCGGATGATCCCATCTACCGCCTGAAGCGCGGGCTAGTTGAAGGCGATGAAAACGGGGAGTTATGGCTCAACACACCGCGAATATCTGCAAGGAGTGACGAAGCCAACAAAACAAGGGCGGAACAACAGAAGCGCGATGCGGGATACCTGAAACAAAAATACCCAGAGCTTTGGGGTAAGCGAGGAGAACCCAAGAGAATTGCCGAGCAAGAACGAATTTCGGGTAACGAAATCTCTGTGCGCACCGTTCAAAGACTCGCAAAAAAGCACCCCTAAACACAAAACGACAGGCCAGCGGAAGCCCCAAGGACAGCATAGTTCAACTCAAATAATATCGACCAGGTCAATTCACGTGAGGTCGATATGAATCAGAAACTAAGCCCCGAAGCCAAGAAAGCCGCCAGAAACAAGAAACTGGCAGAACAGCTTGCCCTTTTCTCCTCTCTCCCCGACTGCGCACGCGTTCCGCTCCCTGTCGTCTGCGCTATTACCGGTCGTTCTCCCGCTTCAGTCTGGCGAGACGTTGCCGCCGGGCGTCTTGCAAAGCCGGTGTCTGTTGGCGTCCGCTGCACTCGATGGATTGTTGGTGACATTAGAAACGGTCATTAGCCAAGCATCTTTATAGAGCCATCGAGAAAACGAAAAGCGTGCAAGACGAACCCCGGAATTTATGCCATGAACAATTACTTTGCCGCCGAATATGCGGGCAACCGAGCAGAAGAAGCCTTGAACTTCCTTCGCTTGCTCGACCCCTCGACAGAATCATTTTGTTTCCGCACATTTTCCGACCAGACAGAAGGCATTCCGGAACTGACCCGAAAACTTGGCGGGCAGTATGAGAACCTCGCCGACCAATTGCTGTATTTGAACGAGCAAGGCGCAGGGATTTTCGTTGTCATCAACGCTGGAGGGCAACGGAAGGATGAAATCACCCGTGTTCGTGCCATCTTTGGAGATACTGACGGCGCACCTCTTGAGCCGCTTTTATCAGCGCTTACCCCACATATGGTGGTCGAATCCTCCCCGGGGAAGTGGCATGTGTATTGGTGCGTTGCCGATGATTTTCCATTGGCGCTATTCACGCCCATTCAGGCGGCAATCGCGGCGAAATTCGGAACCGACCCAGCGGTGAAAGATTTGTCGCGGGTTATGCGCCTGCCCGGTTTTAATCACTGCAAAGGTGACCCGGTGCAAGTGCGTTTGCTGTCAGCGAACGAACACCTCACCCGATATACGGCAGAACAGATCATTGATGGACTCGGGCTAACGTTGGCTGGCCCTGCACTGCCGAAGCAGAACTGCACAATTTCTGCCATGAATATTGAAGCGGCTGGCGGCATTGGTGGATTCTCTATGCCGCCTGATAACTCCGTCGGCGAAGGTCATCGCAATGACTTTCTGACCCGCGCTGCCGGATGGCTTCAGCAACAAGGAATCAAAGGCCCGGCACTCTCGGCAATGCTGCATCCCATCAATACGAGCAAATGCACCCCTCCGCTTCCAATATCTGAAGTTGAAAATATTGTCCGCTCGGTGAGTCGTTACGATTCCGGTGGCACTGCAATATCAGGCGACTGGCCCGAACCAAAACCAATCACCTCGCCGCTTCCTGATGTGGCCAAGTTCGATACAAATTGGCTACCGATGGCATGTAAGCCCTATGTCGATGATCAGGCGGAATTGATGCAAGTTCCTCCGGAATTGATCGCAACGCCACTTTTGATAAGTCTTGCCGCCACGTTGGGCAACATCATTGCAATGGCTCCTAAGCGACTAGATAGCAGTTGGTTAGTGGCTCCGGTGCTGTGGGGGGCGATTATCGGACGCCCGGGAATTATGAAATCGCCGGCCATTGCCGTTGCAACGAAACCGTTGAGCCGACTTGAAACGGTCATGGCGACGGCTTTTGACGCCAAGCAACAACAATACATGGTTAACAAATTTGCCTACGACAGCCAGATGGCTATGGCCAAGACCGCAGCAAAAGCAGGGAAGCCGTTTTCACTTCCGACGGAACCTGAAGAACCACAGCCAGAACGATTGGTTTGTAACGATTCCACCGTGCAAAAACTCGGCGAAATATTGCGGTCTTCGCCACGTGGCGTGCTCGTGATTCGAGACGAGGTTACTGCATTGTTAGAGGCGCTAAATACTGAGGGACAGGAAGGCGCGCGGGGCTTTTACCTTGAGGCATGGAACGGATTGCAGCCATTCCGGATTGACCGAGTGGGCCGAGGCTCTATCGTTATCGCCCGCCTCGCCGTCTACATCCTTGGCGGCATTCAGCCGGGAAGATTGCAAAACTACGTACGACAGGCTACCGCAGGCGGTGGCGGTGATGATGGGTTGCTTCAACGGTTCCAGATTCTCGTATGGCCGGACATTCCCGAGTCATGGCAGAACATCGACCGCCCGGCGGATGCCCGGACACGGCAGGACGTTGAAACGGCTTTTACCCGACTTCGCTACATCGACCCTGTAACCATCGGCGCGAACGTCGATCCCAACGGTGAGCACGCGGCCTACCTCCATTTCACCGACGAAGCACAAAACGCGTTTGACCGCTGGCGAACCAAGCTTGAGCGCAGTTTGCGCAACGGCGAAAAAGCCCCCTGCTTGGAATCGCATCTCAGCAAATACAAGTCAATGATTCCGGCCATCTCCCTCGTTACCCATCTCACCGACGGTGGAACCGGCCCTGTAACTCTCACAGCGTTGCGCAAGGCAATGCACTGGGGCGACTACTTATGGACTCACGCAATCCGGGTCTATTCCAGCGCCACCAATTCAGGGGCATTCGCTGCTGCGGCTCTGGCAGACAGGATCAAGAAAGGCAAAGTCATCAGCGGGTTTTCGTCCCGGGAAATCCTGCGCCACAAGTGGCAGCACCTCACGACTCGTGAAGATGTATCTACCGCCCTTGACTGGCTCATTGATGCGCAATGGCTCCGGCTTCAGTTGAAACCGACGGGCGAAAACGGTGGCCGACCGACTGAAACGTACGCGATCAACCCAAAGGTTATGTCAGTTTTGTCACCCACCCCTCCCCCCGTATTGGCAAGGAAATAACAGAATAATTGATGAAAAAAGTGTGTGGGGGTAGTAGTCATAACTGACAAAACCCCCTCTTCCCAATCATTCGCCGAAACTGACGAAACAAGGAAAAAGAAAATGAGCACCAATTGGCTAACCGACCTCAAGCAGAATGACTTCATCTGGAACCACGGTAATGACTGTTACAAATTTTCTGACCAAGCGGGTCGGGAACTGGCCACGGTATGGCAACGTGACGACTATCAATGGCGTGTTGCCATCCATCCAGCCCATGCGAGCTATCCTTGCGAAGTCGTATTTGACGATAAAAATGCCGCCTTCAGACATGCTGAAGACGTTCTACGAGCGATTCGTTACCTGACGCCTCAGATACCCAACCGCGTCAGATAACACTAACCACCAGCGAGATTGACGCCATGAGAGGCTATATTCGCCAGCTTCAAAGGCAGTCCATGCAACAGACCGAACCGTTTAGCCCTGCCACTCTCGAAACACGGTTTGTAAACTGGTTCGACAGCTTGCCGGAATTCACCCGCGACCGCCCCTTCAGCATGTCCGAGTTTGAAAATGCACTCGGTACTCAGGGCAAACACCTCAGTCCTGTATTGCTTCGGCTTGGATGGATGCGGAAAAGGAAATGGAATTCACGCGGGCAATATCACCGCTATTGGCTGCACATGCCTTTGGGGTGACCGGGCTTCAACATCTCCCACAATTCCATGCCTACGGCACCCGCCAGCCGTTCCATATTATCAACAGAGATGTTGCGCTCGCCGCGCTCAACTTGGCCTATGTAGGTTCGATGCAAAGCAGAGCGGTCGGCCAGTTCCTCTTGTGAAATTCCCAACGCGCTACGGCGCTCTCGGACAACCTGTCCGAAGCGAATTCGTGCGATTAAGACTTGAGATGGGGGCGGTTTGCTCACAGCCCGTAGGCTGCCGATATGTAGAATTTGTATCTACAGAGTTTAAGTAGCTATCGGATTCGTGGTGTATTTTGTACTATGCGAACTGGTTCAGTCATTGACATGGATATTCAAATGAAACGCACCACAGTTGCAGCTTCCGTCTTGTCCCTCGCGCTGTTTCTGACAGGCTCCGCTTATGCCCAGTCAATCTACAAATGTCGGAACGCTGCCGGCAAGATTGATCTTTCGGACAGGCCATGCAGCGCCGATTCAAAAACCGAAGCAATACGTGACGGTTCGGCTATCTCAGAATCACGACGGCAAGAGGCTGCACAAGTTTCAGCAGCAAACCGTTCCCTTTCTGCAAAACAAGAAAACGAACGCGCTCCCGCACCTGTACAGTCTTCATCAGCTGTTTGTGATGCGGCATCGCAGGCAGCGAATGGAGGAACAAATTTACCAATGGGCCGTAAGTCTCAACTCATCGAGGCATGCAACGCCATTAGCAAGAACCCTTCAAAACCGGCATGCCAAGAGTTAGCTTCACTAGCTCTAAACGGAATGTCTCGGCAAGGGAAATTCTCTTCCTTGCTTGAACTTTGCGACGGCGGAGAAAGCCGCACCAAAGCGCAGCAACGGCCATGCGCTTACGCTAGTGATATTAACTGTGTAAAGACCACGACTTATTAACTATGGAGTGCTTCGCAAGTCCTGCGTAGCCTGCACAGCCCTCTCAACTCAAGAATGCAGACAGGCTTTCAATCTCTTCGACTAGAAATTTTATGAAAAACAAACTACTTGTTTTCGCTATCGGCGCGTCAATTTGCATAAATTGCATCGCCGCCGGGCCAATTTCCATGAAGCAATGCAACGACTGGACACGCGATCTCAACGCCACCTTACCGAAGCGAATAGATCAAATTACTGTGATGAGCGGCGCGTCCTGCACCACTGGAATTACCAAGCCGGCACGAGTTGTTGATAAATATACCGTATCAATCGACATACGCGAAACCACTGATCAACAGCTTGAAAAACTAAGGTCATCCCAGTTAAATTTCTGGTGTTCAGATTCTGAACACAGGAATTTTTTAAAGATGGTTGATGTGACATTTGCTTATTTCGATAAGAACGGTGTCCAGCTTTTCAGTTTTAACACCACACAGGCTACGTGCAATTAGCCAACGCAAGGCAGATGCAGGGGGTGCTAGTTTTGCATTCTTTGCACTTCTTGCAGACTTCAAAATTTTAGAAAAATATGTGTGAGAGGGGTCGGCATACCCCTCTCGTTAAACTCTTCCCCCTGCCCCCTCCCTCCTACGAAATAATAATGCTTGTTCATCACTCTGTTGTTGTCCGTGCGAGGTGCGTTTCGCCGATTTATCAGGGGCAGGTGATAATTGTTTGGGTAGGAGGGGCATACAATAAAGGACCATTTGCCTGATTGTCGGTCTGGAAACTGGCCGTCTTGATTCCGAAAGGCGAAAGCCTACGTAAAGGCACCCGCACTTTGATTTGAACTTAGTGCTGAAGTGCTCAAATTAAGCGCAACAAACCACGGCATCAAGCAGGCAAGGGATGCCAGCAAATGAAATAGCGGGTAGGAATGAGGGTAGGATCAGAAACGCAATGCACTTAAAACAACGGGAAGCCAGACGGCTACAGGGCTTGTAAAAAGCACTTGCGGATGTGTTGCATGGACATGGTGTGGGCGCGGCGGCTACCGCGACGTCCTCAAAAAAAAATAGGTGCCGGCGGGCACCCTTGGTCAAACGGCCAGAAGGGCCGGATTTTAGCTGATTTCGCTCAAATAATCACGGACCTTGGCGACATCGAGGACATAGTGACAAAGTTCTCGGCCGCCATGCAGCAACACCGGCACCAGTTCGTCGTATCGCACCGTCAACGCCGGATCGGCGTCGACGTCGAGCACGTCGACCTCGACGCCGAACTCGGTCGCCAGCGGCTGCAGCGCCACCGCCATCTCCTCGCAGAGATGGCAGTAGGAACGCGAAATCAGCGTCAGTTTCCTAGCCGAACTCATCCGCTCATTGCCTTCAGGACACTCCCTTGATCGTAACAAAGGTTTGCTGTTCGCCGCGGCGAACCAGCAACGTGACATTGGCGGCCTTGTCGAATTGCCCGAGTAAGCGGTTGAATTGCTCCGCGCTCTTGATCTCGATGTTTTCGCCACGCGAGATCAGCGCCAGAATCACGTCGCCAGGCCGCAAATCGGCCCGAGAACTGTTGCCGCGAACATCCTCGATCAGCAAACCGCCGCCAACTTTAAGCTCACGCCGTTGCTCCGGAGTCAATTCAGACACCACCAGACCCAGGCGATTCGCGGCCCGCTCGGTCGGCCTGGAATTCTTGCCCGCACGCGCGGCGAGTTTCTCTTCAACGATCTCGCCGACCACCACCGTGACGTCCTTGGTCGAACCCTTGCGCCACAATTGGAGAGTGACCTTGCTGCCCGGCTTGGTTGCGCCGACGATACGCGGCAGATCGCTGGAGTTGGTGATCGGCTTGCCATTGAAAGCAATGATGACATCGCCCGCTTCAATGCCCGCCTTGTCGGCAGGACCGCCCTTCTCGACCGCATTGACCGCGGCGCCCTGTGTTTTAGCACCCAGGCCAAAGGATTCCGCCAATTCCTTGGTCATTTCCTGGATCACCACGCCGATACGCCCACGACTGACCTTGCCGTTCGCTCGCAACTGGTTTTGCACCTCCATCGCCACGTCGATCGGAATGGCGAAGGAAATTCCCATGAAGCCACCGGATCGGCTGTAAATCTGTGAATTAATGCCCACCACCTCGCCTCTCATATTGAACAGCGGTCCGCCCGAATTGCCCGGATTGACCGCCGCGTCGGTCTGAATGAATGGAACGTAATTTTCTTGCGGCAACGAGCGCCCCTTGGCGCTGACGATACCCGCGGTGACGCTGTTGTCGAAGCCGAACGAGGAACCGATGGCCACCACCCACTCTCCGACCTTGAGCGCGTTCGGATCGCCAAGACGCACGCTCGGCAATCCACTGGCCTCGATCTTGAGCAACGCAACGTCGGTCCGCTTGTCGACGCCGACCACGCGCGCCTTGAACTCGCGTTTATCGGTCAAACGGACCATGATCTCGTCAGCCGAGTCGACGACGTGCGCATTGGTCAGAATGTAACCCTCCGCCCCGATAATGAATCCGGAACCGAGAGCGTGGCTCTCGAAAGAACGTGGCACGCCTGGACTGCCTGGAACGCCCGGCTGGCGAGGCATGAAGCGACGAAAAAATTCGAACATCGGGTCGTTTTCGTCGAACGGAAAAGGCTGCGCGCCGCGCGCATTGCCGCCGACCGACTGAGTGGTGTTGATGCTAACCACCGCCGGACCTTGTTTTTCGACAAGATCGGTAAAATCCGGCAAGCCACGATTCTGGGCGTGAACCTGCAACGAAAAAACCACGAAGAAAAATGCCGCGACCCACTGTTTCATGGCGACCAAAGCCTCCTACCAAAAACGGACAATATGAACACGCCTTCCAAATTGCTCAGGTGAAGACGGCCAGTGTGAATTTCAAGCATCGACAAACGCCGACCCAAAAATGCTCAACGTCGAAGGGACGGCTGAAATCGACTATCGCCACGACTACGCCAGTGCGCGCGGCGCAAACCAAGCCAACCGACCAACAGCCCGATCAACGCGCCACAAATCGCGCCGGCCTCACCCGCCATGGCGGAACCACCGATCGCGCCGCCCAATACCGCCAGCAACGGAACGCCGTAAGCATGCACGGCGCCACGCCCCACGGCGCCGTCGACAACCGCGACACGCACACGCACACCCACGGGAAAACCCTCCGGATTGGGCACGCGAAATGTTCTTGGCCTACGACAACCGCCCTCGCCAGCAGAACCGCCCCCGCAGCCGGCGGACTCGCGGCATCGACCACAACCATTATCTTCCACACGTACGGTCGCCTGATCGCCGTCAATGGCGATGACCACACCCCACGTATCCGTCATGAATTTGTCCCCGTGATGACTACCGGCGGCAAGCCGGACGACCGAAATCCATACGACAAGGTAATGCCAGCCATTTCGCCAGTGATCGGTTTTACCACCGACGATCGGCAGAACCATCGACCAGAGGTTTTAGTTTTTCCGCCACGGCCTCGCGCGCACGAAAAATGCGAGAACGCACCGTGCCAATCGGGCAATCCATCGTCGCAGCAATCTCCTCGTAACTCAGGCCCTCGATCTCGCGCAAGACGATGGCGTTACGCAAGTCGTCGGGCAATGCCGCGATCGCCGCATGAATCGTCTCCCCAATTTGCTTCGACTGCAGCAGACTCTCCGGCGTATTGATATCGCGCAACTGTTCGGCGTCGGAAAAACCTTCCGCTTCCTCGGCATCGAATCCTGTCGATGTCGGCGCGCGCCGTCCCTGTGCCACAAGATAGTTTTTAGCGGTATTGATGCAGATCCGATACAGCCAAGTATAGAAAGCGCTGTCGCCACGAAAGGTTGGCAACGCCCGATAAGCCTTGATGAACGCTTCCTGCGACACATCCTCCACTTCCGACGGATTCCGCATGAAACGCGAAAGCAAACGCGCCACTTTGCTCTGGTATTTGGCAACCAGCGTCTCGAAAGCGCGCTGGTCACCGTCCTGCGCACGTTCGACCAGCAGTTGGTCAATTTCGCGTTCGCTCATGTTCTCTGAATTTCCTTTCGGAAACAATCCCGTTTTGACGTCCGAGTATAGCGTAACGATTTCAAGGCTATCGTAACAGTGAGTGAGCGACCGCCCTGCCATTCGCTCGAAAAGGATCATTGTCAAATGGCTGAACGCATCCCCTCACCATGCCCGTGCTATAGTGGCGGCTCCCTTGTAGCAGGACCTCCAGCGTGGCCCTTCGCTTCGACGTTCTCATCATTGGCACCGGTCTTGCAGGACAAGCAGCGGCGCTCCGGCTAGCGAAAACGCACAAGGTCGCGCTCGTCAGCAAGCGCGCCGTTGAAGACAGCGCCTCAAGTTGGGCTCAGGGCGGAATTGCCGCCGTTCTGGACAACCGCGATTCGATCGAAGCGCACATCCGCGACACCATCACCGCCGGAGCGATGCTGAATGACGCCACGGCGACCCGCTTCGTTATCGAGAATGGGCGCCGCGCCGTCGACTGGCTCATCGATCAGGGCGTGCCGTTCACACGCGATCAGGCCGGCTACCATCTGACCCGCGAGGGTGGTCATAGCGCCCGTCGCGTCATCCACGTCGCCGACACCACCGGACTGGCGGTTCAAACGACCCTGACCGAAAAAATCCGGCAACAGCCGAACATCAGCATCTTCGAACAACATATCGCCATCGACCTCATCACCGGCGAGAAATTGGGATTGGCGGACCGCCGTTGTCATGGCGCCTATGTGCTTGACAGCGCTAGTGGCGAAGTGCTGACCATCGGCGCCAGACACACGCTGATCGCCACTGGCGGCGCGGGCAAGGTCTATCTATACACCACCAATCCAGACACCTCGACGGGCGACGGCATCGCCATGGCGTGGCGTGCCGGTTGCCGGGTCGCCAACATGGAGTTCATCCAGTTTCACCCGACCTGCCTCTACCATCCCCAGGCCAAATCCTTCCTAATTTCGGAAGCGGTGCGTGGTGAAGGTGGTCTGCTGCTACTGCCCAATGGCAACCGTTTCATGCCTCGGCACGACAACCGCGGCGAATTGGCCCCACGCGACGTGGTCGCCAGAGCAATCGACTTCGAAATGAAAAAAGGCGGACTGGACTGCGTCTACCTGGACATCTCCCACAAACCAGCCGATTTTCTGAGCGAACATTTTCCGAACATTCTCGCGCGCTGCCTCGAACTGGGAATCGACATCACCCGGCAGCCAATCCCGGTCGTTCCCGCCGCCCACTACACCTGCGGCGGTGTCGTTACCGACCTGCGAGCGCGCACCGATATCGCCGGCCTGTATGTTGCCGGAGAGGCTTCCTGTACGGGTTTGCATGGCGCCAATCGGCTGGCCAGCAACTCGTTGCTTGAATGTCTGGTATTCGCCGAGGCGGCCGCCAAGGACATCGTTGAACAGTCGGATGGCGACCTACCGTCCCTGCCACCTTGGGACGCCAGTCGCGTCAGCGACCCCGACGAAGAAATCGTCATTTCGCATAATTGGGATGAACTGCGTCGCTTCATGTGGGACTACGTCGGAATTGTGCGTACCACCAAGCGTTTGCAACGCGCCCAAAATCGGATCCGCTTGCTGGTTCGCGAAATCGACGACTTCTACTCGCATTTTCGCGTGAGCCACGATTTGATCGAGTTGCGTAACCTCGTCGTCACCGCCGACCTGATCATTCGTTGCGCCCTACAACGCCGAGAAAGCCGCGGCCTGCACTTCAGCCGCAATTACCCGGAACTCCTCAAACACGCACGAAACACGGTACTCAGGCGCCGCCGGTCGCCAATTCGTCGACCGTGACCCGCCGCCAGCGTAACCAAAGACGAAGTTGCCGAAAATCGATCGCTGACATGCTGTCGGACAACAGCACCAAACGGTGAACACGGCTTCTTTCATCTCGAAACCGCAAAACGACCAGGCAATGAAAGACGGTGGTGTCCGGACACACGCTGACGACCGCTGAATCGCCAGCAGCGTAAGACACCCTTAAATCCCCACGTTCCCCCAAACGCAAGCCACAAACCCTCGTCGGTCGCAACGAGAAGCACAACGATAAAGTCACAAAGCCGACCAGAGCACCGCGCACGAGCACCGGCCACGGCAATATGCACACGCTGGCAACAGCCAGCATGTGCAAAAAAACCGACAACAACAAAAAAAGATTCGAACGGCGCAGTGAAATTCGTACCGGGAAACGCACAGCCCGCAGAAGCGATTAAAGACGCTTGAACGCGACCGTTGCGTTGGTACCACCGAAGCCGAAGGAGTTTGAAATCCCGGCGTCGATCTTGAGCGGTCGCGCCTCGTTGGCGCAGTAATCAAGATCGCAGGATTCGTCTTGATTGAAAATATTGATTGTTGGCGGCGAAATCTGGTGATGGATCGCCAACACCGTGAACAACGCCTCGATGCCGCCTGCCGCGCCCAGCAAGTGCCCGGTCATCGATTTCGTCGAATTCACCACCAGCTTTTTGGCATGCTCGCCAAAAGCGCGTTTGACCGCAATCGTTTCGGCCTTGTCGCCAAGGGGCGTCGAAGTACCATGCGCATTGACGTACTGAACATCCTGAACATCCAGCCGGGCATTACGCAGGGCGTTGGCCATGCAGCGTGCCGCGCCCTCGCCATCTTCACAAGGCGCGGTCATGTGGTTGGCATCGGCGCTCATGCCGAAACCCGCTAATTCGCAATAAATACGCGCGCCACGCGCTTTGGCGTGTTCATACTCCTCAAGGACCAAGACACCAGCACCTTCGCCAAGCACGAAACCGTCACGATCACGATCCCACGGTCGACTCGCCGTCTTGGGATCGTCATTCCGGGTCGAGAGTGCGCGAGGGGCGCAAAATCCTCCAAGCCCCAGTTTGGAGACACACGCTTCGGCGCCTCCGGCAATCATTACATCGGCATCGCCATATTCGATCAAACGGCCAGCATCGCCAATGCTGTGCGTTCCCGTCGAACACGCGCTAACCAAGGAGATGTTGGGGCCTTTATAGCCCTGCATGATCGACAGGTTTCCGGAAATCATGTTGATGATCGAACCGGGAACGAAGAATGGCGAAACTTTGCGCACACCTCCCGCGAGAAAATCGTCACAAGTATTTTCAATCATCGGCAGACCGCCAATCCCCGATCCGATCGACACCCCAACCCGCTCAGGCACAAACGAACCGGCGTCAAGTCCGGCATCCCGAATGGCCTGCAAACCGGCCGCCATGCCGTAATGGATAAAGATATCCATTCGACGGGCATCTTTCGGCGACAGGTATTGACCAATGTCAAAGCCTCTGACCTCACCACCGATACGTACCGGAAAAGTGGAAACGTCGAAGCGGGTAATGAGATCAATTCCCGACCGTCCGGCAAGTATGTTTTGCCAAGCCTCGTCGACGGAATTACCTACGGGGGAAACGATGCCAAGGCCAGTGATGACGACTCTGCGACGTGCCAACTTGAACTCCGCGGAATAAATGCGGAAGCCGAAGCTCCCATTTCGAAGTCACGCCCTGCCGAACAAGTACGTTCGAGACCTGCTTGCCGGGCGTTCCTGGGTCGGTTTTAGTTCTTGTGGGCGAGAACGTAGTCGATGGCTTGCTGAACCGTGGTGATCTTCTCGGCTTCGTCGTCCGGAATTTCACACTCGAATTCCTCCTCGAGCGCCATCACCAGTTCCACCGTATCGAGAGAATCGGCGCCAAGGTCGTCAACGAACGAAGATTCATTTTTGATGTCCGCTTCGTTAACGCCCAATTGCTCGGCAACGATTTTCTTGACACGCTGCTCAATATTTTCCATCGAAAAACTCCTTCCAAAAGTTCATGTGTAAAACAAAAAAGTGCGCCATTCTAACAAATCGCCCGAAACTTACAATTATTACACCGCGTTGTGACACCGGCTGCCGCGGAGAACCGACATCACCCCATGAACATCCCACCGTTGACGTGAATCGTGGTTCCCGTGATGTAGGCTGCCCCCGGTGACGCCAGAAATACCACGGCGGCGGCGATATCGTCAGGCACACCCAAACGTCCCAACGGAATGGCGGCGACCAATGAATCCTTTTGCTTGTCGTCGAGAGCCTGGGTCATGTCGGTATCGATCAGACCGGGCGCCACGCAATTGACGGTAATGTTGCGACTGGCGAGTTCGCGAGCCAACGAGCGGCTCATGCCAGTCACACCAGCCTTGGCAGCGCAATAATTGGCCTGACCAGGGTTGCCCGCATGCCCCACGACGGAGGTGACGTTGATGATCCGGCCACGACGCGCCTTCATCATGCCCCGCATCACCGCCTTGGAAAGCCGGAACACCGCTTTCAAATCGGTGTCGAGGACGGCATCCCACTCATCATCCTTCAGGCGCATGGACAAATTGTCGCGCGTAACACCCGCATTATTAACGAGAATAGTCACTGCGCCATGCGCTTTGTCGATACTGCCGATCAACGCATCGATCTGCAACGCCTCACGCACTTCCAACACCGCCCCCTCGCCCTTACAGTCCGCCGCGCCCAGGTACGCCGAGATCTTCGCCGCCCCATCCACATTGGTCGCTGTACCGATAACGGTCGCACCGCGACGTGCGAGCTCCAGGGCAATGGCCCGGCCGATGCCGCGAGAGGCGCCAGTGACGAGTGCTATTTCTCCGTCGAGCATGTCTCTTACTCCAGGCTGACCGCGGCGGTTTCGATTGCCGGCAAGTCGGTCAAGGCAACGCTCGCCAGTGAGCCGGCGCATCGCTTGGTCAGACCAGCCAGGACCTTACCCGGCCCGCATTCGACAACGGTCGCGACCCCCATACTGGCGATTTTTTGAATGATCTCCACCCAGCGGACCGGCGAATAGGCTTGCCGAACCAGCGCATCCTTGATCCGGGCGATATCCGACTCCACCGCGACATCGACATTGTTGATAACCGGAATCGACGGCGCGGAGAAACGCAACTCGGCCAAGCGAGCGGCCAGCTTGTCCGCAGCCGGACGGATCAACGACGAATGGAAAGGTGCCGAAACCGGCAGCAACAAGGCTCGCTTGGCACCGCGCGCCTTGCATGCCTCGCAAGCACGCTCAACCGCCGCCTTGCTGCCGGCGATGACCGTCTGCCCACCATTGAAATTGACCGGTTCGACCACCTCGCCAACGCGACCCGCCACCGCCTCGGAACACGCCTCGGCGATTTTTCCATCCTCAAGACCGATAATCGCCGCCATCGCGCCGGTCCCCACGGGCACGGCCTCCTGCATCGCCGCCGCCCGCAAGCGAACCAGTGGCACCGCGTCCTTGAAGGCGATGACTCCAGCGGCAACCAAGGCCGAATACTCGCCAAGGCTGTGTCCGGCCAGTATAGCGGGGGGACGACCACCTTTTTCCAGCCACAACCGATAAACGGCGACGCCGGCGGTCAACATCACCGGTTGTGTATTCACGGTCTGCGCCAACACCTCAGCTGGTCCTTCGGCCAACATCTGCCACAAATCGTCGCCCAATACAGCCGATGCCTCGTCAAAAGTCGCACGCACGACTGGCGAGTCGCCGTAGGCCGACATCATTCCGACCGACTGCGACCCTTGCCCCGGAAAAACAAACGCAAAAGCCATTTCCCCCTCCTACATTTACATTTCGACGACAACCGCGCCCCAGGTGAAACCGCCGCCGACCCCTTCAAGCAACACTTTTTGCCCGGACCGGACTCTGCCGTCGCGCACCGCCTCATCAAGCGCCAAGGGAACCGACGCCGCGGACGTGTTGCCGTGCCGGTCGACGGTGACAATCACCTTGTCCATTGGCATCTTCACTTTTCGAGCGGTTGCCTCAAGAATGCGAATATTGGCCTGGTGCGGAATCAACCAGTCAACTTCAGAGGATGCGATACCGGCGGCGTCGCAGCACTCGGCTGCCACCTCGGACAAAACACGGACGGCGAATTTAAAGACCGCCTGTCCGTCCATGCGCAAGAAAGGGTCGCCAGTCACCTTTCCGCCGCAAACGCTACCCGGCACCGACAGAATCCCATGGTGAGCGCCATCGGCATGTAAAGCGGTGGACAGAATCCCCGGGGTGTCCGACGCCTCGACGATCACCGCGCCAGCCCCATCGCCGAACAGCACACAAGTCCCACGATCATTCCAGTCCAGAATTCGCGAAAACACCTCGGCGCCGACTACCAACGCTCGCCGATGACTGCCCGATCGAATGAATTTTTCCGCTATCGTCAAAGCGAAAACAAAACCACTGCACACCGCTTGCACGTCAAATGCCGTCGCACCATGATTGCCCAGCTTTCCTTGCAACAAACAGGCGGTGCTGGGAAAAATGAAGTCCGGCGTCGACGTGGCGACAATGATCAGATCCAGGTCCGACGCCTGCAGACCGGCCGCATCCAGCGCCCGACGGCTTGCCTCAAACCCTAGATCGCTGGCCGTCTGCCCGGTATCGGCAAGATGGCGGAACCGGATACCGGTCCGACCGCGAATCCAATCATCGTTGGTATCGATGCCACGGCGAGCCAGATCGTCGTTACTGACGGGCGCCCCAGGCAAGAAACTACCGGTACCGGTAATACGGGAGAACATACTATGCGGTCTCCTGAATCGGTTGTAACTGCGCAAAACGCTCGCTGATGCGCGCCAAAACACCGCTCCGGACCTCGTCAGCAGCACGTTGCAAAGCACGCGCAAAAGCCAGAACATCGGCTGAACCATGGCTTTTGACGACAACACCCCGCAAGCCGAGCAAGGCGGCGCCGTTGTACTGCCGATGATCAACGCGACGCTTGAAGTGATTGAGTACCGGCAAGGCGACCAATGCAGCCATTTTGGTGAACAAATTGCGGCGAAATTCCTGCCGGAGGAAAGTGGCGAGCAGTTGTGCCAATCCCTCCGATGATTTCAAGGCGACATTCCCGACGAAGCCATCGCAAACGATCACGTCGGCAGCGCCTTTGTAAAGACCGTCACCTTCGACATTGCCGACAAAATTCAAACCGGAATCCCAAAGCAACTCGGCAGCCCGCTTGACCACCTCGTTACCCTTGATCTCCTCCTCGCCGATGTTCAAGATACCGACCGTTGGCCTCTCGACATGCTCGATCGCCGCCACCAGCGATGCCCCCATGAGTCCGAACTGTAACAAATGCTCCGGGCTGCAATCGACATTGGCCCCAAGATCCAAGACATGCGCATGTCCTTTCAAGGTCGGCAGAATACCGCAGATCGCCGGGCGATCAATCCCGGGCAGCATTTTGAGAACAAAGCGGGAAATCGCCATCAATGCCCCGGTATTTCCCGCTGACACGCAGGCATCTGCCTCGCCGTCCTTGACCAGATTGATCGCCACGCGCATCGAGGAGTCTTTTTTCGTCCGTAGCGTGAGTGCTGGTGACTCGTCCATGGTCACCACTTCGCTAGCATGCCGAACGAGCACCCGCGGATCGGCGCGATCGGCAAGCAACGGCAGCAGACGATCCGTCAAACCAACCAAAATCACGCGCACGTCCGGGAAAGCGCGCACAAAATCAAGCGCCGCCGGAACGGTCACGTGCGGGCCGTGATCGCCGCCCATACAGTCAATGGCAACGGTAATAGTCATCCGATGGCAGACAAACGAAAAGGCAGGCAGTTTACCGCCACGGGAAAACTGCCTGCCCAATCAGAGAAATATCACTCAGCCGCGCTCTTGACGACTTTCTTGCCGCGATAAAACCCCGATGGACTCACGTGATGCCGCAAGTGCACTTCACCGGTTGTCGGCTCGACCGCCAACGGCAGACTACCAAGAAAATCGTGCGCGCGATGCATGCCGCGCTTGGAGGGGGATTTTTTGTTTTGCTGAACAGCCATGACTCACTCCTGAAATCAAACTCGTTACGCCTTGCCACGAAGGCCGGCCAATACTGAAAAAGGCGATTCTTTCGCCAAATCGCACCCGGACCCAGACAATGAACACTGCTTGTGCCGCGGCGCCGGTGGCAGCGAAAGCAGAATTTCGTCCTCGATCAACTCCTCGACATCAAGATCTTTTTTGGCAAAAAGAAAATCCTTGGAATCGTCCTCCAACTCATCTTGTGTTATATCACCGTCACCATCGACGAACTCCAGTACGCTACGCAAGTCGAGAGGGTACTCAAGCGGCTCGAGACAGCGCTGACAACGCAAGGACAAGAAACCGCCCACCTCCATCACTATTTGCGACCGACCGCGACTGCCTATCCCACCGTTTATCCGATAGACCAACAAACCCGTGGAATTCGTCAACAAATCATGCAATCGCGTCAACGCGCCAACCTGAAGCTCGCCTTGCAGCAAACCTCTTTCATGTCCAAAACTCAGACTATCAATAAGCACGCGCCGCGACATAAGGGGCGCATGATATTATTTTCGGCTTTTGAAGTCAAAGCAGCCTCTCGGTTGCGAACGATGCTTTCCCCTCTTTTTATTTTTTATTGATTTATTCGACCCGTAAGACCTTCGATGAGCACCCCTACTTTGATTCTGGCGTCCACCTCGCCCTTCCGGCGAGAACTTCTCTCTCGCCTCGGGTTGCCATTCGTTGCGGCCAATCCCCGCGTGGATGAAACATCGCAAGAAGGCGAAGTACCGGAGATGCTGGCCTTGCGACTGGCCGAAGCAAAGGCCCGTGCGGTCGCCGACGCGTACCCACATGCCTTGATCATTGGTAGCGATCAGGTGGCCTGTCTTGACGGCAGGCTATTTGGCAAACCGGAAACCCATGAAAATGCGATCCACCAACTTCGAGCGATGCGCGGGCGCCGCGTCAACTTTTTCACCGCTTTATGCCTACTCAACGCCGAAGCGAATCGCGTCCATTTGCGCGGCGTTCCAACTCAAGTCACCTTTCGCGATCTGTCAGACCAAGAAATCGAACGCTATCTGCGTACCGAACAACCATACAACTGCGCGGGCAGCGCAAAATCCGAGGGGTTGGGTATCGCATTGATCGCCCGCATCGACGGTGAAGATCCAAACGCTCTGATCGGACTGCCGTTGATCGCGCTTTGCGAGTTTTTGCGCCTCGAAAGCATTCCCGTTCCCTGATCGCCATCGTCCGCTTCGCTGTCACACATCCGATGAACAAAGGCACACTGTATCTGATCCCGGTCCCTTTGGGCGCCGGTCCAGCCATGGCGGTATTGCCGGCGACGGTTTGTGTGCGCGCTAAAAGCTTGACACACTTCGTCGCCGAAAATGCCAAGTCGGCGCGCGCCGTTCTGAAGTCGCTATCGACTGACACACCGTTGCAAAAGATCGAAATCCGGGAACTCAACAACCAGACGCCAAACGGTGCATTGCTGGAATTACTGTCACCCCTTCGCCAGGGAACGAATGTGGGGTTGCTGTCAGAAGCCGGTTGTCCGGCGGTGGCCGACCCGGGCAGCGCCTTGGTTGCACTGGCTCACCACGAGGGAATACGCGTCGTTCCGCTTGTCGGACCTTCTTCCATTCTGTTGGCTTTAATGGCTTCCGGACTCAACGGACAAAGTTTCACCTTTCACGGCTACCTGCCGACCGAGGCAACAGCGCGGGAGAAGTGCTTGCACGATCTGGAAAAGAGTTCACGGCAGGAGCGGCGCACGCAGATTTTCATCGAAACGCCCTACCGTAACCGGCAACTGCTCGACGCCCTGCTAAAAACCTGTTCGCCGACAACGACGGTTTGCGTCGCCACTGACCTGACACTGGATAGCGAACAAATTCGCTCGCGTCCAGTGGCCGAATGGCGCCGACTCGCGCTACCCGACATCAATCGCCGGCCAACGGTTTTTCTGCTACAAGCCTAATATCAACAAACCATCAGCGGATTGAAAATTTCCCGAAGTCAAACAACGAACTTGCCGTACCTTGTCCGCCACCCGCTCGCAAACGTTTGGCAAAACGTTCGGCGATGTTTTCCTTGATCGTGTAATCAACCACTCGGTCCGCCTTGATCACGTCACGCGCCACCGAGCCAACAGTGCCCAAACCGTCAGCCAGCCCTAATTGAACACTTTGCGCGCCAGTCCACATCAGACCGGAGAACATGTCCGGTATTTCTTTCAAGCGGTCGCTCCTACCGCGCCGCACCACGTCGATAAATTGCTGGTGGATTTCGCGAAGTAGCACCTGTGCATGCGCTCTTTGCTTCACGTCCTGCGGCGAGAACGGATCAAGAAAACCCTTGTTTTCGCCGGCCGTCAGCAAACGCCGTTCCACCCCCAATTTTTCCATTGTCCCCGTAAAACCAAAACCGTCCATCAACACGCCAATAGACCCGACGATACTGGCCTTATCGACAAAGATTTTGTCTGCCGCCACGGCAATATAGTAGCCGCCGGACGCACACAAATCCTCGACGACGACGTAAAGGGGAATTTGCGGGTGTTTGGTGCGCAAGCGACGGATTTCGTCATGCACGATGCCTGCCTGCACCGGGCTACCGCCAGGGCTATTGACCTGCAATATCACGCCAGCGGTTTTTTTGTCTTCAAAAGCCGCCTGCAACGCCTCGCCGATATTTTGCGCACTCGCTTCGCCGCTCGACTCTATGGTGCCATGCAAACGCACCAGCGCCGTATGGCGCCCTCCATCAGCCAGTTGATCGGAGTCATCCCAATCGACGACCATGATCAGCACCACGACGAAATAGATCAACGCGGACAGTTTGAAGAATACCCCCCACCGTCTTCTGGCTCGCTGCTCGTTCAGCGAGGCAAAAGCAATCCTCTCCAATAACTGTCGCTCCCAGGCGGGTTGACCTGGGTTCTCGTCACCTGCTTTCTCTTCGGAGGAATTCAATTGTCTTGCTCTCGTCCAATAAATATACGATCCCGCCTTGCTCTTCAACAGGTAGCGGTATTAAGCCGTTGCCATGGCAACGACCCGCCAGGCAGCGACCATTTTCAGGCGAATAAAGAGCGCCATGCGTGGCGCAGATCAAGTATACCTTTGAATCGTCGAAAAACTCCGTCTCTTGCCAGTCAAGCTCGACCGGCACGTGTCCGCAGCGATTGAGGTACGCGAATACTCTGCCTCGAAAACGGACAGCGAACGCGGACTGTCCGCCGCCTTCGACGCCAGCAGAGAAGCGAACACCCCGCCCGCCGTCAAGCAATTCATCCGAGAAGCAAATTCGCCGCCTCGTCGTCAAACCAGAAGGCCCACCTCATCAAATGGACAAGACCCGCGCGAAACGTACACCCGCCTAGTTTTGCCGCTTCCCGAAACGCGTAGAGAAAGACAAATCCACGTAACGCCGGGCCCCGGTCTGACTGGATGGCTGGAAATAATCGCCCAAAGAGCAAGGCATCGCCGCTAGGCGAACGGGTCGTTGCGCAAACCGCCGAGGGCAAAAAAAGTCCGCATGTCGTTCAAATCGCGGCGGTAGCGCGGTCGTAGCGCTTTATACATGCCGGCGATGCGGTCACGAAGAGCGATGGGCAACGGCTTGTCCTCCGTCTTCACGATGACTAGAAACGGCACCTTGAATGTGGATTCGACTTTGACGGCCTGTGAAAAATAACGATCGACCAGCGAGTCAAAGTCCTCTTTCAGGAATGCCGCCCGTAGAGAGCGCTCGTAATCCAGGGAAAAAAGATGCGGTTGGTGCTGCGAGTTCATGTACGCGAAGAAAATCACCGACTTTAGTGACTTAAGCCGGCCAAAGTCGGTCAGGTACACCGCCCCTCCAGGCTTTAGAACGCGACGAATCTCGGCGAAACAGTCGTCCAGATGCTTAAGAGTGGGCAAATGATGCAAAGCCATGGTGCTGATCACGGCATCGACACTGCCATCGCCGATATTTTCCAGGCGCGTGATATCGCCTTGAGAGAAACCGACATTGCTCAAACCGAGTGTACGCACATGCCGCTCTGCGTCCTCAAGCATTCTATCTGACAGATCCACACCCTTGAATTTGGTCTCAGGATTGAACTGCGCGATCTGCGCAAGTTGAGTTGCCGGCCCGCACCCAAGGTCAAGAACCGACCGACACCCTTGTATGACCTGCGTAATGTGCGCCGAATGAAACAGGTAGGATGAAGCCATGATGCCGTCTATCCGACCGGCTTCCGCATAAGCCGCGACCTGTTGCGGGTCGTCCATGACCAAATCGGGCTCTGGTTCACGCGGCAAACTCCGCGCAACCAGCAACTCACGTAGAAATGTCGGAATTAAGGCTGGATTCGGCATCGCTTCTTTATAGACAAAAAAAACCCGCTTGACAAGCAAGCGGGCTTTTTTACTTTCGAGGGCAAGCCCTCCTTGGCGATTTTTTTCTTAAGCCGCCTTGCGCTTCCGTCCCGAGGAAGCCATGCCCAGCAGGCCGATACCCAGCAGGGCCAGCACGCTCGGCTCGGGAACAGTCTTGCCACGCAGGTCCGCGGAACCCGCCAAGCACCAGTCGCCCTCGACAGCGGTGCCGTTAAAGCAACGCGACTGGTCGTCATTGGGGTTCAGCACGAAGTTGTTGGCCGAAGTGGTCAACACGATGTCGGCAAACCCACCATCACCATCGCCAACAGTGTTGGCGTTCAGGAACTGCTGGACGTCAGCCAAGCCGGTGCCCGCCGAGGTATTGACATCCAGCAAACCGTTACCGGAGAAGGACAGCGTGTTACCCGTCAGATTTCCGTTAGCGGTCAGTGTGTTCGCCGAACCGAACATTCCGTGCCCATCAAGGGTCGCCCACAGTGTGCCGCCTTGAATCAGCGTCAAATTCGTGGCCGAGGACTGGTTGAGCAGATTGAAGTTGGCGAGCTTGTAAACCAAGACCGTACCGCCAGTGAAGTCGGTATGGCTACCCGAGAAGTTCGTGGTCGTGTAGTCCTTGAAAAAGAAAAAGAGCTTGTCGCCGCCAGCGTAATTAATGTTGCCATTAACGGTGTTGACCACGCCATAACCCATGATCTTCTGGCCATTGCCGGTAACGGTGGTTTCAGCCAGGGTCGTGGTTTCCAGATGGGTACCGAACGAACCGAAGTCGACACCACCCACAACGACTGCGGAAGCAGCGCCGGAAGCCAGCATTCCCAAGCCGCAAATGGCGGAAGCTAGAATTTTTGTCTTCATCACAAATGTCCTTTAGTGAAATAAAAGATAGTCCGTTGAACTTTGCGACGTTATTTGATGAAACGTTTCGTCGGACTCGACAGAAATAAAGCATGTAACGTGCCAGAATTTATTTTCATTTATAAATCAATATTTTTTTCCAGAAACACACTTTACTCAACATCGATGTGTAAATTTTCCCGACACCCCCGCAAAACTTCTTGAGCGCGAATTATGACACATTCGGGGACGGCCGAGCCTCGCATCCAGGCGGTTGAAACACTCCGGCTTTCAAGGAGATCTATGTGGCCTTGGATTCAAAAGTTCAAACTTGATTTCACGGTAACGAACTCTCGTGGGCGAGCCGCCATGGTTCGAGGCAAGGAAGATCGTGGCGCTCCGAATGCCGCCAACGCGCCGAGAGCCACCAGCACCAGGAGCAGCGTCGAAGGTGACGGCAGCGCCCGAAACGCGGCGTCGGCAAGCAGGCGATGCCCTTGGGTGGTTGGGTGTATCGAGTCCCAGAAGAGGTATCTGTCGCCATTGACGGCGGAGGGATCGGTAATCAACGGTACCGTCACGTTATCGAACCCAAACGCCGAGGGGGCGTTCTCGACGGCATTGACCAGGCCGAACATGTCGACGGTATAGAGATCGGCCTGAAACGCAGGATCGCTCATCAGCGTCGCCAGCAAAGCGCTTAATTGACGATTGAAATCGACGGTGAGCACGGACAGCAGCGACCGGATACCCGGCGGGAGAGCCGGATCGGCGAAGTAGGGTGCGCTGCTGGCATCGATCTGATTTGGCAATAGAACGCGCCGGGCGCCGTTCCGGTCAATCATCCGCAATTCCGATGCCAACTCGTCGATTGCTCGCGAAACCATTTCCAGACCGGTGATGAGGTGTCCGGTGAGCGCCGCCTGCAACAAGTTTTGCGACCCGGCCCAAAACAGAACCAATTGGTCAGCACCGAAACCCGTCGGATTCGCGGCCATAAATTGCTGAATTTGCTTGCCGGTATCGGAGACGAATTGCGTTTGCCCTGGAATGGCGATCGACGGCCTCAGGCGCGTGCCTTGCCCGATGGCTGAACCGGCATAGGCGTAACCCGTGCCCGCCACGTCGCTCTGGCTGGCCGTCGGGTCGGCAATCCGAAGCGTTTGAGCCAAATAGTCGACCCAGATCGGTCCATTCGACAGCCGGCCAGCATAATAAGGCGGCGGTGGGTCCGGGATCAGCCCGCCATTATGGCTATCCGCATGGACGTTGCCGACATCGGACAGACTGTCGCCAAAAACGACCAGTTGCCCTGCCCGCGGCCCGGTGGAAAAAAACACCACGACAAGGAACAGGAAAAACCGTTTGATGCGTTTCATACTCGCCCCCTTCTGGTTTATGGCTCCTTCGACACCTCGACCGGCGGGCGACTATGCGCCGGTCACTCTGCTTGCGGGAAAACGCGCGGCGAAACGGCTGCCGACACCCGGCGTGCTCTTGATGTCGAGGTGAACCTGGTGACGACCGAGCGAATGTTTGACAATGGCCAATCCCAGACCGGTTCCGCCCGCATCGCGGGAACGTCCGCGATCGACGCGGTAGAAACGTTCGGTGAGGCGTGGAATGTGTTTCGGATCGATGCCGATGCCGGTATCCTGCACGGCGAACTCGGCGCCCCGCGCATCCGCGCGCCAACTGATGGTCACCGTGCCACCTGCGGGAGTATAGCGCACGGCGTTGGCCACCAGATTGGTGAAAGCGCTGACCAACTCCGTTTCCGAACCGCGCAAATCCACTTGCCCGTCCGCTTCGATGACGATGCGATGGCGTCCGGCGGACAGGGATTCGGCGTCGCGACGCAGCTTGTCGACCACGTTCGCCATATCGACGACGGCGTCTTCCGGCGGCGGCGCCGATTCGATTGACGACAGGGCGAGAAGATCCTGCATGATCGATTGCATGCGCGCGGATTGCTCGGACATCATCTCCAGATAACGACGCTGCTCTTCGCCGTCGAGATCGATTTCGAGCAGGGTTTCGAGGAAACCGGCCAAAACGGTGAGCGGGGTGCGCAATTCATGCGAGACGTTGGCGACAAAGTCGCGGCGCATGCGATCCAGCAGATCGGCCTGGGTCACGTCCTTGATCTGCATCAGCCAGCGGTTGTCGGCGCAGGGAATCACGTGAATGGACAGGACCAGATCGATGTTGCGCTCGGAACGCATGCTTAGGGGGCGGACAAAATCGGCGGCTTGCAAATAGGCCAGGAACTCGGGCTGGCGGACAAGATCGCCAATCGGCTGGCCGCGATCGATTCGCGCCAGCACCCCAAGCTGACTCTCGGCCTTGGTGTTGCAAAACAACAGGCGATATTGCTGGTCCAATAGCACGACGCCGTCGGTCAGCGCCTGGACGGCGGCGATCAGCATGTCGCGGTGGCAATCGTGGTCGGCGAACGGGCCGCGCGATGGCTTTTCTTGCCCGTCACGCCCTGTAAGGCATTCAAAAACGCCATCCCGGGCGTTACCGTCATTCAGGCGGTCATCAACCCGACGTTTTCCAAACCCGCGCCTCATTCGAGGAAAGTTCCGCCCGTGCAGCAGAATTTGCAGCACGAGAGCGGCACAGAAAACCGCCCAGCCTGCCTCGGGAAAAACGAAAATTCCTGCCGGCAATGCCACGCCCGCTGCCAGGATCGCCACGACAACCGTCCGGTAAAGGTTTGATCGCACCCTTTCAGGCGCCTTTGAATCGATAACCCGTGCCGCGCACCGTTTCCACCCGCTCGTGATTGCCGGACGGTTCGAGTGCCGAGCGCAGTCGGCGGATATGCACATCGACGGTGCGCTCTTCGATGAAAACGTGGTCACCCCACACCTCGTCGAGCAGTTGCGCGCGGCTATAGACGCGCTCGGCGTGGGTCATGAAAAAAAACAACAAACGAAATTCGGTCGGTCCCAGTTCGACGGGCTGACCGGCAGCCAGGACGCGGTGCGTCGCCGGATTCAGCCGCAGGGTGCCAATTTCGACCGCCTTGTCCGCCAGATGCGGCGCGCGGCGGCGCAGGACGGCGCGAACGCGGGCCACCAGTTCCCTCGGCGAAAACGGCTTGGTGATATAGTCGTCCGCCCCGGCTTCCAGCCCCTGGACCTTGTCTTCCTCACCGACCCGTGCGGTGAGCATGATGATCGGCAATTCGCGGGTCCGGTCGTCGGCGCGCAGCTTCTTGGCCAGACCCACACCGGATTGCCCAGGCAGCATCCAGTCGAGCACCAGCAAATCGGGCAAGACACCGCGAATGGCGGACTCGGCTTCCTCGGCGGTTCCCGCGCGTTCCACCGTGAAACCGGCGTGCCGGAGATTGACGGCCACCAGTTCCAGAATCGCCGGTTCGTCTTCAACGACAAGAATCGTGGTGCTCACGCCGGCTCCTTTTCAGTCTCCGATTTGTCAATTTCCTTGCCTCCCGATGGAGAATGTCGCGCCCATCGCCAATGAACTCCGGCGCCCAGCGCCGTGTCGACCGTGCCGCCGACCGATGCCACGTCAGCCACAATCATGTCACACTTGACCAACGGGAATGTAGCGGCCGAGAAGGGCGAGCGCGATGATCCGCTTCCGTGGGATACAAGGCATGCGAGAGGAATCGACCGCGGCACTCGTGCGCGCGCTCGGGAGCGTGTCGTTGAAGAAGGCACAAAAGCCGTCGACATGAACATCCTCTTTGTTCATCAGAACTTTCCCGGTCAGTATCGGCATCTGGCGCGCTATCTGGCGACCATTCCCGGCCATCGGGTCGTTTTCATCACGCAACGCGAGAGTGCCGGCTTGCCGGGGGACCAGACCGTCGTTTATCGGCCGCTACGCCAAATCACGCCACACTGGCACCGTTGTTTGCGCGACACCGAGGCCGGGATCTTGACTGCCCAGGCGGTGGCGCGCGTGGCACTGCAACTCAAGAAATCGGGGTTTGTTCCCGACGTGATGATCGGGCACAACGGTTGGGGCGAAATCTGGTATCTGAAGGATGTCTTTCCCCAAACGCCCCTGCTCGGCTACTTCGAATTCCCTGGCGACGCGTTTATCCGACGTCCGCCAAGATTTTTGTAGAGCTGCACGGCGGCGACCATGTTTTTGCTCCAGATGGCGATCACCGCGCTTTCGGCGTTCAATTCGCTGGCCTGCGCGGCGATGACGTTGAGCGCGTTGGCGGTTCCGGCGCGGTACTGGTTTTCGGCAATCGCCCGGGCCTTGCCGGCGGCCACGAGAGCCGCTTGCTGCGAGGCGCTTTCCTCGGCCAGCCGCCGCGTCGCCACCAGGTTGTCCTCGATTTCCTGGAACGCCGTCAGCACGGTTTGCCGGTAGCTGGCGACCGCCTGCTCATAAACCGCTTCCGCTTGCGACACCGCCGCCGAGCGGGCGCCGCCATCGAAAAGGGTCAGGGCGAGTGTCGGCCCGAGCGACCAGAAACGCGCCGGAGCGCTGAGCAGATTGGCCAGTTGGCTGCGGCGATAGCCGCCATCGGCGCTCAGGTCGAGGGCGGGAAAATAAGCGGCCCGCGCCACGCCGATTTGCGCGTTTGCCGCCGCCATCTGGCGTTCCGCCGAATAAATGTCGTAGCGACTTTCCAGCGCGACGGCGGGCACGAGGGTCGGCGCCGGCGGCACCGGCGGCAAGGCCGCCGCGTCCCTTGCCTCGGGAATGCTCAGGGCCGACGGCGGCTGGCCGATCAGCGTGGCGATCGCGTGCTCGGTTTGCGCGCGCAGCAGTTGCACGTCGGCCAGTTGGCCGCGGGTGGCGTTCAGTTGTGTTTCGGCTTGTGCCACGTCCAGCGACGAGGCGACGCCGGCGTCACGCCGGTTACGGGTCAGTTCGAGAAAACGCTGATAGGCGGCCAAGGTGCGGGTCAGCAGACGCTGCTGGGCATCGGCGGCGCGCAACTGAAAGTAGCTCTGCGCCAGCAGCGCCACGGCGCTCAGCCGGACCGCGCCGACAACGCCTTCGCTGGCCTGTAGTTTGGCGCCGGCGGCATCGACCCCGCCCCGCACCCGGCCCCACAAATCGATCTCCCACGCCGCCTGGGCGGAGAGCGTGTATGCCGTGCTCACCGTCGACGTCGATGCCGCCGAACCGCTGGCGGCGGTGCCGCTCCCCGAGCGACTGGCGGCGGCGGACGCGCCAAGCGTCGGAAAGAGTCCGGCACGCGCGCTGTTCAACGCCGCGTGCGCGGCCTTGTACTGGGCTTCGGCGAGCTTGACGTTCTGATTGTCGACGATCAGTTGTTCGACCAACGCGTCGAGGGCCGGATCGGCAAAAACCCGCCACCACTTTTCCGGCTCGCGCAGCTCGCCGGTCGCCAGCCGCCACGGCCCCTCCTCCTTGTAGCCAGCCAGACCGTCCACCGTCGGGCGAGAATACTCGGGCGCCAGACCGCACGCGGTCAGGGCAATGGAGACAATGAAGGCGATTGACAACGGAATCGGCAGGCCACGACGTTGCATGATCAGTCTCTCCTCGGGGTTTACCCGGTCGGCGCCAGGGTGGGCGGCACAAGCGGGCGGCGGCGAGCGAAGCGGCTCCGCAGGCGATCCAGCGCCACATAGACCACCGGCGTGGTGTAGAGGGTCAGCACTTGGCTGAACAGAAGGCCGCCGACGATGGATATCCCGAGCGGATTGCGCAATTCGGCGCCGTCACCGCTACCGATGGCCAGCGGCACGGCGCCGAAAACGGCGGCCATGGTCGTCATCATGATCGGCCGGAAACGGATCAGGCACGCACGGTAGATGGCGTCGCCGGCGCCAACGCCGAGGCGCCGCTGCCGTTCGATGGCGAAATCGATCATGATGATGGCGTTCTTCTTGACGATACCGATCAATAGCAACACACCGATCAGGGCGATGACGCTGAACTCGGAATCGAAGGCCATCAACGCCAGCAAGGCGCCGACGCCGGCCGACGGCAAGGTGGAAAGAATGGTCAAGGGGTGGATCAGGCTCTCGTACAACACGCCGAGCACGAGGTAGATGGTCACGATCGCCGCCACGATCAACAGCGGCTGATTCGCCAGCGACTGTTGAAACGCCTTGGCCGTTCCCTGAAAACTGCCGTGCACCGCTGTCGGCACGCCGGCCTCGGCGATGGCGCGGTCAATCGCCGAGGCCGCCTGACCGAGAGCGACACCGGGCGCGAGATTGAAGCTGATGGTAGACGCCGGAAATCCGCCCTGGTGATTGACGGCGAGCGGCGTGCCGGTGGTTTCCTGGCGGGCGAAGGCGTACAGCGGCACCTGACCGCCGCTCGACGACGTGAAACGCAGGCTCTTGAACGTCTCGGGGTTTTCGAGAAAGGCCGGCGCCAGCCCCATGACCACTCGGTACTGGTTGAGCGGGTTGTAGATAGTGGCGATCTGGCGTTGCCCGAAGGCATCGCCAAGCGTCGCGTCGATGTCGCGCATGGACAGCCCCAGCCGCGACGCCGCATCGCGGTCGACCACCAGGGAGGTTTGCAAGCCCTTATCCTGCTGATCGGTATTGACGTCAACCAGTTGCGGTATTTGCGACAGTGCCCGCCGCACCGGCGGCTCCCACTTGCGCAGATCCTCCAGATCGTCGCCCTGGAGCGTGTATTGAAACTCGGCGTTGCTCTGCCTGCCGCCGATCCGCACGTCCTGGGCCGCCACCAGGAACAGACTGGCGCCGGGCTCGTGCGCCAGCTTGCCGCGCAGACGCCCGATCACCTTGCCGATCGGCAGTTGTCGCTGGGCGAGCGGTTTGAGGGAAATGAACAGGTTGCCGGTATTGCGTTGGCCACCGCCGGTGAAACCGACCACCGATTCGACGGCCGGGTCGTCGCGGACGATGTTCATGAAGGACTTGAGTTTCTTTTCCATGGCCTGAAAGGAAATGCTCTGGTCGGCCTGAATGTTGCCCATGATGCGGCCAGTGTCCTGTTGCGGGAAAAACCCTTTCTTGATGGTGCCGTAGAGATAGACATTCAGGCCGATGGCGAGCATCAGCAACAGCAGCATCAGCGGACCGTGCCGCAAGGACCAGGCCAGGCTGCGACGGTAGCCGCGCGACAGACGCCGCAGGATGGCCGTCGCGCCGCGCGACCAACGGCCGGTTCTGGGTTTTTCGCCGGCCGGCGGGCGTAACAGATGCGCGGCCATGGTCGGGGTCAGGGTCAGCGACACCACCATCGATACCAGAATGGCCGCCGACAGCGTGACGGCGAATTCGCGGAACAGACGGCCGACAATACCGCCCATCAGCAGTACCGGAATGAACACCGCAATCAGCGACAGGCTGATCGAGACCACGGTGAAGCCGATTTCCCGAGCGCCGCGCAAGGCGGCTTGCAACGGAGTATCGCCGGCCTCGAGGTGGCGGACGATGTTTTCCAGCACGACGATGGCGTCGTCGACGACAAAGCCAGTGGCGACGGTCAACGCCATCAACGACAGATTGTTCAGGCTGTAGCCGCAGAGATACATGACGCCGAAGGTGCCCAGCAACGATACCGGCACGGCCACGCTGGGAATGGCCGCCGCCCGCGGCCGGCGCAGGAAGAGGAAGACGACGAGCAGCACCAGCGCCACCGAAATCGTCAGCGTCCGCTCAACCTCGCGCAACGAACCGCGAATGGTCGGGGTGCGGTCCATGACCACGCCCAGATCGATCGCCGATGGAATCGTGGCTCGCAGATGGGGCAAAAGCCCGCGCACCCGGTCCACGGTGGCGATGATGTTGGCGCCCGGCGAACGAAAAAGGATGAGCAGCACCGCCGCCTTGCCGTTGGCGGCGCCGTAGTTGCGAACGTCCTGCACCGAATCGCTGACCTCGGCGACGTCGCCCAGGCGAACCCCGGCGTTGTTCTGGTAGCGAAGAATCAGCGGCCGGTAGTCGGCGGCGGTTCGCGCCTGATCGTTGGTGCCGATCTGCCAGTAGCGGTCGCCCGCCTCGACCGAACCGAGCGGCCGGTTGGCATTGGTGCCGACGATGGCGCCGCGAACGTTTTCAAGGCCCAGCCCGGTGCTCGACAAGCGGTTGGGATCGATATCGACCCGTACCGCCGGCAAGGCGCCGCCGCCGATGGTGACCTGCCCGATACCCTCCACCTGCGACAGCCGTTGGGCGAGAATCGTCGACGCGGCGTCGTACATCTGCCCGCGCGACAGACTGTCCGAGGTCAGCGCCAGGATCATGATCGGCGAATCCGCCGGGTTCACCTTGCGATAGGTGGGGTTGTTGGGCAGGCTCGTCGGCAACAGCGTCCGGGCGCCGTTGATCGCCGCCTGCACGTCGCGGGCGGCGCCATCGATGTTGCGGTCGAGATCGAACTGTATGGTGATTCGCGAACTGCCGAGTGAACTCGACGAGGTGATTTCGGTCACTCCGGCGATGCGGCCCAAGGCCCGCTCCAGCGGCGTGGCCACCGTGGCGGCCATGGTCTCGGGGCTGGCGCCGGGCAGCGCCGCCTGCACGGAGATGGTCGGGAAATCGACCTGCGGCAGGGGCGAGACCGGCAGCAGGAAAAAACCGATGATCCCGGCGAGAATCACGCCGAGCGTCACCAGCGCGGTGGCCACCGGCCGGTGGATGAAAGGCGCCGAGAAATTCATCGTCGGCGCCCTGCCCGCGAACGGCGCCTCGCCGCGTCACGCATGATTTTTCGCCAATCGGCGCGCCAGACGGTCGAAGGCGAGATAAATCACCGGCGTGGTAAACAGCGTCAGCACCTGGCTCAGCAGCAGTCCGCCAACCAGGGCATAGCCCAACGGCTGGCGCAATTCGGCGCCGAAGCCGCCGCCAAGCATCAGCGGCACGGCGCCGAGCAAGGCGGACATCGTGGTCATCAGAATGGGGCGAAAACGCAGCAGACAGGCCTGGAAAATGGCTTCACGGGGCGGCAGTCCCTGGTTGCGCTCGGCATCGAGAGCGAAGTCGATCATCATGATGGCGTTTTTCTTGACGATGCCGATCAGCAGCACGATACCGATGATCCCGATCACGTCCAGCCCCGAGCCGGTGACCCACAGCGCGAGCAGCGCGCCGACGCCGGCCGAGGGCAAGGTGGACAGGATGGTGATCGGGTGAATGTAGCTTTCGTAGAGCACGCCAAGCACGATATAGACCGTGACGATGGCGGCGACGATCAGCAGCAAGGTGTTGGTCAGGGACGACTGGAACGCCTGCGCCGCGCCCTGGAAGCTGGTTTCGATAGCGGCGGGAAGGGCCAGGTCCTTTTCGATGGCGCGGATGGCGTTCACCGCTTCGCCAAGCGAGGCGCCGGGCGCCAGATTGAAGGAAATCGTCGCGGCGGGAAACTGGCCGACATGGTTGATCGCCAGCGCGGTTGGCCGCTCGACCACCGTGGCGAGGGTAGCCAGCGGCACTTGCTGTCCGCCGGCGGCGGGAATGTAGATCGCGCTCAAGGCCGCCGGTCCAACCCTGAAATCCGGATGGGTTTCAAGAACCACGCGATATTGGTTCGATTGCGTGAAGATGGTCGAAATCAGGCGCTGGCCGAACGCATCGTACAAGGCGTTGTCGATCGAGGCCACGGAAACGCCGAGCTTGCCGGCGGCGTCACGGTCGATGGCGATGAACGCCTGTAGCCCCTGATCCTGGAGATCGGAGGCGACATCGGCCAGCGCGCTCGCCTGTCGCAGGCGTTCGACGAGCCGCGGCACCCACTGGCTGAGCAGCGCGATGTCCGGCGTCGACAGCATGAACTGGTACTGGGTCCGCGAGACCTGCCCTTCGACGGTCAAATCCTGGATCGGCTGCATGTAGAGGCGGATGCCGGCCACCTGGCGCGCGCGGTCGTTCAGGCGGCGGATGATCTCGCCGACCCGGGCGCCGCGCTCGGCGAGAGGTTTGAGGTTGATCAGGAGGCGACCGCTGTTCAGCGTGGTGTTGACGCCGTCGACGCCGATGAAGGACGACAGGCTCTCGACCGCCGGGTCCTGCAAAATGGCGGCGGCCATCGCCTGTTGCCGTTCGGCCATCGCCGCGAAGGAAATCGACTGCGGCGCCTCGGTGGTGGCCTGAATGACACCGGTGTCCTGAATCGGGAAAAAACCCTTGGGAATGCCGACATAGAGCACCACCGTCAACACCAGCGTACCGACGGCGACCAGCAGCGTCGCTTTTTGGCGGTCCAACACCCACCGCAGGGCAACACCATAACGAGCGATCAAGGCCTCCAGAACCTGCCCGCTCCAGCGGTAAAAACGTCCCTGCCGCGCCGCCGGCACGTGCGACAGCAGGCGGGCACACAACATCGGCGTCAGGGTCAGCGAAATCGCCGCCGACAGCAGAATGGCGATCGCCAGGGTGATGGCGAATTCGTGAAACAGCCGGCCGACGACATCGCCCATGAACAACAGCGGGATCAGCACGGCGATCAGCGACACGGTCAAGGAAATGATGGTGAAACCGATCTGGCTGGCGCCCTTGAGCGCCGCCGTCAACGGTTTCTCGCCCTCCTCGACGTAACGGGCGATGTTCTCGATCATCACGATGGCGTCGTCGACGACGAAACCGGTGGCGATGGTCAGCGCCATCAAGCTCAGGTTGTTGATCGAGAACCCGATGTAGTACATCACCGCGAAAGTGCCGACCAGCGACAACGGCACGGCCAGACTGGGAATGACGGTGGCCGGAACGGTGCGCAGGAACACGAAGATGACCATGATCACCAGCGCCACGGCCAGAATCAACTCGAACTGGACATCGGCCACCGAGGCGCGGATGGTCGTCGTGCGGTCGGTGAGCACCGTCACATCGATCGCGCCGGGCAGGCTGGCGCGCAGTTGCGGCAAGGCTTTCTTCACCAGATCGGCGACCTCGATGACATTGGCGCCCGGTTGTCGCTGGATATTGAGGATCACCGCCTCCCGCTCGTTCGACCAGGCGGCGAGGCGGGCATTTTCGGCATCCTCGACGATCCCGGCGACCTCCCGGAGGCGAATCGGGGCGCCATTGCGATACGCCAGCACCAAGGCACCGTAGTCGTCGGCCGATTTGAGCTGGTCGTTGGCATCGATGGTCGATGCCCGCTGGGCGCCGTCGAAGCTGCCTTTGGAGATATTGACATTGGCGCTGCCGATGGCGGTGCGCAGATCCTCCATCGACAGGCCGAGGTTGGCGAGCGCCGTCGGGTTGACCTGGATGCGAACCGCCGGCCGCCGACCGCCGGCAATGCTGACCAGGCCGACGCCGGGGATCTGCGAAATCTTCATCGCCACCCGGCTTTCGACCAGATCGTGCATCCGCGGCACCGGCAGCGACGGCGAGGTGACCGCCAGCGTCAGGATCGGCGCGTCGGCGGGATTGACCTTGCTATACACCGGCGGCAACGGTAAATCCGTCGGCAACAGATTGGCCCCGGCGTTGATCGCCGCCTGAACCTCCTGCTCGGCGACATCGAGCGTCAGGTTGAGGCTGAAACGCAAGGTGATGACCGACGCGCCGCCGGAACTGGTCGACGACATCTGCGACAAACCGGGCATCTGCCCGAACTGGCGCTCCAGCGGCGCCGTGATCGAGGACGTCACCACCTCCGGACTGGCGCCCGGATACAGCGCCATCACCTGGATGGTCGGATAATCCACTTCGGGCAACGCGGAGATAGGCAGAAAACGGTAGGCGACCATGCCCACCAGCAGCAGGGCGACCATCAGCAGCGAGGTGGCCACCGGACGAAGAATGAACAGTCGAGAAGGATTCATCGTGTCAAAACAGGGTTCGGCAAACGCACGACCGGCGCCCGGAGATCACGACGCGCCCTGCCCCGCCTTGCCGTCGGCGGCCGCTTCGCTGCCCTTGGCGTCCTTTTCGCTTTTCTCGCCTTTACCCTCTTTATCCCGCCCGCGTCCGCCGCCCTCCGACCGTCGCCCCCGGCGCCCGTCCTTGGCGTCGTCCGCCGTCGCCCGACTTTTTTCAGGGGAAATGACCTCGACCTTGGCGCCGTCCCGCAACTTGTCGGCACCGTCGCTCACCACCTTGTCACCGGGCGTCAGCGCGCCATCGACGGCGGTGAGTTCGCCATCCACCGCCCCGGCGCTCACCGGCACGGCCTTGACGCTGTTTTCGCCGTCGACGGCATAGACGAAGGTGCCGCGCGCGCCCCGCTGGATGGCGGCGGACGGAATCACCGTCGCCTCTTTCTGCACGCCGAGAAGCAGCCGGACATTGACGAACTGGTTGGGAAACAGGGCGTGATCGGTATTGGCGAATTCCGCCTTCAGCTTGATGGTGCCGGTTGTTGGATCGATCTGATTGTCGGTGGTCAGCAGGCGCCCGTTGGCGAGCTGGTTTTTTTGCGCCCGGTCCCAGGCCTCGGCCGCCAGAACGCTCCGTTCCCGCAAACGACGATGAATTTCGGGTAATTGCCCTTCCGGCACCGAAAAAACGACGGTCATCGGCTCGATCTGGGCGATGGACGCCAGCCCATTGGCGTCGGAGGCACGAATTTGGTTCCCCGGATCGATCTGACGCAGACCAATCCGCCCGGCCACCGGCGCGCTCACGCGCGTGTAGTTCAACTGAAGTTTGGCGTTGTCGAGCTGGCCGCGGTCGTTTTCCACCGTCCCCTCGTATTGACGGACCAGGGCCGCCTGGGTGTCGACCTGCTGCTTGGCGATGGAATCCTTGGCCCACAGTTCGCGATAACGCGCCAGATCGACGCGCGCGTTTTGCAACAAGGCCAGATCGCGGTTCAATTGACCATTGACCTGGGTGACTTGGGCCTGATACGGACGCGGGTCGATCTCGGCCAGCAACTGTCCTTGTTTCACCGTGTCGCCTTCATTGAAATGCAGACGCAGCAGTTCGCCGTCAACCCGGGAGCGGACGGTCACCAGGTTGCGGGGAATGGCCGTGCCGATGGCGGGAATCCACAGGCGAACATCCTTGACCGCCACCGTGGCCACCGAGACGGGTTGACCGCGGTTGTCGGCGTTTGGGCGGCCGGATTTCTGGCCGGCGCTCTCGGCGGTTTTCGGCTCATCGCGCCCCGAAAAGTGGTACGCGGCCACCAGGAGGCCACCGCCGAGGAGCACCACCGCGCCGAGCGCCAGCGACCGGTGCCGTCCCTTGCCTTGTGGTTGCACGGGAACAGCGTCCGGATCGAGGGAGTCGTTAGTCATGGCAGGACGATTTTCGGTGGCTTTCCCGACATTCGCGGCGCGCCGGTCCGTCGAATGGTCGAAAGAGACAAAAAGGACAAAAGAAACGATCCACTACGGTCAAGGAGAAATCACTGGGCGCTATTTTGAACCACATCGCCGCAACAACGAAATTAACCGACGGAAAGTGGTGTTAATCGCGTCCGGCACGGGTCGGCCCGGCGTCAACGGCGCTCCAGCAACACACCGCTTTCGACATGCGGCGTGAAGGGAAACTGGTCGAAAACGGCACAGCGGCTGAGACGGTGGCTATCGTGCAACTGGGCGATGTTGGCGGCAAGGGTTTGCGGGTTGCAGGAAACGTAAAGAATGCGCTCGAAACGCCGGACCAGTTCGCACGTCGCCGGGTCCAAGCCGGCGCGCGGCGGATCGACGAACACGGTGCCGAAATCGTAGGCCGACAAATCGATGCCGGCGAGACGGCGGAACGGGCGCGCGCCATTCAAGGCTTGCGTCAGTTCCTCGGCCGACAGACGCACCAGGGTCACGTTGCCAATCTCGTTGGTGGCCAGATTGGCCTGCGCGGCACTGACCGACGCTTTGCTGATTTCGCTGGCCAGCACCCGCCGAACGCGCGTGGCCAGCGGCAAGGTGAAGTTGCCGTTGCCGCAATACAGTTCGAGCAGATCGTCGGCACGCTCACCGATGGCCCCGACGGCCCAGTCAAGCATTTTCTGGTTCACGATCCCGTTCGGTTGCGTGAACGCGCCCTCCGGTTGCCGATAACGGAAACGACGGCCGGCAGCCGTCAACTCCTCGACCACATAATCGCGGCCGACCGGCAATCGCTGTCCGCGTGAGCGGCCGATCAGGCTGACGCCCAGGTCGGCGGCCAATTCCGCCGCCTCGACCTGCCACGCCTCGTCGAGACGGCGGTGGTAACAAAGAGTGATCAAGGCATCGCCGGCCAAGGTGGTCAGGAATTCCACCTGAAACAGTCTGGACGACAGCGCCGGACGGGACTGCCAGGCCTTTTTCAGGCACGGCATCAAGGCGTTGATGCGCGCACTCGCGGCCGGAAAATCGTCCATCAGAATCGGCGATCGCTTGTCGCCGGCGGCGAACATCGCGTAATGCCGTTCGTCGCCCTGGCGCCAGAGGCGAAATTCGGCGCGCAAGCGGTAGTGCGCAGGCGGCGAATCGAATACCGCCGGCGACGGTGCCGCGAAGGGCGCCAGCAATGCGCGCCATTGCGCGACCTTGTCTTCGAGTTGAACGACGTATCGCTCTGAATCATTGGATAAAAAAGACATCGGCGATTCTTTTCGGAAGGGGGCGCGAAAGATGCGTCGGACACCGATTTCATGCCCGCCTGAAAAGTAGAAGCTTTTCATGATAGCAGCTTCCAGTCGCGCCCTTCGGGAACGACGGCAGGGTAATCGCGGATCGCGGCGTCTTTCGCTTGTCAGGCGGCGATCGTTCAAACGCCCGTGCCGCGTCGGTGAAACGCTGCAACGCCTCCGAGGAGGGAAATATCAGGACTCGGACAAGCCCGGGTTGAGCGTATACAACAGCGCTTTGACCAACATGGCCACATCGTCGCGACGCCGGGCATCGACGCGAAAAATCGCGGGAACGGGCGGCTTGGTGATTTCGGCGACCTTGCGCCGATAATCCGCCAGACCGATGGGGGACGGCTTATCCATATGCGTGACGCCAATCGCGACGGCCGTGTTGGCGATGAACGTCTTGAAGGCGAGCAGATATTTTTCCAGACTGTGGAGCGGGTCCGGGGCAGCGTTATTGACCAGCAACACCAGTCCGATCCCCCCCTCGGCGAGAATATTCCACATGAAACTAAAACGCTCCTGCCCCGGCGTGCCGTAAAGCATTACTTTTTCGCCGCCTGGCAGATACAGCAGGCCGTAATCCATGGCCACGGTGGTGCTTTTCTTAATCTTCGCGGTATCGTCGGTCGCCACGGCCTCGGTGCTGACCGGAACGATATCGCTCAGAGCCGCGATGGCGGTGCTTTTACCGGCGCCGACGGTCCCCGAGAATATGATTTTGTTATGCCGCATGAACTCAGAGCGCGTTGATCAGCTTGCGCACGATGCGTGAAAACGCCAAGGAACATCGATTCGCGGGCGCGGCGGACGACCGGGCATTCTGGCAACTATCCAGCGCCGCGGCATCGGCGCGTTTGTCGAGAAGACCGGCAAAACGGGCGGCGGTGAAAAAAGCGAAAACGTAACGTTGCGGAATGCCCAGTTCGGTGGCGATTTCCACTGGACTGGCGAATTTTCTCGCCCACAGGGTGGCGATGGTTTCCGCATACGGCGGCGCGAAGCAGCGCGTGAAATCCGGTATCGCGCGCAAGAACACCGGCTGATACGGATCGGAACCCTTCGGCAGGCGCCCACGAGCCGCCCAAATAGCGACGTTCCACAGCAAGTCGCGAGTGGCGTAGAGGGTTTCCTTGCCTTCGTCGTTGCAAGGCCCCGGATCGGGAACAACCAGCACCGCCCCACGCGGCAACTGGGTCATCGAAGCCGGCCGGAGACGGTTGTGGCTGAAATCGGTCCGGCAAACGGCTTCCGGCGTGCTGGCGACACGGATCATGCGCGGCAGACCGACGACGGCCCGTGGCAAACCGGTTGTCTTGCTTTCGCGCACGGCACGCAGCAAAGGACCGAGCAGATAATGCTCGGGGTGAAAAAACAATTTCGCCGGTGGTTCGCCGGACCGTGTGCCGGCGATATCGCCATTCGAGCCGCAGATGTCGATATTCTCACCCGAAAGACTTTCGCCGAACCGGCTTGGGGCGTCCACGAACGGTCGGGCCGCTTGCCGGTGGGCGGCGGCCGGCGCGGTCGGCTTGGGGATCGTGGTTACTTGCTCGACGGGACGCGACGGCGCTTTGATGGCAACGGCGCTGACCAGTGTGAGCGCCTGTATCAATTCATCGATTTTGATCGGTTTGCCAAGAACGATGATGTTCGGGAAGCGTTTGTGCTGTTCCTTCGGATTGCTGGCGTAACCGATGGCGTCCTTACCGTGCATGGCAACCTGCCGCATGGCGCCATCGGCGCCGGGACGATCGCAATCGATCAGCACCACTTGCGCGGCGGCGATATTCTCAACCAGGCAAACACGATGCTTGGCGTCGTTTTCCAGCGCCAGGCGAATTGCATACGCATCGACATGACTGGCCTGAAGCAAGAAAAGAGCGATCGATTGCCCGTCGTCCCGGTCGAAAATGGATTTTCGAATCGACGCCGCCTCTTCGTTGGTCGGTAAATGCGCGTCGACATCGGCGATCGCGGCAAATTGCAGCCAACTGGTTTGGGAATCCCCTAGGGTGGACGGCGTATTCATTAGGCGACTCCTTTCGCTGCACATGGTTGATGCGATGTGGCGACGGATACAGCACCGATGGTCGCCAGATACAATTCCGATTGTTTCATGAGGAAAACCCCTTCTTATCAGCCGAGTATCGAAGCGATTGCCTTGACCGCCCGACGCACTTCCAGAAACACCATTCCCAATTTGGCATTCGCCTTGGCGATCGCGGTGAGCACGGCGTCAGGACCTGCCTGTATCATCATTACGTAACCGTACTCACCTTTGATCAGCACCAGCTCAAGTTCGCCACGCGTCAGTTCGCGCGCCGTTCTATCGCCAAGAGAGAGCATCGCGGCACTCATGGCACCGACGCGATCTTCGTCCATCCCACTCGGCAATAAAGCACTAATGAGCAAGCCATCGGATGAGATGACAGCAGATGCTTCGACATCCGCTGACACACCGTTCAAATCGCCAAGGACGGTTTCCAGCAAATGTGAGCGCATCTTCGGTTCCCTGGGCATCAATAAAACAACCGCGGCTCGACGACTTCCGCCGCCGCCATCGACGGGTATCTTCGGTTGTGACTTGCCGCTGGTCGCCAGTTTACGGAAGGTCGCGTCGGCCGGCCATGAACTAATTGGCATTTCCCGACGTGTTGTCGACGCGTTTTAAGCCCGATTGGCGGAGAAGCACGCCAAAGGGGTTCGCAGGTTCTTGCGGGATATTGCCGAGAATTCGCCGACCAAGACGGCGGCTGCACGGCCTACCGACGTGCGGCGGCGGCCCCAATCCAGAGTGAAGACTTTGCCCGTAGGTATCCGCGGCAGGGGGAAGAGGCGTCGCCAGCACCTCTCGCGATCACCGACACGCGTCGGCCGAGCAGTACTCTTACGGCCTTAGCGCCGGGAATTTCTCAAATTTGCCCGTAACGGACACAGAGCGACCAGACCAGATCCGCGAAATTCTGTTGGTTGAAGCGCGGCCGACCGCGCACGGCCAAGGCCAGCCGAATGCCTCCGACGTGCATCGGCCAGAAGCTCAAACCGCTGATTCCGGCGGCGTCGACGTTTCCCCAACCATCCAGCAACTGATCGCCCAATTTGGACAAGGCGATGGTTTGGCGGTCGGCAACGGAAAGAATGTCGGCCCCCAGGGCGGCGAGAGCCTCGCCCTGATCCATGGGGTATCCGGCGACGGCGAGACAGAAGCCCATTCGATCGGCGAGCACCGCCTGATGGGCGTCGCTAAGTGTCGCCAGTAGCGGCGGCAAGCTCAATTCCAGCGATTCCAGCCGGGCTGCTCGCGGTGTGCTCCACGCTTCGAGACAGGCATGCTCCTGCAATTGGAGAAGTTGCTCGAGAGCTGGTTCATCGGTGGCCTCCCCCGTCCACAGGCGCGCCGCTTCCAGCGTGAGCAAGGGCGAAACCGGCTCACGCAGAATCGCTTGCAGGACACGCCGTTCGACGCTGTCTTCAGCGCTGGCGACAGCGCGCCATGCACCATACGGCGTCACGCAGAGATAGGAATCGGAGAGGATCTCAAGCATCGATCAGGCCAGGATTCAAGGTGTAGAGAAGTGCCCTGACCACCATCGCCACATCGTCGCGTTCGCGCGCGTCGACACGGAAAACGGCAGGGGGCGGCAAGCGGCGGCGCACGCGCAATTTAGCACGGTAATCGATCAAAGTCGGCGAATTCGACCGATCCATGTGCGTCACGCCAATGGCAACGGCCGTCTTGGCAATAAATCCGTCAAATGCCGTCAGATAATGCTCGAGATGATTCAGTGGATCGGGCATGGCGTTGTTGATCAACAAAATCAGGCCGATTCCGCCTTCCGCGAGAATTTCCCACATGAAACTGAAGCGTTCCTGACCGGGCGTACCGTATAGCATCACTTTTTCGCCACCATCGAGAAGCAGAACACCATAATCCATTGCCACGGTGGTGGTTTTTTTCAGCGTCGTCGCGCCATCCGAAATGAGCGCCTCGGTTGCGACCGGTACGATGTCGCTCAACGCCGCGATGGCGGTGCTCTTGCCGGCGCCAACCGTGCCAGAGAAGATGATCTTGTTATGAACGGCTTGTTCAGACCGCATTCAGGAGCTTTCGCAAGATTCTTCCAAGCAAGGACGGGCGGCGCCCCTGCTGCGGCGGTGGCGGTGGTGGAGGAGCACTTGCTGTCGGCGACGTTTTCTTCGCGGCACCCAGGTCGTGTTCAAGCAGACCGGCAAATTGCGCTGCCGTGTAGAACGAAAAAACGTAACGTTGGGGAATCGCCAACCTCGACGCGATGTCGACGGGACTGGCAAACGCCCGCACCCACAAGGCGGCAATTCGCAGAGCATGCGGCGGCACGAACACGCGCGTGAAATTGGGCCACGCCTTCAGACGGACGACACGATAAGGATCGGTGTCTTTAGGCAGGCGACCCCGGGCCGCCCAGACGGCGACGTTCCAGAGCAAATCCTCGGACGCGAATGCCACTTCGGCCGACGGATCGTCCGGCCCAGGATCGAGAACAAGCCGCGTGGTCGCCAGCGGCAATTGCGTCATCGAGATCGGCCGCAAGCGTGTTTCACGAAAAGCGGTCAGGCAAAGTGGAACTGGCGCGACCGATACCCGAATCAACCGATGCAAACCGGCTACCGCCAGCGGGCGTCCCGACGCCTGGCTTTTGACGACGGCACGAAACAGTTGACCGATCAAATAATCTTCCGGATCGAAAAAAAACTTGTCCGGCACCTGGGAGTTCGGCGCCAACGGCAAATCTTCGAGAGAACCGCAGAGCTCGGCGCCATCGTCGGTGTCGATGCTGTCACCGAGTGACTTGGTCTTTTCCGCCACCAACGGACCGGCGCCGGCCGGCTGGGCCGGCAATAAAGGAATACTGGCCGGCGAGGCCATCGCACGGGACAACGCGGCAGGCAAACCGTCGAGATTAAGCGGTTTTCCGAGAATGTCGATGGTCGGAAATTTCGTGCCGCACTCCCTTGGATTGAGCGCGTACCCAACGACTCCAAGACGCTGTTGTGGCGGGATTCGGCGCAAAGCCAATTCGGCGCCCTGACGATCGCAGTCGACCAGCACAACCTGCGCCTTGGCCATGTTATCGGTGAGACAAACCTTGTTGCGCATGTGCCGTTCCAGTGACAAGCCAATGAGTCGGGCGTCCATGCTACCGACTTCCAGCAGCAGCAAGCTGATCGGAGCGGCCGCGTCTGAGCGGTTCTGGCTCATGACTTGTACGAATCGGAAGGACGTAGAAACTGGCGCCTGCCCAAGACCGGTCGCGCCATGACCACACCGGGTCTCGCCACCCGAGGGTCGTGAAGATCGGCACCTTGATCGAGGCTTTTCTCGATATAGTCCGCCAAACCGACCCGGCGCAACGCTTGGCGGTAATTCCGGAGCATGCGTCTACGCAGATCCAGACCGCACGCGCCCAGAACCAGACACAAATCGACAACGGCCGACCCCAGTTCCTGATCGTCACCCAGGCTTTTCCAGAGCGAAATACGCTGCACATGCAGGTGGAGGTTCGCCGGATCACGGCCGATCTCGGCCGCCAACAAGGCCCCGGTCGCAGGGCTATGCCAATGCGAGACGATGTTCAAGGTTCTGACCGGCAGACCAAAGACAGCCGGAGGCGACGAAGGGCGAATTCTGCCCGGATCGGCCTTGTCGGTAATGAACTGGCTCACTGGGTCAGCGTTGAAATGATATCTATCATGAGTTCCACATCTTCGTGCTCAAGCCGCCGCCAACGGTTGCAACCAAGACCGGCCAGCAGACTGCCGCCCTTCTCGGTTTCATGCAAGGTCACCAGCAACTCGGCGATTTTTTCACGGCTGTCTAGCAGTGCGGGGCCGATAAGGAAGGAGTGATGAATGACATGCAACTGACTGGTGACCAGCACGTGCAAATCGCGGCGGATGATACCCGAAAGCGCCTCAAAGGCGTCTACCGGCATGAAGCCAATGTCGGCGTTGTCGCGCAATACCATTCTGGCCACCTGAATATAGGTATCCGTCGGCAAGGTGACAATGTCGGCAGGATCGATATCGGCGGGCTCAAGCAGAATCCGCCCGACGGTGTTGACACTGGGGTCATCGGTACATGACAACCTGACACCGGGCCGCAGATCGGTAATCGATTGAAACGGCTTCTCCGCCGCCGTGAAAACGACCATTTCGTCGCCGCTTTCGGGACCGGCGATCGCTTGAAAGTTTCTTTCCCGCACCAGCAACGACGCATCGAATGGATTGGCGTAGATCATGTCGACCTGCCCTTCCAGGATGGCCTTTCTCTGGCTGCCGAAATCGTCATACAACTCGAGGTGGATGGACATCGACAACGCGCGCTGCAACCAGGTATTGAAGATGTACCAATCGGTAATCCGCTCGGTGGGAAAACTGGGGCTGACCGTGAAATTGACGTTCATGATCCGTTCATGCTCCGGTAAAGCGTTTCCGCCGCAAGCACCTGCTGACGGGACGGCTCACGCCGAACCGAGGTATAGCCGACAACCCGGCCTTCGCGGACGTTCGGCACCACCGTCGCATAGACCCAGTAGTAGCCGCCGTCCTTGCGTAAATTCTTGACGTAACCATGCCATTGGTTCCCGGCTCTGACGGTTTCCCAAAGATCGCGGAAAGCCGCGGCCGGCATGTCCGGGTGGCGCAGGATGCTATGCGGCTGGCCGATCAATTCGTGTGCCTCATAGCCGGACATATCCACGAACGATTGGTTGCCCATGGTGATCACGCCAGCGGTGTCGGTACGCGAAACGATCAGTTTGCCATGCGGAAAATTGGTTTCGATATCCGTCACGCACACCCGCCGGCTGGTGCCGTCAAAGTAGTGCATGACATATTCGCGGCCTTTTTCGACAACACCCGACGAACTCACATCATTCATCCTGGCGACTCCTGTCAGCCGAGAACCAACCCGATCGCCTTTGCCGCCCGACGAACATCGAGAAAGACCAGACCAAGTTTGGCGTTCGCCTTGGCCATCACCGTCAGCACGGCATCCGGCCCCGCCTGCACCATCATCACGTAGCCTTTTTCGCCCTTGATCAAGACTTGCTCAAGCGTGCCGCGCGCCAATTCGCGGGCCGTACGGTCGCCCAGCGAAAGCATCGCCGCGCTCATCGCGCCGACGCGATCTTCGTCGAGCGTGTTCGGCAACAAGGCGGCCATCATCAGGCCATCGGACGAAATGATGGCGGAGGCTTCGATGTCGGCGGAGGTTCCGTTGAGATCGTTGAGAACCGTTTCAAGCATGTTTGAACGCATGTGATTGACCTTGTGTAAGTTTGAAGAGCAAATCGGACGTTTCCGGCGGGCAAACGTTCCTGGACTCGTTGATTCACGGCCATTGGACTCGGTCGAACTTCCGTGATTTTCGAGTGACAAATTCTAGCAAGTCGCAAAAACGAGAAGGCGTGAACTAATTAACGTCCAATTAACCTTAAAAATCCAGCAAATAAGACAAATTTAGCATTACTCCGTCCACTCCCCCGTGCCGCCTCGAAAAACAATCGTGAGCCACTAGTCAGCAAACGACCGGCAAGCGACCTTGGTGGAAATAGAACGCCGACCATCCAGAAAACGCGCTTTCAGTAATCACGTGCCCCCGGTTCCGTGCGCGGCAAAACAGACTCAACCGCCGAACCGCCGTGCCAAGGCCGAGACGCTCGCTGCGAGTTGGTCGAGGTCCGGAGCGCTACCGTCGGGAGTCAGATGATTGACGACATCCGGCAACAGCTGCGACAAACCTTGTGCGGCGTCTTCTTCGCTGACACCGACCTGCTGCGCTATGCGCGACAACGCGTCGCTACCGAATACTTGACCGATGGCATCCGGCGAAATCGGTAGATTTTCGCCCTGGCCAACCCAAGAGTTGACCTGGTCGCCATAACCGGCGCGCTGAAACTGCTCGAGCAAGCCGCCAAGCCCCCCCGATCCGCCAGCCTCGCCCGTTCCGTGAGCGCCGCCGCCGAGAACGCTGCCAAGCACCGATCCCAATGCGCCCGCGCCACCACTAGCACCGCCGCCGAGAAGGCCACCAAGAACGTCGCCTATTCCGCCGCCGCCTTGCTGACCAGCCAACAGGCCACCAAGCACACCACCGAGTCCACCACTTTCTCCGCCGTTTCGGTTGTTCATGATCATGCCAAGCACCACGGGCAACAGCGTTGCCAGAAGATTGGAATCGCCTGCCGCCGGACGCGCCTGTTCCGTGCCCGTCATGCCGCCCAAAATGCCACCCAGTACGCCATCCAACAGTCCCATTTTATACCTCCATGATTTAACTTCATCAAAAACATCGTCGGCACGCGCCAAAGCCGCGGTCCGAAATCGATTTTCCACCCTTGATCGACAAACGTCTTTTTGCCTCGTCAATCGCCATGGGCTCGGTCGCCATACTGCGCACAGTAGGAACGGAAATCAATCGAAACGCCCCCCTCGGCCAGCAATGACGGCAACACGCGGTATCTGCCAGACCGTCAGTCCTTACACACCCGGCTGCAAGGTCACCGTCACGTCGATTTGACGACCGTCGCGCAAAATCTTCAGCGTGACCGTTTCGCCAACGCGGCGGTCGTCGAGCCGCGCGAGCAACTTGCCCACGGAGTCCACCGTCTTGCCATCGACGGCGATGATCACGTCACCAACGGCCACGCCGCCATCGGGCAACAACTTGGCGCCCAACAAACCGGCGGCTTCGGCAGCCGAACCGGGCGCCACGCGCAAGACGACCACCCCGTCGACACCGAGTGCCCGCTTCAGCCGGTTGTTCAGACCCTCGTCGAAGGCGGCCCCCAGCGCCGGACGGACATACTTGCCGCCGGCGATCAATTGCGGAACGACGCGATTGACGGTGTCCACCGGTACCGCGAAACCGATGCCGGCGCTCGCGCCACTCGGGCTGTAAATGGCGGTATTGATTCCGATCAGCCGGCCGGCCGAGTCGAGCAGCGGCCCGCCGGAGTTGCCGGGGTTGATCGCGGCGTCGGTCTGGATCAGATGCTCGATGGTGTTGCCGCTTTCACCGCCCAACGAACGGTCCAGCGCCGATACGATGCCCGTGGTCAACGTCCAGTCCAGGCCAAAGGGATTGCCGATGGCGAATACCTTCTGACCCACCTTGAGATCGGCGCTACTGCCCAGCGGTACCGGCGGCGGACGTTTGAAGCCGACACCGATACGCAGCACGGCGATATCGTGCGCTGGCGAGGCGCCGACCAACGCCGCGCGATAGCTACGGCCGTCCGCGAGTTTTACCGACGCCTCGCTGGCATTTTGAATGACATGAAAATTGGTGATCACGTGTCCAGCGTCGTCCCAGATGAAGCCAGACCCAGTGCCGCGCGGAACGGTAAACACATCGCGCGTCCAGAAATCGCGCACCTGCGCCTTGGTGGTGATGAACACCACCGAATCGCGACTATTTTCGAACAAGGCGATGGTCGCCTTTTCATCGTCCGCGAAATCCCCGCGCGCAGCCACGGTGCGCGGCACGGCCTCGCGAGGCAACAGCCAGTCTTCCAGCACCGGCATGACCCGCCAGACGGCGATCAACATGGTGGCCGCCAGCGTCATCCAGAGCAGGCGGACGAGAAAACGATCGTTGTTACCCATGCGCTTTCCTTTTGCGTTTAGTCGTTTCGCCGTTGCGGCGCCATCGCCCGCGGATCGAAATACAGTTCCCTGGCCATTGTTTCGTACAGGGTCCGCGCTTTTTCGGAATCTGCCGGCGGCAACACCACGTAAACGTCGAGCAGCAGATCTCCAGGCGCCTGGCCGGGAAACCCCTTGCCGCGCACCCGTAACTGCCGGCCGCTCTGCGTGCCAGCGGGTATGCGCACCTTGACGCCACCGTGTGGCAAATCAACCGCCACCACCGCGCCCAGGGCGGCCTCCCACGGCGCCACCGGCAAGCCGAGATGCAAATCGCGCCCCTGGGCGCGGAAACGCGGATGTGGCCGGAATGCGACTTCCAGCAACAAATCGCCGGCTGGTGCGCCGCAGTGCCCGGGCGCTCCCTGCCCGGCGAGACGAATCACCTGTCCAGCATGAACACCCCGAGGAATTTTCACGTTCAAGGTCCGATTTTCGACCGTCACCCGGCCTTGCGCGTCGCTTCTCGGCACGCGCAAGGCGATCTGCCGGGTGGCCCCGGTAAACGTGTCTTCGATATCGAGCAGCACCTTGGCTTGATGATCCTCGCCGCGCGCCGCTAACGGCCCACGCGCTGAAAAACCGAAACTTCGTCCGGCCTCCCGGCGACCGAAAAGCTCCGCGAAGAAATCCGAGAAGTCGCCAGCCGCGGCATTTCCGAAGCCGTGCCTCGAAAACTCGAAGCCGGCGTCCCAGTCGGGCGGCGGCCGGAAATCCTGTCCGGCCCGGTAGCCCTTGCCGAGTTGATCGTAAGCGGCCCGTTTCTCGCTATCCTCGAGAACGGCGTAAGCCTCGTTGATCTCCTGCATGCGCGCTGCCGCGTCCGCCTCCCGGGACACATCCGGATGATAGCGGCGCGCCTGCTTGCGAAACGCCTTCTTGATCTCCTCCGCCGTGGCGTCGCGTGACACCCCCAGAATCTGGTAATAATCCTTGAATTCCATCACCAACCTCATCGCGCAATAGCTGTCGACCAGCATGTGACTATGGGCGCCACGGAGCCGGCTTTCAAGATATTGAAAGTGGCGCGAGAGACCCAAGATTCGAGTTGCGCGTCAAACACGACGCCCTTCGTCCATTCTAAGGAGACCCGATCATGATGTATCGTTCCCTATTTCCCCGCGACTGGCTCGCGGAACTCGATCGCTTGCAACGCGACGTCCAGAATTCGTTCCAGTTCTCACCCAGCATCCGCGGCATCGCACGCGGCGGCTTCCCGGCGATGAACGTCGGCGGCACGCCGCAGTCGGTCGAAATCTTCGCTTTCGCGCCTGGAATCGATCCCGCCACTCTCGATGTGCAGATCGAGAAGGGCGTGCTCACCGTCGCTGGCGAACGCCAGCGCCAGCACGCCGGCCCGGAAGCGACGCTGCATATCGACGAGCGCTTCGAGGGCCGCTTTCGCCGGGTCGTGACCCTGCCCGACGACATCGACCCGAACGCCGTTGACGCGAAATACCGCGATGGTGTGCTGCGCATCAGCATCGGTCGCAAACAATCCGCGCAGCCTCGGCGCATTACCGTTCAATAAGGAGAAGCGATCATGTCCGACAACACCGCTGCCAGAAAACCGACCGCCAACGATGAAACGGCCTTGCTGCCGCCGGTCGATGTCATCGAGGATGCCTCGGGAATCACCCTTTACGCCGATTTGCCCGGCGTGCCCAAGGACAAGCTCCATCTTCATGTCGAAGCCGACACCCTGACCATCGAAGGCGATATCGATCTGGAAATGCCGGAGGGAACGGTCGCCAGCCACGTCGAAGTCAGCCTGCCGCGTTATCGCCGGGTCTTTACCTTGTCCAAGGAACTGGATTCGAGCAAGGTCAGCGCCGAATTCAGTCAGGGCGTGTTGAAACTCGGCATTCCCAAGGCCGAACATGCCCAACCGCGCAAGGTTGAAGTCAAGGTGCTGTAAACCTTTGACGCACACCCGCCCGACACGGGGCCGCCAGAGCCGCGTGCCGGGCGGAAGTCGAAACGAGGGCCATCCTTTCGGCGACGATCGCGTCATCCTCCTGGACTTTCTGCACGCTGGCGTTCCACGTTCTATAGTGTGTCAACCCTTTGCCTTGTCACGATGGTGCTTGCGGACCGGAGGCGCCCTCCGTTTCAACGACGATGACCGATAGCAGTAACACCTACATTCCCGTGCGCCGGCGCGATCTCGAAGTCGGCAAACCCATCGCCTGGGACGTGTACGACCTTCAACACAATCTGCTGTTGAAGCAAGGCTTCGTGGCGACCACGCAAGTCGAACTCGACGTGCTGATCCGGCGCGGTCTGGTCCGGGTTTTCGACCCGCGCGGAATTGGCGAATCGAAAATCGCCGCCCAGCAAAGCTCACCGGAAAAAGAAGTTCCGCTCGACGAAATCAAGCTGGCGATCGGCGATCCGTTTCAGATTCAAACCCAGACCGACCAGTCGGACGACCGCTACTACGTCAGTCTGGTCGGTTACAGCAAGAACAGGAGCGTTCTGGTCACGATTCCCGAAATCGAGGGCCGGTTGTGCAGCGTCCGCGAAGGGCAATCCTTCGTTGTGCGCTTTTTCGCCGGCCGCAACGCCTACGCGTTCACCTCGACGCTGCTGAAAGCCTCGAACGTACCGTTCCCGCACATGCACCTCAGCTACCCGCGACAAGTCCGCGGTCTGGTCGTCCGCGATGGCGAGCGCGTGGCGGTGAAAATCGTCTGCGCCATTGCCATGCGCGAGGAAACACAGACCGCTACCGCCGCCGGCCAGCTGACCAACCTCAGCGTCGGTGGCGCGTTACTGACATCGAACCGGAAACTGGGCAATGCAGGCGACCTCGTGGCCGTCAAGTTTCGTCTGCAAATCAGGGACATCGAAGTCTTGATGGCGATAGATGCCACTATTCGCTCGATCGCCCGCAAGGAAAACAACGAATTTCAGTACGGCGTGCAGTTCGCGGGACTGCCCAACGATATCGCCATCGCGCTGACCGCCTTCGTCTATCAGAAATTGGCCGAGTCGGCCCGCTGAGCGCCACCATCCCACCCGCCATGCCGGCTCGCGCACGTCGAATCAGCACATCGACCCCGCCGGACAAGGAGGTGCCGGCGCCATTGGTCGCCCATCCCTGGCCCAGGCGACGATACCGCTGCCGACGTTATACACCGTCCGATAACCCGCCCGCGCCGATAGCAGTTGGCTGACGACCCGCGTCCGGTTGCCGGAGCGACACAGCAGAATCACCGCCTGCTCGGGTTTGGCCACCCCTTGCACCTTCCGCAACCAGGCGGCGGGATCGCTACGACCGTTCTCGTCAAAAAAAGTAAACAAGTGGCTGCCGGGAACGATTCCGGTTTCCCGCCACTCGGTCCCGGTGCGAATATCGACTACCGGCACACCGGCAGCAAGCAGACGCGCCAGCTGCTCGTTGTCGATATCGACCACCGACGCGCGGACCGGCAAGGCCGCCAGCATAAAAAGTGCCGGAAATACCCATTTTCTAAACATCACGATTTCCTTATGGACGACAAGGGCGATCATACACCCCGTCGTCGCGACAACGAGATGGCAGAGTGCCGCCATGACCCGCGACAGGTGGGGAGCGCCAACGCCATCGCCATGAAACGGAAACCTTTTCAGCGCCACTTCGGCACGCTAGTATGCAGGTTCTCTTTCCCCGGAAGCTGGCAACAGCGAGCTCCAACGCGTCGCGAAGAAAGGATTCCGCCTTGAAGCCCACCGATATCGGCGCGCCCGATTATTTCCACAAAGTCGTGGATTGCCAGTGGGCGTGCCCCGCCCACACGCCTGTTCCCGAATACATCCGCTTGATCGCCGCCGGCCGTTACAGCGACGCCTACATGGTCAACTGGGTGGCTAATGTATTTCCAGGCATTCTCGGCCGGACCTGCGACCGCCCCTGTGAACCCGCTTGCCGACGCAGCCGTGTCGAGGACGAGTCGCCAGACGGGCACGATCGCAAGGAGCCGGTGGCAATCTGCCGCCTCAAGCGCGTCGCCGCCGACTACAAGCAGGACATTCGCGGCCTCCTGCCGCCGGTGCCCGCCGGGAAAAACGGCCGTCGCGTCGCCTGCGTCGGCGCCGGACCGGCCTCGCTGACGGTGGCGCGCGATCTGGCGCCGCTCGGCTACGAGGTGGTGATCCACGATGGCGATGCCCGTGCCGGCGGCATGATGCGCAGCCAGATTCCGAAATTCCGCCTGCCGGAGTCGATCATCGACGAGGAAACCGGTTATGTGCTCGGCCTCGGCGCGGAGTTTCGCGGTGGTCGGTATGTCGCATCGTTGAAAGACCTGCTGAGCGACGGTTACGACGCGGTGTTCGTCGGTTCCGGCGCGCCGCGCGGCCAGGATCTCGACATTCCCGGACGCAAGGAGGCCCGCAAGTACATTCATCTCGGTATCGACTGGCTAGCCAACGTCGCCTTCGGACACGTCACCTCGATCGCCAAGCGGGTGGTTGTTCTCGGCGGCGGAAACACGGCCATGGATTGTTGCCGCTCCGCTCGCCGGCTCGGCGGTGAGGACGTCAAGGTCATCGTCCGCTCCGGTTTCGAGCAGATGAAAGCCAGTCCGTGGGAAAAAGAGGACGCGATGCACGAAGGCATCCCCATCCTCAACAACCTCGTCCCCAAGGCTTTCACCCACATCGGTGGCCGTCTGACCGGCGTCACATTCCAGAAAGTGCGTTCGGAATACGACGAAAAAGGCCGTCGCACGCTGGTCCCGACCGGTGAGCCGGATCCGCATTTCGAGTGCGATGTGGTGCTGATCGCCGTCGGTCAGGACAACGCTTTCCCATGGATCGAACGCGATATCGGCATCGAGTTCGGTAAATGGGGGTTGCCGGTGTTGAACGAAGCGACCTTGCAGTCCACGCTGCCCAACGTTTTTTTCGGCGGCGACGCCGCCTTCGGGCCGAAGAACATCATCTGGGCGGTCGCGCACGGCCACGAAGCGGCACTGTCGATCGACCGCCTGCTCAACGGCGAGGACATCGCCAGCCGGCCGGCTCCGGCAATCGAACTGGTCTCGCAAAAAATGGGAATCCACGCCTGGCGCTACGACAATGCGGTGTCCATCGACCGCCGCCTGCGCGTGCCCTTGCGCGATGTCCGCGCGGCGCTGAAAAACATCAAGATCGAGGTCGAGCTGGGTTTCGACCCGCAACTGGCCACCAAGGAAGCGCAGCGCTGTCTGAACTGCGACGTGCAGACGGTATTCACCGGCGGACTGTGCATCGAATGCGACGCTTGCATGGACATTTGCCCGATGGACTGCATCAGCTTCACCGCCAACGGCGAGGAAGACGAACTGCGCCCGCGCCTGCGCGCGCCGGCACGCAACCGCGAACAGGCGCTATACGTTTCCGACACCCTGAAAACCGGACGGGTAATGATCAAGGACGAAGACGTCTGCCTGCACTGCGGGCTGTGCGCCGAACGCTGCCCGACCGGCGCCTGGGACATGCAGAAATTCCTGCTCAAAATGACTCACGCCAGCCCGCGCTGCCGTCGCGACGAGTCACCGGGCGCACAGCTGCAACCAAACGCCGCAACCGCCGCCTGAGAGGAGCGACAATGCAGAAGATCGAAGCGGTAAACGATTTCGTCGTCAAATTTGCCAATATCAATGGTTCCGGGTCGGCGTCGGCCAACGAACTGCTCGCCCGGGCGATCCTGCGCATGGGCGTGCCGGTGTCGCCGCGCAACATTTTTCCGTCGAACATCCAGGGTCTGCCGACCTGGTTCGAGGTGCGCGTCACCGAGAACGGCTACCTCGGTCGCCGTGGCGGTGTGGACATGATGGTGACCATGAACCCGCAAACCTGGGAGCAGGACGTGCGCGAGGTCGAACCCGGCGGCTACCTGTTCCACGACAGTTCCAAACCCTTGCCTCGCGGCAAGCTGCGTGACGACATCCACTTCATCGGCATGCCGCTGACCGAAATCACCAACAACGCATACGACGATTCCCGGCAGCGGCAACTGTTCAAGAACATCATCTATGTCGGCGCGCTGGCTAACCTGCTCGGCATCGATGCCGCGGAAATCGAAAAACTCTTCGCCGAGCAATACAAGGGCAAGGAGAAACTGCTCGACTTGAACCGACAGGCGCTCGCGCTCGGTCGCGAATACGCCCGGGAAAACCTCAAGGCGATCGGCCTGTCGGTGGAACGACGGGATCGGGTCGGCGACAAAATCTTCGTTGACGGCAATACCGCCGCCGCGCTCGGTTGCCTCTATGGCGGCGCCACCGTCTGTGCGTGGTACCCGATCACGCCATCGTCGTCGATCCCGGAAGCCTTCCAGAAATACGCCGAGAAGTTGCGTGTCGACCCCGACAGCGGCGGCCGCCGCTACGCCATCGTGCAAGCCGAGGATGAATTGGCGTCGATCGGCATGGTCGTCGGCGCCGGCTGGAACGGCGCGCGGGCGTTTACCGCCACTTCCGGTCCTGGCATCTCGCTGATGTCCGAATTCATCGGCCTGGCCTATTTCGCGGAGATTCCCGCTGTGCTGATCAACATCCAGCGCGGCGGACCGTCCACCGGCATGCCGACCCGCACCCAGCAATCCGACATTCTGGCCTGCGCCTACGCCTCGCACGGCGACACCCGGCACGTGCTGCTCTTTCCGGACGACCCTTACGAATGCTTCGAAATGTCGGCGCAGGCACTGGATCTCGCCGAGCGCCTGCAAACACCGGTTTTCGTGATGTCAGACCTCGACATCGGCATGAACCAGCGCCTGTGCCGTCCCTTTGCCTGGGAAGACGGCCGCGAATACGACCGCGGGAAGGTGATGACGCGCGAGGCGCTCGATGGCGGTGCCGATTTCGGCCGCTATCTCGATAGCGACGGCGACGGCATCCCCTACCGCACCTACCCGGGAACGCACCCGACCAAGGGAGGCTATTTCACTCGCGGCACCTCGAAGAACGCCTACGCCATCTACTCCGAAGCCGGTGCCGATTACACCTATAACATGCAGCGCCTGCTGCGGAAGTTCGAAACCGCCAAATCGCTGGTTCCCTGGCCGGTGCTCACCGCCGCCAAATACCCGGCGCGCTTCGGCGCCATTTTCTACGGCTCGACCAGCCCGGCGATGCACGAGGCGCTCGACGCGCTAGCCGATCAAGGCATCTACATCAATGCCTTGCGTATTCGCGCGTTTCCGTTTCAGAACGAAATCGCCGATTTCATCGCCTCGCACACCCGCGTCTTCGTCATCGAACAGAATTTCGACGGCCAGCTCAAGACATTGCTGGTCAACGAAGCCGGCATCAATCCGGCAAGCCTGATTCCTGTGCTGCACTACGACGGCACGCCAATCACCGCACGTTTCATCACCCGGGAAATCGCCGAGCGCGTCTCGCGCTTGAACGTTCGCCCCTTGAGAGAAGACAGGGTGGCCTGACATGACTTACCTCGCCAAACCCAAGCTGCACCATCCGACCCTGGCCAAGAACAAGGTCGGCTATACCCGCCGTGACTACGAAGGCAAGATTTCGACACTGTGCGCCGGTTGCGGTCACGATTCGATTTCGGCGGCGATCATCCAGGCGTGCTGGGAACTCGATATTCAGCCGCACCGCGTCGCCAAGCTCTCGGGCATCGGCTGCTCCTCGAAAACGCCGGACTATTTTCTCGGCAATTCGCACGGTTTCAACACCGTGCATGGGCGCATGCCGTCGGTACTCACCGGCGCCTACCTGGCCAACCGCGATCTGATCTACCTGGGGGTTTCGGGTGACGGCGACTCGGCGTCGATCGGCTTCGGCCAGTTCGCGCACGTCATGCGCCGCGGCGTTAACATGACGTATATCGTTGAAAACAATGGCGTCTATGGCTTGACGAAAGGTCAGTTCTCGGCTACCGCCGACAAAGGTTCGAAATCGAAACGCGGCCAGATCAATAACGACGCGCCGATCGATCTGGTCAGCCTGGCGCTATTGATGGGCGCCACGTTCGTCGCGCGCGGCTTTTCCGGCGACAAGGCGCAACTGATCCCATTGATCCGCGCCGCCATCGCCCACCAGGGCGCCGCGGTCATCGACGTGCTCTCGCCGTGCATCGCCTTCAACAACCACGCCGGCAGCACCAAGAGCTACGACTACGTGCGCGCGCACAACGAAGCGGTCACCCGGCTTGATTTCCTGCCGCCACGCGAGGAAATCACCGTCGACTATGACGAGGGCGAGGTCACCGATGTTCGTCAGCACGACGGTTCGATCATCCGCCTGCGCAAGCGGCACGCCGACTACGATCCGACCGATCGCACCCGCGCGATGACCTACATCCAGGAACACGCCGCCCTCGGTGAACTGGTCACCGGCCTGCTCTACGTCGACCCCGAGTCGTCCGACCTGCATCGGCAGATCGGGTCGGTCGACGTGCCGCTGAACACGCTAGCCGCCGCCGAACTGTGTCCCGGCGCCGGCGCACTGGACAAGATCAACGCCGGGCTGCGTTAAAGGACCCGGTCGGGCAACCGCACGCACCCTTTTGCGACCCGACGCGGCGGCAATTGCGCCGCACCGATTCGCCGTCGAAAGGTTTCCTCCCGTCTACGTCACGGCGGGAGGCGCCTGCCCGTATAATCGCGGCTCGCTCATCTCTTCCAGCCTCCGCTGACCGTCGCCGTGTCCGAACGCCTCGCCGTACTGGCGCAGCACTTGCTGCCCAAGCAAAACCTCACCGCCGTTGCCGGCATACTCGCCAACCGTCGCGCCGGCGCCTTGACCACGACGGTAATCCGCTGGTTCATCAAGCGCTACGGTGTCGACATGAGCGAAGCCGCCAACCCGGACCCCGCCGCCTACGCCAGTTTCAACGATTTTTTCACCCGTCCGCTAGGTCCGGAGGCACGGCCGCTGGCCGACGCCGCTTTCCTCTGCCCGGTCGACGGCGCGATCAGCCAATTCGGCCGTATCGAACGCGATCAGATTTTTCAGGCCAAAGGCCATCGTTACACCACCACCGCGCTGCTCGGCGGTGACCGCGACCTTGCCAGCCGCTTCGACGACGGCGATTTCGCGACGCTTTACCTCAGCCCGCGCGATTACCATCGCATCCACATGCCCACCGACGGTCGCCTGACGCGAATGATTCACATCCCCGGCGCGCTATTTTCGGTCAATCCGGCGACCGCGCGCGGCGTGCCCGGCCTGTTCGCCCGCAACGAGCGCGTGGTCTGCGTCTTCGAAAACGCAAACGGGCACCCGTTCGTGCTGACCCTGGTCGGCGCGACCATCGTCGGCAGCATGGCCACCGTCTGGCACGGTACCGTCAACCCGCCGCGGAGCGGACAACTCCGCGAGTGGCGTTACGACGGTCAACGGATCGTTCTCGAAAAAGGGGAAGAAATGGGTCGCTTCCTGCTTGGATCGACGGTGGTCATGCTCTTTCCGCAAGGCATGCTCGACTTCGATCCCGCCTGGACACCCGCGCGACCGGTTCGCATGGGGGAAGCAATGGCTCGCTCGAAAACCACGCAGGCGACCGGACGATAAGCCCGTCCGCCAGCCGAAATCAAATAGCGCGAGAACGCAGCGACCGGCGGAGAGCCAGAGCCAAAAGGTGGCCGCTTATTTCACCGGTCGCGCGGCGTATGACTATGATGCTGCGCCATGCGACCCGCCGAACTCCACTCAGCGCCGCGCGCCTGTCGTTCGATGTGCAAAATGCGATGATCGCCAATCATCGCCGCCACGACCGCGGCAATCACCGCGAGATCGTCCGGAGGAATATCGTCGCCCCCGGGGACGCTGGCCGGCGGCTGGGCGGCAGGCTTTTCGGAGGCCTTGCTTGCCGCCGCCTTCGCCTTCGACGGCTTGGTCACCCAGGCGCCGATCCGGTTGAGCAGCGGAAAACCGGCCAGCACCACGCCAATGAATGAAATGACGAAGAAACTGAGAAAGAAATCGATGGCGCTGAGAAGCAGCGCCCCTTGCATGGTGTCGGGAATAAAGGCATTCATTGGCGGAACCATTTCCGAAATGTCATGAAGATGGCGGCAAAACCGTTCATGGGCGCATCAACTCACGCCAATCAAGGCCAGCATGATGCCCCCCGAGATCGCCGTGCCGAACACGCCAGCGAGATTCGGCCCCATGGCGTGATAAATCAGTAGATTGTTGGGGTTTTCCTTGTAGGCCACGATATGCGAAACCCTCGCCGCGATGGGTACCGACGCAATGCCCGCGGAGCCAATCAGCGGGTTGATCTTGGTCTTGAGAAACAAGTTCATGATCTTCGCCGTGATCACACCGGAACCGGTGCCAACCATGAACGCGATCAAGCCGAGAACAACGATCTCAATGGTCTGCCAAGTCAAGAACTTGTCCGCCGCCATCGTCGAACCGATCGCCACGGTCAGAATCATGATGATGACGTTCATCAGCCCACCAGCCGCTGTTTTCGACAGACGGTCGGTCACCCCGCACTCCTTGAGCAGGTTGCCGAGCATCAGCATGGTGATCAGCGGCGCCACCGGCGGAAAGAACAGATTGACGATGATCGCAATCACCACCGGAAAAGCAATCTTTTCCAGCTTGGTCACCTTGCGGGATTGCGCCATGCCGATTTGCCGTTCTTCCTTGGTGGTGAGCAGTTTCATCACTGGCGGCTGAATCATCGGCATCAACGCCATGTACGAATACGCGGCAACGGAAACCGGCCCAAGCAAATGCGGCGCCAATTTGACGGTGACGAAAATCGCCATCGGGCCGTCGGCACCGCCGATGATGCCGATGGCCCCCGCCTCCGCCAACGTGAAGCCCAGCATTTTGGCCAGAATCAGCGCGACGAAGATGCCGAGGTGCGCACCGGCGCCGAGAATCACCAGTTTCGGATTGGCAATCATCGGACCGAAGTCGGTCATCGCGCCGACACCGAGGAAGATCAGTGGAGGAATGATCAGCTTGGCAACGCCTTCATAGGCGTAATGAAACAGGCCGCCTTCCTTGACCACGTACAGCAACGCGGAAATTGCCTGGCCACCGGGAACATCGTCGGGCGGTCCGGGTACGTTGGCGACAATGCACGAGAAGCCAATTCCGATCAGCAGCAGCGGTTCGTAGTGTTTGGTAATGGCAAGGTAGATCATCGTGGCGCCAATGATGATCATCACCAGATTGCCAAACGAAAAATGCGCCGCGCCGGTCTGTTCAAGCAAGGCCTGTAAAAAAACGATGACTTGATCCACTGTCGTCTCCGGTGTTTGCGAAAAGCGAGAAAGAACGTCTTCTCAACCCGTGAACGTATCCGCCCTAATGAGGAAAACCGGCGGACACAGGCCGAACCACGGGAACTGTAACGCGCGCGCGAATTCGGGCCTACTAGGGTTGGCCCTAGTTTTCGGGCACTCGCCATGCAGGACTGGCGCTTTCCTCGATCACGTCAAAAACGGTAAAGTGGCTCACCCTTCCCATTCCCCATGGGACCCGCCACGCCTATTTATCGAATCATCCGCATGAATCAATTGAATTTTCACCCATCATCACGAACCGATTACGATTGCCCGTCGAGGCGACCGATCCGGCGATGATCGACCCAAGTCTTCCGTCGTTTAGCCTGCCGGCCAACAAAAAACTGGACGGACGACGGCAGGCGCAACCCAAGTGGTGGTTCGTTTGCGCGTCGCTATTTCTGACGGGCTTGATCGGCCTGCTGGACGCCATGACCGGTTACGAACTGCGGCTGAACGCGCTTTACTTGCTGCCCATCGCCATCGCGACGTGGAATGCCGGACGAAATGCTGGATTGTCGACCGCGACAGCGGCGACGCTATGCTGGGTTTTCAGTTTCAACTCGACGCACGGCTACACCCGACCGCTGTATTTTTACTGGGACGGCATTGTGCTGGTCACGACTTTTGCGGTCTTCGTCATCCTGTTCGCGCGCCTGCATCACGCACTGCGTAGCGCGGACCAGCGATTCGTCCGCCTGCTCGATGAAATGAACGCCGGAGTGTATGTCAGCGAACAGGCGACGGATCGACTCCTTTACGCCAACAAACGCCTGGCGGTGCTGCTGGATGCCGAGCCGACCGCTCTGTCCGCCGCCGCCCTGGCACACCGCTTCGGTGGCGACGGCCAGCACTCCGAACACACCGTGAAACGCCGCGCGAAAGAGGTGACCGCGTCGGGCTTCCTCACCGAAGAACGGTTCGATTCCACGAGCGGCCGTTGGTATCTCGTGCAATCCGGCCCGATACCGTGGCGAAAAGAGCAATCGGCGAGAATGACGGTCGTGACCGACATCACGGACAGACGCCATGCGCAATTGTTGCGGCAGGAAAATCAGGACATGCTGCATCGTACCGCCCGCCTTTCCGCGTTGGCGGAAAGCACCTCCATGCTGGCGCACGAGATTAATCAACCGCTGACGGCCATCGCCACCTACCACGACGCCTGCCTACGTTTACTGACCGGAAAAACCCCGAACCACGGCGAGCTTGTACAAGCGCTGGAAAAATCGCGAACACAAGCGATGCGCGCCGCGGATATCGTCAAACGCATGCGCGACGCCGTCCGTAGCAAACATCCCCAACCGGCACTGTGCGACCTGAACGAAATAATACGAGAATCAATTGATTTAATTGATACAATAATCGAAAACGATGGCGTACTCACCGACCTCGTCCTCGCCGATGGCTTGCCATCTCTTGTCGCCGATAAATTTCTTCTCGTTCAGGTCATGGTCAATTTGCTGGAAAACGCCGTCGATGCGATGCAGTCGCTCGACCAGCGCCATCGTCGCCTCGCGATCACCACCTCCCGGCAACCGGACGGCGTGATTGCCGTGTCGATCCGCGACCACGGTTCAGGAATACCGGCAACTATCCGTGAAAAGCTCTACACGCCCTTTTTATCGACCAAACCCAACGGCCTGGGGCTTGGCCTATCGATTTGTCGTTCCGTGGTCGAAGCACACGGCGGGCGGCTGTGGCATAGTCCAAATGCCGATGGCGGCACGATCTTCCACTTCACGCTGGCGGCGGAACGCGCATGAATAATACGTTCGTAACAGATCAAACAGTCTTCGTCGTCGACGACGATGACGCCGTATGCGACGCGCTGGCGATGTTGCTACGCGCGGCGGGACTTCGCGTCGAAACCTTCACCTCGGCGCCGGCTTTCCTCAAACAACTCCGTCCCGAGCAATCGGGCTGCCTGATCCTCGACATCCGCATGCCGACGATGAGCGGTCTTGAACTACAGGACGCCCTCCACAAACGACGCTGTAAACTTCCCATCATTTTTCTCACCGGTCACGGCGATATTCCCCTGGCGGTACGAGCGCTGAAAAAAGGAGCGGTCGACTTCATCGAAAAACCACACGACGAACACCGCCTGCTTCTTGCCACCTGCAACGCGTTACGAACCCAGACAGGCAGCCTCGGCGACACCCCGGCGGAGCCGCATCGAACGACTCACCTCGAAGAACGCTTGGCGCTCTTGTCGGCAAGAGAGCGCGAGGTACTCGCCTGCGTTCTCAAAGGTCGGCAGACGCGAACCATCGCCGAGGAACTCTGCGTCACGGTCAAGACCGTCGAATTCCATCGTGGTCGCATTCGCGAAAAACTATCCGTCGCGTCCCTCGGCGAATTGTTCCGACTCTTTGGAAACTTCCAACCGGCCCTCTCCGCTGGTACAGCATCCGTCATCGACGAACCCAGGTTGAATTCCAATCAAAACTATAATTTAATTAAAAAATAAGGACGGGAAGGCACTCCGCGCCAGTCTTTTTTGTTCGCGATGCCGCTCGACGGACTTCAACGCCGACGGTCATCGTTCATTGCTCTCGGCGCCGCTGAAACGGGACATCGCGCATGGAAACATTCGAGTGGACACCACTGTTCGAAACCGGTCTGGCGATCGTCGACCGCCAGCACCAGCAACTGGTGAACCTGATCAATCAACTCGGCATGGGCGCCGACGAGGCAAATCCCGAACATATCGACCAGACATTGGTCAAACTGACCCACTACACGGTGTACCACTTCCAAAGCGAAGAGGAAATCATGACTCGGGCGCGGGTAGCGGCGACACATGCCGACAAGCACCGGGCAACGCACCGGCAGTTCATCGCCCAGGTTGCCGAATGGACCGCGCGACGGGAACGTCAAGAAGCCGTCAATCTACGGCAACTGCTCGATTTCCTGAGTAATTGGCTGATTTTCCACATTCTTGGCGACGACCAATCGCTGAGCCGACAGGTGAAGGCCATACAAGCCGGCGGCGACCCGCAGACGGTCTACGACAACGATCACGGTTTATACGACCCGCGTACCGACGTTGTTCTCGGCGCGCTACATCATCTTTACTGTGATCTGGTCGATCGCAATGAGGAATTACAACAAACGCAACGCACGCTATCCCAACTGAACACCGCTCTCGAACAACGCGTCGCCGAACGCACCGCCGAACTGCTCGAAACCAACCGTCGCCTGCGCGAAGAACAGGAGCGCGTGCTGGAGGCGGAAAAAATGGCTTCCCTGGGTCGCATGGTTGCCGGCTTCGCGCACGAGTTGAACACACCGATCGGCGTCGCGGTCGGCGCGGCCTCCCACTCCCAGGAAGTGGTCGAGGGGCTGAGCAAACTGATTTCGCGGGACGAAGTCGATGAAAACGATCTTCGGCAGCGCCTGGGGATGCTGACCGACATGTCGGACTTGGCCCTGTCCAACCTGCGGCGCGCCGCCGAAATGGTGAGAAGTTTCAAGCGCACGGTCGTCGATCAGGCGTCCGAACAGGAAAGAGAGTACAAACTGGCCGAAATCGTCGAGGATGTGCGCGTCAGCCTGCGACATGTCTTCAAAAACCGGCGAATCGCCATCGACGGCGACTGCCCTCCTGATTTAGTGCTTTTTGGACCGGCAGGTGCCCTGGCGCAGACATTGACCAACTTGCTGCAAAACAGCCTCAAACATGCCTTCGCCGACGGCGCGCGCGCGGGACGCATTCGAATCGCAGCGCATACCGAAGGAAATCAAGTATGTATCGTGCATGCCGACGACGGCGCGGGAATGCCGGAAGAAACACTACAGCATGCTTTTGAGCCGTTTTATACTACACGACGTGCGGCAGGCGGCTCCGGTTTGGGGCTGTACATCGCCTACAATCTCGTTACGCAGGCGCTGCGCGGCACTATTCGTTGCGAGAGTACTGTCGGCGAGGGCACTCGGTTTTTTATCGAAATCCCGCGCCGGATTCCGGCCAAGAGAGTGAATACGCCATGAAAATCATCCCCCATCCACAACGGGAAACAACGGGTTACCAACCACCGCGTCTGGACCCCTGGAAACTGCTGGTCGTCGACGACGAACCCGACGTCCGACGCCTCACCGCGCTCAGCCTGCGTGGTTTCGAGTTCGCCAATCGGCCGCTGACAATCATCGAGGCCGATTCGGCGCAAGCCGCCCGCGCCAAGCTCCTCGAACACCGCGATATCGCCGTGGCGCTGATCGACGTGGTAATGGAAACCGACGACGCCGGCCTGCGACTGGTGGACTACATTCGAGGCAAGCTCGGCAACCGCATGATACGGTTGATCATCCGCACCGGACAGCCGGGAGCCGCGCCGGAACGCTATGTCATCGACAATTTCGATATCGACGACTACAAGGACAAGACCGAACTGACCGCGCAAAAATTGTACACGGCGGTGCGCTCCGGCCTGAAACGTTTCCGCGACTTGCAAACCATCGAATTGAACCGCCTCGGCCTCACCCGCATCCTGGATGTCACCCCGGAGTTGTACAACCTGCACCGCGATCGCCTGGAAGACTATTTTCGCGGCGTTCTGATGCAAATCATCGGCATCTGCAATCTCGAACATTCGGGCATCATTTCCACCATCGACGGTCTGGTATCGACGATGGAAGGCGACGATATCCGCATCCGCGCCGGCACAGGCGATTTCCGCACCGGCGCGGAAAGCGAATTCCGGCGCCAACAGATCACCGAACTCTGTACTCGCGTCGTCGGCGGTCACGAACTTCCCAAGGAACTGCGGCAAGATGCGATGGTGGTACCGCTACAGATCAAGGATGAAATTCTCGGTTTCGTTTATCTGGAATCGCGCGTCGAACTGACGGCGGACGATCGCGAATTGATCCAGGTCATGGCCAACCAATGCGCCGCCGCCCTCGACAACTTCCGCCTGCATCACAGTCTTGAAGGCTCTTACGACGAAGCGATCGACATGCTGGGCCATGTGGCCGAATTCAAGGACAGCGCCACCGGTCGTCACATCCAGCGCATTCAGGAATACACCCGCCGTCTGGCCCTGGCCATGGGCTGCACCGACTCCGAAGCCGAACTCTATGCCAAGGCCAGCCGCCTGCACGATGTCGGCAAGGCGGGCATACCCGACACCCTCCTGCGCAAACCCGGCCCTCTGACGAGCGAGGAATTCGCCGCCATGCAGCGGCACACCCGAATCGGCGACGCGGTGCTCAGCCGCAGCGTCTCCCTGGGCGTCGCCCGCGTCGTCGCGCGCTCACACCATGAGCACTGGGATGGCAGCGGTTACCCGAACGGGCTTTTGGGCGTCGAGATTCCGTTTGCCGCCCGCGTCGTCGCCGTTGCCGATGTTTTCGACGCGCTGGTCAGCAGGCGTCCCTACAGGGACGCCTGGGAACCGGAAAAGGCCGCGGCGGAAATCGCCGCCGGCAGCGGCGGCCATTTCGATCCCCATGTCGTGAAAGCCTTCATGCAGCTCTACCACTCGGGCGCATTGAACGATCTGATCGCCATGAGCAACGATATGCAGGACAACGTGCGCGAAGCCCTCAAGTGGCGCGACTGACCGCGCTGGGAATCGACCGGAGAAATCGGCGGTAGCGAGCGACGGCCGGTTTTCGGATCGGCCGCATCGTCCCTTTCCGGTAGCCCGATCCGTGCTAGCGCTATCGCTGCCGTCGCCTTGGTGACTCACACCCTCTCGCTGCAATCCTGCCCGTAATCCTGCGACTCACGACCGGCAAGTCGTCGCAAAAAACCTTGCAAGGCGGGAGGAAGCGGGGCGTCGACAGCCAGCCGTCTATCCTCCAGAGGATGCGGAAAGCCGATCTTCCAGGCATGCAGAAACATGCGCTTCAAGCCTTGCCGCGCCAACGTCTTGTTCAAGGAAAAATCGCCGTATTTCTCATCGCCAGCGATAGGAAACCCCAAGTGCGCCAAATGGACGCGAATCTGGTGCGTCCGCCCACTGCGCAACTCCGCTTCCAGCAAACTGAAGTGCTGCCAGCGCGCCAACAGCCGAAAAACCGTATGCGCCGCCTTGCCTTCGGCGGCAACGCGCACCCGGCGCTCACCTGACTCTTGCAAATATTTCAACAAGGGAAACTTGACGTTGCGCACCTGATCCATCCAGCGCCCACCGACCAACACCAGATAGCGCTTGTCGGCCGCCCGTTGACCACCGCATCCTCCCTGGCGAAACACCTCATGCAACGCCACCAGCGCCGCGCGTTTCTTGGCCAGCAGCAAAACACCCGAGGTTTCGCGGTCAAGGCGATGCGCGAGTTCGAGGAAACGCGCTTGCGGGCGTTGCCGACGCAACGCCTCGATCACGCCGAAACTCTCGCCGCTGCCGCCATGCACGGCAATGCCGGCGGGTTTATCGACGATCAGCAAGGACTCATCCTCATAGAGCACCGGCAATTGCGCCTTGAATTCCGCGCCGGCGACCACTTCCGCCTCGGCGCGTGCCATGCGGACCGGTGGAATGCGCAGGACATCCCCGCTTTGCAGGCGGTACGACACCTCCGCGCGTCGTCCGTTGACACGCACCTGCCCGCTACGGACGATGCTGTAAATATGACTTTTAGGCACCCCCTTGCAATGCTTCAACAGCAGGTTGTCCAGACGCTGTCCGTGCTCGTTTTCTGTAACTAATGCGTGTGTAACGGAGATTTTGCTAATTTCAGTCATTTTTAATATACTTCTCTTGATTTGCGTCTTGGGTTGAAAGAGGCGCTGACCCGTTAGACCGTCGAGCCACGGCGATTTGATTTAAATTGCGATGCACTTTTCGGCAGGCTTCAGCCGCCTCGCTTGCGCCAATCTGCGCAAGGTCCTCTCAACGCCGATCATCTGGTTAAGTACGCTCACCACGAAGTAGCGATACTACTTGAACTACGCGCGCCTAGCACCTGTGGAGCGGCCCAGGAAGATTCCCGAATCCTTGAATTTTCAAGGTCCGACGAGATATCGAGTCGGCGGAAGACCCCTATTAGTTGCCCAATCGGAATAAACCTCGAGGATGCCAAGCACAACTAATCCGTAACTGCCTGCGAAAGGCTTTCCCCCGTGACAGCGCGTGGGAGCAAAAAAATGAAACGCATGCTGTTTAATGCAACACAAGCCGAGGAACTCCGTGTTGCCATTGTCGATGGTCAGAAACTAATCGACCTCGATATCGAATCGGCCACCAAGGAGCAGAAAAAGAGCAACATTTATAAAGCGGTCATTACGCGCATAGAGCCCAGCCTGGAGGCGGCTTTTGTCGACTATGGCGCTGAACGGCATGGTTTTTTGCCGTTCAAGGAGGTGTCCCGCGCATTTTTCCAGCCGAGTGTCGACGCGGGCCGCGCAACGATAAAGGAAGCGCTGCGCGAAGGGCAGGAACTGATCGTCCAGGTCGACAAGGACGAACGCGGCAACAAGGGCGCGGCACTGACCACCTTCGTCAGTCTCGCCGGCCGGTATCTGGTTCTGATGCCGAACAATCCTCGCGGAGGCGGCGTCTCGCGGCGCGTCGAGGGCAATGAGCGCGCGGAACTGCGCGAAGCCATGGATCAACTGCAGGTTCCGGCGGGCATGAGCCTGATCGCCCGCACCGCGGCCATCGGACGCAACGCCGAAGAGCTGCAGTGGGACCTCAACTACCTGCTGCAATTGTGGAAAGCCATCGAAGCGGCCGCCGGCCAGCAAAAAGGCGCCTTCCTGATCTACCAGGAAGGGAGTCTGGTCATTCGCGCGATCCGCGACTATTTCCAGCCGGATATCGGCGAAATCCTGGTCGATACCGATGAAGTCTTCGAGCAGGCACGGCAGTTCATGGAACACGTGATGCCGGGAACCGTCAATCGCATCAAGCGTTATCGCGACGATGTGCCGCTGTTCTCCCGCTTCCAGATCGAACACCAGATCGAGTCGGCGTATTCCCGCCAGGTCAGCCTGCCGTCGGGCGGCGCCATCGTCATCGACCACACCGAGGCACTGGTATCCGTCGACGTCAACTCGGGGCGCTCGACGCGCGGCGCCGACATCGAGGAAACGGCACTGAAGACCAACCTCGAGGCCGCCGAGGAAGTGGCCCGCCAGTTCCGTCTGCGCGACCTTGGCGGACTGATCATCATCGACTTCATCGACATGGAAAACCAGCGCAACCAGCGCGAAGTCGAGAATCGCGTTCGCGACGCCCTGCGTTTCGACCGCGCGCGCGTGCAAACCGGCAAGATCAGCCGTTTCGGCCTGCTCGAACTGTCGCGACAGCGCCTGCGGCCGGCGCTTGCCGAAACCAGCTACATCCCTTGTCCGCGCTGCTCCGGCACCGGGCACATTCGCAGCACCGAATCGGCGGCGCTGCATATTCTGCGCATCCTCGAAGAGGAGGCGATGAAGGACAACACCGCCGCCGTTCACGCCCAGGTTCCGGTGGATGTCGCCACCTTCCTGCTCAACGAAAAACGGGCCGATGTCCAGGCGGTCGAATTGCGCCAGAAAGTCTCCATTCTGCTGATTCCAAACACCCATCTGGAAACCCCGCAACATTCCATCGCGCGTATCCGCAACGACGACCTCGGTCACGAGGAGTTGCTGCAACCCTCCTACCGGATGGTGGAAATGCCGTCGGAAGACGATGCCAAGGATGCCTCGCCGTCCGGCGAGCCGAAACCGCCACGCGCGGAGGCCGCCATCAAGGGCATTGCCGCCGCGCAACCGGCACCGCACATCGCCGAACGCCTCCCGACACCCGTTCAGCCGGAAGCGCCGGCAACGTTGACCGCCAGGATCGTGAGGAAAATCCGCTCCTGGTTCAACCCGCCGCCGGAAGCAGTGACGCCGCCGGAGCCGACGGCGCCACGCGGTGGGCAACTGCGCGACACACCGCGCGAGCCGCGTCGCAACGGCCATTCCCGCGGCCCTCGTCGGGACGACAACCGCGAAACGCCCGAAACACGCGTACCGCGCGAAACCTCCCCGCAGGCGCGCAACGAGGCGCCAAAAACACGCGAACCACGCGAGCCGCGTGAACCCCGCGACCCGGCAGCCGTGCGCGAACCCCGCCGTCCGCGTGGCGAGCCACGTCGCGAGCAACCGGCCATCGCCGCCAGCACGCCAGTCGCCGCTCCCGCCGCCAAGACGGAAACCAGCGCCGGCACCGCGCCCCGACCGCCTGCCGGCCCTGAACAGACAGGGCCAGAGGAAACGAGCGGCGCACCGCGTCGCCGCGGCCGTCGTGGCGGACGACGCGAACGTGGCGAACGCAGCGAGAAAAGCGAAAATCAACTGGAACTGCTCGCCAGTCCGGCCTCCGTGGGCGAGGATGTCGGCAACAACGCGGCCATCCCCGCCGTCGCGTCGGTCGAGAGCGTCGCCGAAACGCCTGTCGTGACACCGGCAGCGGCGGAAACCGCCGAACCACTCACACCTGCAATCACACCAGCGCTCACGGTCGAAGCGGCGCCGACGAAGACTCCGGAAACGACAACAACGGCAGCGCCTAGCGCGGAGTCCAGCACGGCGCCAGAAGCAATACCGGCCCCCAGCGCCGCCACGGAAAACCCCGTTCCGCCACCCGCTCTCCCGCCCGTGATCGAAACGGCGACGCCGCAAACCGAGGAGGCACGCGCCACGGTCATCGCCGATGCGGCACCCGCCGAGACTCCGGTCGTTGCGAACCAATCGACACCCGCCGAGGCGATGGCGACCGAGGCCACTGGCGACGAGGCGACGGTCGAGGTGCGAAACGCAGCGGCAACCACCGACACGGCAACCGGCAACCCAGCGGCGGACATCCGCCACGCCATCGACGCCAGCGGCCTGGTGATGGTCGAAACGGCGCCGGATAAAATTCAGACTTGGCAACCTGACACCGGGCGCGACGCGCCGGCGCCGCTCGGGCGTCGCAAACGGGCGACGGTCGTCATCCCCGACGAACCGCTGGTCATGGTCGAAACCCGGCGCTAGGCGCTGACGGCGGGCGCCCCATGGGTAGCCTGCCGCCGCCAAACCGAGGCCCGGAGGCAACGAATGGCCCGCATCCTGCCCGATGGCTGGCGCGAACTCGCCGTCACCGGCGCCGCGCAACGCGAAATCGAAACCCTGGCCCTCCTGGCCAGTCATCTCTCCGACAACTACACCGTTTATCACGCCGTACACTGGACGAATCTGGAGCGCGGCCATGCGGTCTTCGGTGACGCCGACTTCGTCATCGTCAATGGCGCCGGCGACTGCCTGCTCATAGAGCAGCAAAGCGGCTTTCTCGGCGAAACGCCGGAAGGTCTGATCAAGGCGCACGCCGGCAAACACCGGAACATCGTCGCCCAGTTGGCCCGTACCCGCGAAGCGCTGCGACTGAAACTGCGCGCACGTCCCAGCGGCGGCGAGGTCGCGCTCGACGTCTTGCTGTATTGCCCCGACTACCACGTCAAGTTTCCGCACACCGCCGGCCTGCTGCCGGAGCGCATCGTCGACGCGCGGCAACGCCAGAACCTGATCGCCATTCTCCGTGCCATCCTGCCGGAAGCGGCGGCAACGCCGGCCACCAAGGATGTTCATCGCGTTCTCGGCGACATCATCCAGCTCGAGAGCGATGTCAGCGCGTTGCTGGGACGCGCCCGCGCGCTGGTCACTCGCGTTTCCGGCGGCCTGGCCCACTGGGCGCGACAACTCGATATCGAACCTTTCCGGCTACGCGTCACCGGCACCGCCGGCTCGGGCAAAACCCAACTGGCGCTCGCCGAATACCGCGATGCCCTAACCAAGGGCCGGCGACCGTTGTACGTCTGCTTCAACCGGCCGCTGGCCGATCATTTCAACGCCATCGCTCCAGCGGGCGGACTGGCCTGAACCTTCCACACGCTCTGCGACCGCCACCTCCGCGCGCACGGCGAAACACCCGACTTCGGCCACCCCGGCGCGTTCGAGCGACTGGTCGATCGAGCCACCGAACTGCCGGTCGACGACGACTTGCGCTTCGACACCGTGATCGTCGACGAAGGACAAGACTTTCCGGAGGCCTGGCGCGACCAGGTGTTTCGCCATGCCGACCCGGCGGCGCGGCGGCTGTGGCTGGAAGACCCGCTGCAAAATCTTTACGGACGTCCGCCGCTGGCCTTGCCCGGCTGGGTCGGCCTGCGCGCCGTCGCCAACTATCGCAGCCCGCGTCCAGTGGTACGGCTGCTACAGGATCTGCTGCCGGCGGAAGCGACGATCGAAGCCGTCTCGCCCTTCGACATCGAAGACATCGATTTTCTGATCTACCACCACCCCGCCGAGATACCGCAAAAGGTCAAGGAAGCGCTCCGCCGCTGCCACGCGGCCGGTTTCCGCAAGGAAGATACCGTTCTGCTCAGTTATCGCGGCCGCGAAAATTCGCAACTGATGTCTCTGACGCAGCTTGGCGCCTACCGCCTGCGCGCTTATTCCGGCCGCCACGATCTTTTCGGCCAACCGCTACTGTCCACGGGCGATCTGCTGATGGAAACGGTCTATCGCTTCAAGGGTCAGGCGGCGCCGGCGGTGATTTTCGCCGAAATCGATTTCGAAACGCTGGACGACAAGGCGCTACGCAAACTCTTTGTCGGCGCCACGCGCGCGATTCTCAAACTGGTGCTGGTCGTCTCAGAACGCGCCGCCCTGCAATTGCAGGCGCGGCGGCGTCCTCTCCCGCAAACGCAACCCAGATAATCGACTGAAATCTTGAATTCAAGCCAGACGCAAGTCCTCGACGAACGGCAGGCCTAATTTCGCGTTTGGCAAGACGGGGGGCGTTTTCGACATAACGACAAGGCGACCCCACGAGCAGTGAGCAGTTAACCATGCCGCTAAAACCGAGTGTCGGTTTTTTTTACAACCACCAGATTCAATGGCTAATTTCGAACCCGGAAAAACCATAATATAAAAATTTAATTGTAAAAAAAACAAAATATTATTGTTTTCAAACCCTGATTTTCACCCGTCGGCATGATTTTGGCTTTAAGTATAAGGTCGCCGTCCAACCCCGGACGAATCGATAAACTGGGAGGCTAATCATAATGAACTGCAGGAGAATACGTTTTGCCACGACCGTCCTAATCAGTGCTTTTGGTGGCCTTGCCGTCACGCCGCTACAGGCCGCTTCTATTCCATTTAACTGGGCACTCAATTATTCCTATAATCCCAACGCTGCAAACACCTTTGATACTGAGCAGACGTTGAACAGCGCACCAGCGACTCCGGCCACATCGACCTATTCGCAATCAGGTAGTTGGGGAAGCGTCAGTGGCTACGCGTCGGCCAATCTGGCGACCGGCGAATTGAAGTTGCGTAGCAGCGCAACGAACGGCGATGGCACCGCGGCCCCCTATATGCAAACAAATGCGATCTTCGGCGACAGTTTCACGACAACGGCGACCAGTGGATCGCCGTACACGTGGAACGGTTCCTCCGCGACTTTCAATTTGGCGTTGACCGGCACGCTTAACGGCGTGGACGCCTCATCGAACGCGGGCGCTTTTGTGATTCTGATGATCCTCAACAAAGGCACGCTTGACCCAGGCCAACCACTGATCGGCAGCGTGAACACCAAGCAATATTTCCTTTGGAACCTTGGCAATCCAACCCTCCAGCTCTACTACACGAATCCACAGGGCCAATCCCAGGCATTAACGACCACCTACAGCTACACCAGCCTTCCACCAACGATCAGCGCGACCTTCGCGCCGGGGGGGGACTTCGACTGGGCACTACTGCTCGGTGCCTCGGGGCAGGAAATGAACCCTGGTGACTCCTTCGACGTTGATCTTTCGCACACGCTGACACTTAGTTATGTGGGACCAGAAGGTGGAATTACCGCATCCGAATCCGGCCAATTTGGGAATATCACGTCACGCAATGGAACCGTGCCTGAACCTAGCGCACTCGCCTTGCTTGGATTGGGGCTTGCTGGACTTGCATATAAAAGACGAGGAAAAGGAAGCCAATAAACCGGCCTGCTGGCCGAATTTTCCCTGGAACTGACGACGGCCTGGCGGCGCGATTCTCGCCGCCAGGCCGTCGACAAATCACGGATAGTCGTTCGCTTCAATTTCGATGAAACGTTGTCGATCAGCCCAAGAGGCATTGAATCACCCCGATTTTTTGACGAAGCGACCTTCTTTGGCCAGATGGAGGCATGACGATGACGGAAATGACCCGCATCAAGGCTTTCGCGCGAAAATCTTAACCTGAATGCCGCATCCCGGAACGAGCCCGTGACAGAAGACGATCTGTAGACAGCGAAACGCGCACGGCAATGAAATAATAATAAAACCATAAAGTTATTGAAATCACCTCACCATCATGTCAATCCGCCCATCAAACGAATCCGCCCTTCATTCATCCGTCGCCCTGCCCGCCATCACACCGCAAGCGGTCTGGACCCACTTCGCCACCCTCTGCCGCTTTCCACGGCCATCGAAAAACGAAGGCCCCTTGCGCGACCATCTGCGGCAATGGGCCATGGCGCGCGGCCTGATAACCGTCGTCGACGGCGCCGGCAACCTCATCGTCCGGAAAGCCGCCACCCCGGGCCGCGAACGGGTGCCGACCGTGATCCTGCAAGCGCACCTGGACATGGTTTGCGAGAAAAACGACGGTGTGCCGCACGACTTCACGCGCGACCCGATCGAGCCGATCGTTCGCGACGGCTGGCTGACGGCGTCGGGCACCACCCTGGGCGCGGACAACGGCATCGGCGTGGCGTTGATTCTCGCCGTGCTGGCCGGCGACGCGCTGGCGCATGGCCCCATCGAGGCGCTATTGACCGTCGACGAAGAAGCCGGCATGGGTGGCGCGCGCGGGCTGGACGGCGGGCTGCTGACCGGGCGCCTGCTGCTTAATCTGGACACCGAGGAATGGGGCCAGTTCTATCTCGGCTGCGCCGGCGGCATGGATGTCGATGTCCGCCGCACCGGCACGCCAACCGCGCCACCGGATCGATACACCGCCTGGCGGATCGATTTGCGCGGGTTGCGCGGTGGCCACTCCGGGGTCGACATCCATGAACAGCGCGGCAACGCCATCAAGCTCCTGGTCCGCCTGCTCTGCGATCTGCGACGGCAGTTGCCGCTACGCTTGGCGACGCTGCGCGGCGGCAGTGCCCGCAACGCCTTGCCGCGAGAGGCGTTCGCGGTGGTCGCCGTTCCAGACACTCCAGATGCTCCAAACCGGCCAGACGTGCCTGACGCGCCCGGCGGTTCGCGCGACGCGTCGGCGACTCTCGTCGACCGGTTGGCCGACTGGCAAACCGTCTTGCGCCAGGAACTGGCCGGCATCGACGACGACGTGACGCTCGCCTGCGCGGCGACGACGGTCAGCGCGGTGATGAGCCGCGCGGAAGAGGCGATCTGGCTGGACTCGCTCCAGGCCGCTCCGCACGGCGTGCATCGCATGAGCCGCCGCCTGCCGGGGGTCGTCGAAACCTCCAACAATCTTGGCATCGTCGATTTGCGCCCGGATGGCGGCCACTGCAACTTCATGGTCCGTTCCTTGCGCGACAGCGGCAGTCAGGCGCTGGCAGCCGAGATCGCCAGCCTGTTCGCGCTTTCCGAAAGTCAGGTCGCCTGCTCCGGCCACTACCCGGGCTGGACACCGGCAGCGGACTCGCCGCTGCTGACCCTGTGCGAGCAGGTCTACCGACAACGTTTTGGCGAACAATCGACCCGGCAAGTGATCCATGCCGGCCTGGAATGCGGGTTGATCGCCGCCAAAATCCCCGGGCTGGACATCGTCTCCTTCGGGCCGACCATCCACGGCGCGCACGCGCCGGGTGAAGCGGTGGACATCGCTTCCGTCGATCGTTGCTGGCAACTCCTGCAAGCGATACTCGCCGCCGTCGCTTGAACGCCCGGCGGTCAGAAACCGCTTTCCCGGACCAGAACCGCCAGCAGTGGCCGCAACCCGTGCTGCCACAGACTTTGCGGCGCGGCCTCGATGCGGCCGTGGCGAATCGCCTCGCGACCGCTTGCCGCCGAAGCCGAAGTCGCATCCAGAACGACGCCGATCCGGTACAACGCGTCGCTGGCCACGTCGCGGTCACGCTCTCGATGGGTGGGCACCGGACCGCCGCTCCGCGCGTCGAGCATGGCGTGCGGCAAGGTGGTCACGCGTGCCGGATCGATGGCCGCGACGCGTCCCGTCAGCGGCGCCGCCGCCTCCGCGGCATCGTAAAGCCGCACCGACTGCCCAAGGGCAATCCGCGCCAGATCCTGCTCGGCGACGAGCAATTCGGCGCGCCACACACTGGCGTCAACCACCCGCGCCAACAGCAAATGGCTATTGACCCAGGTGCCCGGTCGCAGACCATCGGCCAGATCGCGGACCGTACCGGCGAAGGGCGCGCTCAGCAGCAAGCGCTCGGCGGCTCGCGTCTGTGCCCGTGCCTGCTCCGACAACTCGCGCGCCTGTTGCATGGCCTTGGCCGCCTGTGCCTCGCCGCGCTGGTTGATCACCGGCAAACCGGATGCCTGTCTGGCATACGCCTGCGCCAGGATGGTGGTGCGTCGTGCTTCATCGTCGAGTTCGGGGGCCGCCAATTCGAACAGCGCCTGACCGGCGACCACGGTCTGTCCCTCGGACACGTGAACCGCCGTCAAACGCGCCGCCTGCGGACTGTAGAGCGCGCGCTGAGTGGCTGGAAAGATCCAGCCCGGGGCATGCACCGCCGTCGACCAGGGCCAGAACAACAAAATCGCGCCGCCAACCAGCAGCAACGGATAAGCCAGTTTTCGGCGTTTGGAGAGGTGCCGCCGCAAGGCCGGCCACTCGCGCAATTCGCGCCAGATCGGCAAGACGATGAACCAGGCCAGTTCGACCGCGAAGAGAAAAATACCCAGCGCCTTGAAAAAGAAATGGTAAACCGCCAAGGCGATGCCGAAGAAGACCCCCAGCCGATACAACCAGGTCACCGCGGAAAACAGCGCCAGCAAGCGCGCTTTCCACAACGGCAGGGGCTCGGCATCCGATGCGACGATCCCGAACAGCAGACGCCGCAAGCGCAAACGCGCCAGCGCCGCGCTGCGCTCGTGCAGATTGGGCATGTCGAGCGCATCGGCAAGAATGAAATATCCGTCGAAACGCATGAACGGACTGATGTTGACGAGGAAGGACAATACCCAACTGGTGGTGGCCAGGAAGAACACCGCGGCTCGCAACTGACCGTCCGGCAGCAGCGCCCAGGCCAGCGTCGCCCAGGCGGCGAGAATCAACTCGGCGACGATGCCGGCTGCGGCGATGCGCAGGCGGTCACGGTGTTCGATCACCTTCCAGCTCTCGCCGGTGTCCGTGTAGAGCATCGGCGCAAGCACCACCAGCGCGATCCCCATGTGCGCCACCCGCACGCCGTGACGGGTCGCGGTTACCGCGTGCGCCAGCTCGTGCAGGGATTTGGCGATGGACAGCGCCAGCAGATAGCCGAGAAAACCGGGTGCGCTCAAGGAATCGTTGGCCCGCGCCAAGACGATGTCCCATTGCCGCATCGCCAGCAATCCACCGAGACCGCCCACCAAAACGGTAAGCAGCAGGAAAGACGGGCTGTACAACCAATGGGTCATCGCCGTCAGCCGCCGCAGGAGGCGTCCCGGCCGCAGCAAGGGTAGGCGAATGAACAGGTAATGATGGAGAAGGCGTCGCAGTGGAGCGCCGCGTCGGCTGACCGCGCGTTCGGCCAAGGCGGAAGCGGCCTGACCAGTCGGTGGCAGCACCAGCTCGTTTTGCCGCAGAAAGCGAATCAGGGCGTCGACATCCTCGACACTGGCCGCCAGCGTCGTTTCCGCGGCCACCGCGTCGGCAATCGCCGCCGCCGTCGCCAGCGGCCAGCGCAGCAAAAGCTCGAACTCCAGCCAGCCGATGCGGAAGAACCGGTTTCGCACCGGGTCCAGCACCTGCCAGCTTGGCGAACCGTCGGCCTGTGGCGTCGCCGGCAGCAGCCGCAATTCCTCCCGCAACGGCGGCACCGCCAGGGCGGGATTCGCCACGTTCAGCATCCGCACCAGCCGCGCAGACTGGCCAGCGGCCGGCGCAGCAGCAGATAGATCAATGGTCGCCGCTCGCCGTGAATCTTGGCCGTTCCCTTCAAGCCGATTCGCGCGCCTTCCGTGGTTTCCAGTCTGGCCTTGATGCGATAGCTGATCACGCCGTCCGGCCCGGCCTGCGCCGAGAAACTGGTCTCGGTCAGCGTCGCGGCCAGTGACTGCAACGGCGCGACATGCAGATAGACGCGCACTTCGGCGTCGGTCTGCAAATTGATGGCGTCCGCCACCGGCACCCAGACGGTGACATTCATCTCTTCGGGGTTGGCCAGCAAACCGATGCGTTCGCCGGTTTGCAAAGGTTTGCCGGCCCAGTCGAGCTGATCGCCGTAAATGAAAACACCGTCGGCCGGCGCGCGGACCTGCAGCCGTTCGGCCTGTCGCGCCGTGCTGTCGAGTTCGGCTCGTTTTTCATTGACCTTGCCACGCAAAACGCTCAAGGCCATCCGGCTTTCGTGCGCTTCGTCGAATGCCTGTTGTTCGGCCTGCAACAGATCGGCGCCGCTGGTACGCGCCGCCTCCTCGAGCACCTGCCGACGATTGACCAATAGCGTGTCGTCGAATTCGACCAGCACGTCGCCGGTTTTCACCGGCGCGCCCGGCGCCACCGGAATCCGCTTGACGACGCCGTCCATCGGCGCGGCGACCACCTGCGGTCGACTGGCGGTGATCTCGGCCGGCGCCAGTACCGACAGGCGCACCGGCATCAGGCATGACAGCAGGAAAATGCCGCCACCGAGCAACAGTTGGCGACGCGACGGACGCCAGTTCCGCCAGCGCCCTTGCGAACGCAGCCACGCCCACAACGCGTGTCCGTAGACCGTTTGCAATTCCGCCAGCCATGCCGCCGGATCGGACGGCGGCGGTGGCCAGGACCATGGATCGTCGCGTGCCAGCAACCACCAGGCGAGAACCTCGCCATCGGGGCCGGCCAACGGCAGGACCAGAACACCGGCCGGCAACCATTCCTGCCAGTCGGCCCGCAGTTCGGCCGGAACGTCGTCGACGTCGATGGCGCCGGCAGATCGCCCATCCTGCCAGGCGATCAGCGCTTCGAGCCACAACTGATAAGGGCTAGTCTCCTCGATCGCGCTCAGGCCGGAATGGCAGTGCAAGCGCCAGCGACCGCGCACGTCGCGTCGAAAAATCATCGCCTGCCGAAAAGGCAGCAGACCGCGACTGTCGTTGCAGATCAGGAATTGCAATTCGGAGAGGGTAGCGGCGGCGCGCGCTCCCGCCGCCAGTCCAAGATAGATCTGCAACGGCGTCGCCGGCGCGGCGGCGACGCCGGGCGCCGGCGAATTCACTTCGGTTTGGGGAAAACCGCCGGTCCGCTCATCCCGGGCAGCAAGTCGGGATCCTTGCCGAGCAGTTGCGCTTCCACGACGACGGTCTGGCTGACCGGATCGACCCGACTGTTGATCTGCTTGACCTGCACGGCATAGCGCCGACCGGTTTCCTCGACATCGATGTCGAAACGGCCGCCCGCCTTCAGCCACGACAGCCACAGCGACGGGACATTGACGCGCACCCGCGGCGGGGTGTCGGAAACGATATCGAGCAGCGGCGCACCGGCGTTAACGCCCTGGAACGGCTTGGCATGCCATTTCGCCACCCATCCGGAAAAAGGCGCCACGACCCGGCATTGCGCCAACTGCGCATTGGCGACGCCGACTTGCGCCCGCGCCTTGGTCACCGCCGCCGCCAGCTCGACCTCCAGTTCCGACACCGATTCCAGCCCTTGCAAACGGATTTTACCGTCGTGCGCCAGCCGGGCGCTTTCAAGCTCGGCGACGGCCATCTCACGCCGCGCCTGGGCTTCGCCGCATTCGAAACGGGCGATCACCTGGCCTTTCCTGACTCGCTCGCCGGGACGGGGTTCCAAACCGGTCAAGCGCCCGGACATGCTGGCGGCGAGAGTGGTTTCACGATCCGGAATCAGCAAGGCACGGACAGGTGCGTCGGCGGACACCGGCGGCACGACAGCCGGTGCGGACGCGTTGGCAACCGGCGCCGGTGCCGCGGCCGCCGGCGCGCCGACGGCTGGAGGGGCGGTGAAATCGAGCGCCGCCCCCAGAAGAAGCGCCGGTACTGCCGCCAGCCGTGCGATCGCCATTCCCGATTTGCCGAAGCTCATCGCGCAACCGCCGTCGTCTCGATTTTCGGGACGAGATGCTCACGCAGGAAACCCACTTGCGACAAGGCCGCGGCTTCGGCAAAGGCTTGCACCGACCGTTGTGGCAAGTCAGGCGTCAGCACCGTGCCGTACTTGCGGGTACCGCGCACCTTGCCGGTAGCGTCGATCAACGTCATCAGCCACTCGCACCGTTCGACACCATTGACCACCGGACCACGCTTGAGGGTCATGCGGAACGTGGCGTTTTTTCCCGCCTCGCCGACAACCGGCAACTGGTTGCGACGCAAGCGTTCGCTGACACCTTCAACCAGGGTCCGCTTCGAAAGATGCGCCGGCAACGCTTCGATCTCGAGATGAAATTGTTGTGGCGGCGCGACGACGCCGCGGTCTACCTGAAACACTTCCCGGTCGCCAGCGGCCAGGCTGGCCTGTAGTTGCTTGGCCACTTCGTCCAGATCGACACTGGCCAGCTCGTCCGGCAACACGTTCTGGCCGACCGAGTTGAGGATGCGGCCGAGCGCGGTTTGCGCGTTGGCATACGCACCATAACGCTGGAACTGGGTCACCAGCGCGCGTGCCTCGGTACGCACCGCCTCCAGTTCGCTTTCGACACGCGTGCTGGCCGCCGCCTGACTGATTTGCGCCAGACGCTGGTCGACACGCGCGGATTCGTCGGTTTGCCGGTAGTCGAGCAACGCCAGCTTGTAACGTTCGATCGCCACACGAACTTGCGTGATCACCGCCATCGACAGCGCCAGACGACGCGCTTCGGCGGCTTGCTGGCGCGCCTCTTGCGTCTGCTTGACCGTCGGGTAACCGAGCAGTTTCATCACGTTCCACGAAAGGCGCACGCTGCCGTCGTACCAACTGTCGTTATAGAGATGCCGGTTGCTGTCACTCCGGTACCCGACCATGAAATCGATGCCTGGCAACAGCGAGATCAGTTGCCGCCTGGCCTCGTAACCGTCGATGCGCGCCTTGTAGTCTTCCTCGCGCAGTTCGGGACGATTCTCGAGGGCACGGATTTCGAGCTCATCGACCCGCTCGGGCACCGGCGGCAGCAAATCCTCCGGCGCGTCGGCCAGTTCGAACGGCGTCCCCGGCGGGATGTTCATCAGCGCCGCCAATTCGTGACGGGCGAATTCCAGTTCCTGCCGTTTGAGAGTAATCAGGGTCAGCGAATCGAGCAGAGCACGCTGGTAGGCCAGTGCCTGCGCGGGCGGCAGAACGCCGCTGGCCTCGGCCTGGCGAGATTGCTCGAGCGCCCGCTCTATCCGCCGGTTCAAGCGATCGAATTGCGTCAGCAAGCGCTGCGCGCCCAAGGCCCGCCAGTACGAATTGCGCATGTCCTGAACGATGTTCTGCCGCACCTTGCGCCGTCGCTCCTCGGCGATGTTGTATTCGTCGCCGGCTTGTCTGGCGCGGTAGTAGCTCAATCCGAAGTCGAGAACGTTCCAGCTCAGCTCGGCACCGCGCAAATTGTGACGCCTTTCTTCCGAGGTCGACGGACTGAGCGTTTCCTGGCCGGTCAGGATACTGACGCTGGTGCCGCCGGAGTCGTTGTTCCGCCAGTTGTAACCGGCGGAGGCGGTCAGTCGCGGCAAGAGATCGAAGGCACTGCTATCGGACAAGCCGCGCGACAGGGCGCTTTCCATCAATTTCAGGCGATAGTCGAGGTTGTACGTCAGCGCGCGGGCAACGGCGTCGTGAAAAGTGAACGGTTTGACGATCGGCGCCTGATCCTTGTACATCTCCTGCCGGTCCCGTGCCACGCGCTGGGCAATCTCGTCGCGGCTGAAAGGTTCCGGCGTGACGCTCGCACAAGCGGCCAGCAGAGAAAGGCTCAGCATGCTCAGTAAATGACGTTTCATTGGTATCTTCATTCCGCTAGGTCAAGTGTCAAGGGGCAAGGTCGACGCGATCCGCCGACGCTGGTGCTGAGTGTGTCGCAATTGTTCGCTGAAGGACGCGGCAACGGGGCGCGGCGTCTCATCGGGCAAAATGACGGGCGATACCGCATGTTCCAGCGACGGCAAGGCGTCATCGTTGACGAGCGCCTGCCCATCGACCGGCGGCGCTTGTGAATCGTCCGCCACCGTTTGACGACCCATGTGGTGTGGCGAGAACGGTGAAAAATCGTCGTTCAAGCTTTCAGCGTCGCTGGCCATCAAATCGTTGAGCGCCAACCCCTGCCGGTTGATTTCGGAAACCAACTCCCGAGAATAAGCCACGCCCTGGTCGAGAACGAATTGCGTTGGCGTCATCCGCTCGTAGCGCTGCAACAAGGAGGACTGCGTTTCTCCAAGATCGCCAACCGTCTGTAGATCCAGTATTTTGGCGACACCTTCCACCAGCGAACTGGCCGAATGATCGACTTGACGCAGGACGAACTCCGCCGGTACGAACGGTTGCGCGATGGGGTCCGCGCGCGGCTCGATCGGCGCCGATGGGGCGCGGATTGGCGTATTCGTCGCACTGTCCCAGGTGGGCGGCGGCGGCGAAATATCCGGCGGCAACACCTCAAGCGATAGCGTGCCGGTAGCGGTCAGACCGGTGCTGTCGCGCACCGTGTAGGTAATCGGTGGAACGCTGCCGTGCCAGTTGGCGGCTGGCAGGAAGGTGTAGCCGCCATCCGCCAGAACGGTCAGCGTGCCGACACCGGGGATCGTTGTGCTACCGCCCGCGGCGCCGGGAGACACCGGCACGACGACACCGTTGACCACGAACTGGCTGACCGTCAGGCTGTCGCCGGCATCCGGATCGCTGTCGTTATCCAGGACGTTGCCGGTTTGGTGCGTGCCCGGCGAGGCGCTGTTGTGGTCGGGCTTGGCGATCGGCGAATCGTCGGCACCGATCACCGTGACGAAAATTCTCGCCGAAACAGTGGCGCCATCGGCATCGACCAGCGTGTAAACATAGCTGGTCTGCCGTGTCTGGCCGGCGACGAGATCGTCGAAATCGCCGTGCGGATCGAAGCTGACCTGGCCATCGGCGGCAATGCTGAACAAGCCGCCGTGACTGCCGGGAACCACCGTGGCGACGAACGCATGTAGCGCGTCGCCATCGGGGTCGCTATCGGCGACGGCATCGGTCAAGGCATTGCCGACGACGCGCGGTCCGCCGACACTGCCAGTCACATAGGCATTGTCGGTTGCCGACGGCGGCGGATTGCTCGCTGTCCAGGTGAAATTCAGGCTGATTTGCTGGCCGTGACCGTCGGTCGCCGTGATGACGACGCTGTACACACCGTTGTGCCCGGGGCCGCCGGTGCTCGCCGAACTGTCGAGAGTGCCGCGGATCACGCCGTTGCCGTCGATATGCAAGCCCGGCGGCAGACCGCTGGCGGTGTATGTCAGCGTGTCGCCGAGATCGGCATCGGCGAAGTGTCCGCTGACGTCGAGCGGCGCGACCGTCGAACCGTCGTTGTTGTGCCGAGCGGGCAGCGCGCCGACCGTTGTCGGCGCGTCATTCGTTCCGTCGATGGTAATGGTCAGCGTGCTGCTGGCAAATCCGCCGTGACCGTCGCTGATGGTGTAAGTGAAAGATTCTTTGATCGATTGGCCGGCCGCCAGTGCCTGCACGACCGGATTGTCGTTGTCTGGCGTGTAAACCAGGCGACCGTCCTCGGCAACGCGCAGTTGACCGTACAGGCCGGCAAGCGGTGCGCCCGGTGTCGAGCCGCCGCCAACACCGCCGGCAAGGCCATTGGCATTGCTGAAGGCGATGACGGTCAGCGAATCGCCATCGACGTCGCTGTCCTGTCCGGTGACCGCGGGAGTGAGATCGCCATTCACTGCGGGTCCGTCTTCCCGCGCGCTCAGATTGTCGGCCACGGCGGTCGGCCAGTCGTTCTGGCCGTTGATGACGATCGTCAGCGTCGTCGTGGCGCTGCCGCCCTGCCCGTCGGAAACCGTGTACTGGAACACTTCACTCAGCGTCTGTCCGGGCTTCAGCGCCTGTACCGCCGGATTGGCGTTGTCGAGCACATAACTGTAAGTGCCGTCCGCATTCAACGTCAGGCGACCGTAACCGCCGGCGGTCGCGCCGCCAACCGTTCCACTGCCGCCGTTGATCGCCGATACCCGCAGGGTGCTGCCGGCGTCAGGGTCGGCGTCGTTTATCAGGACGTTGCCTGTCGCCGGCACGGCGGAGTCCTCGCTGATCGCGTCGCTATCGGCGCGTGCTTGCGGCTGATCGTTGACCCCGGAAATAACAATGGTAATCGTCGCATCGACGAAGCTGCCGCGACCGTCGGAGGTGGTGTAAACAAAGCTGTCGGTCACCGTTTCACCGGCTTTCAGCTTTTGGACCGCGGCGCTTGCGTTGTCGAGCGCGTAACTGTAGCTGCCGTCGGCGTTCAGAGTCAGACGCCCGTAGAGACCGTCAAACGGATGTCCGACGCTACCGCCACTGCCGTCGGGCCGCATGATATCGGTGATCGTCAGCGCGTCGCCGTTCGGATCGCTGTCCTGTGCCGCCGTATCGGTGCCGCTGCCGCCGCCGCCGTTGGTCCATTGACCGCTCAGGACATTGCCGGTGGCGGTACCCTGCTCCTCGGCGATGGTATTGACGTCGTTCCCGGCGTAGGGCTGATCGTTGGTGCCGTGAATGGTGAAAGTGATCGTCGCGGTGCTCGTGCCGCCATGCCCGTCGCTGATGGTGTACGTGTAGGTTTCGGTCAACGTTTGACCGCGCTGGAGGGTCAGGACGCTGGCCTTGCCCTGGTCGACGGCATACGAGAAGGTGCCATCGGCGTTCAGCGTCAAACTGCCGTAATTACCGGCGGTGCTGCCGCCGACCGTGCCGCTGCCGCCATTGATCGCCGACACGACCAGGGGGGTGCCGCTATCGGGATCGCTGTCGTTGCCGAGGACGTTGCCCTTGATCGGTGTGCCGCCGGGCGGTCCGGCGGTATCGACGGTGTCGTAGGCATCGTCGTTCGCCGTTGGCGGATCGTTGAGGCCGTTGATGGTAATCGCCAGAGTGCTGCTCGCCTTGCCGCCGTGGCCGTCGTCGATGGTCCAGCGTGTAAACATAGGAACCGTCGGCGGCGACGGTCACGTGACCGTAGCGGCCGGCAAGGGGGCTGCCGACGGCACCGGCGGTGCCGTCGGTATTGGTGATCGCGCTGACGACCAGGGTGTCGCCGTTATCGGGATCGCTGTCGACGCTGACCGGCGACAGGCTGGAGACACCGCCGCCGTTTACGCGCGAACCGCTGATCAGGTTGCCCGACGAAACGGTTTGATCCTCGGTCATGCTGTTATCGTCTGCTTGCGCCAGCGGTGAATCGTTCTCGCCGCTCAAGGTGACTGTCAGTGTTGCCGTGGCGGTGCCGCCGTGGCCATCGCTGATGGTGTAGGTGAAAGTATCGGTCGCCTTCTCGCCGACGGCCAACGCTTTGGCGCTGGTGGTATTCGGAAGATAACTGTAAGTCCCATCGGCGTTCAACGTCAGGCTGCCATGGGTCCCCACGACGGGTTGGCCGACATGAGCGGCCTGACCGTTGACCTTGCTGACGGTCAGCGTGTCGTTGGTATCGGGATCGCTGTCGTTGGACAACACTTGACCGGCAACAGCCGGTCCGTTGGCCGGCACGCTGACGGCGTCGTCGACAGCGACCGGGGTATCGTTGACGCCGTCGATGGCGATCACCAGATTGGTGCTTGCCGTTCCGCCCTTGCCGTCGGCAATGACGTAGGTGAAGCTGTCGCTGAGTTGCTGTCCGACGGACAAGGCGTTGACCGCCGGGTCGGCGTTGTTCAGGGTGTAAACGTAACTGCCGTCGGCCGCCAGATCGAGACGACCGTAAAGGCCGTCGATCGTCGTCGCGCTGCCACCGCTGACCGGCGTGGCGGTGGCCGGCGGACGATCGGCACCGGCGGCGACTCCGATGACGGCCAGCGAATCGCCGTTCAAATCGCTGTCGTTGGTCAACACGCCAGGGGCGCCGACACCGATGCTGGCAGTGCCTTCGCTGATGGTATTGTGGTCGGCCGTGGCACGTGGGGCGTCGTTGGCGCCGTGAATAACGATGGTCAGTGTCGCCGTCGAGAAACCGCCCTGCCCGTCGCTGATCGTGTAATTGAAGGTTTCACTGACGGTGGCGCCGGCGCCGAGCGCCGCAACCGTGGCGTTATCGGTATAAACCCGGAAACTGTAGCTCCCGTCGGCAGCGAGCAGCAATTCGCCAAAACCGTTGCCGCCGACCAGCGGGCTGCCCAACACACCGGACACGGCGCCGTTGTTCACGCCGCTCACCACCAGCGTGCCGCCGTCGACGTCACTGTCGTTGAGCAGGACGTCGCCGGTCGCCGGCAGCGCACTCGCCTTGGCAATGCTGTTGGTGTCGGCACGCGCGACCGGGGTGTCGTTGACCGCGATCACATTGACGGTCGTGGTGACGCTCAAGGCGTTCTGCCGGCCGTTGGCGGCGGCGTCGGAATTGACGTCGCGAACGGTCCAACTGATCGTGCGCGAGGCGTCGCCCGGGCTGTCCGACGTGGAATCGAAGCGGATCGAACGCAGCGCCGCCTGGTAAGCCGCCGCCGACGCGACACCGCTCAGTTTCAACACGCCAGTGTTGCCATCGTACGTGCCGCTGATGCCGTTTTGATCGACGAACAACAGGTGATCGCCGGCGACGAAACCGGCGCCGATGCGAATCACCGCCTGATCGAATTGGGTGTCGTCCGCATCGCTGAGCAGCAACGCCGGCTCGAGCAGCAACGGTGCGACGTTTTCGGTATAGCTGTGCGTACTGCCGGCGCCGGCGATCAGCGGCGCGTCGTTGACCGGTGTCAGATTGACCGTGCGCGTGCTGTTCGTGGTGCGCGCACCGCTGCCATCGGCGTTGGCGTCGGTGACCGACACGGTCAGCGTGCGGCTGGGTCGCGTGGTGTCCGCCGTCGGGTCGTCGCTGCCGCTGCTGAAAACCAGCGAGCGCAGCACTTCCTGGTAATGCGCGACGGTATCGATGCCGGTCAGGGTCAGCACGCCGCCAACGTAACTGGCGGAGATGTTCGTGCCGGTCGTGATCACCGCCAGGGTATCGCCGGCCACCGGGCTGCCGATACTCACCGTTGCCGAAGCCAGGTAGCCGTCATCGGCGTCGCTCAAGGTCAGGTTGGCGTCGACCAACACCGGTGTTCCTTGCTCGGTGTAGCCAACCGCCGGCGGCGCGGTCGAAATGACCGGCGCGTCGTTGCCGCGGCTGATGTTGATCGTGGCGCTCATGGTCGCCGTCAACGGACTGACCGTGCTGTCGCCGGCGCTGAGCTGCCCTTGCGGGATGGTCCCGGCCAGGCCGGTGTTCTGGTCGCTGACGGTGTAGTCCAGCGTGACGGTCGCCGGTGGGGCGTCGCTGGTGTTGCGATAGGTCAGGCCCTGGATCACCGCGTCGACGCGGCTGGCCGTCGCCGCGGCATTGAACGTGATCGTCAAGGTGCCGGCGGACTGGGTGTAGGTCCCGACAACGACACCGCCAACAACGACGTTGCCAGCGGTTGAACCGGTGAACCCGAGCGCCGCGGTGGCGCCGAAAACATCGTCGGCGCTGGCGCCGCCCTGGCGGGCGACGGTCAACGTCGCACCGGTCCATTGACCGCCGCCATCCAATTCGGCGTCAGCCAGCGTGACATTGCCGTCGATCTGTATCGCGGCGCCGTTTTCGGTATACGTCGGAGTGGCATCGAGGCCGGCGATGGTCGGCGCGTCGTTGATCTGAACAATGTTCACCGTTACCGACGATTGTGCCGTCAAGACGCCACCGCTGCCTTGCGCGCCGCCGGTGTTCTGGTCGCTGAGCACGACGTTGATCTGCGCAAAGGCGGGCGGAACGTCGGAGGTGTTGCGATAAGACAAGGCGCCAACGACGCGCCCGACCGACGCGGCGTCGGCACTGGCGTTGAACGTTATCGTCAGTTTGCCGCCCACCTGCGTGAAACCGCCGACCGCGACGCCATCCACGACGATGGCGCTGCCGCTGGTCTGCACGCCGAGTGCCGGGTTACCCGGGCTGTCGTCGACAAAACCGAAGATATCGGCCGAATTGGCCGTACCGCTGCGCTGCACGGTCAGCGTGGCGCCGTTCCAGTTGCCGCCAAGTTCGACATCGGCGACGACGACGTTGCCGTCCAGATCGAGCCGCACCGGGGTCGCGGCATTTTCGACGAACACCGGCGTCCCGGCAAAGCCGGCGATGGTCGGCGCATCGTTGACCGCCGCGACCACCGCCGTCAGCGTCGTCGCCGTGCTGTAACGGCTGCCGCCGCCGACCGTGCCGAGATCCTGGCCGCTTTGCGCGGCGGCGACGCTGCCAGCCGACGCGTCGATGGCATGCACGGCCAACACCGGTGGCGTGCCGTTGTAGTCGGCGACCGGCGCGAAGCGCAGGCTGGCGGAAGTTGGGAGAATCAGAGCGTTGCCAGTGCTCAGGTTAGTGGGCACATCGACCCAGCCGGCGCCGGTGTTGTACTGCCAGCGGCCCTGCGTCGCCGGATCGGCGCTATTGCCGCTGACCGCCAAACCGGCGAAGGCTTGCGCCGACGAACCGCCACTGACGTTATCGGTGCCATCGCCGTAAAGCGACCCGAACAGCGCACTGACGGTCGAGCCGGTATTGGCGGCGCTGCCAATGTCCTCATCGAGGTTGATGCTGGCCGCGCTCAGCGTTGGCGCATCGTTGACCGCGCCGACGCTGGTCGACAAGGTCACGGCGTTGGCGCTGTTGCTGTAGCGCGTGGTCCCGCCGGACAGCGTGGTGTCGTTCGATACGTCGACACTGGCGCCGGCGGCCGGCAGGCTGCCGGTCGAGTCATCGACCAGGCGAGCGGTCAGGTTGCCGGGTGTGCCGTTCCAATTGGCGTTCGGCACGAAGCGCAGTGTGTAACCCGCTGGCAAGAACAGGCCGCTCGCGGACGTGAGACCGGTACCGATGGTCGTCCAGCCGGTACTGCCATCGGCCGAATACTGCCAGACCCCTTGCCCGGCGGTCGCCGCGTTGGCCGTGACGACGATACCGGCGAGATTGTTCGCCGCCGTACCGCCGAAACCGCTTTGTTCATCGCGCGCGTCGGAAAAAGCGGCGCCGAACAGGCTGGCGACTGTCGCCTGATTCGGACTGGCGGCGTCTTCCAGGGAGGCGCCGAGAACAACGCCGGCGAGCAGTCGGGTTGGCGCATCGTTGGCCGGGTTGACGGTCAGCGTCACCGTGTCGGTGGCGGTCGAGAAGGCGGTGGTTCCGCCGTTGGCACGCGTATCGACCTTGTTGCCGGCGCTGCCGCTGGTCTGATCCCAGGCACGCAGGGTAAGGCCGGCGGCGAAGCTGCCATTGACGTCGTTGGCCGGTTGGAAATAAAGGCGATCGCCAGCGCGCAGCAGCAGGGCGCTGTCGTCGGCCACGGCCCCGACCGCTGTCCAGTGCACGCCATTGTCGGTGCTGTAATACCAGGTTCCGTGCGAGCCGTCGGCGCCGGTGATCGCCACCCCTTGCAGACTGCCGCTGTCGGGATCGCTGATACCGCCACTCAACGCCGAAATCAGCGTGCCGACGGCGCCGCTCGGCGCGACCGCGTCTTCGTTGGCACTCAACGTCAGCGCGGTATCGCCAAGCTGCGGCGCGTCATTGACCCCGTTGACGGTGACTGTTTGGTCGAAGGAAACCTGTTTGGCGCCGCCAGCGCCTTGTGCCAAGACGTTACCGTCATCGATGGTCCAGCGTAGCGGCACGGAATCCTGCTGCCCGGCGCCAAGGCTTTGAACCGTATTGCCATAGGTGATCGCGCTCGCCACCTGCTCGACATCGGCGGTGCTCGTTCCAGAGGCGAAGGTAATGTGCAAGGTGCCGCCGCCATTGGTAAACGTGCCGACGACGGTGGTACCGATGCGAATGGTGCCGCCGCTGAAGTTGACGCCGGTATCGCCACTGCCGGTGACGCCGAAAACGTCATTGACGTTGGCACCACCAACACGGGTCAGCGACAGTACCGCCCCACCCCAATCGCCGCTCCCGCCACCGAAAAACGACAGTTCGGGATCGCTCAAGGCGGCGGCGGGCGCCAGGACGCTTGGAGACCCATCTTCGGTGTAGGCGGCGGTGGCCGGCACGCCGGACAGGACTGGCGCGTCGTTGTTGGCGTCGATACCAACGATGACCGAACCGCTGCCGATCAGCGCCAGCGTCGGATTGGCGGCGCCCTGTGCCGTTGGACCGGTGTTGGTGTTGCCGTCGTCGATCGTGTAGCCAATGGTGACTTGCGACGGCGGGTTATCGTTGCCGTTGCGATAAGTGATCGCGCGCAGAACCTGTGTCGCCTGAGCACTGGTGGTGGCGTCGGCGAAGGTGATGGTCAGAATTCCGCCCGTGTTGGTGAAAGTACCGACCACGGTGGTGCCGATACGGATATTGGCGCCATTGAAATTGACGCCACTGGCACCGCTACCGGTGACACCGAAGATATCGTCTACCGCCGCCGTACCGGCATTCCCAATAGCCGCGCTGCGCTGCAGGGTCAGCACGGCGCCGCCCCAGTTGTCGAAAGCGTCGAGTTCGGGATCGTTCAGGATCGCGTTGGCATCGAGCACCACGGCGGCGCCGTCTTCGGTGAAAGTGACGTCCGGCAAGCCGCCGCCGAGTCCCGTGAAGCCGGGCGCGTCGTTCAGACCGGCGACAGTGACGGCGAGCGAACCGCTGGCGGTTTTGTCTCCGCCGCTGCCACTGTTGCCCTGATCGTGGAAAACGAAACTCAGCGTGTCGGCGCCGCTGAAATGGGTATCCGGCAGATACGTCAGCTTGTTGGCGGCGATCGCCGCGTTGATGTCGGTGATCGTGCCGCTGAGAGTGATCGAACGGCCGGCCACGATAACGGTGACGCCACTCGCCGGATCGAGCGACAGCGTGCCGTGCACGGCACTGACCACCAATTGCACGCTACCGTAACCGCTATCGAGAATGTCCCGGTTGTCGGACAGGGTAATCCCGGTGACGACCGTTGTCGTCGCGCCATCGCGCGACTCGGCGGCGAACAAGGCGCCGCTTACTTGAACGCCGGGCGCCGCATCGACATCGAGCGTGGGCGTATCGTTGACCGCGGCGATGTCGATGACGATGTCGCGCGTCGCCGCCGACAAGGGCGTGCCCGGCGCGCCATCCTCCCCATAACCCTGGTCATTGACGTCGAAGTGAAGCGTGCGCGCACTGGCGGAAACGTTCAAGGCATTGGCGTCGGCGACCGGCGTGTAACTCAGGCTGGCCAGCGCCGCGTTCAGTTCGGCCAGCGTGCCGACGATTTCCATGCTGCCGCTGCCGTTGGCGCCCGCGGAAAAGGTAATGCCAGTGGTGGTACCCAGGAGCAAGGTGCCCTGCCCGATCGATAACGTGACTTTCAGTGGGCCGTTACGGGCGTCGGCATCGGCAATGCTCAGCGTGTTGGCGCCGGTGAAATGGAAAACCGTGTCCTCGGTTGCCGCAACGCTTGCCGGCCCGGAGGAGGTCGGCGCGTCGTTGACCGGCACGATGCCGTTCAGGGCGATGGTGTCGTTCGCCGTCAGCGCGCCGCCAGAGCCGACGTTGCCTCGGTCACTGACCGCGATGTGCAGGGTATCCGACGTGGTCGGATCGTCGCCGCTGTCATAACTCAGCGTCGCCAGGGCGGCATTGATCTGGGCGAGAGTCCCCTGGAGGGTCAGGTCGTTGCTGTTCAACGCGCCCGCGCTGACCGTGCAGCCATTGAGCGTCAGGTTCAATTTTCCGCTCGTGCCCACGTTCAGGCGCACCTGCATCGGCGGGGTGCTGGTCGGTGTTTCGCCGCGCGCCAGATCGGGGTCGTCGATTGAGATGCCAGTGATCGCCACGGTGTTGTTTTCCGTGCCGTAGGTGAAGACATGTGTGGTTACGCTGAGGGTCGGAGCGTCGTTTACGGCATTGACGGTTAACGACACCGAATCGGTGGCGGCGGAAAAGGCCGTGGTGCCGCCATTGTTCGTCGTGTCGGCAAGACTGCCGTTGGCCGCCAGATCGCTGCGGTCCCACGCCCGCAGGGTCAGGGGCGCGCTTTGAGTGCCGTTGTAATTGGCAGTGGTCGGTTCGAAATAAATGCGGGTATTGGCGTCGGCGGCCAACAGGCGGGCGGCATCGGCGCTAGGCGTGCCCAAGGCCAGCCAGGTCGCGCCATTATCGATGCTGTACCACCACACGCCATTGCTGGCATTCACGTTGGTAATCGCCACGCCCTGCACGGAACCGGTGTCGACATCGCTCACGCCGCCGACCAGGCTGGAAATCAGCGTGCCAACCGCGCCGACCGGAGGGCCGGCGTCTTCGTTCTGCGTAACGTTGAGCACCGTCACCGGGTCGAGAACCGGTGCGTCGTTGACCGAACTCACCGACAACGAGACCACGTTGCTCTCGGTCGAAAAAGCGGTGGTACCGCCCTGCGGGCTGCTGTTGGCACGCCCACCGGCGCTACCGCTGGTCTGATCCCAGGCGCGATACGTGAAATTGGCTTCCGTGCCATTCTTGCCGTCGGGAATGAAACGGACATAGGCGGTCGACGACAACAACAAGGCATTGGTCGCCGAAACGCTGCCGATAGTGCTCCACGTGCCGTCACTGCCGTTGGTCGAGTCGAGCGAGTACTGCCACGTGCCATTGCCGGCGGTCAACCCGGTGATGGCAATGCCTTGTAGCGCGCCGTTGTCGACGTCGGAAACGTTGGCGCCGAGCAAGGTCGAGACCAGCAGGCTGCGCCCATCGGCGGTGTCGTCCTCGGTGATCGACACCAGCGTGGTGTCGCCGTCGGCCAGTAGGGGCGCATCGTTGCGCTGCTTGACGACGATCGTGTTTGTGGCCGTGACGGTGTCGACGCCGTTGATCGCCGTTCCCTCGTCATCGGTGTAGCTCGCGGTGCCGCCGCCATCGACGAAGGTGTAGCTGAGCGTGCGCGTGGCTTGCGCGGTCGCCTGCGAGGCGTTGGCGGTGTCGGTGTTCTGAAAAGTAAGGTTTTCCAGCACGGCTTTGACCGCGGCGACGTCGGCGTTGCCGTTGAACGTGATCTTCAAATCGCTGCCATTAACGCCATTTTTGCTGGCGTCGATGGTGCCGATCGACACGCCGTTGTAACGCACGTCGCTACCAACGACGCTGATCGCTCCGAGCCCGCTCAGCGCCAACTGGTCGCCGGCCGCGAACCCCGAGGTGTAGGCAATGGTCAGCGTGCTGCCGCTGTTGTAATGTCCGTTGACATCGTTCGCCAGATCGGCGTCGCTGAACAACACCGACGCGTCGATGATCGTCTGGCCGTCATCCTCGAAATAGGTTAGCGGATTGAGCCCGGATAATTTCGGTGCGTCGTTCACCGGCAGAATCGTGATGTCGAAACGACCGGGCGGCTCGCTGGAGCCGCTTCCGTCCGAAATCACGAAATCGAAGAAATCGGTGGACGGCGTCTCGGAGCCGTTGTGACGATATTTGAGATAGCCATCCTGGACGTCGGCAAGCGTAAACGCCGAACCGCTGCCGAGCACGGTAATCACACCGCCTTTGTCGAGATACAGCGTTCCGTATTGAACGGCGGAGGTGATCCGGAACTGTGTCTGACGGCTCGAATTGTCGATATCGGTGTCGCCCGTTTGCTCGGACCCGAGCATGGTCGGGCCAATATGGCGCACGCCGCCCTCCGGAACGCTGGCACCGGTGTTGTTGAACACCAGCGGCGGGTCGTTGTGCGGGATGATATCGATGGTGACCGTCGCCTCGTTGCTGTCCTGGTTGACCGGCGCGTCGGTGGCTTTGTCGTTGACACGCCATTTGAAGCTGTCAGCGGTCGATTCGCTGCCGTCCTGGACGTAACGCAGCTTGCCGCCAACGAGCATGTCGTAGGTGAATTGCGCGGACGCGGTGCCAAGATCGCCCGGCAACAGGGCAACGAAACCGCTGCCACGGTCGATTTCGATCCTCCCGTGCGCCGGCAAGGCCGTGATGGTGTAAACAAAACCGGACAAGGCGTTGTCGCTATCGGTAGACGACAGGATCGTCGCGTTCAAAACCTTGATCCGCCCGGCGTTGTCGTCGGCGTGGCCCGACCCCTGCGAGCTGTATCCTTCCTCGACGGAGAACGCGCTGTCGACCGCCGCCGGCGGATCGTTGACGTTGGCGATCACGAAATTCACCGTGCGGCTCGGACTGCGACCAATGTTGCCCTTGGCGATCGACAATTGGGAATCGCCATCGTCGACGGTGACCGTCCCCTTCTCGCTGATCGACGGCGGGCTGATCAGCAAGTCGCCAACCTGGACGACGCTGCCGTCGACCAGATAGACGCTGATCGAATCGTTGCGCAATTCGGACGCGGGATCGTGAAAATAAGCGATCTTGCCGTCGGCGACATCCTGCGCGGCGAAACGCTCGCCAGCCGCCAACGCCACCCACGCCGACCCGCTGGCATCCCAGCGACGGAGCTGACCTCCGCTTGGCGCGCTTTCAAGAACGTAGGCCAAGGCCCCGATCGCGCTGTCCGGGTCGTGATATTGCAGATTGGCCAAAGTCAGCTTGACCGCGTTGCCGACGCCCGCGAGCGTGAAGCTGTTGCTTCCGTCGACCAGGCTTTGCTCAAGCAGCGTCGTGCCGTCCTGATTGGTGCCGACCGTTCCCTGCGTCTGGGTAATCGTTGGCGCGTCGTCAACCGGCGTGACGGTCAGATCGACGGTCGAACTGCCTGATACGCTGCCACCACTGCGACTGACAGTGAAAAAGTCGTGATACGGCGAGGCGAAAGCATCGGGTTCGCTACCGTCGCTGACATAGACCACTTGCCCGGCGTCGATCTGCGCCTGAGTGAAACTACCGCCCATGGCAAGAACGATGCCATTGACATAAATCGAGCCATGCGCGGGCGCGCTGGACAGGGTGTAGATGCTCGAATCGGTCAGCGCTCCCGTCAGCGAACGGAAGGAACCTTCGGCGACGATGGCGCCCAGCGTTCCTCCCGGTTCCGGCGGCACAGGAACATCGGGGACGATATTGATCGGCAACGTGCCGCTGGCGATGCCGCCATCCTTGTCATTGACCGAGAAGGTGAAACTGTCGTCGGCGGTCAGCGGATTGCCGTCGGTCGCCGAGCCGTCGTGAGTGTAAGTCAGACGGCCCGCCGCGAGATCCGCCTGGGTGAAGGTCGCCCCGGCGCCAACGATGACACCGTTCAGCCGCAAGGTGCCATGGGCGGGAACGGTGCTGATGGTGTACAAGCGATCGGAGGCCGGGCTATCGACATCGCTGGCGCTGAGAAAACTTTCGCTTATCGTCACCGCGGCACCGCCTTGTTGCGCCGACAACAAGTGCGTCACCGGAACCGGTGCATCGTTTCGCGGCGCGATGGTCAAGGTCACCGTCTGTGTCGCCGTCGTCGGCGTCAGCACCTGATGACCGTCGCTGGCCTGTACGTTGAAGCTGGCCGTGGGCTTGGCTGGGCCGGCAAAGTCGCTACCGGGAACGACCGTCGGCTCGGCGCCGGTCGAAATGAAATGTAGCGGGTTGGCCAGTAGCTGCGCCCGGGTCAGCGACATCGACAGCACGACGTCGACATAGGCACTGCCGTTCCAGTATTGCAGGCGACCGACCGCCGGATCGGGCAGGCTGGTAAAGGTCAGGGTCATCCGGTTCGGATCGCCGTCGGCATCGCTCAGATTCAGATCGAGAACGCTGTAATCGCTCGCTTCGCTGCCAGTGCGCTCAGCGACCGTTTGCGTGCCCCCGACAATGGCGATTTGTGCGTTCACATCCACGATACTGATCGGCAGGAGGATATCGTCGACCACGCCGCCGGCGCCGTCGCGTAGCGTGAAGGTTGCGCTGTCACTGGCGTTGGCGCTTAGTTCGCCGCTGGTGTGCCGGTAGGTCAACCGTCCCGAAATCACATCGTCCTGGGTAAACAGCGCGCCGACGACCACCGCCTTGCCGTTGAACAGCAAAACGCCCTTTGTCGGCAGGGCCTTGACTTGATAGATCAACTGATCCGGATCGTTGTCGGCATCGACCACCGGTAGCTGCGTCGCGCCGATCGTCGCCGTGCTGCCTTCGTTGAGCGAGAGAGCCACCGGCGTGACGGTAGGAATGTCGTTACGCGACGTGACCGCGAAATCAGCGGTCAGATTGGCCGCGCTGTAGGGCGTGGCGTTGCCACGACTCGTGACATCGCCGGTATCGCCTGCGACACCGTTGCTGCCATCCCAAACGTAATACTGGATCGTCGCGACACCAGACTCCTTGGTATCGTCGGCATTGTCGGCGGCGACAAAACGTAGCTTGGCGTTCGCCGGCAACAACAGGGCGGCGCCGGTTGAGAACGGCGCCGCCGTCAGCCAGTGGGTACCGTCCAAAGAATACTGCCAGGTGCCGGTCATGCCGTTGGTCGTGCTGCCGCCATAAATGGCGATTCCCAGCGTACTGCCGGTATCGACGTCATTGACCACGGTGCGGTGATCGACATCGGATAGCAGATCGCCGATCGTGGTGCCGGGGTTTTCGGCGTTGCTCGCGTTCTCGGGAATTGGCACGGTAACGATCTTCGCCGGCGTGCCGATAACGGTTGGCGCATCGTTGGTGCCGGTGATGGTGACGGTGATGTCGCCGGCAACCGAACTGTGACCATCTGACAGACTATAGGTGAAACTCTCGTTGACGGTCTGGCCCGCCCGTAGCGCCTGCACGCTCGCCAAGCCGTTATCCACCACATAGGTGTAACCGCCGTTGGCGTTTATCGTCAGGCTGCCGTAAATGCCGACCAACGGGTTGCCGATGCTGCCAGCCGTACCGCTGCCGGCGGCAACCGTGCCCGTGCGCAAGCCGATGACGGTTAGGGTATCGGTCGGCGCGTCGACATTGATGTCGTTGGTCAGCACGTTGCCACTTGCCGCCGCGCCATCCTCGGTGGCGGAGATCGAATCGGCCACCGCCACCGGCGCATCGTCGACCGCGGTAACGGTGAGGTTGATCGTCGTCGGCCCGGCCGTGGTGCTGCCATCGTTGGTGGTCAAGGAAATGCTTGCCGAGCCGGCGTAATCGCCCGTCGGAGTGAAATTGATGCCGTTGATGGCGGCGTTCACCTGGGCCAGCGTACCGGTGAAGGTCACCGTGGCGCTGCTGTCGGCGCCACCGGTAATCGTCACGCCGCTGCCGGCGTGTAGCGTCACCGTGCCATGCGTCGCCGTGACGGTGACCGTTTGGCTGCTGCCGTCGGGATCGGTGATGCTCAGCCCGGAAATCGATAACGGAGTGTCTTCCAGCGTCGTGCGGCCACCGCCACCGTCGACGATGCTCGGCGGCGCCAACAACTCATCGAAAGCCTCGAACATCAAGGCTTTGGTTTCGATCGTGCCGGTGCTGGCTTCAAGCAGCCAGTCGCCGCCCAGACGAGCACTGCCGGTTTCATTGGGGGACGCCGCGACATCGGCCTGTGTCAAGGCGGCAAAGGTGTCGATGAAAGCACGACTGTCGGCAGCGACATCGCAACCGTAAAGCAGGATGTCGCCGTCGGCGCCAAGTGTGGCACCAATGTTCGCCAGCAACGCGCTCTGTTGCAGCAGATCGTTTTGATCAAGCAACCCTTGCCCCAGTATCAAGCCGTCGCCGCTACCGTGACTCAAGATATGAATAGCGCCGAGATTGTGTTCGCCCTCAAGGGCGGCGGCGATCTGGGCAATGCCATCCGACCGCTGGTCTAGCACCAGCACGCGCGCCGTGCTATCCAGTGATTTGGCCAGTTCCACACCGTTCGTCACCCGGCTGTCAACGACAATCACCTCGTTCGCGGTGTTATCGCCCACCGTTGGCTGCGGCTTTTCCGCGGCCTGCGCCGCGGCGGCAAGCGCTGCTGGCGCCGCCCCGTCGAAGAGATGGCGAGGCTCCAGCGCCATCGTGAAGCGACGCGGCGACCACTGGAAAGAACTACGCTTTTTGGACATGCTATTCCTCAACGAGAGCACGGTCGAAACATCGCAAAATTGCGGCGGCGGGAGCCTTCCGTGGATGACCCATCCGAGCACATCGAAAAAATGGCTGACCCTAAACGCCATTGCCGATGAAGAAACGATCAGGCGCCGCGAAAACAATAGCCCTCTAGTTTAGCAGCTATTTCGCCGTCGAAGACGCGGCCACTCGGCTCTCGGAAGCGCCTGAGCCGACGCCAATCGAGACACCGTGGGTCGCCGACCACGCATCATGGGCACGGCCCCGACAGCGACTATTTCGTCTCGCCTCCTCCAGCCGCCTGCACCACGACCGTGAAAAAGAGACGCCGACAGCGCTCCAAGCCGTCATGAGCGACGCTCTTTTTTCCGAACCGTGGCTCTCTTTCCGAATCAGCCCTTTTGCCGCGGGGCCATATACCTTATGCTGCTACTTTAAAGCAGTTTGTCACTTGCCCAACGGAGACCCCGATGATCCAAGAGAAATTTCGCCTCGTCACCCGCAGCGACTTCGACGGCTTGGTGTGCGCCGTGCTGTTGAACGAACTGAATCTGATCGATGAGATCAAGTTCGTTCACCCGAAGGACATGCAGGACGGCAGGGTCGAGATCACGTCGCGGGACATCACCACCAATCTGCCTTATGTCGCCTCGGCGCACCTCGTCTTCGATCATCATTTTTCTGAAACGCTGCGTAATACCGGCAACCGGACAAATCAGATCATCGAAGCCAGCGCGCCTTCCGCCGCCCGCGTGGTCTACGGTTACTATGGCGGTAAGACGGCCTTCCCGACAATCTCCGACGAAATGATGGAAGCCGTCGACAAGGCCGATGCCGCCCAGTTCAGCCGCGATGAAGTCCTCAACCCGAGCGGCTGGGTGCTGCTCAATTATCTGATGGATGCGCGCACCGGCCTGGGCCGTTTCCGCGAATTCCGGATCAGCAATTATTCGCTGATGATGGCGCTGATCGAAGCCTGCCGCAATCACAACATCGAGCAAATCCTGTCGCTACCGGACGTCAAGGAGCGCGTCGATCTTTACTTCGAGCAAGCCGTCAAGGCCAAGGAGCAGATATTGCGCTGCACCAAGGTCTACCGGAAACTCGCTGTGCTCGACCTACGCAACGAAGAAACCATCTGGGCGACCAACCGTTTCATGATCTACGCGCTGTTCCCGCAAACCAACATCTCCATCCATGTGCTGTGGGGCGTGCAGAAGCAGAACACCGTTTTCGCCACCGGCAAGTCGATTCTCGACCGCGGCAGCAAGACCAACGTTGGCACGCTGATGCTCGATTTCGGCGGGGGCGGTCATCAGGCGGCCGGCACCTGCCAGGTCGACAACGATCTGGCTGAAACCACCTTGCAAGCGCTGATCGACCGCATCAACGCCAACGGCTGAATCGTTCGCCGCCTCGCGAGCCGTCGCGGAGACGATTTTTCGTTGTCCGCGTGCGACGAAGGCCGCATTGACGGCGACCTTCGCGGCCCAATATACTCCGCCGCGCCGAAAATCGAACCGGCCGTAAGCGTTACGCGCCGACTTGCCGCCGCCTGGCCCGCGCCGAGTCCCGCCGCGCTCTGCCCAGCGCGGATCGCCATCCACGACCCCAGGAGTCGCCCATGCGCCGTACAAAAATCGTTGCCACGATAGGCCCCGCCACCGCCGCCGCCGAACCGCTGCGACAATTGCTGGAAGCCGGGGTCGACGTGGTACGGCTCAACGCGGCGCATGCCGACATGGAAACGCACAGCGCCAACGCGCGGCGGGTGCGCGACACCTCGCAATTGATCGGCCGCAGTGTCGGCGTGCTGGTCGACTTGCCCGGTCCGAAGATTCGCTCGGGCGTGATTGCCGGCGACGCCGTTGAACTCGTCAGCGGCCAGGAGTTCCGCCTGATCGGCCACGACGACGGTCAGGGCAACGCCAGTCAGGTCGGCACCACCTTGCCCGACCTCGCGCAATGGGCACGCGCCGGCGACGACATCTATCTCGCCGATGGCGCCATCGTGCTGCGGGTGCGGGACACCGTGGGCGACGATGTCCGCGCCGAAGTCGTCCGCGGTGGCACGCTACGCTCTCGCAAGGGCATGCACCTGCCGCGCGCGGAGGCGCACGTCGATCCATTCACCGCTCGCGATGCGCAAGCCTTGGAGATGGCGATTGCCGCGAAGGTGGATTTTCTGGGGCTTTCCTTCGTCCGCGGCCCCGACGACGTGGAACGCGTGCGCGCCATGCTTCCCAAGCGCGGCCCCCGACCGGCGCTGGTCCCCAAGATCGAAACGGCGACGTCGATCGACAATCTCGACGGCATCATCGGCGCGGCCGACGCGGTCATGGTCGCGCGAGGCGACCTCGGCATCCAGATGCCGGCGCGGCGCGTGCCGTTGTTGCAAAAGGAAATCATTCGCTTGTGCAATATGGCGGGCAAACCGGTGATAACCGCCACCCAGATGCTGGAATCGATGACGCGCTCGCCCTTGCCGACGCGCGCCGAGGTCAACGATGTCGCGAATGCGGTGCTCGACGGCACCGACGCGCTGATGCTTTCCGAAGAAACCGCCGTCGGCTTGTTCCCGAACGAAACGGTGCGCATGATGAGCGAAGTCGCGGAATCGGCGGAGAGTTGGCCGCGCGATCGCGTCGATCCGTCGGCGGCCAAGGGGCCCGATCGTGACCGGGTGGCCTGGGCGGTGGCTCACGCCGCCGTCGAGGCGGCCGAGGATCTCGGCGTGGCGGCGATTTTGTGCTCGACGCGCAGCGGCGAAACCGCGCATCGCGTGGCGGCGTTTCGTCCGCGCGTACCGATCGCCGGCATCTCCACCACTGGCCAGGTCCTTGGCGGTCTGTCGCTGGTGTGGGGCGTGCAACCCTTGCTGATCGCCGACAACGCCGACCGCAACGAGCAATTGCGCCAGGCCATCGATGCCGCGCGCGCGGCGGGTATCGTCCGCGACGGCGATCTCGTGGCACTGGTTTTCGGTTCGGCCGGTCCGCGTGCCGGCAGCACCGACAGCGTGCGCATCGTGCGCGTTTGACGGAAACGCGGATAAGGCGAATCGAGGACGGGAGCAGTCCCGGCTACCGGCCGGGCGATGTCTCGGAGACCTGCGCCGCTCCCCGCCAGCGCAGGAACGCCGCCAAACCGCCACCGGCTCGATTCTCGACATCCAAACGCGCGCGGTGCGTTTCGGCGATCCGCCGCGCGATGGTCAGCCCGAGACCGCTGCCCTCGACGCGGGCCTCGCTGCCACGATAAAACCGTTCGACAAGTCGCGGCAACTCGTCCGGTACGCCCCCCGGACCTGCATCGAGCACGCCGAGCAGCACGTCGCCGTTTTGGCGGTCGGCGACGACGACCGGACTGTCGGCCAGCGTATAGCGTAACGCATTGTCGAGTCGATAACCGCGACGCACTGGCTGTTTAATCCCACGGTGTGCTGGTGTAATTCATAACCAGCCACGGAGGGATGATCCATGGAACAGGTACTGCACGGATGCGCGCGAACGACAGAGGCCGCGCGCCGAGCGATACCACATAGGGATCAATCCAAAAACCGCCGCCATACACGCCTGCCCTTGGATGAGTGCCTCTACTCCTTGCCGTCAAGCAGTCCCCATTCGACACGCTCATCCCCGCATCGATGCCTACAACGGCATGGCATTTCACGATGGCAGGCGGTTGAGGGCGAGAAGCCGCGGAAGAAATTCAAGATCTACCCGATTGGCCACTTGCACATCGACATCGCGGACGTGCAACCGACGAGGGCAGGCGCTACCTGTTTGTGGCGATCGACAGAACCGCCAAGTTTGCCTACGCCGACCCGCATCCACGAGCCACCCGCTCGGTTGCTCGGGATTTCCCGTCTGGCCTTGTGGAAGCGGCGCCTTAT
>JAKOTN010000088.1 GCA_029776255.1 Pseudomonadota bacterium
CAGGCGGGTTGACGGATAGGGGAACCAGTTGCATGCCGAGTTTTTCGGCACGCTTGGTGAGGTGATGCATGACGCGTTGGCGATAGCGTTCTTCGTAGTAGTCCTGCCCTTTGTCCGTGTATTCCGTGCCCTTGGTGAGCAGGGTGTAGATCAGGCGTGCCAGCTTGTGCGCGGTCGCAGTAATTGCCTTCGCGCGATCCAGACGGGCGGCGAGTCGTCGGAAGTAAGCCCCGAGCGCCGATTGACTTTTGTGAAGCGCTGCCGCGGCCAGCCGCAAGGCTTGTGCTGCGCGGTTGGTGGTGCGCTTGGATGCCCCCGAGAGGACCTTGCCCCCGGATATTTTTGTTCCCGGGCAGAGTCCCAGCCAGCAGGCGAAGTGCTTCGCACTCTTGAAGCGGGACATGTCGGGGCCAACCTCGGAAATCACCTTGAGCGCGGTCGTCGGGTTGATACCGTTGATTCGGGTCAGGTCGACGCCGCACAGCTTGAACAGGTAGCGGCGTACGTCGAAACGTGGCGCATTCTTCGACCGACCGATTTGTCGGCCCTTCGTCGGCTCGCCGTCGTCGCCGGCCACCAGGGCTGCCAGCATGCTTTGGAGTTTGGCGTCACATTCGGTCAGTTGTGTCCCGTAGGCGTCATAGAGCGCCATGGCTTGCTTGAGAACAAACAAGTGCTCCTCGCGCCAGTTTCCCTGGAGCGACTTGGCGATCTCCTCCTCGCTGGCGCGAATGCGAGCATTCTTCATCTTTGCCAGGACTTGGCCGTCACGTTCGCCGGCAATGATGCCGCGCACGATCTTCTGACCCGTCTCGCCGACCACGTCCGAAATCACGTTGGCGAGTTGCACGTTCATCTGGGTCAGCGCCTTCTGCATGTGCTGGATGTGGCGGGCCTGGGAAGCCAGCAGCATGTCTCGCTGCCGCGAAACGGCGCGTAGCGCGCACACCTCGTCCGCTGGGCGAAAGGCACCAGAGAGCAGGCCGTAGCTCATCAACTGTTGCAGCCACTGGCAGTCGAGAACGTCCGATTTCCGGCCAGAAACGTTCTTCACGTGCCGGGCATTGACGAGATACACCTTGAAACCGCGGGCTTCCAGGAGCTCGTAGAACGGTATCCAGTACACCCCCGTGGATTCCATGGCGACGGTATCCACGCCGCAGCGCACCAGCCAGTCGGCAGATTGCTCCAGGTCCGCCGTGAAGGTCTTGAATTCCCGCACCGGTTCATCGTCCCGATCCGGCGACACCGCAAT
>JAKOTN010000132.1 GCA_029776255.1 Pseudomonadota bacterium
GTCAAGTAGTTTTTATTGTAAATTTTATGTTAACAAATAAATATTTTAGAAACATATTGGTAACAATAAATAATTAAGTAATCAAATCTCTTTTGTACACAGATATAATATCATATTATTTGAAGATATATATTTATATTACGTAAATTTATAATTAACATTTTGTAAACTTATACAAATTTGTAGAATTTTGATTTATAATATTTAAAATATATAAAGCTTTATATATAATATATATTATATATATAAATATAAAGATTAAAAGATTAGTAATATATATATATTAATAGTATTAGTAATTATTGGTAATAGTATTAATAGTAATAGTAATTATTATTATTAATTAATAGTAAATAGTAGTAATTAGTAATTAATAGTAGTAAATAGTAATTAGTAGTACTAATAGTAACTAATAATTAATTAATAAATAGTAAATAATAGTTAATTAGTAGTAATTAGTAGTAACTAAATTATTAACTAAATAGATCTAATAAATCTAATAAATTAATTTACATTTTGTATTTAAGTTTAGTAATAATTATATATAATACATGTATAATATATACTAATTACTATATCTTAACTATATATTAATATATATATTATATATTAGATTTGTTGATTTTTTTAAATCAAAAACACATAAATTATTTACAAGTTTACTTATTTGTTAATTTTATGATAAAGTACATTTTTCATATATAAAATAATTGAACTTAAAAATACAATAGTTTCAGATAATTCTAATTGGAGGTACTAAAATGGATAAAAATAAAAGATGGAATGAAATTGATAACAAAAATATACCAAACATATTAAAAAACGTTGATATAAAAAAGGTAGATAAACAATTCTACCATGATTTGTATATGGGAAATCAAAAAATTGATATTCTTTTTATTAAATTACTACAACTATAATAGTTTTAAGAATAGTTTTAATTCTAACATATTGTATAAACATAACAAGTTTCATATTATATATAACTATAATTAGGGATAAACAGACAATAATAAAATGAAATAAGAAAGTAATAAATGTTACATGATATTGGTAAAGTTTAAGTTCCTTCAAAAATTTTATTTAGTCGTGAAAAATTTTAACGTGATTCAACAGAATAAAATATGATAAAATATCATTAACAGTAAGGATTTGAAATACTATATTCTGTTGGTTTTGTACATCCGTATACAACAGTTTAACTTTTTCATCATGAAAGACTTGACGGTTCAGGATATCCATTAGGTTTGAAAGGTGATGAAATACCAATTGAGTAACAAATTGTCTAAGTTTAAGATTAATATGTTTCAATAATGTAATAAAAATTATATAAACCGTAACATACACATTACGAATAAATTGATAAATTACTTAATGGTGATGATACTTCGTAATAAGGATAATTTAATTCAGAACTTGTAAAAATAATATAAAATGATTAAAAATATAGTAAAAAGATATTAAAGTAATATACAAAATAATATTAAAAGTATTAGATTCCTGACGAAGTTTTATTCACAATGTTTCAAAGTGGAAACATTCAGACTGACAAGTGATGTTAGTCTTGTGAAAACAGGTGATTTAAATGAAGAAAAATTTATTATTTAAATTTCAGAAAAAACAAAAAACTGAACAACATATCATCTAAAACAAAAAATATCTTCTTTTTATTCAATTTCGATATTATTAACTTCAAATTGTAATATAGTTTATATTATTTTTTACTGTATTATCGTTGTTGAATGTTTAATAATCTAATTATTATAATAATAAACAATTAACATAAATTACAAATGATTTTATATAATAATAAGATAATGTTAAATTAAATATATTAAATAATCCGATTTTTATATCACAATAGTAGAATTAATAATCAGAATAAACAAATTTACTATTTTACTAAGTCTAATATTATGGATTTTAATAATCTTTTTAAGAATATGAATATTTTAATAATATTTATATTGTTAATATCAATGATTCAAATAATTAGAGAATTTTATTTTAATCAAATTATTAGAATATATATAAACAATTGTAAACATTGTATTCAGATTTATATTTATTACAAATTAATAATAGTTACTATGAAGAAAATATAACAAAATATAAAGAACAATTATTAACAGATATTTATTTTCAATTGAGAAATTAATAAAATATGAATTACTCATGGATTTAAAACTAAGTAGAACATATTAAAACTAACCAAACATCTGTATATATTACTGATAACTATATTAATAAATACAATGATGAAGTAGTAACATTTTAAACGTTATAAAAAGTCAATAACCAATATTTTTTGATATGTTAAGACATAGAATAACAGTTTCTTAACAAAAGTATTTACATTAATTTAAATAGATTATATCTAATATTTATCAATACATTCATTTAACTGTTACTTTAATTTTTCTAATAGTTGTGGTATAATAATAATATGACTTAGAAGGTAAATAAATATAATTAATTAATTTTAGAATAATAATAAAAATAATTAACAGATAATATTCGATTAAATTCGTATGATACTATACAATAACAATCTGAAATTAATACAGAAGTTTTGAATAAGATTAAAAACATTAGTTAAGTACTGAATAATTATTTTCCATAAAATGATGACAAAGAAAAGAAACATCCAAAAATATTTTATTGATTGATATATTGACAAAATTAATTTTTTGTGGTATAATAGATTTGAGAGTTTAAGAAAAAAACATATTGACAAGATTAAAATCTTATGTTATAATAATAATGAAGTTAAAATTTGGGGGTGTATGGTTTCGACGGGTGTATCTAATAATACAGGTTCAACACAGTTTTTTGTGGTATTTTCTGTAAAAAAATACTACAACAAATAAACGACAACGAATATAACTACGAATACTAACTACTCGCATAATGAGTAGTGAGAAACATAGAGATTGTTCGAGTCTTTATGTTTCTCTGACCAAATCGAACTATATATTTTGTCTGTTTTTCCGTGGACAAAATACGAAACAAAACGGAAATAGGTACAACAAATTCTGTCAATGGAAGTTGTTGTACTGAAACTAAAACATTGACTATTGTTGTAAAAACCTGTATTATAGTACATTCGGACGTGGGTTCGATTCCCACCACCTCCACCAAAAATGAATTATATTTGTAGTAGGAGAACATAATCTCCTACTATTTTTTTATAAATTCTAAAATGTTGATTATTCTCGAATAAAACAGATTACAGTAATTTATTGTATGTTTTCTCTTGTAATCTCTTGTTTATGTTACTTGATTTATATGAATAATTAGTATATAATTTAATTGTAAACAAAAAAAACAAACTGAAGGGGGTAGTAAAATGGAAAATAGAAGATCAAAGATATTAAGTAAGACACCAATGGTACAAAAGGTTATTGATGTTTACAAGATATCTTATAAGGAACTTGAAGACATATACAATGAAATACAAAAGGTAAGAAAACT
>JAKOTN010000074.1 GCA_029776255.1 Pseudomonadota bacterium
CTTTTAATCGCACCATAAGGAATTGAAATTTTTTCGATTTCTTTTTCTTCTTCTGCTGTGAATTCCTTTTAATCGCACCATAAGGAATTGAAATGGATATACATAAGATTTTGAAAGTTATAAAAAAACCCTTTTAATCGCACCATAAGGAATTGAAATATTGCATATTCTTCATCTTCATAATCTTCATAATCTCTTTTAATCGCACCATAAGGAATTGAAATCATCTGTAAACACTTGCAAAATATCTTTATCGGAGCCTTTTAATCGCACCATAAGGAATTGAAATCAGGTTAAATTATGTTAAATAATAAAAAGTAGTTATTCTTTTAATCGCACCATAAGGAATTGAAATATATCTGTAACTAAAAAAAGGATGGGGTTGGAGCTACTTTTAATCGCACCATAAGGAATTGAAATATTAGTAACAATTTCGGACTTGCATATCTTATACCCTTTTAATCGCACCATAAGGAATTGAAATGGTGGACGCCACCAGCGGGGCTTTTAATATGTTAGCTTTTAATCGCACCATAAGGAATTGAAATCACTTGAAGCAAACTGCATCGGAGCTCATAGTGCCTTTTAATCGCACCATAAGGAATTGAAATGCATTAGTGCAGCAAAAGACACTACACCAGGAAAACTTTTAATCGCACCATAAGGAATTGAAATGAATTTAGCTGCACTGCCAGTGTATCCGCTCTGCTTCTTTTAATCGCACCATAAGGAATTGAAATATGTTTTTTAGACAATCAAGCAAATATTTGCGGCGACTTTTAATCGCACCATAAGGAATTGAAATGTTAAGATTATAAGAGGTTTTACAGAGGAGCAAAAGCTTTTAATCGCACCATAAGGAATTGAAATGGGATAGACTTTGTCTCCCCATCTCAACATGCCACCTCCTTTTAATCGCACCATAAGGAATTGAAATTTTCCAAAAAAATGCGGTCTTTTTTTGTTTTTTCATCTTTTAATCGCACCATAAGGAATTGAAATTTGATGATAGATACAGACAACGTTTCAGCGGATTTTTCTTTTAATCGCACCATAAGGAATTGAAATTTCGAAATGTGCACTTCGAGTGTAATATTTACAAGGCTTTTAATCGCACCATAAGGAATTGAAATACGGCTATAATTGCTGCATTGAAATTATATGGTAATGCTTTTAATCGCACCATAAGGAATTGAAATGGGATAAACTTTTCCCTCCCATCGTAGCATACCGCCACTTTTAATCGCACCATAAGGAATTGAAATTTCGCAGGTAGTGGAGTAGTAGGAATCGCCTGTAACTTTTAATCGCACCATAAGGAATTGAAATGAGTTCGTAAAAAGAGCAAAAGATTTAGGCGGAAAATGCTTTTAATCGCACCATAAGGAATTGAAATGGGGATAGGTTTGAAGATTTATGTTATGCAATAGGCTTTTAATCGCACCATAAGGAATTGAAATAAGGTATATGAATTAGTTTTTGAATACAGAAAAATACTTTTAATCGCACCATAAGGAATTGAAATATCTGGGACTGGATTGTTACAGATGTTACAACTTTTTCTTTTAATCGCACCATAAGGAATTGAAATGTAATTTTTCTTGTTATATTCTCGTAAATCTGTTCAGCCACTTTTAATCGCACCATAAGGAATTGAAATTTATAAAAGACAATGCGCATTGGGGGAGCGAATGGGACTTTTAATCGCACCATAAGGAATTGAAATAGAGATACAAGAACTTGCGCTTGGTTTTTAGAAGGCTTTTAATCGCACCATAAGGAATTGAAATGTAAAAAATTGGTATACTGAAGTACGTGAAGCTACTTCTTTTAATCGCACCATAAGGAATTGAAATTATAATTTACAGGTGTAATAAAGTAGAAGGTAATCAACTTTTAATCGCACCATAAGGAATTGAAATTTAGGTGATATAATTACTGAAATTCAGAAACCGTTGCTTTTAATCGCACCATAAGGAATTGAAATAAGCTAATCTGGTAGTAGGTTACAGTATGTAAAAGCTTTTAATCGCACCATAAGGAATTGAAATAAAACTATAGATAGAAAGGAGGATGACAGCGATGAGCTTTTAATCGCACCATAAGGAATTGAAATCTGTGTTTGTGCATTGAATCCTCAAAATAGAATGACTTTTAATCGCACCATAAGGAATTGAAATTGTAAAATAAATATCGTCATTAACTTCTTTCTCAATCTTTTAATCGCACCATAAGGAATTGAAATGTAATTTGGTCTGATGCTGGTGGTCTTATGAAATCTTCTTTTAATCGCACCATAAGGAATTGAAATTTCTGCCAGTATCTGCGTGGCTTTGAGCACAATGTCTCTTTTAATCGCACCATAAGGAATTGAAATGAAACCTACCTCTATCATCTCTATCCCTATAAAAAACTTTTAATCGCACCATAAGGAATTGAAATAATGATACTAAATGATACTAAATTTTACGGTTTTTCTTTTAATCGCACCATAAGGAATTGAAATCTCCTCATTTGTTATTAAATAACCGTTTATATCTTTCTTTTAATCGCACCATAAGGAATTGAAATACCCAAAGTTCCTGCCTATTATCTAAAAATGCAAGACTTTTAATCGCACCATAAGGAATTGAAATCCAAATAGCTAATAACATTACTAATCAAACTGTAGCTACTTTTAATCGCACCATAAGGAATTGAAATAAAATATTTATATGAAAAAAGTTATATACATATTATTCTTTTAATCGCACCATAAGGAATTGAAATGAAACAGGATTATGTAATTAAAGAGTTTGCCAAATTCTTTTAATCGCACCATAAGGAATTGAAATCGCAAAATATAAAAACAAAATAGCAGAAATTACAGCTTTT
>JAKOTN010000076.1 GCA_029776255.1 Pseudomonadota bacterium
CTATCTCATTTGCCAGATATATCATACTCGAAAATGAATATTTATAATACCCATAGAATGGCATATAATATGTTGTAGCCGTGCTAGTCATATCTCCTACTATTTTATAATTACTTCCACTATTAAGATAGGAACCAGCAGATAGATAATAGATAGCAGTATCTAATAAATGTGGCGTTATCAATGTATCTCCTACATTTAATAAATTAGAACCATAAGGATCTGAATACCAATATACTGGTAATCCACTTGGAGAACTTGCAACTAAAGTATCTATATCTCCGAAATCTATTGTAGATGAGGCTACTATAGGATTTGCTGCTCTTTCAAAAAGTCTAATGTTTTTCTCTATTGTATCATTAAATATAACTGGACTATAAGTAGGAGCACCATTATGATAAATTTTTAAGTTTAGATTAGCAACTCCATTTACATAAGTAATATTTATTGGATTAGTAAATGTAAAATAATAGTCTTCATCAGGTAAGATATCATCATGGATAGATTCTGTTATTGTATCTGTATTATTAATAATGCATGTGAGCTCAATATCAGGTGGTAACTGATCATAGCCATAATTATGTAATTTAATTGTAATATTTGTACTCGACTCTGCACACCCATCCTCAGTTGGTGATACTATTTCTTCTATAGCAAGCTCATATTGAGCTGATGGCAATACATATGCTGTGTCTACTACCATATCGCTTTTACATCCAGTTTTGGATATTTTAATATTTGGTACGAATGTCACTAATGTACCGTCTGTCGTTGGCAGTGAAGCATCTTGATGTTTATATAAACCTCTATTATCACTTACAGTAGTTGTTTTAAAATATGGGAAACCACTTACATAACTACCATCATTATTAATATAAGTTATTTGTAAATGATTATTACCAGAATAATAAAATGGTGTTTGTAGAGGTATCTTATGCCAGCCACTACCATTAAATGTTATATTACCTTTAAATACTCTAGTCATAGTAGTAGTATCTGGTAAAGATGTTTCTGTAGAAAGGAATGCAGGTTCAGTTCTTTCTTTTATATATATTCTTTGGTCCATCATTAGATAGTTAGTAGGTGCATTTGCTACATAAAAAGATATTGTGTCTATCAACCCACCTTGACCTATTTCACTAGATAGATAGATCATACTGGAATATCCATAATTATAATAACCATAAAATGGTATATAATAAGTAGTGGTAGAGCTATTCATATCTCCTACTATTATTTGATTTTTACCAGATACAGCAGATACATAATATACTGTTGTATCATAAAGCGGAGGCGTCATAAATGTATCACCTATATGTAATAAACTATTAGCTAATGAATCTGAAAACCAAAGATGAGATGCCGGTGGCTGTGGATCTACATACAATAATGCTGGCAATCCCGCCAATGTAATGCAACTATGTGCCACTGGTGCTTCTGGTTGATATCTAACATTTATTGATTTAATCAAGGTATCATTAAACACTGTCAGACTATATTGTGGGGCGCTATGATATACTTTGAAGTCTAATATAGCTCCTTCTTCTACAAAATTAATGTTTATAGGTGTAGTGAATGTGTAATCTAAGGTACTATCTGCTAAAATAGGTTCAGTAGTTGTGCCAGTAAGAGTTGTACCATTTACTATACAAGTGAGATCCACTCCAGCTGGTATATCTTCATAACCATCATTTCTAAGTCTAATACTTATATTTGTATTAGGCGTTACACAACTACTATTGTCTGGGAAAATCACATCATCTATAGCTAGCTCATACTCTGTAGAGTCCACTACAAAGACTGTATCTGCCACTAAGCCACTTCCACATCCCTGAATAGATAGTCTCATATTAGGAACATATGTTGCTAATGTACCTCCCGTAGTGGGAAAACTAATAGCATAATTATATAAACCACGTGCTGCAGTAGTGTTAGTAGTCATAAATGATGGATAACTATATTCATAATCACCACTATTATTGATATAAGTTATTTGTAGATGATTATTACCAGAATAATTGAAAGGCGTCTGTAGAGCTATTTTATGCCAGCCACTACTATTAAATGTAATATTACCTTTAAATACTCGAGTCATTGTAGTGGTATCTGGTAGAGAAGTTTCTGTAGAATAAAATGCTGAT
>JAKOTN010000162.1 GCA_029776255.1 Pseudomonadota bacterium
GAGATAGTATCGAAACCTGTGTAAATTGAAAAAACGAGGGGCATCCTCCATAAGTGTTGTTGCGAAAAGCACTTTGAAAGGAGGAGCCCTGATGGCTAGTACAGCAGAACGTGCGAGCAAGGTCAAGGATAACAGGCAAGGCGAAGCCCGGGAGGTGGTTGAGGATCAACTGGAAGCGCTGGCTCGCGAGGGAGCTCGCCGAATGTTGTGCCAAGCCTTGAGCGAAGAGGTCGACGCGTATTTGGGCCGGGGCCGGTATGAACGGACGGAAGTGTATCGAGGCTACCGCAACGGCAGCACGCCGCGCAAGCTGACCTTGGGGTCGGGAACGATCGATGTGGCAGTCCCGCGGGTACGGGGGGTCCCGGCAGGCCAGGAGCCGTTCGAGAGCAAGATCGTCCGCAAGTACCAGCGTCGGAGCGACACCATTGATGAGACCTTCATGAATCTGTTCGTGGAGGGCTTGGCCACGCGGGATTTCGAGCCGGCCTTGCGGCTGCTCGTCGGCCAGGATGCCCCACTGTCGCCCAGTACGATCAGTCGGCTGACCAAGCAGTTCAAGGAGCAGTACGAGGCCTTCGACCGCAAGAATTTGAGCGGCCAGCGGTTCGTATACATCTGGGCGGACGGCATCTACCTGAAGGCCGGCCTGGGCACGGAGAAGGCGTGTCTGATGGTGCTGATCGGTGCGGATACGGCGGGCGTCAAGCACCTGATCGCGCTGCGGGAAGGTTATCGCGAGACCACCGAGAGCTGGAGCGACCTGATTCGGGACTGTCGCAAACGTGGGCTGAATGAACCGGCCTGCTGGATCGCGGACGGCGCGTTGGGGCTTTGGGCGGCGGTGAACGAGCAGAGCCGCAACTCGGCCCAGCAACGGTGCACGAATCATAAGACGGTGAACGTTATCGACAAGCTGCCGGTGAAGGAGCGTCCGGCATGGGTACCACGAGTGCGGGCCATCTGGCAGGCCGACAGCGAGCAGGCGGCCCGGCGACTGCACGCGGCGGTGGTGCACGATCTGCGAGAGGCCGGTTACGACCGGGCGGCGGATTGCCTGGCGGACGACGTGGATCGTTGCCTGACATTCTATCAGTTCCCGGAGGCCCACTGGATCCACCTGCGAACGACCAACCCGATCGAGTCGATCTTCGCGAGCGTTCGACTGCGGACCAACGCAGCCAAGCGGTTCAAGAAGACCAAGAGCGGCGTGTGCTTGATGCACCAGGTGATCGAGAGGCTGAGCAAGGGATGGCGGCGACTGCGGTCGGCACACATGTG
>JAKOTN010000038.1 GCA_029776255.1 Pseudomonadota bacterium
GCTCCCCGCGAATGCGTTGTTCGATCGCTCGCAGCGCGTCCTCACGACCCGTCGCCCCTGGAAGTCTCGCTGGTAAAATCCCACCGGTCCTCGTTAACCCAAGATGGGCCAGTTCCTGCTGAAGAATCTGTGCTTTGACCGCTTCAACACGTTTCATGCGTTCCTCTTGTGTTTCGCGCTCTAGCACCTCGACCGGCAAGAGTTTTCCTTCGGCGTCGATCAACTCGAACCACTCCGGGTCGCGTCCCAGCAGTTTCTTGACCGTTCTGTAGCGATTGACGCCCACCGCCGTCATGCGTTCCTTCTCGCTGGCTGTCTTCCACCAGTCTTCATAACCTGCTCCAATCGGCGTCTTGGGGATTGCCGCCATGGCGGTATACACGCCCGCCGCCAATGTTGGCGTCTCTGCCACAATATCCTGCATGTTGAGTACCGGAATCGTCATGCATCGACAATTCGGCTCGTCCGGCAGCTCCGGCAGGAGGTTCCCTTGATCGTCGCGATAGGTCCCATCCGGTTTTTTCCAGTAGGTGCGGCCATGTCGCGCCGCATGGTGCGGTCGGGTCCACTCATCCATGACCGCGAATATCTGCTGACCGGCTATCATATCACTGATTTCATCGCACATTGCGAGATTGGCCCGTTCCGCCACGCGGCAGGCCTCCGTTCTGGCAATGCGCTCACTCTTGTAGGCAAGTCCATCAGCGAACGGTCGCAGCCGTTTCTCAATCTGATCAGGTGTTTCCCCTGCCGCCAACCCTTGGGTAATTTGGGTCAGGAACGCAGCGCGTGTCTGTTCTACCCAGGCCTTCAGCCGCTCATCCCATGACTTGCCGCCGGGAAGGCTCGTCCTCAGCCAGTTGTCGATTTCGTTTCGATTCGGCGGGTCAAACAGCATACTCTTCACGGCCGCTTCCAATTCACCCCTCGGCAACCCCTCAAGTTCCCAGCGGCCCCTGACTTCAATCGGCTCCTCGGCTTCCTGTTGTTGCCTCGGTTGAACTATGGCGACAAGAACATCCCGCGGCATGGCCTTTAACAGGGAGCGGACAGCCGATTCGAAACTTCGTCTGCCGAAATCCGCGAGTTTGTCACGCATGTCCGCCAAAGCGCGCGAGACCATAACGTCAAGGCGATTGTTGAGTTCGCGGAGATTGAATCCCCGCACGCTGCTGGCCGCCTCAGTCGCTTGTCTGGCTAGACTGGCGACAAGACGCCGAATCTCACGCCCCAGGGCGATGCTGTCGCGCACCACGGCTACCTTCCGCTGGTGGAACCGGGCTGTCAGCATGGCGGCAATTCTGTCCGAGTTGACAACAGGCATATCAGTCTGCGAAATTCATCAGATCGCGTTCCTGGTTGTAATCAAAGCCGTGGCGTGCTGCCACTGTCTGAGGCGAGACGACGCCCATCGTTAGCAGAATTTGATCGGCTTGCGCCTCCTGGAGGCGGTCGCGGGTCATGACCGTCGGGGCTTCGGCGTCGATGACAATCTGCTTTGAGACTCCATCCGGCAAACGTCCGGCGCGTTCCGCGACTTCCAGCGCCCGCGTGAGAACCTGCGCGTCCCACCAGATCATCTGCGACTGGAGCCGCTCGAACATTTTCACCGCGTGGCCTTCAGCCACGAGTGTCGACGAATAGTTGGCGTTCGACGCGTCGCCGGAGAGCATGTACTCTGGCATCGCTAGCCTAGCGGCGATCGCTCGCAACTCTGCTTGGATCGCCGCCACATAGTTGGCGACGTTGATTCCCTCGGCAGGGAATTTCACCTCCACCCCCGGAGCAACATCGATGATCGCACCCGGAGGGAACCGTTCGTAGGTGTTGGGCCTTTGCTCCGCCGGATTCTGCGGCACGGATGCCATGCGGGATACATACTGCTGGACACTCCCAACGGGTGCGGCCCCGTGTTGGCGGACAATCGCTACCGCCGCCTGAATACTTGCCACCGTTGTCATGTTGCGAAGCAGCTTCCACACTCGGCGGAGATTGGCCCTCACAGCAAAGAGCGTCGGCAGGCCTCTTGGCATTGTCCCATCCACGTTCACCTTCCGATGCTGAACGTCCTTCGCGTCAATACGCTGCCAATCCATTCGCGTGGCGTTGTAACGCACCCAATAACCCAGGACCGTTTCGGCGTCCTGATCATCCGTGATCACGCCGAAGAGTGACGTATCGCCAGGCGGCGCCGTTACCTGCTCGGGTTCGATGTAGCGCACCACGAGCTTCCCGTCGATCTCGAAGAATCTCAGAAACACCTCACCGTCACGGTCGAGCCGCATCTGATTCTCAATCTGGCGGTGCTGCCATAGGTTCAGTTCCTGGAACTCCGTCAGTTCCCGATCAATTGCCTCCAGCACGTCATCGCTCATGTCTGCCTTTGGCTTAGGACGGACCGTGTAGCGATGGCCGGTTCCCACAACATAACTCACCCGGTTCTCAAGTGCCGAGAGTGCGAACGGATGATGGGTCGCAAACCACCGTGACTCATCCCGTATTCGGGCAAGCTCGCTTTCCGTCTTGTATGGCGGCCAGAGGGGACCGCCGATTTCCAGAAAATCGCTCCATGCCGGATCGTCCCGGTCCAGCCACTCAACAAGACGCTCAAGTACCGTCTCTTTCGTCTGCATAAAAGCCTCCTGACGTTTCTAGGATCAGACGGATCGCCATTTCGAGGGCGTCCGGTCCGTCGTCGTGCTGTCCCACTGGGAACTCCTGCAGCTGCTGGAGGAGCAGCCGCCCCGAGAGATCATCGACAATCCGCAGTTCGCGCCGCGTGATGTACGGCCCTAACCTGCGGATTCTGACGAGCTTGCTTACCTTATTCCTGATTTGGAAAATCGGGTACCGCATTTTGAACTGATCGTCGGCCACCCGATTAAATTCATGGATCAGCAGCTCCTGAAATTGATTCGCCTCGAACCCGACAAGGTCAGGCTGATGCTGAGCGCAGGCCAGCATGACGTCCGCCACCAGTTTTTGCGGTGATCGTCGCTGCAGGTCCGCCTTGATCCAAAGCAAATCGTCGCATACGGCGACCAGCACGATGGCAGAGTAGTCGCCCGCTTTGTCTTGCTTGCCCAGCGATGG
>JAKOTN010000042.1 GCA_029776255.1 Pseudomonadota bacterium
ACTTGCCGGCTGGCCAGGTTGTGGAAGCCCCGGCGCGAGGCCCCTCCAGAGACGGCCCTGGCCGCCTGCGTTGACACTGACCGGCCGGCCGGCACGGTGCCCGAGGAAACGATTTTGTTGACTGGCGGGGCCGACGTCATGAAACGCTGGGTCTACGGCGGCATTCGCGCCTGGGGGCCCGAGGGCCGATCCTGGCTCGTGCTGCGGTTCAAGCTGGACCGGGAACAGGGCAGCCTTGCCCTGCTCGACGAGTTCTTTGCGGTCGATTACGGTGGCTTCCCGGTGCGTATGGTCCTGATTGATTCGGGCTGGGACGAGGAGGTAGTTTACGATTACTGCCTTACGCGCCGGAATTGTGCCCCGTGCAAGGGTACGCCAAGTGACCGGGACTTCCTCGTTAAAGAGTCGGAGCAGACGCGGGAAAAGGGCCAGTACAGGGGCCGGCGGTTTAGTTTGTGGCATGTCAACACCAACCGCCTGAGGGAACATATTCACGAACGAATCCTTGTTCCCAATGGTGAACCGCGCTGCTGGCGAATTCACGCGGACCCCGATCCCGAGTACCTTAAGGCCATTACCTCGTGGGCCAGGCAGGAGAAGAAAATCAAGGGCCGGCTCGTGAACGAGTGGGTGCAGCTTGGGCAGGACCATGATCTAGATTGGGAGATATACGCCTATGCGGCTTCGCGGCTGCCGCACGTGGCCCCGTTGCTGGTGGCGCGGAAAGCGGCCCGGCCACCCGCTACAATACAACAGAAGCCCAAGCACGACGCCTGGGCTGTTCGCCCGTTGAGAGTAAGGCTATGATGGCAGAATCAATCAACACGGCGGAAGTGCAGAACATCCACGTCAACGCGGGCACTGAGCGGATCGAGTGCCCCTACTGCCATTCGGCACAGGTGCACAGAAACTGCACGCGCGAGCAGGTGCGGTACATGCGCTGCGATGCGCCTGGTTGCGGGCGTTCGTTCAAGGCGGTCGTCAGCCTCAAGTATTTCATCGTGCCTATCCAATGAAAAGACCCGCCGAAGCGGGTCTAATGCGCTGTCTCACCTTTCCAGGCCGCGACATGCCGTGCCCGGCCCGCCTAGGCCGCGACTCACAAAAACGCAACTATTTTTGCTTAGTACCCGTTCGGGTACACCTTCCCCGCATCCCACGCCCTTTGTGTCGTATATTTGAGGTATGACGGCAACCGAGGCGCAAGAGGAACTCACGCTGTTACGAGCTGCGCGCCTGAAGCTGCTTCAGGGCGGAATTGCCTCGTATTCGATCAACGGTCGTACCGTTACCTATTACAGCCTCAAGGATCTAGCTGAGCACGAAGCGAAGCTGGAGGCCGTTATCAAGGCATCAACCTCCGGCCGGAGGGTCTTGCTGGGTCGCTTCCGAGGGCCTTGATGGGCATAGGCGAGCGCATAGACCGGGCTATCAGTGTACTGTCGCCACGCTGGGCGGCACGGCGGGCAATCGACCGCCTGCGCATGCAGCGCTGCCACCAAGCCAGCGTCTTCGGGGCCGCCGAGCAGAACCGCCTCACCTTCGACTGGACCAACCGCAATAGCTCCGCGGACGCCGCCATTATCGCGGACATGGATGTGCTGAATGCCCGGGCCCGCGCAGCGGTGCGAGACGACTGGGCGGCGGCATCAATCGTCAGTGGCTACCGGCGTCATGTGGTTGGGACCGGAATTTTCTGCCGGGCCAACGCGCGTGACCCGAAAACCGGCGTGGCGTTCGAGGAGTTCAACAAGGCAGCGGATCGGCTTTGGGCCAAGTGGTGCAGAGCCAAGTACTGTGACATAGAGCGGAAGAAGTCCTTCGTTGGCTTCCAGGCGATGCTCATCTCCGAAAAGGTGCAAGTGGGCGAGGGGCTGGTCATCATCCGCATGACCGGCAAGCGGCCCGGCGTGCCGCGGATAGTACTCCAGGCGGTCGAGCCAGAGATGCTAGATAGGACCATATTTGTGAGCCCGATTACTGGAAACGAGGTCCGCAACGGCATCGAAATTGACAAATACGGCGCACCTGTAGCCTATTGGATCTATACCGAGGGGCATCCTCTGGACACCGGCGGCATCTTCAAGGGGCAGTACAAGTCGGAGCGGGTTCCCGCGGAGGACGTCTGCCACTACGCCCGCTGGGACCGGCCGCGACAGACGCACGGATACAGCAGGCTTGCCCCGGTGCTCAAAAAGCTCCGGCACCTGCAGCTGTACGACGAGTACCAGTTGGTCGCCGCCAGGATGGAAGCCTGCTTCGGCGCGGCCATCGAGGCAGACGCCTCGCTGGGTGATGGCGGATACGGCGCGGCCGTCGCACCGGGCGACGACGAAAGCAACGCCAACGGCTCGCCTTTGATGGAGTTTGAGCCGGGCATGATTCAGCGGCTGAACCCCGGCGAGAAGATCAGCTGGCACGACCCCAATCGGCCGGGCGACCTGTATGATCCGTTCGTCAAAGCACAGATTAACCAGATCGCCGCCGGTGCGGGGCTCGATTATCCAACCGTTTCCCGCGACTTCAGCGGCAACACGTACAGTGGTCAGCGGCAAGGAATTATTGAACGCGATTACGAGACCGAACCCGAGCAGTGGGAGATGGTTGACGTTTTTTGCCAGCCGGTGCGCGATGCGGTCATAACCGCCGCGATCCTGGAGGGGCTGCTCGATGCGCCCGGGTTCGAGGCTGACCCTGAGCTTGCGGAGGCGTATCTAGAAGCCGACTGGCGACCGCAGACCAAGCCGTGGATTGATCCAGCGAACCAGGCTTCTGCCGCCGAAATTGCCTTGCGAAACAAGCTCACCACCCGGCGTACGATCCTCAACGAGCTAGGCGAGGACTGGCGCGAGACGTTCCAGCAGCTGGCAGACGAGGACGCGGAGATGCGTCGGCTCGGCATTGCGGAAAAGGGGACGACCAATGCGGAACCATAGCTTCGCCCGCACCGAGACGTATTGGGCCATTGAGCCCCGGCACTTCGCGCCGCTGTTTCAGCCGAACGCGGAAATCACCGTGCAGGCCGCGCGGCCGACGGACGACGAGCAGTATGTTCTTCGGGACGGCATCGCAATTATCGATATTGCGGGCGTAATGGTCAAGGGCCAGACGCTCTACACCATGATCTTCGGCGGGGCCACGATGCCCACCATTGAACGCAAAGTGCGACTGGCCGCCGCCGATTCCGCCGTCAACGCGATCCTGCTGCGCATTGATTCGCCTGGCGGGACCGTGGCGGGCGTGTCCGACTTGGCCGATGCGGTTTTCGAGGCCCGCAGGCAGAAGCCGGTCGTGGCCTACATCAGTGATATGGGCGCTTCGGCTGCGTACTACGTTGCTTCTCAGGCGGACCAAATCTATTCCGACGTGGACGCGATGGTCGGCAGCATCGGCGTGTATCTGGTTGTCCCCGATTACAGCAAGGCGGCTGAGAACATGGGCGTAAAGGTCCACGTGGTCAAAGCCGGCGACAACAAGGGCGCGGGCACTCCGGGCACGCCAGTCACAGACGAGCAGCTTGCGGAGTTCCAGAGGGAAGTCAACCAGCTCAACGAGACTTTTGTGGATGCCGTCGCGCGCGGGCGAGGCTGGTCAATCGAGAAGGTTGCGGCCGTGAATGACGGGCGAGTCCACGTTGGCCGCTACGCCCAATCGCTGGGGCTTGTGGACGGCGTGATGGCGATCAACGACGTGATGCGAAGGCTTCGGGCGCAGAGCCTGAACCCCTCAAAGAAACCAATAAGTTGGCGGCATGTTGCCGGCCAGAATCCTTTACATAAGGAGGATTCCAATGAATTCAGTTTTGCGAAAGTATCTTGAGTCCATAGGGCTCAAGGCGTCCGCCAGCGACACTGACGCACTGCGTTACATGGCTTCGCTGACGGGAATTGAGGCCGAAATGGCCGCCGAAATTGCCAAGGCCTTCAAAGCCTTCGTGGACGAGGACGGTGACGGGCTCTGCGACGAATGCGGAAAACCGGAGGACGAGTGCACCTGCGAGGTGACCAAGGGTGCCGAGGACGAGGAAAAGGAAAAGGAAGACGAGAAGTTCAATGGTACCGAGGCTGAGGGCGAGGAAAAGGAAAAGAAAGACGAGAATACCGAAGATGACGACGAGGAGAAACCCGCCCGCGCCCTGAGCATTCTGGGCCTTGCCAAGCGGTACGGTCTGGGCCTCGACTGGGCTGAAACTCAGATCAAGAGCGGCGCGACTCTCCAATCCGCAAAGGACGCCATCCTGGATAAGCTCGCCAAAAACAAGAGGCCGTTGCAGATCAAGGTCGGCGAGGATCTCAACCGCAGCACAATCGGCCTCGCCTGTGCCGACGCCCTGCTCCTGGAACCCATGCGCCGCGAGCGGCTGAAGTTGGCCGAGGACGACGGCAGCGGGAACATGGTCGAACGCAAGCCCCACCCCCGCGCCCAGGCGTTCGCCGGTAAGCACGCGGTGGAAATCTGCCGTGACTTCCTCCGGGCGCACGGCGTGCCGGTCGAGGGCGTGCATCGCAACCGAATCGCCCAGATGATTTTCGACCGCAGCGTGGTCGCCTCGCACGGCACCAGCGACTTCCCGAGCCTGCTTGCGAACGTGCTCAACAAGTCGCTCACGCGCCAGTACCAGGAAGTTACGCCGCAGTGGCCCCTGTTCTGCGTCAAAGGCACTGCGCCAGACTTCAAGCAGGTTTCGCGCGTGAGCTTCGGCGAGGTGCCGAATCTGACCGCCATCAGCGAGGGCGACGAATATTCTGAATTCACCATCGGAGAGCGGAAGGAAGTCTACACGCTCACCAAGCGCGGCAGGAAGTTCTCGCTGACCTGGGAAGCGATAATCAACGACGACCTCTCCGCGTTCCTGCGGATTCCGTCGCAGATGGTCATTGCTGCCCGGCGTGCTGAGGATGCGCTGGCATTTGGTGTGCTGACCGGAAATGCCAAGATGGGCGACGGCGTCGAGCTGTTCGCGTCAGCCCACGGCAACATCGCCACCACCACGGCCGAAAAGGGCGTGCCCAATGTGGCCCGCCTGAACTCGGCGCGGACTGCGATGGCGACCCAGACCGGCATCAGCTCTGATGTCAAGCTCAATCTGGTCCCGAGCTACATCATCGCTCCGTGGGCGCTTAGCGGAACGATTGACGAGTTGCTCAACTCGACCGCCAACCCGGCCAGCAACAACGCCGGCGTGGCGAACATTTGGATGGGCAAGTTGACGCCAATCTACAACGCTCTGCTGGACGCCAACTCCCCTACCAAGTGGTATCTGGCCTGCGACCCCGGAATGATTGATACGATCGAGGTGGCATTCCTGGCGGGCTACGAGTCGCCGACGCTCGAAACGATTGACGGCACGAGCCCAGACAAGCGGGAGTATTTCATCAGACACATCTGCACCGCTAAGGCGCTGGATTGGCGCGGGTTGTACTACAACCCCGGCGCGTGACCGAAGCTAACGGGCGTGCCCGCTTCGGCGGGCCGCCCCCTTGGAGAAACTGAAATGACCAACAAACTGCGAGACGGAAAGTTCCTTGCCTACACCAACCCTGGAACCACCACGATCACGGCCGGCACTCCCGTTGCTGTTGGTGTGCTGGTCGGAGTCGCCGTTACCGATATCGCGAGCGGCGCGACTGGCACTCTGGATCTGGACGGCGTATTCGCGCTGCCCAAGGAAACCGGGGCGTGGACGCAGGGCGCGCAGCTTTATTTCAACACGTCCGGAAAGTTCGACAATGCGACCTCGGCCGGCGCGATTACCGCCGGCGTGGCCGACGCCGCAACCACCACGGCTGCGACGACCGGGTATGTTCGCCTCAAGGGCGGGCGCTGATGGAATCTTCCTGGGACCACCCGGCGGGCGGCGCATGATGCCAACCGCCCGCCGGGCTGCTTTTGCGAGGGCGGCATGTGCGTGTCAACAGCGAAGCAACCCCGGAGAGCTATCCGCGCGGCGGTGCTCTGCCCTGGGCCGTCGCTGACTCAGTTTCCCGGCCGCGACGGCTATGACCTCGTGATCGGGGTCAACCGCGCGGCTGGCTACTTTCCCTGCGACTACTGGGCCATGCTCGACGCCACGCCGTTCTTCCACTGCAAGCCGCTGGGCAATCCCGCGATCCTCTGCCAAACGCCCGAGTGGGTGAAGGTGCAGAGGTTCATCGGCGATATGCCCGAGCCCCGGCCACAGCATCGGCACATTGCCCCCGAGGAGGTGGACGCAGGAATCGCGTTCGAGCTGCGCACCGTTCCGGCCAGGTTCAAGTATTCAATGTGCGCGGCCATAACTCTGG
>JAKOTN010000056.1 GCA_029776255.1 Pseudomonadota bacterium
CATCCGCACCTTCCGGTCATCATCATGACTGCGTTTTCCGATTTGGACAGCGCTGTCTCCGCCTTCCAGCGCGGCGCATTCGAATACCTGCCCAAGCCATTCGACGTGCCCAAGGCGGTGGAGCTCATCCAGCGCGCGGTACAGGAAAGCCAGACCCAGGTGCAGGCCTCGCCGCGCCTGGGCAGTGGCGCCGAGATGCTGGGCCAGGCGCCCGCGATGCAGGACGTGTTCCGCGCCATCGGCCGCCTGAGCCAGAGCGCCGTCACCGTGCTGGTCACCGGCGAATCGGGCACCGGCAAGGAACTGGTGGCGCGCGCGCTGCACAAGCATTCGCCGGTGTCGGGCGGCCCCTTCGTGGCCATCAACACCGCGGCGATCCCGAAGGATCTGCTCGAATCCGAACTATTCGGTCACGAGCGCGGCGCCTTCACCGGTGCACAGACGCAGCGGCGCGGCCGCTTCGAGCAGGCCGAGGGCGGCACGCTGTTCCTCGACGAAATCGGCGACATGCCCTTCGATCTGCAGACGCGCCTGCTGCGCGTGCTGTCGGATGGGCATTTCTACCGCGTGGGCGGCCATGTGCCGGTCAAGTCGCATGTGCGCGTGATCGCCGCCACCCACCAGAACCTGGAAGAGCGCGTGAAGAACGGCGCCTTCCGCGAAGACCTCTTCCACCGCCTGAACGTGATCCGACTGCGGCTGCCGCCGTTGCGCGAGCGCCGCGACGACATCCCCATGCTGGCTCACCACTTCCTGCAGGTCAGCGCGCAGCAGCTGGGCGTGGAGCCCAAGCTGCTGTCCGATGCGGCTGTGCAGCGGCTGTCGCAGTTCAGCTTTCCCGGCCCCGATGGCCAGGTCAAATTCCCCCACCCTTGGCCACCCCAAATTCCCCCAGGCAGGACCGGTCAGATTATGACGACTCGGGGGTGATGGCGATGCGAGCGGCGGCCTCTTTGAGGCGGTAGCTCTTGCCCTCGAACTCCAGCATCGCGCAGCGGTGCATGAGGCGATCCAGAATGGTGCTGGCCATGGTGGCGTCGCCCAGGTATTTGCCCCAGTCCTGCACCACGCGGTTGGAAGTGATGACGATGGCTCGGCGCAGCTTGTAGCGCTGGTGCACGATGGCCTGCAGGACTTCGGCGGCGTGCTCGCTGATGCGCCTGGCCAGGAACAGGTCATCGAGGATGAGCAAGTCCGGTGCGACCCAGTCCTTGAGCAGCTCGGTGCGCTCTGCGGTGCTGGCCAACGCGTAACGGGCAAACTCGGTATCGGCTTCCAGGTAACGGACGTCATAGCCCTGCAAGGTCGCCTGGTAGGCCACGGCCTTGGCCACATGGCTCTTGCCGGTGCCGGGCTTGCCGATGATCAACGCGTTGGCGCCCTCGCCGATGAACTTCAGCGTGTGCAAATCGAAGCAGGCACTGCGCGGCAGCTTGGGATTGAAACGCCAGTCGAAGTCCGCCAGAGAGAGCCGTTCATCCAGGCCCGAGCGCTTGAAGCGGCGCTCGGTCAGGCGCGAGCGGCGCCGGTCCAGCTCGTCCTGGAGCATGGCGGCGAAGGTCTCCAGGAAGGGCTGCTGGGCGGCCTGGGCCTGCATCACGCGGGTCGACAGGGTCTCGGCGATGCCGGACAGGCGCAGCTCGCGCAGGGCGCGTTCGATCTCGATCATGTTCATGCCCGGCCCCCTTGCTCGGTGGTGGTTGCAGTGGTGCTGCCGGTGGCGGTGGTCGCTGTGACGGCGGCCGCGTGCGCGAACAGATCGGCGTACTCATCGGCGTCGCGGATGAGCTCATGCTGCTGGGTCAGCGTGTGGGAATCACTGGCAGGCGCACCGCTGGAGGCGGTCTCGATGGTCGCCAGTGCCTGGGCAAAGATGGTTTGAGTCAGAGCCAGCACGCGCTTGTAGCTGTAGATCCCTTGCTCCAGGGCCTGCGCGCAGGCCGCATTGATGCAGTGTGCCGGGTAACGCCTGGCCAGACTGACGATGCCCCAGAGCTTGCGCTGGCCCACTCGGCCCTCGATGGCAAAGAGCAACTGGCACAGCCGGCTGGCGTGCTCACCGATCTCGCTGGCCTGTCGCAGGATCAGACGGGTCTCGCGCGAAGGATTGAACACCCGCTCGTCCATGGGCAGCACCACCGTGCCGGGGCGCTCGGCCTTGGCGTGGGTGCGCAGCAAGGCCGCGGTGTTGATGTCACGGATCTCGATGCGCTGGGCGTAGATGCGCACCAACACCTTGGAGCCGATGCTCGCCGGTCGCGCGGCGTAGCTGCTGTGATCCACCCGCACGCAGCTGTCGTCACAGACGGTACGCACCGCCTCGTCGAAATACTGCATGCCCAGCAGCGGCAGGGGCTTGAGGTGAGACCTCTCCTCCTCGAACATGGCTTGTACCTGACGCCGCTCGGTGCCGTGGATGCGCTTGGCCGCCCAGTTCTTCTCCCAGTGCGCCAGGAACTCGTTCTGGGCCTCGATGGACTCAAAGCGCCGGCCCTTCAAAGCCGTGGCCTGCGTGTGGCCAATGGCATGCTCGACCGTGCCCTTGCGGTTGGGGTCCCGTACCCGCGCCGGGTCGGCCACCACGTCGTAGTGCACCAGGGTGGCGGCGTAGACCTTGTTGAGCTCGGGCTCGTACAGGTCGGGTTTGATGACGCCCTCCTTGAGATTGTCCAGCACCACGTACTGCGGGCAGCCTCCAAAGTGGCGAAAGGCCTGCTCGTGCAGCTCGGCCCAGACCTGGTGGCTGGACTTCCAGACCACGCACCGGAAACTGGCACGGGAGTAGCGCAGCGTGGCCACGAACAGACGGGGTTTGCGATACCGGTCGCTGCCGGGCACGCGGGTGGGCGCGCCCTCGCCGTAGTCCACCTGCATCTCCTCCCCAGGCAGGAAGGACAGGCGATCAAACTGCTCGGGCTCCTTGTGGCGCAGCTTTGCACAGAACCGTTTGACGGAGTTGTACTGCCCGGCAAAGCCGTGCTGGTCGACCAGGTCCTGGTAGATGGCCGTGGCGTTGCGTTTGAGCCGCAGCTGGGCTTCGATGAACTCGCGCCAGGGTTCGCACAGGGAGGTGGCCACCGGCACAGGAGCCGGTGGCCAGGGTGGGGGAATTTGCTGGGCCGAGCCGGTGGCCACCCCGGGGGAAATTGACTGCAGTTGCTCCAGCCAGCGCTGGTGGTAGCTCCTGACCGTCTTGCGGTCGATGCCCGTGATGCGGGCGATCTCGCGTTGCGATGTGTTGCGCTCCAGCAGTGTCTCTATGGTGGCGCGTTGGTTGGACTTCAAGACATTCACTCCTTGGCCTTCCCTCGAGGAAGACCGGATCAATGTCCTGCCAACAGGTGCCGACGACGCCGGCGTTTAACCTCTATCCCCGATCAGTTCAGGTGGGGGAGTTTGAGGTGGCCATAGACGGGGGAATTTGGGTGGCCATCAGGGAGGTAAAGGCCCTCACCCACAGTAGTTGCAATACCCTATATTTTCTGGCCTGGGAAAACAAAGGATGGTGGAGTGGCGGGCATGGCGTTCTTCAAAACCAACTGCGCCTTGGCGCTGCCGGCAGCCGTGCTTTTGCATGCCGCGCCGGCCTGGGCAGCCAACTTGTCAGGGATATACGTCGCCAGCAGCGACAGCGCGAGCTTCTACCTCCAACTCGTGGAATCGCCTGATGGACGCATCGTTGGCCGCTTCAAGCAAGTTTCCATTGGCCGCGACCACAAGCTCAGTACGCTGGATGTGCCCGTAAGCGGGGCGACCCACAATGAGCAGTTCGTCGGGAAACTTGAGGCCGGATGGATGCAGGGTGGAGACAGCGCGATCTCGGGGAGGCGCATACCAGGTGGGATTCAGATTACCGGCGCTGGGGGGCTACGCGCAAGCCTTCGGCCGGGCACCGAGGATGATGAAGCCAGGGCCGTAGAGAGGCTTCAGCGAGAAGCGCGGCGGGCAATCGCCGCAGCCGATGCTCAACGTGACCACGAGAAAAACGTACAAGCCCTGCAGCAGCAAGTTGAGATGCTGCGGCGCGTGCTAACGACAACGGTTGCCTATGCAGAGGATGGAAGCTATTCCTATCGCCGCTTTACCGCAAACCCCGCGAGGTACGAAGGCGCGACGTCAAAGCTTGAAAGCATTCTCGCCAACATCAAGGCAACGCCCGGCCGCAGCGGCGAAGCCATGGGCCGCAGGTCGCAGCTTGATGCTTCCATGATGCACACCACCATTGACCAGATGGAACATCCTCAGATCGAAGTACAGCGGGGGTATGAAGCGTCCATGCGGGGCTGGAAAAATCTCGAATCGCAACTTGCTGCCGCCCAGACAGCTTGCGGAAATCCGCCGCCATCGCGACTCGACACCACCGCCTTCAATCGGCTTTGCGCCGAAGTTCCAAAGGCAACAGAGCTGCTGGCAACTGCGGGGGAACGATCGAAAACCGAGTACGGCAAGATCCACGGCGTTTACCAGCAGGAACTGGCAAAACAGAAAATCCTGCACGATGAGGCTCGCAAGGTACGCCAACAGTTCGAGGCGCGCTAAAGGCCGGCACACTGCAGTCCGCGCCACGAATCACCAGCCGCCATGGCGCTCCAGGGGGGGCTGCCTCACGCACGCGCGCACGTAGAGCTCAAGATGCGGGGCGACCGCTCCTTCCCCACCTGCCCGGCCCGCCCCCTGTCACGCATGTCACGCATGTCACGCATGTCACGCGATGTTCTCCATTGTGGCTCCATAGATTTATAGAGCACATTATTTGTGTCTTGCCTCCTGTCTTTTCATCTATTTTTCTGAGATCTTGATTTTCTAGAAAACATCGCGTGACACCGCGTGACACCCCGCCAAAGCCTTGCTGCATAAGGGTTTCGGCGTCACGCGATAGCTGAAAAGTATGCGTGACAGACAGCGTGACACGTCGCGTGACGGGGTTGCCTCGGTCAGCAAGGCGACCTTGCAGCAAAAGTCCTGGTGCATGATCCTCGAATTCGACCGCGTGACAGCAAAGCCCCGGAACCGATGGCTCGCGGGGCTTTATGCATTGAAACTGTTGATGCTAGATCGGGCTGCGAAGACCAATCCCAATAAAGCGGCGCGAGCGCGAACCATCCCCGACACGGTATTGCTGCGTCTTCACGCCAGCGGCCGCTGCCCGCAGGTCGCGGCCAAATGTTTGAAGATTTCCGGGATGGTCGCGCCCTTGGGTTTCGCACCATCCGCGCCACTCGTCGTAGAGCTCCGTGCAGTCAATTGCGGCCGAGGCGTTGACCTCGCAAACATCATCGATAAAGGCCTTCACCGGGCTGCTCAGCCCTTCAAGCTCGTCCAGCGCATCCATGCTCGACTGTGGCGATGGGAACCGCCCCTCCCGCTGCAGCGCGTCCCATCCGGCCAGCGCCCAGTTCAGGATACCTGGAAGCTCGGCTTCAATGCGCTCACCAAGGCCGCGATCCTCCTTGCCATAGAAGGATTGCTCCATCTGCAGGACCAGGAATCGCGACGAGAGCGCGCCAGATGCATCGTGGAGTCGCGGCAGCTCATTCGAGCAAATGACGATACGCGTCGGCAACGAACCAATCCACGGCTCGCGGTGCTTGCGATCAATCGTCAGCGTATCCTCGCCGGTGATGGAGAGCAGACGCCCGGCGATTTCGCCCTGGTCGACTCTGCCGGACAAGCGAGCATCGCCGATGATTGCGGCGCGGCGCCCCACCAGCTGAGCAAGTCCAAACTGATTGGCGAAATCCGATAGCGTCGGTCCAGCGACGTTCGGTTTGCCCAGCAGGGAGGTCATGATGCGTGCGATGGTGCCCTTCCCGCTGCGCTTTGGCCCGATCAAAAGGAGCATCTTCTGGTGACTGGTGTCCGCGCTCAGCATGTAGCCGAACCAGCGCTGCAGCAGCCCAATCGACTCGGGGTCGTTGGGCCAGATGGTGCCCAGGAACTTCCGCCACTCGACCGGCTCCGGTGCGTCAGCGCTGTAAGCGAATGGCAATGAGTTCATGGTGAAAAAGCGCGGGTCGTGCGGCAGCAGCGTGCGCGTCGGCAGGTGCAGCAGGCCGTTGGACACAGAGACAATTTCCTTGGCGAGCGGCATCCCCACTGCGCCAATCCAGCATTCGCTCGGACGATCTCCCGGCAGGTGTGCCGCCGCGCGTAGCGCGTCTTCAACCTTGCCAACGCTGGTCGAGTCCGGTTTGAACGGTGCGCGATCAGCTAAGCAGAGCGCCGCGTCCAACTCGGAATACAGTGTGGCGCGCACCGCCTCATCGGACAGCTCTTGATAATGTGTCCCGCACCAAAAGAAGAATGCCCCTGCGGCGCGATGGATGGTGCGCGCGCCCGACTGGAGCCAATTGCGTGCAATCAGCTGACGGGCAGTGTCGAATGGTGCGCGCTGATCCACCAAAAACGTATCCTCAATTGGGCGCTCATCTGCACCATCCCGCACCTCACCCTGCCCGACATCACCACCAGCGCCCGCCGCCTGGGGCACGTCAACATCAGCGTGCTGCACCAGGGGAATTCCGGATGCGCGCAGCGCGCCATCTTCGGCCTCGATGCCGCACTGCTTCAGCAGCTCCACGAATGCCGTGGAACGGTATGGCGTGGCGAACCGCACGCAAGCATCGATGATGTCCTTGCCGGGAAACGTTTCGCCGCCCCAGGAGAGTCCGCCAGCATGAACGTCATTCGCGTCGCGGCCATCAACCCCGCACCACTCTGGCACAACAATACGCGCCTTTGCAGCCAGAGCCGCCTTTAGCGCCGCCTTGGTGCCACCTGACTCGCTCAGCACCTCTGCATCGCGATCAGAGAAGATGACGATATCAGCATCGGGAAGGCGGTTTCGGATCACATTGGCGACGGGTTCCAGGTTGCCCTTGTCAAACGCAACGACGACCGCGTGCCCGGTGCACTCGTGGATGCTGGCGGCTGTCGAATAGCCCTCGCAGACAACAATAGTCTTCTTTCCATCGACCATCTTTGGCTGACCGATAGGGAAGAAGTGGCCCTGCTTTGCGCCTCCAGGCAAGTAGTCGCGATCCCGGCTGAACGCATTTTCCTGCGATGGGAAAATGGCTTGGATGGAGTGCGTTTTCTTCTCCATGTCGCGAATCTGGATCAACAGCGCATCCTCGACGGTGCGCACCTCGCCAGTGGCCGGATCGAGCCTTTCCCAACGGCCGACCTTCAGCCCGTGCGCCTTCACGCCCCTCTTCACCAGGTATGGGTGGTCATCGGTAGCCGGCTGTGCTTTTTCCCAGATCTCGCCGGCACGCACCGCTGCGGCCGCTTCACGTTCAGCCTTCGCCTCAGCTTCTTGTTCGCGGCGGCGGGCGCGCTCTGCATCGTAGGCGGCCTGCTGTTCGCGCGTGAGACGCTGGCGTTCGGCAGTATCACGCCAGCCGGCATCGATCGCCGCGCGGAACAATGTCTTCGCGGTGACTCCGCCGCCCGGCTTGATGCTGCGCCAAGTAGACCTGAAATCGCGCTCGTCGAAGTTCGGGCCACGTTCCGACCAGGCGCAAGCGGCGTCTGCGGAGATCCCGGCGTCGTGGGCCGCCATCAACAACTTGACCCATTCCTCGCGATCCAGCGGCGGCGCAATGAATTCCAGCGCGTCCAAGGCGCGTGTCGCATCATCTTGGGCGGCGACATGGCAACGCACGAACGCCGCAGCAGCGGCTTGTTCAACAGCCGCGTTCACGCCACACCTCCGCAGCGAGCCACCGTCTGCGCCAACGCCGGGACGGCGAGGTGCCCGATGAGCAGGCCGATCGTGATTGCGAACGAAAGCGCGAAGCGTTGCGCGAATGTGCGGGTTGTGAGAGTTTTCACGATTGCTCCAACAAAAAAATTGTGGAGCTGCCGGGCGGCGTGATAAAATATGCGGTGTGTAACGTTGTCGCCCGACAGCGATTTTGAAAGCCCTACCACTGGTGGGGCTTTTTCTTTTTCAGCTTAGGTGCCACGGGCTTCCTCGCCGCGAAGCCAGGCGGTAACGTCGCCGGCCCGCCAGCGGCCACGGCGGCACTGCTTCGGGAAAGCGCCGACACGCGAGCGCTCATAAATGGCGGAACGGCCCAAGCCGGTCAGGATTGCGATAGCGCTGGTCGTCAAGGCCATCTCGGGGTTGGTTGTTGCGGCAGCGACCTGGGCCAGCGCAAGCTCGTGCTTCGTCATCTCGGGAACCCTTCAAAATCCGCCAACGGGCGGATCATAGCGCCATTGTACACACATGAAGATTAAAGTACCCCAATCGAATTATGCATCAAAAATTTCGCTGCATCAAGCAGGGGTGATGGCGGACTCATTTGATCGCTCCACAGACGCGCAATGTCTTCACGACATTCCAGCGAATCACCCCGGCGCGGCGGACGTAGAGGCCGGCCGCAGCCTTCGTCGGCGCATCGAAGGCGTTGACGAGCCCGCGCGCAAACAGCGCGCCACGCAACGCAGCCTGACCTCCCTCAACCTTGTCGGCCAGCTCTTCGAAAACGAAGAGATCACACTCGGTACTATTGATAAGCGCGTATTTGTGCGACAGGCGCAGCGAGGGCGGCGCAGGCTTCGCCACGGGTGCTGAGCTGGCCTGTGCCAGGCGCTCCACGACCTCGCCGACCGACTCGACGCGATCGCGTGCCATGGCACGAAGCTTCTCGGCACAATCTTGCGATACCACTATTCGCAGAATAGTTTTGTCGGCATCTTCGAGGCGGCGGCGGTAGGCGCTTTGACGTTGCTTGGTTGTTCCTGGCATGTCAGTTCCTTTCAACTGTTATGCAGAATCATTGCGTCACGACTCGAATTGACCGGAGCATCCCGCGCGCTCAATCACCACCACCGTGCCGCCGCATTCACCGAGCGCCGCAGCGTCCAGGCCCCAGCTGCGCCGCTCGCCGGCCTGAACGAGCGTCAAGGTTTCGGCAGCGATCTTCGCCATCTTGGCGCGCTCAAGACCGCCTGCAGTGTCGCCTTCCGCTACTTTTTTAATAGCATCGTAGATGATTTTGCGTGGTGCGGACCACTCCAGGCGATGGCGATCGATGACGGCCGCGCGAAGCTGCGCAGCGTGCCAGTCAGCCGTCGCGATCTCGGCCTCTCGCTGCGCGCGCTCATCATCCGCCGCAGGCCCGAGTTCGGCGAGTCGCATGCGGTGCGAGTTCGCGATCTCGCCGGCGCGCCCGGTCATTTCTGGCGCTTTGTGTCGGGCAGCGCGCCATGGCATTCCAGCAGCGCTGGCCTGGGATTTCCATCGTCGAACCGTCGGCGGCGCCGCTCCTATTTGCGTAGCAACCTCGACAATCGTCGTGCCGGGCTGGCTCTCGAATAATGCCCTCGCCACCGCGCGATGCTCGGCTGTGAACTCGGCCCGCGTATACCGCCCGCCGCGCTCATCTGGCCGTTTCTCACTTTTCATCTTCGGACTCCGATCCACATGCCGCGCACCGGCACCTCCAGCGCCCGCCCGGCGCCTGCCGCCGAGCTTCAATTTGTCCTTGCCAGCAGGCGGAGCAAACATACGGCGTCGCCCTCCACGTTTCACCGCCCTCTTGCGTCAGCTCGGGATCGCCACTCAGCCACTCTGCCGCGACCTCGACGGGCAGCGCCATCACCGGCTGCCGCACTGGCGCGAATCGCCAGCCGCTGCCTGCAGGCTCACCACCGCAGCACCATTGATGGCGCTCCAGGACTCCACGACGTTCGCGCTCCAAAATTAGCCCCCGAGTGCCGCAGCGCGTGCAAACTCGCTCGAATTCGCGGGTCGCGGGGTTCCAGGCCGTCAGCTTGCGCTCAGGCACGAACCGCGCTCCAGGCGGCAAGTCGCGCGCCACTCGGCCGGCGAGTTCGGCTTGATGCAAGACCTCCAGGCACCGCCGCTCCAACGCGCCGTCTTGGAGCTGTACCGCCACCTCAGCGAGATACAGGGGCCGATACGTGGCAGGCGGATCGCCTTTGCTGTTTCGACCCTTTTTCCACTCCAAAAACCTGTTATAACAGCCGACGCAAATGCCCGCCGATCGAATGAGCCGCAAATCGCGCCGCCCGCAGCGCAAGCACAGCCCAATCGATCCGCTTGCCCGACGCCGGGGCGGGTGCTCGTCGGGATGATGATCGGCGTAGTGCAGGCGCCCCAGGGGGCAACCATGGCAGCTGCTGCCGGGTTGCGCCGCCGCCCAGCGATCACTACATGCCGCCGCGCTCAAACTTGCCTTTAGCGCCACGCAATCGAATATTCGAAGATGCGGCGCGGCGTCAATGACGCGGTATTGGGGCCTGGCGCTCATTGGCCGCCCGCCTTGCGCGCTGCCGCCCACGCCCGGATGTCGCGCACCAAGCCAGGGCTATCCAGCAGCTGGAGCGCCATGGCGACCACGCCGGCCTGCGTGGCCCCCTGCTGCTTCGCCAGGCGGCGCAAGCGCGCCGTAGTCTTTGAGTCGAGTCTGAGGGTTATTCGTGCGAAGCCCTCGGCCTTGAAGCGGGCGCGGGAGGCGGCTTGGCGGCGGGCTGGTGATTTAGGCATGCCGCAATGCTCTCATCACGACGGCGTGACCATCTTCGTGACCATGCCGCCCCATCCGGCGTGACCATGCTGGCACCGGAGCGTGGTCACATCCCCACCAACACAAGCAAAGCCAGCGGTGTGGCTAAAGGTGTGGCTAAAACTTTAAATCCGAGCCGGAAAACAGAAAGGGCTTAGCACCTTTCGATGCTAAGCCCTTGATTTTAATGGTCGGAGCGGCGGGATTCGAACTCGCGACCCTCTGCTCCCAAAGCAGATGCGCTACCAGGCTGCGCTACGCTCCGACAAGCTAAGGATTATAGCCTGAGTTTTTGTGCCCTCCGGACAAGCTCGCGCATCTTCATGCGCGGCGGCCTTTGACGAGCAACAGCAGCAGCACCAGGGTGAAGCCCGCAAAGCAGACGAACGACCAGTTGGCGATGGAGCCGCCCAGGAAAGTCCAGTCCACCGCCGCGCAGTCGCCCGAGCCCTTGAAGATCATCGGCACGGCGCGGCTGAGCGGGTAGGATTCGATCATGCCGTAGAAGTCGCGGCCGCAGGTGGCGAACTCGGGCGGGTACCATTGCAGCCAGCTCTGGCGGGCGGCCACGAAGGCGCCGAAGCCGGCCATCAGCAAGGCCAGCAGGCCAAAGCTCTTCCACCAGCCGGCCGAGCCGCGCAGGCTGCCCAGCAGGGCCAGCACGCCCACGCCGATCAGCGCGTAGCGCTGCACGATGCACATGGGGCACGGCTCCAGCCCCACCTGGTACTGCAGGTACAGGCCAAAGCCAAGCATGGCCGCGCAGGCCGCGAAGATCAGCGCCAGCGTGCGGCGCGGCGCGGCGGTCAAACAATGGGTCAAGCAGTTCAAATCTCTATCCTTTGCCGCGGCAACATCAGCGGCCCAGGGCGCATATTAAATGTTGGCGGCGTAGTCCAAGAACACGCGGGCCTGGCGCGGCGTGACCACCAGCGTTTCGCCCTCCGACAGCCCCATGCTCTTGAATTGCTGGGCGGGGATCTGCGCCTCGATCAGCTTTTCTTGGCCGGTGCCGCTCGATTGGTTGCCGCCGCCGGCAATAAGTTCCAGCCGCGCGATCGGACCGACGACGATGGCCCGGTCCAGCCGCGCGATGATGCCGCGCTGGCGGCCGTCGGAGCCTTTTTCCTGGCCGGGCACATAGCGCTCCACATCCAGCTCGTGCGGGCGCACATAGGCCAGCGCATTGGCTTCGCCGGCATGCGCGAGTTCGGGCGAGTCGATCTGCGCCCCGCCCTCCACGGTGGTCTGGCCATCGCTGGCACGGCCGTGGAACAGGTTGACGTCGCCCAGGAAGCCGTAGACGAAGGGGCTGGCCGGGTGGTCCCACACGTCCTGCGGGCTGCCGATCTGCGCGATGTGGCCCTTGTTCATCAGCACCACGCGGTCGGCCACTTCCAGCGCCTCTTCCTGGTCGT
>JAKOTN010000081.1 GCA_029776255.1 Pseudomonadota bacterium
CTGTAAGATTTCAGCCAGTTCCGAAGGCGTGACCCCTTGCGTCTTCTTGCGATCAGATGATCCCGAAGTTTTTCGCCGCGTCATAATTGGCAGGCCCGACGTACTCGAATGACCATGTGGAACGCACTTGGGAACGACGACGCGAGTTAATAAATCCTTTTATTTGCTTGAAGCTGACGCGCCTTCGTTCCTTCGTACCGAACGGGGATGGAAGCCTCCCCTTTGCTCGTACGATCCAGTACGGAGAGCGTAGTCGATGTCTGATCAGCCCCGGGTGTGACGTCACTGCCCGACACGGGTAGCCCGTGGCAGCCATGATACTTGCCACGGTATCACTCAAGCGCGAACCGATACCGATCCCCTGATAGTCAGGGAGCACGACCAAGCGATGCTCACGATAGCCGCTGCGAGTCTTCCCCGGCTGATAACACCAGGCGACGAACCCGATCGGAAAATGAACACCGTCAAGGAAGAGCGAGAATGCTTTCGCATGTCGCAGAATGTTTCCGCTCAGATAGTGATACGGAGCGAAGAGCGGCCAGATACCGGTGTCGCATCGACGAAGCTCGAGCTCCAGTTTCGGTCGCTGAAGACACCTCCCGGCCTGGAAGCTTCCAGTGCCTAGATCATAGAGCCAATCCGGCTCGAGCCATTCCAGAATATCATAGTGGCACGTGATCGCGACAAATTGTCGCCTCTGTCGCCGAATCGTTTTCGCCAGCGCGGCCGAGGCGACTTTGGCAACGGTCCGATCGACGACACTAGTGAACTCATCAATGACTGTGAGATCGCGATTCACGAGCAAGGCTCTCGCCACGTCAACACGGAATTGCTCTCCCACCGAGAGAAAGCGATACGGTCGCAACCATGTTGGCGGTGACGAGAGACCGACACTCGTCAGTGCATCGACTATCTCGGTGATTGTGCACTCCTCCGGGAATCCGTCGAGGATGCTTCTATCCTCTGGCCAGTCCCAGCGCGTTGTCACGCGGTCACCGAATAGCTCGCGTGCGAGTGTGGACTTGCCAGACCCACTTGGACCAACGATGACTCCGATACTCCAGTCCGAGGGCCACTCGAACTTCACATGCCATCGTCGTTCGCTTTTCTTCGCCGCAGGGAGATCGAAGAGTCCCTCGATCTGAATAATACGCGGGGTGCGAATAATCTCGCAATTTCTCACAATATCAAGGCACGGCACTCGTAGCCCTCCGCCTGCATTCTAGTGATAATCTCCTTCTGCTCGGATTCGCTCTCGCACTCGATAACGACGGCATATCTCGCTGGGAGAAGATCCTGATTGGTTTCCGACGATTCGTGAGCTCCGAGCAGTACGCGGTCTAACTCGATATCCGTAAAACCAAAGGCGGACAGATCGATCTGCTGATTATCCAGGAGCGATTTAATTTCCGCGTCCAGGCGTTCATAGTGCCAGTCCGATAACTCTGCGCATTTATTGTCAACAAGGCGATATGCGCGTGCTTGTTCCTCTGTCAGGTCGGCAATATGAACGGGAACTCTCTTAAGTCCAAGATTCTTAGCCGCGAAATAGCGAGTATGTCCAGCGATAATTACGTAGTCATGATCCACGACGATTGGCTGACGAAAGCCAAACTCTTTAATCGAGTTGGCAACGACATCGATTGCTTTTTCGTTGCGCCGTGGGTTATTCTCGTAGGGTCTAATCTTCGAGAGATCGCACCACTCGACCTTGTAGCTCTGACTCACGCGACCGCCTCGTCCCATAAAAGCAACTCTGCTCGGTTTCGTGACTGATTCCCCGCCCCACGCCATATCCACACCCAGGGGGAGGACCCCACCGCGGGAGGGGGGGGATACCCTCTGGGGGGTGTACTGGGGGGGCGGTTTTCAAATCATCGATGTAGCTCATTTCATTTGCCAAACAGCAGATACACGATGCCGCCGCCAATCACAGTGCCACAGGCGGCACCGATCCAGGCCCCCAGTACGTAGAGCGACTGCACCCTTGTGATCAGCCCCACCTTGCCGTCGTTTCCGTAGATTTCCACCTCAAGCTTGTCGATTCTTCGGCAGAGGTGCGGCCACATCGAGCGTAGCTCGGTCACCGCCTCACTAATCGCGTCCAGCTTTGTTGCGATTTTATTCAATTCGTCTTCATGCATGGCTCAGGATTCTATGATCTGGCTCGCCCGGCTCGCCCTCGAATTCGACAAGGGCGAAGCATTCCACGTCCATTCGCTTGAATTCACTCTCAATATCGTCCAGCAGGTTCCACGCCCCACCAGCGATCTCCCCATTGAGCGGCTTCCCGTGAGCATCTGGCCCCCATGAGTTCAACCGATAAAGCGCCTGAAGCTCCTCGTTGTACTCGACGAAACACATCTGGTGCGCCCAACTTCCCGAAGGCACAAAGACGTGATAACCCTTATACTCACGGGGTTCCATTCGAAATCCACGGAGACTGGCAATCGTCATGGGCCGTCTGTAGTCTCGAATCATTTTGACCGCCTCATCGACGGTCTTGACTTCGATGCAGACGCATGGGTTATCCTTCGCCACGTCAAAGAACTTTTGATACTCAGGCTTACTCGTATTCGCCCGGCTTCCCCAACGGCGTGCGATATTGCCGGAGTAAGGCGGCACTCCCTCATCATCTTCGAAGAGCACGCCATACTTGGAAACCGCGGCGGCGGCCCAAGACCCCAGCGAGCCATCTCCACTCATTCCCCCGCCGATCTGGTTCCTGCTTGTCGCATAGATCCACGGGGCAAACCAGCGGCGAAATTTTTCCTCTTCGCCGGATGCAATTTCAATGATCGATCGAATTTCCCCGGCTTGCTTCATTCCCCAGGAAACGCAATCGCCGATCTCCTGCCGTCCCGCGACGTATTCTCTCCCGGTGACCTTTTTCGCCAGCTCCCACACCGGCTGCATGACCACCGGGTCGGCCTGAGCGATGAGCTTACGTTCGCGTGCCTCAGCGAACAAAATCGACCGCAGTAGGCCGGCGCGTGCGAGTTGCTTCTTCGCCTCTCGTTCGCGAATCGGTCCAAGCCAGCCCATCAGGTTGCGCGGCGCGTAGTTCATCGCTACTGGGCCTCCAATCCGCTTGCGATTTCTGACCAGACGCGGGCGTAATCGGATAAGGACTTCAGCGTCTCCTGCTCCGCATCCATCTTCTCATCGACCGCGTTCGAAAAGCTTTCCCAGCGATTTATCGCCTCCATCGTCCCAAGACTCTCGCGAACGGCCTGACGGACGGTTTCACGGGCCTTCCGTAGCTCCGTGATCCGTCCCGCTGCGATTGCGTCGATGACGCTGCGAAGGGCCTTGGCGACTGTGGGGCCTTCGGTTCTGCGAAAGGGTTCGGATACTGTCTCCGCTGCGACTCGTTTGGCCCAGTCCGCCCAGCCCGACGGCGACGGCGGCGTCGGGCCGGGACCGGGTGGACCAGGAGGAGGTGAAGGAGGTGAGGCCGCCTCGACGAGAAGCGCCACGTCCAACAGGTAGAGTTCGTCGCCGTAGCTGACCGCGGCGACGATGCGGTAGGTTCCAGGAATAGGGCTTGCGAACGCGAGCTTGCGTTGCTGTTCGAATGACGCCGCACAGTCGGTCTGGGTCAGTCCGCTCTGTTCCGG
>JAKOTN010000086.1 GCA_029776255.1 Pseudomonadota bacterium
CGACCCGCGCATGAAAGCGCTGGCGCTGGCCAGCACCGGGCTGGCGGCCAATAACGCCGTCAAGGCGGTGCAGGCCGGACAGGGCAGCACCGTCAAATTGAACGACGGCACCGTCAAGGACGGCCAGATCGTCACCGCCGTCGACGACAAGGGCGTCCCGACCGCCAGCCGCGACGCCAACGCCGCCGACAAGGCCGGCGGGATCAATCTCAGCATCAGTATTGGCGGTTCGAAGAGCGAAAGCAAAACCGTGCAGACCCGTGAGTCCGCACGCGGGTCCACGGTCGCCGCGGGCAATCACCTACACATCACGGCCAGTGGCGCGGGGCCAGACAGCGATATCACCGTCCAGGGATCCACGCTGCAAGCGGGAAACCGTGTGGCGCTTGATGCGCAGGACGCGATCCGGCTCCTCGCCGCCGGGAACACCAGCGAACAGCACAGTACGAATAGCGCCAGCTCGGGCAGCATCGGCATCAGCTTCGGCACCAACGGCCTCATGTTGAATGTGGGCGCCTCCGGCGGGCGGGGCAAGGCCGACGGGAGGGATGTCGCCTGGACCAACACCCACGTCGTCGCCGGCGACACCCTGACGCTCCAATCGGGCGGCGACACCACCCTCAAGGGCGCGGTGGCCCAGGGCGAAACCGTCAAGGCCCAGGTCGGCGGCCACCTCAACCTCGAAAGCCTGCAAGACACCAGCACCTATGACGCCAAACAACAGAGTCTGGGCGTCTCCGTCTCGATTGGCTTCGGCAAGATCAGCGGCTCGGTCTCGGCGAGCCAAAGCAAGATCAAGAGCGACTACGCCAGTGTCGCCGAGCAGACGCGCCTGGCCGCCGGCGACGGTGGCTTCGATGTCGCGGTCAAGGGCGATACCGACCTGACGGGCGCGGTGATCGCCAGCACGCAAAAAGCGATCGACGACCGGAAGAACACCTTCACCACCGGCGGTGAACTCACCACCCGTGATATTCAAAACCAAGCCAGCTACCAGGCCAGCAGTGTCAGCGTCAACCTCGGCAGCGCCATGGGTTTCGACGGCAAGCTCGCGCCGCAAGGCACTGGTATCGGCGTCGGCAAGGACAGTGACCATGCCAGCAGCACGACGCAAGCCGCGATCAGCGGCATCGCCGGCAACAAGGACGCTCGCACCGGCGAGGCGGAGACCGGGATCGCCAGGATCTTCGATCAAGCGAAAGTGCAGAAGGACATTCAGGCGCAGACGACGATCACCCAGACCGTCGGGCAACTGGCGAGCCAGGCGGTGGGGGACTTTACCGGCAAACAGGCCGCCGACCTCAGAAAGGAAGGCAAGGAAGACGAAGCGAAGAAGTGGGACGAAGGCGGCGCGTACCGCGTCGCCCTGCACACCACCCTCGGCGGGCTGGTGGGCGGCGCATCGGGGGCACTCGGCGCCGGCGCCAGTGCGGCGGCGGCGCCGCTGCTCAATGAAATGCAGGAGAGTATTACCAAAAACCTCAAGGACGCCGGGGCAAGCGAGGCCGTCGCCAAAGCGGCGGGGCAACTCCTCTCCGGGGCAACGGCGGCCGGCATCGGTGCGCTCGCCTCGGGCGGCAACACCGCCGGGGCGGCGATGGGGCTTAATGCGGATGCGAATAACCGGCAGTTGCATCCGAATGAACGGAACCTGATCGCCAAACTTGCAAAAGAGAAGGCCGCTGCGAACTGTGGCGGCAATTCGGTTTGCGAAGCAAAAACCAGCGTCTATTGGACGGATGTACTGGAGCGCGTCGCAGAAAACCTGGTTGATGACCGTGCGAACAAAGAGACAACCCAGTACATCAACACCCTTGCGCAGATTGCCAAAAACCCGGCCACCGAGGGCGGCATGGGCGGAGTACAGGGCTATTTTGACGATCTTGTCACCGCACGATCCATGCTGGCACCCTATGCCGGCCAAACGATCTCGGTCAACGGGCAGGTGGCAATGGCGAATGGATCCGCGCAAACCTATTTCAGCGCTACAGCCGCGCAAAAGGCGGACTACACGACCAACTTCATCCTGGGTACCCAGGCGCCCTCGTCCATCGTGCCAGGTATGGAGCAACGCGACGCCAATCGGCTTGAGAGGCTAGCCACACCCAATGGATCGGCGCAACCGGTCGGTCCGGTGGAAGAAGTTGTGTTGGGCGGCAAGATCGCTAACAGCGTCATTTCCTTGCTCGGACGCGGGTGGTCGGCACTTGAAGTCGGGCTGGCAGGCCGTGTCGGCACCTCCACCAGTGGCAACATCAGCGCCCAGCAGATTACCCAGGAAGGCATGGTTGCTACGCTCAATGCCACAGAACGCTCCCAGCTATCGAAGTTGGGAACGCTCTCAGACACCGGTGCGCAAGGGGCCGTGCGCGAAAAGGTAACGAACGAGTATTTTGCTCGGAACGGCTTTACGCAACTGGAAGGTAAATGCGGCAGCAACAATTGCTTTGATGGCGTATTCGTCAAGGGCAATACTGTCTATGTGGTCGAAACAAAACCGTTGCAGGTGAATGGGGCGATTAAGCTGGATAATTCGACGGGTTATGTTCAGCTAGACAAAGACTGGATTGAGTATTCTGCTCAGCGATTGGTTGATACCGGCGACCCCGTCAAACAACAAACGGCGGCATTGATCTTGCAGGCACAAAATAGTCTCAACGGAAAAACATTGGTAAAGATCGTTGCTGGCGTAAACGAAAACGGTGTGACTTTGGTAAAGTTGGCGAAATGAACGATTCCATCAAAGACAAGTTTCTGGCAGAACCGAAACGATACACTAAAGCTGCACAAGAACGCCTTGCGGAGTACTTGACATCTCTGGAGGAACAATACAAAACACTTAACCATTCAGGCGTTTTTAGCACCATGGCGATGTCCCACGAAGACCTGGGCCTCCTCGCCGACTTCGTCCGCCACGATACGGCAGCCTTCAAGCAGCACTGGTTCCTTGTCTCGAAACTCAGGGTGCATGCCGCTCGGCATGAACCGGACAGCGAATACTATTCGAGTGGCGGAACCATGTCCCGAGAAATGGAATTGTTGTATGCCATCGCCTCTGATAGTCCTGCGGCAATCAAGGAGGTGGCTACGCTCGATACGCCACGCCTGGTTCGTTACCGGGACGATGCACGTGCCCGCGAGTTCACCTTCCACCTCGCACAACTGGTTATTCGCAGCGACTACGAAGGCGCGCAGGAAAAAATCAAGATGGGCGCCAAAAAAGCGGGCGGTAGCCTTAAAAAAGCTTATGCAGCCGGCACCGACTTTTACTCGCTCCTGATGAAAGGCGACAAAACTGGTTTGGAAGCCTCAATCATGGACTATATCAAGCAGGAAAAGAAAAATACGCTGCCTACGGTTTGTGACTTTATCCGTCCCGTCAGCACTTTCCGCACCAAACTGTGCTGGCACAAAGGCATCCCCGTCGAGATCGACCATCCGATGGTGCCGATGGCGTGGATGCCAATCGAGCCGCTGGCGCGGTATGACGATATCTACGATTTCCTCTCGCCGGATTGGACACCACCCGATCAAAGCTTGTTTGCCCGTCTTGCCCGTAAATTCCAGAAAGACTACCCGGTCATTGATGCGTGTATGGAGCGGATCAGGCGAATCGACAGGGCCATCGGGCAATAATCGGAGACAGACCACGGTTTTGCGCACACAATACACGACGACCGGGTCAGGCCGCGTATTTCAGAGCCCGGACGACAAGAGGTCGGGGGGAATGGCAATCGTTGGCGACACACCCGATGCACCGCAATTTCAAGGCCGCTCCCGAAACCCTCCCCGTTTTCCGGGGTGGCCGTCGAAGCGGCCCGGTCACCCCGAACACCCGCAAGATCAACCCGTGCCCCGTCACCGCCTTCTCCTGCTGCTCGCCACCGCCGTCCTCACCAGCACCGCCGGCGGCGCGTTCGACAACACCGCCGGCCGCGTGGAAGCCGCCGCCGCCCTGACGCTCACCGCCAGCGGTCTGGGCAACGTCGACGGCACGCTGCTCGGCCGGTCGCTGGCGATCGACACCCGGCAGCAGACCTTCGACAACACGCGCGGAAAAGCGGTGGCCGATGGCGCGCTCGCCGTCAACAGCGGCCAACTCACCAACACCGGCGGCTTGCTTCAGGCCACCGGCGCGCTCGCCATCGACACCCACGGCCAGATCCTGACCAACACCGCCACCGGCGGCA
>JAKOTN010000092.1 GCA_029776255.1 Pseudomonadota bacterium
TCCCTACGCCACTCATGCCGACATGAAGGCTGTCAGCTTCGAATACATCGAGGTCTTTTACAACCGCAAGCGGCAGCATTCGACCCTCGGTTACAAATCGCCGATTCAGTTCCTGGAAAACTGGATCAGAGAGCAGCATCAGGAAAAACTGATAGCATGAAACTTACCCTTTGGCAGACGAAAAACCGAGGGAACCTCACACCGCCGCTCCATGAGGCTGAATTTTGCCTTGCTGTGGATCGGTGATTGCCCGAGCAACACCAACCACATGCAGCCTCCTCTCGGCAATACAGCCGTTGAAAGGTTGGCACTATCTCAATTAGTGCGCATCGTTGTTCGTTGTCAATGGCAAACATTGCAGGTTGTCATCTGAATTCTGTATGATCGTCAAGAGATTGTCCAAGCCGAGTTTCCTCCAAACAACCAACACGGAGCACCATCATGGCAAAAGCCAAAAAAGACAAGAAGTCCAACAAGGCAGCTATGGCTGTCGACCAAATTGAACAAGAGACGAAAGACGAGGCCGGATCTTCTTCTGAGACGGCCGATGGTATAAAAATCACTAAAGTTGTCGGTCGGCAAATTCTCGACTCGCGCGGCAACCCGACAGTCGAAGTCGACGTCACCCTAAGCAACGGCTTCCTTGCTCGTGCCGCAGTGCCTTCCGGCGCGTCGACAGGCGAATTCGAAGCATGCGAATTACGCGATGGCGACAAAAAAGTTTACCTAGGTAAAGGGGTGCTGAAGGCCGTTGAGGCGGTCAACACCAAGATCGCCAAGCTTCTGAAAGGGAAAAACCCGCTAAACCAGCGAGAGCTTGACGACGCAATGATCGCGCTGGATGGCACGCCTAACAAATCGAACCTCGGCGCCAACGCCATCCTTGGTGCATCAATGGCTATCGCCATGGCTGGCGCCAATGTCAGCAATCAGCCACTGTGGAAATATCTGGGCAAAATTCACAAGAATCGCGATTTTTCGTTGCCCACCCCGATGGCAAACATCATCAACGGCGGGAAGCACGCCGACAACCTGATCGACTTTCAAGAATTCATGATCATGCCCGTTGGCGCCGCTACCTTTTCGGAGGGTTTGCGCTGGATCACCGAAGTTTTCCACGCGTTGAAGACCATTCTGAAGAAAGGCGGTCACGTCACCGCCGTTGGCGACGAAGGCGGTTTTGCACCGAACTTGACCAACGACGAATCTCTTGAGGTCATCATGCAAGCGATCACTGCCGCAGGCTATAAGCCAGGCAAGCAGATCAGCATCGCCTTGGACTGCGCGTCGTCCGAGCTCTTTGACGAAGGCGGCCGCAAAGGATACAAATTCTGGAAATCGGATCCCGACAAGCTGTACACCGACGACGACCTAATCGCCAAGTACGCCGACTGGTGCAAAAAATACCCGATCGTGTCGATTGAGGATGGCTTGGATCAGAGTGACTGGGAAGGCTATGTCAAGCTAACGAAAGCGCTCGGCAGCAAGGTGCAGATCGTCGGCGACGATTTCTTCGTCACCAACCCTGTTCGCCTGAAGCAGGGTATCGACATGAAAGCCGCGAATGCGATTCTGATCAAAGTCAACCAGATCGGTACCGTAACCGAGACCCTTGACGCGATAAAAATGGCGCAAGGTGCTGGTTATGGCGTGATTTCTTCGCACCGCTCCGGCGAAACGGAGGACTCGTTCATCGCCGACCTCGCTGTCGGTACCGGCGCCGGCCAAATCAAGACCGGTTCGCTATCGCGCACGGATCGTATCTGTAAATACAACCAGTTGTTGCGGATCGAAGAGCAATTGGGCAAGAAGGCCGTTTATAAAGGCTTGAAGTCGATCAAAGGCGCCGGCTTCTAAACATAACACGCCCCACTATCTAAAGGCATCGCCGCGTGGCGATGCCTTTTTTCTTGCCTATTGCCCGAGAAGCAATATGGTCGTGGCGATCACACCGCCTCACTATTTAAGAAGCCATAGCGCAGGTTGCTGTCGTATCAACGCATCACTTATCGATACCTAGCGCCAACACCCCCTTCAAAGCTTTGCGAGCTTGGAAATACTTCGGTATTGTTGGAAGGATGACAAACTCAGATGCCGTCACCGCACTCGCCGCGCTGGCGCAAGACAGTCGCCTTGCGATATACCGCTTGCTTGTGCAGAACGTCCCGACAGGATTGACTGTCGGCGTCATTGCCGAGCAACTGGAACTCCCTGCCCCGACACTGTCCTTCCATATCAAGGCACTGGCCCACGCCGGCCTGATCAGATCGGTGCACGAGGGGCGTTTCGTGCGCTGTCACGCCGAAATAAGCCGAATCGACGCCTTGGTCGGTTTTTTGACTGACAACTGTTGCGGCGGCAATCCCGACGCCTGCCGCCAACAAGCGTCGTAGAAAACTTCGTTACGATCGCGCGGACTTGTAATTTCCCTGACTTCTGGATCGTGTGGAATCGGCATGCGAACCGTTGTTAGCACGCCGGAGTCATGTTGCGGCGAACGACCGGTTACCGCATAGACCTGAACACTGTTTTCGCGACAACGCATGGCCCTTCATCAGCCAAAAAAAGAGAATGGTCACACTCTTCGGGGGCTGCGCGTGACTCGAAGCGTGAGCGGCGTGTTTAGCAGGATGCTCAAAAAGACCCTGACGCCTTCGGCCATTTGGCGCTGACGATGATTAAATATCTGCCGTTCAACCCTGTTGGTGCCTGGAAACCGGATTTCAGCCGGTGCTATGGCCCCTTTCGGGGTTGTTGGTCGCCTTTCAGCGACCTGCGGGCGGATTTCGCCCTATGTGACAGACAATCGCCAGCCGAACAGCGTCGC
>JAKOTN010000093.1 GCA_029776255.1 Pseudomonadota bacterium
TCGCTTTTTTTAGGATTCCGTTCTCCCGCTTGAGCTTCAGGTTCTCGGCGCGTGGCCGGGAGAGTTCCATTTCTTCCGGGGTGACGATTCGCCCTCCAGCTCCGTTGAGCTTGCCTTCCGCCGCCTTGATCCAGTGACGCAGAGTCTGGTCGCCGAGACCCCGTTCCTTGCACACCGCGCTGACGCTTTGCCCGCCCTTGATCCGCTTGACCGCCACTTCCTTGAACTCGGGCGTGTATGCCTGCGTCGGTCTCTTCATTTCCCGCCTTCCAAAGGTGACGCCAAGTTTAGGTCATCCTTGGCGGACGAATTTTCGGGGGAAGGTCAGCCCTCAAGAGCCTGACGTCTAGGAATACAACCGCAAAATCTGGACAATCGAACCCCAAGGTTTCACCATTGACTCGCCCATCGCAGAACTAAACGCATCGAAAACGCGATGTAAAGCGGCTGAAACCAACGCACTGACTTCGAAAGGCGACCAGCGTCAGGCGGAACACGAGATCCATTGTTCAAATAAAACACCAGTTAATTTCTAATAGTTACTATTTAGATGACGATGTCAAAAGAACAGCAGCACACGCCGATGATGCAGCAGTATCTGCGTATCAAGGCCGAACACCCAGGTCTGCTGTTGTTTTATCGGATGGGCGATTTTTACGAATTGTTCTTCGACGACGCGGAAAAAGCCGCGCGCCTGCTTGACATCACCTTGACCACGCGCGGTCAGTCGGCCGGGCAGCCGATCAAGATGGCCGGAGTGCCGTACCACGCCGTCGAGCAGTATCTGGCGAAGCTGGTCAGACTTGGCGAATCGGTGGTGATCTGCGAGCAGATCGGCGACCCGGCTACCAGCAAGGGACCCGTCGAGCGCGCGGTGGCGCGCATCGTCACGCCCGGCACCTTGACCGACGCGGCCTTGCTCGACGAAAAACGCGACACCTTGTTGCTTGCCGTGTATCCGACCCGGCAACTGGTCGGTCTGGCGTGGATCAATCTGGCCAGCGGCGAGTTTCGCGTTTGCGAAGTCGCGCCGGGCAAGCTCGCCGCGACACTGGAGCGTATCCGTCCGGCCGAAATCGTCGTGCCGGAGAACGCGACGGTGACGCTGCCGGCGGAGGTGGCGCATACGCGGCGGCCGGACTGGCATTTCGACCACGAAGCGGCCGGCCGCGAACTTTGCGCGCAGTTCGCCACCGCTTCGCTGGCCGGTTTCGCCGCCGACGGCCTGCGGCCGGCAATCGCCGCCGCCGGCGCGCTGCTGCGCTACGCCAAGGCGACGCAGACGCGCGCGTTGCCGCATCTGCGCGCCTTGACCGTTGAACGCGACGCCACTTTCCTGGGCTTGGACACGGCAACGCGGCGCAACCTGGAACTCACCGAAACGCTGCGCGGGCAGACGGCGCCGACCTTGTGCAGCGCGCTCGACAATTGCGTCACGGCGATGGGCTCGCGCCTGTTGCGGCATGCGCTGCACCATCCGCTGCGCGATCCGGCGCTGCCGACCGCCCGTCACGCGGCGATCGCCATGCTGCTCGACGACGGTGGTCCCGGTGTGCGCGCGTTGCGCCAGACGCTGCGCGGCTTTGCCGACATCGAGCGCATCGTGGGCCGCATCGGGCTGTACACCGCCCGTCCACGCGATCTCGCCAGCCTGCGCGACAGCCTGTGTCGTCTCGACGATCTGCGTGCGCCGCTGGCGGCGTCGGCCGCGCCGCTGCTGGCCGAACTGCACGCGCAGTTGACGACGCCGGCGACGGCGCTTCAATTACTGATCCGCGCCATTCGCCCGGAGCCGGCGGCCCTGATCCGTGACGGCGGCGTCATCGCCGAGGGTTTCGACGCCGATCTCGACGAGTTGCGCGCGCTCAACGACAACTGTGGCGCTTTTTTGATCGGGCTCGAAGCGCGCGAACGCGAGCGTACCGGTATCGCCAATCTGAAGGTCGAATACAACCGCGTGCACGGTTTTTACATCGAGGTCACTCACGCCAACGCCGCGCGCGTTCCCGACGAGTACCGCCGGCGGCAGACGCTGAAGAATGCCGAGCGCTATCTGACTCCGGAACTGAAAGCCTTCGAAGACAAAGCCTTGTCGGCGCAGGATCGGGCGCTGGCGCGCGAAAAACTGCTCTACGACGGTGTGCTGACGGCTTTGCAGGCCGATCTGCCGTCATTGCAGCGCGTCGCGCAGGCGCTGGCGCATGTCGATCTGCTGGCGGCGCTGGCCGAAACCGCGCGGCTGCGCAACTATTGCCGGCCGCTTTTTTCATCGGAACCGGGACTGCTGATCGAGGGCGGGCGGCATCCGGTGGTCGAGGAGCAACTCGCCGGCGGCGAATCGTTCATCGCCAACGACACGCGTCTTGCCGATGACCGCCGCCTGCTGCTGATCACCGGCCCGAACATGGGCGGCAAATCGACGTATATGCGGCAGACGGCGCTGATCGCCTTGCTGGCGCACATCGGTAGCTACGTGCCGGCGACGCGGGCGGTGCTCGGTCCATTGGACCAGATCTTCACGCGCATCGGCGCCGCCGACGATCTGGCCGGCGGTCGCTCGACCTTCATGGTCGAAATGACCGAATCGGCGGCCATCCTGCATCACGCCACCGACCGCAGCCTGGTGTTGATGGACGAAGTCGGCCGGGGTACCTCGACTTTCGACGGCATGGCGCTGGCGTTCGCCATCTGCCGCCATTTGCTGGAAAAGAACCGCTGCCTGACGCTGTTCGCCACCCATTATTTCGAACTGACCCTGCTGGCCAACGAGTACGGAGATCTGGCCAATGTCCATCTCGATGCCGTCGAACATGGCGAGCGCATCGTTTTTCTGCACGCGGTCGAGGAGGGGCCGGCCAATCAGAGTTATGGTATTCAAGTGGCCGCGCTGGCCGGCATCCCGGCATCGGTGATCCGGGCGGCGCGACGGCAGTTGCGCGAGTTCGAGCAGCGCGCCTCGATCAATCCCATGCAGCCCGATCTTTTCGCCACCGCCCTGGCCGATGCCGCCGATCGCCGCGAGCCGCCCGCCGCGCCGGCACTCGAACGCCTGCAAGGCATCGACCCGGACCAACTGACGCCGCGCGAGGCGCTCGATGTGCTTTATGCGTTGAAAGCCCTGCTATGAGGATGGGGATGAGGATCCGCCGCCGTTTGTCGAAGGCGCTGTGCCTCTGTGTCGGCCTGCTGCTCGCCGCGCCGGTAGGCGCCGAGAGTTGGCGCTTCGCGGTGATCGGCGACACGCCGTACAGCGATTACGAGCGTCGCGAGTTGCCGTGGTTGCTCGACGACATCGCCGCCGAGAACGTCGACTTGATCGTGCACGCCGGTGACATCAAGAATGCCCGGGCGCGCTGCGACGACGCATTGTATCGCGACCGTCACGCACTGTTCGACGCGTCGGCGGTGCCGCTGGTCTACGTTCCCGGCGACAACGAGTGGACCGATTGCCGGCAGCTGCTCGCCGGCCACTTCGAGCCGCAGGAGCGGCTGCAAAAATTGCGCGAGATTTTCTTCGCCGCGCCGCGTTCGCTGGGGAGGAGGGCGGTGGCGGTCGAACGGCAGGCGGCGTATCCGGAGCATCAGCGCTGGCGTCTGGGGCCGGTGCTTTTCGTGACCCTGAACGTGCCGGGGCCGGACAACCACTGGGGCATGGGTCACACGCCACGCGCCGAATTCCTGGCGCGCAATCCGCGACTGCTCGACTGGTTGCGTGAGGGTTTCGCCATCGCCAGGCGCGAGGAACTCGCCGGAATGGTGATCGTCATGCAGGCCAATCCCGGCTTCAAGCCATACTTGATCGGCCTGGCGCATCCAGGTTTCCGCGAATTGTTGACGACGTTGGCTAGCGAAACGTCGGCGTTCAGCGGCCAGGTGCTGCTGGTGCACGGCGATACCCATTGGCAACGGATCGATCACCCTTTACACGATCCCGACACGCATCGGCCCATCGCCAATTTCACGCGCCTGGAAAGTTTCGGCTATCCGTTTCTTGGCTGGGTGAAGGTGATCGTCGATAGCGAGCAGCCGACGCTATTCCGCTTCGAAGCCAGGCCTTACGCGCCACACCGCTGACAAACGACAATCCCGTCCCTCACGGCAGCAGCATCCGCGCCGCTTCCAACAACACCCGCACCGCGCCGCCGAGCAGCAAAGCGACACCGACCGACAGCGCCACCGAAGACCACGCCTCGCGCCAGCCGATGGTCTTGATCATCACCGCGAAGGTCGACACGCAGGGAATGTAAAACGTGAGGAAAACCAAAAAAGTGGCGATCTGCACCAGATCGAGCGTCGGCACGAGTTCCAGCGTGCCCAACGCCTGATAGACCATCAGCAGCGACAATTCCTTGCGCAGCACGCCGAACAGCACCGGCACCCCGAGGAGCGCCGGCAACCCCAGCCACCAATGGGTAATCGGCGCAAGCATGAAATTGATCGCCTGATCGGCGGCGAAATGGCTCAGCAGCGCCAGGACCACGCTGCCGGCCACCAATAACGGAGTGACGATGGTAACGATATCCTCCGTCCGCTCCCAGGTCTTGACCAGCACCGCCCGCCAGCGCGGAAGCGCGTAGGGCGGAATTTCCTGAATCAGGCCGACGGTGGCGGCGGTATAACGTTGGGACAACACGCGACCCAGCAAGGCGACAACGAGGATCGTCAGCAAGAAAATCGCCAACACCCCGAAACCGCCGAGGTATTTTCCGCCCATGGCCAGAATGATCGCCGAGCGTGCCGAGCAGGGCACGAAAGCCAGCAGCAGCGTCGCCACCAGCCGATCCTTGCCGCTGATCGCGCCGGCCACCATCGAGATCGCCGGGACATTGCACCCCAGCCCGACGAGAAACGGCGCCGCCGCGCCGCCGTGCAGGCCGATGCGGTGCAGGCCGCGATCAACCACGAAAGCCACGCGGTGCATGATGCCGCATTCTTCCAGCAGCACCAGCAGCAGGACCAAGGGCAGCATGTAGGGCACGACGATGCCGACCAGGCCGATCAGTCCGTCGAGCACCGCCCGGCCGACAACGCCGGCGGTGCTGGCCGGTTGCCACTGCTGCGCCAGTTCCGCCAGCGGCGCGGCGGTATGCGCGTCAAGCAGCGTGCTGACCTTGAATACCATCGACAACACCAGCGCGAAAACCGCCATGCTGCCGGAAAGCCCCCATTGCGGATGCAGGAACAAGCGGTCAAGAAGGCGTTGCCAACCGCCGGGTTCGGTGGCGCCACCGAACCGAGTGACGTTTTCGAACAGGATCGCCGCCCGGTGGTGACGGTCGGCGTGCAGTTCCTCCGACAAGGCGCGCGGCAGTTTTTTTTCGGCAGCGGCGCGCGCGGCCAGCAGATCGGGAAGTAGCGGCGGCAAATGACAGCCCAGTTCCTGAAGGAAATAGTCGTTGTTCTCCGCCAGTTGCATCAGCAGGAAGGGCGACGGCACGCGGAATGCCTCGACAACCTCCGGACTGGCCAGCAAGGCGCGCAATGGCGCCAAGCGACGTTCGATGTGCGGGCTGGGTGTTTGCGGGCGCGGCAAACGCCCGTCGCGCACCTCCGACAGGGCCGCGGCGAACAATTCGGCGACCCCCAGGCCCATGTGCGCCACGGTGGCCACCACCGGTACACCGAGCCGATCGGAAAGCGCGCGGGTGTTGATATACAAGCCCTTACGGCGTGCTTCGTCGACGCGATTGAGGGCGAGCAGTAGCGGCTTGCCGAGCAGGCTCAGTTCCATCGTCAGTTCGAGATCGCGTTGCAGCGCCGTGGCGTCCACCACCTGAATCAACACGTCGGGAGCGTTGAAAACAGCCGTCGGTTGTTCGGTCTCGTGCGCCGCCACCGGAGGCCAGCGGTCGCCCCAAAGCAAATATTTGACGACGACCCGGTCGTGTTCGTCCAGGGCGTGCAGCGATCCGATCGGCGGCAGATCGACCAGCGAGATCTGTTCGAGGCCGACGTCCACCAGGCACTCGCGATAATCCCCGCCGTCGCGGACCAAGCGCTGCCGATGCGGCGAAGTGCTCGACGCCGCTTCAAACAACGTGCTCTTGCCGGTACGCAAACGGCCGATCAGCGCGACGCGCGGTCGCCGGTCACCACGCAGCAGCCGCTCCGGAACCGCAATACTTGAAATGCGCATCGTCATTTCCGACCGTCATCCGCCGGTTCCGGGCTGGCCGGCGTTGACCATGCGGCGAGGCTCACCCTCGCGCCGACGAATCTCAGTCGTCGTCCTCGCAGATGTCGTCGTGCATGTGTCCGTGCCGGATTTCATCGCCGGTGGCCGGCCGGATGCTGGTCACCGTGCACGTAAACACCAGCGGCATGCCGGCCAGGGGATGATTGGCGTCGAGCACCACCTTGTCGTCGGCGATGTCGGTCACGCGATAGATCAGCACATCTTCCTCGTCGTCGTCGGCATCCTCGGCCATGCCTTCGAATTGCATGCCCACTTGCAGCTCGTCGGGGAACTGGTCGCGCTTTTCAACCTGCACCAGCGAGGCATCGTACTCGCCGAAAGCGTCATCGGGCCGCATCTTGACGGTCACCGACTCGCCGATGCCTTTGCCATGTACCGCTTCCTCGATCATCGGGAAGATGTCGTCGTAGCCGCCGTGCAGATAAACGAGAGGCTCCTGGCCGGCGTCGACCAGTTCGCCGTCAACATCGGTAACGCTGTAATCGAGAGTGACGACGGTATTTTTGGCAACTTGCATGTTCATGAATTGATTTCCTTCACCACGCGCAGCATTTCCAGCGCGTGACCTTTGGCGTTAACCGCGTACGATGCGTAACGGAGAACCCCCTGTTTGTCGATAACAAAAGTCGAGCGCACGATGCCGTGTTTATGGACACCGTCCACTTCTTTTGCCTGCCAGACCCCATATCGTTTACAAACCGTGCCGTCCTCGTCCGACAGCAGGTTGACCGAAATGCCGTGTTTGTCCCTGAATTCGGCGTGTTTGATGCAGTCGTCGCGGCTGATGCCGATGACCTTGCCGTCGTGGCGCGCGAATTCGTCCTCATGATCGGAGAAATCGGTGGCTTGCAACGTGCAGCACGGTGCGTCATCCCTGGGATAAAAAAAGAGAATGACGTTGTTCCTGCCCCGAAACCGCGCGATGTCCACGAGTTCCATGTCCGCGTCGGGAAGGACGAACATCGGCGCTGCCTGTCCTGCTTTCAGCATGGTGACCCCTCAAAGACCATCTGTTCTTTCGGGAACGAACAGGTGGGGCAGATTCTAACCAAGCTTCGGGCACCTGACTATCGGAAAACGAGATCGGGCTACAATACGCGGCACCCCTTTACGCGGCAGCCCTTCGGCAAGGCCCTTGTTGCCGAGTCGCCACCGATCCACCGTTTGGCAAATCCGGAGCCTAAAGCATGCCATCCCTTCGCCCCTTACTAAAAACCGCTCCACTCTTGCTGTCCTTGCTCGCGACTTCGGTAATGGCAGCCGCTGGCAACAGCGCCGCGACCACCATTGATCTGCTTGCCGAGGCCAGCCGGCCGGCCGCCAACGATCTGGCGCGCGCGACCGTCTTCGCGGAGGCCAGCGGCGCCTCTCCCGGCGAACTGGCGAAACGGGTGAATCGTCTGATCGCCGACGGGCTGAGCACAGCCAAAGCCTACGGTAACATAAAATCCCAGAGCGCCTCGACCCGTACCTATCCGACCCAGGGCAAGAGCGGCAAGATCGAGGGCTGGCGCATGCGCTCCGATCTGACCCTGGAATCCGCCGATACCTCGGCCTTGTCGGAACTTCTCGGCAAGTTGCAGAACTCTCTCGGTGTCGCCGATCTGAGCATGTCGCCGGCGCCGGAGACACAAAAGAAAGCCGAGAACGAGGCCATTCTCGACGCGATCGCCGCGTTCAAGGCCCGCGCCGCGGTGATTGCCAACGCGCTTGGGAAATCTTATCGAATCAAGCAGTTGTCGATTACCAGCGGTGGCGGAAGGCCACCGGCGATGCCAATGATGCGCGCCAGCGCCGCGATGATCGCCGACGCGGCGCCGATGCCGATCGACGCGGGCGAAACCGTGATCAACGCCAACGTTTCAGGGCAGATCGAATTGCTCGAGTAAAAACGCCTCGCGGCAATGGCCGCTCGTCCGCCGGTACAAGGCTCAGCGGGCGGTCCGCGGCTTATTGACGTGTGCCGAAGGCTTCGGACGGTCGGTGGGAGGAGGAGTGGCGTTGCTTTTCTTGACCGCCGGCTGGTCGGGAACCTGGACGAAAACTTCGTCCTGCTTGACCATTCCCAATTCGAAGCGCGCACGCTCTTCGATCGCATCGTAGCCTTGCTTGAGATCGCGCGCTTCGGCGTTGAGGCCGGCATTGCGCATTTCCAGTTGTTTGTTGGTTTCCCGTTGTTGCTGCAACTGGCGGTCGACGTCCCACACGCGTAACCAGCCGCCCTTGCCGAGCCACAGCGGGTGCTGCAGCAGGGCAATGACCACCAACAACGCCACAGCCAGCCAGCGCACGGCGGCGACCAACGACTGCCGTGGGTCAGGAAAGGTTGTAGAACGCGTCGCGTCCCGGATAGCCGGCGGTATCGCCCAGATCTTCTTCGATACGCAACAACTGGTTGTACTTGGCGATGCGGTCCGAGCGCGACAAGGAGCCGGTCTTGATCTGCAAGGCGTTCATTCCGACCGCGATATCGGCGATGGTGCTGTCCTCGGTTTCGCCGGAGCGATGCGAAATCACCGCTGTATAAGCCGCGCGCTTGGCCATTTCGATAGCGGCGAAGGTTTCCGAAAGCGTTCCGATCTGATTGATTTTAATGAGTATCGAGTTGGCGACACCTTGTTTGATGCCTTCCTTGAAAATCCGCGTGTTGGTCACGAACACATCGTCGCCAACGATCTGCACGTTCTTGCCGAGGCGGCCGGTCAGCGCCTTCCAGCCGTCCCAGTCGTTTTCCGCCATGCCGTCCTCGATCGAGACGATCGGGAAACGATCGGCCAGGCTGGCCAGATAGTCGACCAGTTCCTGCGAATTCAATTGCAGGTTCTCGCCCGCCAGATGATAGCGCCCGTCGCGGTAGAGTTCCGAGGCCGCGCAGTCGAGACCGATCAGGACATCGTCGCCGGGACCGTAGCCAGCGTTTTCGATGGCCTGGATGATCAGCTGCAGGGCTTCGGCATGGCTGCCGAGGTTCGGCGCGAAGCCGCCTTCGTCACCGACAGCCGTTGAAAATCCTTTTTTGTGCAGCAATTTTTTCAACGCGTGAAAAACCTCGGCGCCACAGCGCAAGGCCTCGCGAAAGGAACTCTGGCTGACCGGCAGGATCATGAACTCCTGGAAGTCGAGGCTGTTGTTGGCGTGCTCGCCGCCGTTGATGATGTTCATCATCGGCACCGGCATCTGCATCGGCCCCGAGCCACCGAAATAGCGGTAGAGCGGCAGGCCGGATTCCTCTGCGGCCGCCTTGGCCACCGCCATCGACACCGCCAGCATCGCGTTGGCGCCCAGGCGCGCCTTGTTGTCGCTGCCGTCGAGATGAATCAGTGTTTGATCGATGAACGCCTGTTCCTGGGCGTCGAGGCCGATGATCGCTTCGGAAATTTCGGTGTTGACGTTTTCGACCGCTTGCAGAACGCCTTTGCCGAGATAGCGTCCGGCGTCGCCGTCGCGCAGCTCGATGGCTTCCCGCGAGCCGGTCGAAGCCCCCGATGGCACCGCCGCGCGGCCCATCACCCCCGATTCGAGTAGCACATCGCATTCAACGGTGGGATTGCCGCGAGAGTCGAGAACCTCACGGGCGATTACATCAACGACAGAGCTCATGGTCTTTCCCTTAACTTGAAAAATGTTGGTGGCAATCCGTCGACCGCCAGGAAGGCTGTTCCGCTTGCGCCCGGCTGGCGATCGTTTCCGTACCGCGCATTGCGTGAATGATAGAACCTCTTGGCCTGTTCGTGCGAGTGTCTTCGGCGGTCTCGGCCGACGTTTGGGACGCTGTCAAAGCCGTTCGTCGAAGCGGCCGTTCTTGACCGCGCGATCAAGGGTGACCAGCGTCGACAGTAAATCCGCGGCGCGATCAAGTGGCCAACTGTTCGGGCCATCGGACCACGCTTGGTCCGGACGTGGATGCGTTTCGATGAACAGGCCGGCAATACCGGCGGCGACCGCCGCGCGGGCCAGGACCGGCACGAATTCGCGTTGTCCGCCCGAAACGTTACCTTGTCCGCCCGGCAACTGCACCGAGTGCGTGGCGTCGAAGACCACCGGGCAGGCGGTTTCGCGCATGATCGCCAGACTGCGCATGTCCGAGACCAGATTGTTGTAGCCAAACGAGGCGCCGCGTTCGCAAACCATGATCGTATCGGCGCCGGCGGCCGCTTCCCGCGCCTTGGCGACGACATGGCGCATGTCGCCCGGCGCGAGGAACTGCCCTTTCTTGATATTCACCGGTTTGCCCGTGGCGGCGGCGGCGGCGATGAAATCGGTCTGGCGGCAGAGGAAGGCCGGCGTCTGCAACACGTCGACCACCGCCGCCACGGCGCCGATGTCTTCTTCGCGATGCACGTCGGTCAGCACCGGCACACCGATCTGGCGGCGTACCTCGTCAAGAATCCGCAGTCCGCCATCCACGCCCGGTCCGCGCGGCGAGCGGCCGGAACTGCGATTGGCCTTGTCGTAGGACGCCTTGAAAATGTAAGGCAAATCAAGGCGGGTGCAGATCTCCCGCATCTGGCCGGCGACCTCGATGCACAGTTCCAGCGATTCCGCCGTGCAAGGACCGGCGATCAGGAACAGCGGACGATCAATACCGACGTCGAAGCCGCAGAGTTTCATGCTTTCGCCTGATAGGCGATCGCCGCCCGTACGAAGGAGGTAAACAGCGGGTGCCCCTTGCGTGGCGATGAGGTGAATTCCGGGTGGAACTGGCAACCGAGAAACCACGGGTGCGCATGCGCCCCTTCTTTCGGCAACTCGATGATTTCGCAGAGATCGGTGCCTGACGCCCTCCCGGAAACCACCAGCCCGCTTTCCTGGAGTCTGGTCAGCAACCTATTGTTTACCTCGTAACGGTGGCGGTGGCGCTCGCTGATTTCGTCCTTGCCATAGATCGCGCGCGCCAGCGTATCGTCGCCGAGTTTGCAGATTTGTCCACCAAGACGCATCGTGCCGCCCAGGTCGCAGCTCTCGTCGCGCTTCTCCAGGCGACCCGAGGCATCCTGCCATTCGGTGATCAAGGCAATGACCGGGTGCGATGAGTTGGCGTCGAACTCGGTGCTGTGCGCGTCGCTCATTCCGGCGACATGGCGCGCGAATTCGATCACCGCCAGTTGCATGCCCAGGCAAATGCCGAGATAGGGAATGCCGTTTTCGCGCGCATGCCGAATCGCCGCGATCTTGCCTTCGGTGCCGCGCCGACCGAAACCGCCAGGCACCAGTACCGCATCCACGCCTTGCAGGGTATCGCAACCGTTCTTCTCGATGTCCTCCGAATCCAGATAGCTGATCTTGACCTTACTGCGCGTGGCGATGCCAGCATGCATTAGCGCTTCGGTCAGGGATTTGTACGATTCGGTGAGGTCGACATACTTGCCGACGAAAGCAATGTTGATTACCCGTTCCGGGTGTTCGAGAGCGTAGACGATGTTCTTCCACACGCTCAAATCGGCGGCCTTGGCCAATATCCCCAATTTGTGACAGACGATTTCATCGAGCATCTGGTCGTGCAGCATGGCGGGAATCTTGTAGATCGAATCGGCGTCGAGCGCCTCGATCACGGCTTCACGCTGCACGTTGCAGAACAGGGCGATCTTGCGTTTGTCTTCCTCTGGAATCGGCCGGTCGGTACGGCACAACAGGATATCCGGCTGGATGCCGATTTCCCGCAATTCCTTGACCGAGTGCTGCGTGGGTTTGGTTTTCAGCTCGCCGGCGGTCGGAATGTAAGGCATCAGCGTGAGGTGCATGTAGCAGGCGTTGTTGCGTCCTTCCTGCAAACCCATCTGGCGAATCGCTTCCAGGAACGGTAGGGACTCGATGTCGCCGACCGTGCCGCCGACTTCGACGATCGCCACTTCGGCACCCGCCGCGCCGCGCCGGATGTGGGCCGTGATTTCGTCGGTGATATGTGGAATCACCTGAACGGTCTTGCCGAGATACTCGCCGCGCCGCTCTTTCTTGATCACCGTGTCGTAGATCTGACCGGTGGTGAAGTTATTGCGCCGTTCCATCCGTGTATTGGTGAAACGCTCGTAGTGTCCGAGGTCCAGGTCGGTCTCGGCGCCGTCCTCGGTAACGAAGACTTCACCGTGCTGGAAAGGACTCATCGTTCCGGGATCGACATTGATGTAGGGGTCGAGTTTGAGATTCGTGACCCGAATGCCGCGCGACTCGAGGATGGCGCCCAGCGATGCCGCGGCAATGCCTTTGCCCAGGGACGAAACCACGCCGCCGGTGACGAAAACGTATTTGATCATGGAGATTACTGCAGCGTGAAATCCAGATTGTAGCCGAAAACGCGACGGCTCTCAAAACGCAGCCCCGCACCCGAGGGGCTTCCATTCCTTTTCGTGTTCAGTCTATAATTCGCGGCTGCACCGAACGAGGTTCGAGGCACAGCCGATGTAGCTCAGTTGGTAGAGCAACGCACTCGTAACGCGTAGGTCACCAGTTCGATCCCGGTCATCGGCACCAAAATACCAGACATTCAGCCCGACTCACGAGGTCGGGCTTTTGTTTTTTCGGGCCCGCTGACTTTAGCCTGCTGATCGGTTGGACGCCATTTCCGGCCGCTACATTGCCACCTCGTTAGCCGGCGTTTCAGGCGAGTTCCCGGTATAGGCCGAGCGTTTCTTCCGGCTTTCAGGTAGGGAAACCGTCGTTGACGATCCTTCCGCAAGCGGCGAGCGCTTCCACCAGAAACAGTCGATAATCGGTGGTCACCGCCAGATCGACGCCCTGATCGAGTTTTTGCGTCGCCAGACCTGGCCACCGGCCAAACATTTTTCCGCCGTTGACCTTGTCGCCAAGGACAAGCCAGCCGCCGCCATGACCGTGGTCGGTGCCACCGCTTTTATTGGCGCGGACGCGCCGGCCAAATTCGGTCATCACCACCACGATGGTCGGTTGTCTGGCCGAGGCCATGTCTTCGCTGAATGCCGCCGGCCCGTTGGCGAGTTGCTTGATCAGGCTGGCGATACGTCCTTGCTGGTTTTCGTGCGTGTCCCAGCCGTCGAAGTCGGCGCAGGCGACAGAGAGGCCGACGTTCATCCTCGCCAATCGGGCGACCGAGTTCAGTGAGCGCGACAGATCGCTGGTGCCGTCGTAGGTGGCCGTGCCGCCGGGTGTGTCGGGCACGATCTTGCCGGCGCCGTCCCTAGGCAGCGCGGTCGACACTTTCCAGAGTGTGGAGCGCTTCGCGGGTTGCCTGGTGTGCCGGCGTGGCGCCGTCAAGCGCCAATGCGCGCAGCAGCGTCGCGGTCGGATTCGCCCCGGGGAGGGCCAAGCCCTCTCGCGATGTCGGGCGTGGACAGGGTGTTGCTCAGACCCTGGAGCACAAAAACCGGTGAGGTCGTCGCCGAGTAAGCCGTCGCCCGGCCCATGACATGACCGGAAGAGTGTCACTAGCAGCAGTTTTTCCGGTGGAGCGTCGCCATGCGATAAACAGGAAACGCCTGAAATGGAGGCGGCACCCCGTGTGGGTCTAACAGGATGCTCAAAAAGACCCTGACGTCTTCGGCCATTTGGCGCTGACGATGATTAAATATCTGCCGTTCAACCCTGTTGGTGCCTGGAAACCGGATTTCAGCCGGTGCTATGGCCCCTTTCGGGGTTGTTGGTCGCCTTTCAGCGACCTGCGGGCGGATTTCGCCCTATGTGACAGACAATCGCCAGCCGAACAGCGTCG
>JAKOTN010000091.1 GCA_029776255.1 Pseudomonadota bacterium
CGCTGTTCGGCTGGCGATTGTCTGTCACATAGGGCGAAATCCGCCCGCAGGTCGCTGAAAGGCGACCAACAACCCCGAAAGGGGCCATAGCACCGGCTGAAATCCGGTTTCCAGGCACCAACAGGGTTGAACGGCAGATATTTAATCATCGTCAGCGCCAAATGGCCGAAGGCGTCAGGGTCTTTTTGAGCATCCTGTTAATGATGTGTGCCTTTATTTATCGTTTTTCGTTATCGAAATTCGATTATCATGGTCAAACGACACCGGAAATCAAGATGCGACCGTGACCGATACCGTCAAGACCGACCGCGGCCCTTGGACTGTTTTTCTGATTTTTCTGCGACTGGGCCTAACCTCCTTTGGTGGCCCGATTGCCCATTTGGGTTACTTTCGCGATGAATTGGTGACGCGGCGGCAGTGGCTGAGCGAGCGCAGCTATGCCGATTTGGTGGCCCTCTGCCAATTCCTACCGGGGCCGGCCAGCAGTCAGGTCGGGATCGCGCTCGGTCTGTCCCGATCCGGCTATGCCGGAGCGTTGGCCGCGTGGGCGGGCTTCACGCTGCCGTCAGCGATTGCGCTGATCCTGTTTGCGCTGGGCATCGCCAGTTACGGCGATGCGATGCCGTCTGGCGTGCTGCACGGATTGGAGGTGGTGGCCGTGGCGGTGGTTTCCCAAGCCGTGTGGGGGATGGCTCGCAACCTCTGTCCGGACGCGCCGCGCATCACCATCATGGCGGCGGCGACTTGCATTGTGCTTCTGGTGCCGTCCGCTTGGGGGCAAGTGGCGGTCATCGCCATTGCAGCGATCATTGGCTTGTGGATGTTCAAACCGCGGCAGGGGGCTGCGCATGACCCGTTGCCGATTGCTATCCGGCGTCGCGTTGGCTTGTTCTGGCTGACGCTGTTCTTTGCGCTGCTGACGGGGCTGCCGTTGTTGACGGCGATGTTCCCGAATCAGACGCTGTCGATGGTGGATGCCTTCTACCGGGCCGGATCGCTGGTCTTTGGTGGTGGGCATGTCGTGCTGCCGTTGCTGCAAGCCGAAGTGGTGCCTTCCGGCTGGGTCAGCAATGACGCATTTCTGGCAGGCTACGGTGCCGCGCAAGCCGTTCCTGGCCCTTTGTTCACCTTTGCGGCGTTTCTCGGTGCTTCGATGAACCAGGCCCCCTCCGGCTGGTTGGGTGGCTTGGTCTGCCTGTTGGCGATCTTCGCGCCGTCCTTCCTGCTGGTAGTGGGTGCGTTGCCGTTCTGGGAACGTCTGCGCGGCAACACCCGCACGCAAGCGGCGTTGTTGGGCATCAATGCGGCCGTGGTTGGCCTGCTGCTGGCTGCCCTCTATCAACCAGCATGGACGAGCGCGATTCATGCGCCACGAGATTTCGGCTTGGCCCTTGTGGCACTGGTTGCCCTGATGTCCTGGAAGCTGCCGCCATGGCTGATCGTGGTTGGCGGTGGTATGGCGGGCTGGTTGTTGAGCGTGACTCTGTGAGGTTTTGAGCGTGACCGACAAAGACCTTTACGGCGGCTTGATCCGTTTGCACATCCTGCATCACGCAGCCGAAGAACCCATCTTTGGCCTCGGCATCATCGAGGAGTTGCGACACCACGGTTACGAGATTAGTGCGGGCACCTTGTATCCGATGCTGCACGGATTGGAAAAGAAGGGGTATCTCACTTCACGGCATGAGCGCACCGGTCGACGGGATCGGCGGGTGTATGAGATCACCGAGCGAGGTCGCGTGGCGCTGACCGATGCCAAAGCCAAGGTCAAGGATCTGTTCGGCGAACTGATAGAAAAATAATTTGCTGATGGTTGTGGTGCGGTTGACTTCTAATAGTCCGCGCGGCCGTCTTCTGACAACGACACCCGGCGCCATTTCTTCCAGAATGTCGGCCGCGCGCTCTTTGTCCATCCCTTCCTGGAGGTCGGCGACCCGTTCGTCGCTTACCACTTCGAGCGTTTCGGCGACCGTCTCGTCGTCCAGTGCCGCGACGATCTCGGCGCTCTCACGGAAAGAAAGCGCTTCGACGATGCGTCCCAGGTCGACCGGATTGATTTCGGAAAGCCTGTCGTAAGAAACTTCGAGCCGAACCGGCGCATTGCTTGCCAGGTACCGTGCCTCTTGCCAATCGATGATTTCGTCGGTTTTGCCATGAACCGTCCGGTCAAGGAGCGATGCGAAGAAAATCATTGCGCTCTTCCGTTGCCGCTGGTGCGGCGGTAGCGACCCAGCGCATGCGTGAACGTTGAGGCCGACAGCGCTTCCGTCCGTGACGGCGGCGCTCGGGCGCAAGGAATTGCACGCGAGACGACGTGCGCTACAACGGCTTAATGAACGATCGCCGTGTGGAAGTACGCTAAAAATCCCAGGAAGGGATTACGCGGATGCCACATTCCCCGGGCGGGGTGCGGCAGGGGACTAACCTGCGTTATCTCGCCAAGGTGACATCGGCTGCGTGCCGATAACTGCCAGACGAACAATGACCCGCGGTTATGTCTCCAAAAGACGATGTCGCGGATCCCATAAAAAACGTTGTTTTATCAATTTGTTGTTTTTGATTTTCATACTTGCCGCTCTCGCGGTTGGCGAGTGGTCGTGCCCGAAACGCCATGGCGCGAGGCCGCTTGCGGGTCTTGAGGGAATGGGCTATAACAAGCCGCTTCGATAATCGAACGAGAGAGCAGGGCATGAAATCGAAAAATGAAAAACGGGAAGTCGCCCTGATCGCAACGCTGTTATGCGCCGCTCTTGCCGTTTCGCAAAACGTTTCGGCCGCCGCCGATATGAAGGAAGCCGCCATGGTGATGACGGAAGCGGCTGCCGAGGAGCCGACGGATTCGGAAGACTCTCCCGCGGCGGCCGGCGGCGAGAAAACCGCCGAAGCGGAAAAACCGACCGATTGGCAGGGAACCACCATTACCGGCGACTGGGATGGCGCGCGCCAGCGCCTGTCGGACGCGGGCGTGCAGGCCGATCTGCAGTTTACCGCCGACTATCTCCGCGACACCGCCGGCGGTCAGCGGCGTGGCGGCGCTTACGTTGGCCACGCTGATGTCATTTTGCGTTTCGACGGTCGGAAATTGATTGGCTGGGAGGGCGGTTCCGGTTATCTGCACCTGATCAGCAATAGCGGCCACCGTGCCAATCTCAATTACGTCGGCAGTCTGATGGGGGTGGACAATCTGGAGGCGCCGGTCAACCGTTCCGGCGTGTTCAAGGCGTGGCTTCAGCAATCCTTCCTCGACGACAAGGCGTCGGTGCGCGTCGGGCTGTACCCGATCGACACCGAATTCTATGTCACCGATTCCTCCGGGATTTTCCTGCACCCGTCGTTCGGCATGGCCGCCGAGGCGGCGAATTTCGGCAGTTTGAGCGGTCCCTCGATCTATGCGACAAGTTCCCATGGCGCGCGTTTGCGGATCGAACCCGATCCCGCCTGGTATGGGATGCTGGCGGTGACCCGTGGCGTGCCATCGGACCGGATTGCCTCGGCCGGTCCCAACGTCAGTTGGCGCAACAGCAACGGCGGCATGACCGTCGCCGAAGTCGGTTTCAGCCCGGCGAAGGCGTTTGCCGAACGTGGCGCGGCGGCGAGCGCCGGCGACGATTACGAGCCGATCAGCAAGCTGGCGCTCGGCGCGTGGCGCTACGCGCCACGGTTTTCGCAACTCGCGGCCGTCGACGCGGCCGGAGATCCGTTGCGAGGATCGCATTGGGGCGCCTATTTTCTGGCCGAACAGACGGTCTACCGCGTTCCCGAGTCGGCTCGCGACCTGACCGCGTTCGTGCGTTACGGATTCACCGACGGCAGGACCAGCACCCTCGGGTACTCTTTCAGCGTTGGCCTGAGCAGCCGGGGCACGTTCGCGGAGCGTGAAAAGGACAGCTTCGGCATCGCCGCGACGCGCGCGCATGCCGACCCGCAGGGACGCCAGCAGCTATCCGACGACCTCGGGACGCTGTCGTCGAACGACGAAACCGCGCTGGAAGTCACCTATCGGGCGCAAGTGGCGGCGGGTGTCGCCGTGCAGCCCGTTCTTCAACGTATCTGGCGCCCGAATTTTTCGCTGCCGAACGCCACCGTGGCCGGCGTCCGCCTGCAACTCGCCTTCTAAACGGCCGGCGCGAGCGATCCACCAGGGGCCGGGCGACTGCTTTCGGCGGCTACGGCAGGCGCTCGGGAAAGAAGGAGCACATGAGCTGGGACCCCGAGCAGTATCTCAAATTCGCCGATGCCCGCCGGCGTCCGGCGGACGATCTGCTGGCGCGTCTGGACGGCGTGGCGGCCTCGTCCGTCGTGGATCTCGGCTGCGGTGCCGGCAACATCACCCGTCTGCTGGCCGCGCGTTGGCCGCGGGCGCGCATCGTCGGCGTCGATAACGATCCGGCGATGCTGGAAAAAGCGGCGATGAATGCCGGGAATGCCGTGAATGCGGAAACGGCGGCGATCGCGTGGCGGCGTGCCGACATCGCGACGTGGCACGCGTCGCCCGCGCCGGATCTGATTTTTTCGAACGCCGCCTTGCACTGGCTGGACGACCACCCACGGCTTTTCCCGACGCTGATCGGGCAACTGGCCGATGACGGCGTGCTGGCCGCGCAGATGCCGGCCAATTTCGCCGCGCCGTCGCATCGTCTGTTGCGCGAACTGGCGGACGAGCCGCCGTGGCGCGAGAGACTGTGCGGCGCGCGCATGGGTAGCGTGCTGTCGGCCGAGGATTACCATCGCCTGTTGTCGCCGCATTGTCGTTTTCTGGAAGTGTGGGAAACGTGCTACTGGCAATGGCTGGCCGGCGAGGATGCCGTGTTCGAGTGGATGAAGGGAACCACCTTGCGGCCTTACCTGGAACGCCTCGATTCGTCGGTCAGCGAGGATTTCCTGGCGATCTACCGCCAACGCTTGCGCGCGGCCTATCCTCGTCAGGCTGGCGGTGGCACGCTGTTTCCCTTCAAGCGACTGTTTTTCGTGGCGCGGCGTTGACGGACTTGTCGGCGCTCGATGGCGTTTTGCTGGCTGGTCTGGCGGTGGCGGCCCTGTTCGCCGGTTTCATCGATGCGGTGGTCGGCGGCGGCGGGCTGATCCAGATTCCGGCGCTGTTCGGCGCCCTGCCGGGTGAAACGCCGGCGACACTGTTCGGTACCAACAAATTTTCCAGTGTTTTCGGCACCAGTAACGCCGCCTGGCGTTACGCCCGTCGTGTGCGGATGCCCTGGCGGACGACGCTGCCGGCGGCGGTATCCGCCTTTGCCTGTTCCTACGGCGGCGCCATGGCGGTCGCCTGGTTGCCGCCGGCGACCTTGCGACCCCTGATTCTGGCGCTGCTGGTTGCCGCCGCGGTGTACACCTTCGCCCGCCGTGACTTCGGCACGCTGCACGCCCCGCAGCACGGCGGTGGCCGCGAGTTCGCCTACGCGCTGGTTCTTGGCGGCGCGATCGGCTTCTACGACGGTTTTTTCGGCCCGGGAACCGGTAGTTTTCTGATCTTCCTGTTCATCCGTTTTTTCGGCTTCGACTTCCTGCACGCCTCGGCGGCGTCGAAAGTGGTCAATGTCGCCACCAACCTCGCTGCCCTGGGTTTCTTCATTCCGCACGGCCATTTCCTGGTCGTTCCGGCGGTCGCGATGGCGACTTGCAATGTTCTTGGTTCGCTGCTCGGCACACAGCTTGCGCTTCGGCATGGCAGCGGCTTCGTCAGAAAGGTGTTTTTGTGCGTCGTCAGCGTATTTATCCTTAAATTTGCGCACGATACCTTTTATTAGACTTGTCTCGTCGTCGCATCGACCGCACAATGACGGCTTGCCGCGAGCGGCCCGGCGGCACCACAACACCGACAATTTCCGTTGAGGGAGACGATGAAAATCCAAGGATCGATGGCCCGCCTACTGGCCCTGCTCGCGGCGTCCTTCGCCGCCACCGTTCACGCCGACATCAACGTCGGCGTGACTCTTTCAGCCACCGGGCCCGCCGCCTCGCTGGGCATTCCGGAGAAAAACAGCGTCGCTTTGCTGCCGACGACCATCGCCGGCCAGAAAATCAATTACATCGTTCTCGACGACGCGTCCGACACCACGACCGCGGTCAAGAACATCCGCAAGTTGGTCACCGAGAACAAGGTCGACGTGGTGGTCGGCTCGACGATCACACCGAACTCCCTGGCGATGATCGACGTCGCCGCCGAAGCCGAAACGCCGATGATCGCCATGGCCGCCGCCGCGCGAATCATCGAACCGATGGACGCCAAGCGCCATTGGGTGTTCAAGACGCCGCAGAACGACGCGCAGATGGCGACGGCCATCGTGCAACACATGAGCAACCAGAACGTCAAGACGGTGGCCTTCATCGGTTTCGCCGACGCCTATGGCGAAGGCTGGTGGAACGAATTTTCAAAAATCGCCGAAGCCCGCAAAATCCAGATCGTTGGCAACGAGCGCTTCAATCGCGCCGACACCTCGGTGACCGGCCAAGTGCTGAAAATCCTGGCCGCCAAGCCGGATGCGGTGCTGATCGGCGGTGCCGGCACGCCGGCGGCCCTGCCGCAAAAATCGCTGAAGGAAAAGGGTTACAAGGGAGTCATCTACCAAACGCACGGAGTGGCCAACGCCGATTTCCTGCGCATTTGCGGCAAGGACTGCGAAGGCACTTTCCTGCCGGCCGGGCCGGTGCTGGTGGCGGCGCAATTGCCGGACGGCAATCCGGTCAAGAAAGCGGCTCTCGAATACGTCAACAAATATGAAGCGGCCTATGGAAAAGGCAGTGTGTCGACCTTCGGCGCGCACGCCTGGGATGCCGCCCGACTGTTGACCAATGCCATTCCGGAAGCGCTGAAGAAAGCGCAGCCGGGAACCAGGGAATTCCGCAAGGCGCTGCGCGACGCGCTCGAAGGGACCAAGAATCTCAGCGCGGCGCACGGCGTGTTCAACATGACCGCGAGCGACCACCTGGGTTTCGACCAGCGCGCGCGCGTGATGGTCAAGATCGAAGGCGGCAACTGGAAGTTGGTGCCGTAACAGCGACTTTTCGCCGTCGTCGAACCGCGGCATCCCGTTCCGAACGGCGATTTCCGCTGGCGGCGAGGCGATCATCTCCGGCCGGCGTGGAGCGCCGCGCGCCGGCCGGAGGCGACCGGAATCGTATCGATGGAATTGCAGATCGCATTGCTGCTGGGCCAGGACGGGATCACCAACGGCGCCATTTACGCGCTCCTGGCGCTGGCGTTGGTGCTGGTGTTCGCGGTGACGCGCGTGATATTCATTCCGCAAGGCGAGTTCGTCGCTTTCGGCGCCTTGACCCTGGCCAGCCTGCAGGCCGGCAAGCTCCCGGGGACCGTCTGGCTGCTGCTTTGCCTGGGGGCCGCGATTGCGGTACTCGAAAGCCTGCGCGCGGCTCGCGAACGGTGTTTTCGGCAGATTCCGCTGATTTTGCTGATCAATTGCGCGGCGCCGCTGTTGCTGGCCGGCGTGCTGGTGGCTTTCTCGCCGGCGACTCTGCCGTTGCCGGTGCAAGTGCTGCTGGCCCTGATGCTGGTGGTGCCGCTCGGGCCGATGATCTACCGCCTGGCGTATCAGCCGGTCGCCGATCTGACGGTGCTGGCGCTGTTGATCGTTTCGGTGGCGGTGCACGTCACCCTGGTCGGCATCGGCCTGCTGTTCTTCGGCGCCGAAGGTTCCCGCACGCCGGCGTTCACCGACGCCAGTTTTGAAATCGGCGACACCGTGCTGCAAGGCCAGACGATATTGGTGCTGGTCGCCAGCGCGTTGCTGATCGTTGCTTTGTATCTGTTTTTCGAGCGCACGATCTACGGCAAGGCGTTGCGCGCGACGGCGATGAACCGTACCGGTGCGCGCCTGATGGGGATTTCGGGCACTTTGGCGGGCCAGTTGTCGTTTACCCTCGCGGCGGCGATTGGCGCGTTGTCGGGGATCCTGATCTCGCCGCTGACCACGATCTACTACGATTCGGGTTTTCTGATCGGGCTGAAAGGTTTTGTCGGCGCCATCATCGGCGGGCTGGCCAGCTATCCGGTTGCCGCCGCCGGCGCCGTGCTGGTCGGTCTGCTCGAATCGTATTCCTCCTTCTGGGCCAGCGCCTTCAAGGAAGTCATCGTCTTTACCCTGATCATTCCGGTGTTGCTGTGGCGCTCGTTGAAGACACGGCACGTGGAGGCGGAATGAGCAACCGTCCGCCGGTCGTCCTGACGTTATATCTGTCGGTTTTCCTTGTCGCGCTGGCCGTCGCGCCGCTGATCCTGCCGGAGTTTTACATCACCCTGCTCAACTACATCGGTTTGTACGCGATCGTCGCCCTCGGTCTGGTGATGCTTACCGGTGTCGGCGGCCTGACCTCGTTCGGGCAAGCGGCTTTCGTCGGTCTCGGCGCCTATGCCTCGGCGTATCTGACGACGGTGCACGGGATTTCGCCCTGGCTGACGCTGCCGGCCGGCCTGCTGATCACGGCCCTGGTGGCGGTGACGCTTGGTCTGGTGACGCTGCGCCTGTCCGGCCATTTCCTGCCGCTGGGCACCATCGCCTGGGGGATGAGTTTTTACTACCTGTTCGGCAATCTGGAAGCGCTCGGCGGTCACACCGGCATTGCCGGCATTCCATCGTTGCAATTGTTCGATCTGGAACTTAAATCGGGGCGTGAATATTTTTATCTGATCTGGGTGGTGCTGCTGGCGGCGGTTTTCGCGACGCGTAATTTGCTGGATTCGCGCGAGGGCCGCGCGGTGCGCGCGCTCAAGGGCGGCTCGGTGATGGCGGAGGCGATGGGCGTGAATACGCCGCGCGCGAAAATCGTCGCGTTCACCATCGCCGCGCTATTCGCCAGCACCTCCGGCTGGCTGTATGCGCACCTGCAGCGCTTCGTCAATCCGACGCCATTTTCATTGGCGCAAGGCATCGAATACCTGTTCATGGCCGTCGTCGGCGGCGTGTCGCATGTCTGGGGGGCCATTCTCGGCGCTGGCTTGATCACCATCCTCAAGCAGTGGTTGCAAGACTGGTTGCCGCGGCTGCTCGGGCAGAGCGGCAACTTCGAGATGATCGTTTTCGGACTATTGATGATTTTCGTGTTGCATCGCGCCCGCGATGGCGTCTGGCCGATGATCCAGCGTTTCTTGCCGCGCCGGACGGTGCGGGCGCCGACCGGCGGCGCCGCCAGTCTGCCGCGTCGGCCGCTGCCGGTCGCCGGTTCGGTCGTGCTGGAGGTGCAAAATGCCAGCAAGCGCTTTGGCGGTCTGGTTGCCAACGACAAGGTCAGTTTCGATGTCAAGGCGGGCGAGGTGATGGCCTTGATCGGGCCGAACGGCGCCGGGAAGAGCACCATGTTCAACGGCATCTCGGGTGTCGATCCGCTCAGCGCCGGCGCCGTCGTCTTTCGCGGTGCCAATGTCGAATCCCTGTCGGCGCGGGAAATCGCCCGGCGCGGCATGAGCCGGACCTTCCAGCATGTGCGCCTGTTGCCGGCGATGACGGTCATCGAAAACGTTGCCATCGGCGCGCACTTGCGAGGCCACAAGGGTGTCATCGCCGCCGCCTGTCGCGCCGACCGCGCCGAAGAGGCGCGTCTGCTGCACGAAGCGGCGCGGCAGATCGAGCGCTGCGGTCTCGGCGAACAGATGTACGAAGCGGCGGGCAGCCTGCCGCTCGGCAAGCAGCGGATCGTTGAAATCGCGCGCGCATTGGCGGCCGACCCCTGTCTGCTGCTGCTCGACGAGCCGGCGGCCGGTTTGCGCTACCTTGAGAAACAGTCGCTTGGCGAACTTCTGCGGCGCTTGCGCGCCGAAGGCATGGCCATTTTGCTGGTCGAGCACGATATGGATTTCGTGATGGGTCTGGCTGATCGGGTGGTGGTGATGGAGTTCGGTCACAAGCTGGCCGCCGGTTTGCCGGAGGAAATACAGCGCAATCCGGCGGTCGTCGAGGCGTATCTGGGAGGGGTCGAATGAACGCGGCGATTGACCCGGCCGAGCCGGAAATCGTTCTCGACGCGGCGGGCTTGTCGGTCGCTTACGGCAAGGTCACCGCGCTGCGTGATGTGTCGCTGAAGGTGCGCAAGGGCGAGATCGTCACAGTCATCGGCCCAAACGGTGCCGGCAAGACGACGCTGCTCTCGGCGTTGATCGGCTTGTTGCCGGTGCGCGGTGAACTGGTCTATCTGGGCGAGCGCCAAGGTCCGGGTCGTTCGGTGGAAAAACTGGTCCGACAAGGGATGACCCTGGTGCCGGAGAAGCGCGAACTCTTTGCCGAAATGAGCGTCGAGGACAACCTGCTGATGGGGGCGTTCGACCGTTATCGCGCGGGCCATCGCGACGAACTGGAAACCATGGACCAAGTCTTCGACATCTTTCCGCGTCTGCGCGAGCGTCGCCAGCAGATGGCCGGAACGCTGTCCGGTGGCGAACGCCAGATGCTGGCCATGGGCCGCGCGTTGATGGCCAAGCCGAAGCTGCTGTTGCTCGACGAGCCCAGTCTGGGACTCGCGCCGTTGATCATCAAGGAGATCTTTCGCACGGTGGCGCGACTCAGGAAAACCGGCGTGGCGATTTTGCTGGTCGAACAGAACGCGCGCGCCGCGTTGCAAGTGGCCGACTACGGCTACGTCCTGGAAACCGGCGACTTGTCGCTGGCCGGGCCGAGTCGCGATCTGGCGAACGATCCGCGGGTCATCGAGAGCTATCTGGGCCTTGGCGGTCGTGGCTAACCGTCGTGCGGTTCCACCCGCGGCGGGCCTTCGATAGCGCGCCTGGCGCCGAAGGGAACGATCGGGATGCCGTACTTTCGCGCCACGCGCTGATAGGATTCGCGCGCGGAAATCACCTTGGGATTGCGCATGTCCTTGGTCTGCGCGGTTTGCAGGTAATGCAGGCCGCGTTTGGCGAGATCGTGGTCCCAGCCGTTGAGATCCAGCAGCGTGAAAATCGCTTTTGTGGCGTTGACCAGAAACTGCATGTTGGGGACACGGTCCGCCGCTTCCGTCAGCAGCTTTACCGACGCGGCGACATCGCCCTTGCGCGCCGCGAGCACGCCGCGATTATTGAGTTCGACGATTTCCTTGCCCACCTCGGCCAGCAGCGCGTGACCGTCCTCGGCCTTGCCGGTCTTGGCGTAAATGCGCTGGACGTGCGCGATCACCGCGCGGTCCTCGTGGTTCTCGGCGGCGACCTGACGAACGATGTCGCGCGCGGCCGTCTCGTCGCCGGTGGCCAGGCACGCGTGCGCAAGATCCAGCGTCAGCTTTTGCGACAGCACGGCGTGAGAGCGTCCGACTTTTCTCAGCGAATCGTGTAATTCCAGGGCTTTTTCCACGGCCCGTTTGGCGATCGTCGCCTCGCCCTCCATGTTGGCGCACAGACTTTCCATCACCAGCGCGGCGACTTCGCCTTGTTTGCTGCCGCGCCAACTGCGCCGCAATTCCTCGGTGACCGCCCGGGCCGCCTTGGTTTGCCCGCGGTCAAGCATCACCCGCGACAGGTTGGTATAGTCGTTGATGTCCTTCAGCGATGAGCCGCGACGACGATCGAGCACCTTGCTGTAGGCTCTTTCGGCCGTCTTCAAGTCGTTGTTGCGTGCCGCGACATCGCCGACCATGCGCTGCCGGGCGGAATTGTTGGGCGAGATCAGAACGGCGCGCTGTAGAACCTCCTGCGCGTCGACAAGTTTGCCCATTTCCTCGTGTACATCGGCGAGAAAATCGTAGGCGGCCATGAATTCCGGAAAGTCTTCGATGATTGCCTGTCCGATGGCTTCCGCCTCGGGCAGTTGTTTCTGGCCGCGTCGCGAAATCGCCAGTCCCATGCGCGCCCACGGCAGGGGACGTTGCCCGAGAACCTGCTGGTAGACGGTCTGCGCTTCCTCGTGGCGCCCGAGCGCATTCAGGATGTCGCCCTTGAAACGCAGGGCGTCAAAAAGAAAGCCGTTGTTTTGGGCGATCAGGCGTTCGCAGAGAATCAGTGCCTCGGCATAGGCGCCATTGTCGAGGCTTTCGAACAGCGGGGTGAAAAAGCGTTTTTTGTTCAGGGCGCGAAGCAAGCGGCCTTGCAATTCGTCGACGGTGAACGGTTTGATCAGATAATCGTCAACCGACAATTCGGCGATCGAGACGACGTTGTGATATTCGCGCTCGCTGGTGATCACGATGAATACCGTGCTCAGCGAAACCAGATGCTGGTGCCGGAGTTCTTCGAGCAGTTGCTGGCTGTCCCGCCCGTCTTCGAGAATGTAGTCGGCGAGAATGATGTCGAAGTCAATGGCCTTGACCTGCCGCAGAACGTCCGCCGAACTGCTGGCGCTGCGCACCGAATTGATACCCATCGCCGACAACATCAGGCGCAACGAGCTGCGCGCATTGGGGTAACGGTCAATCAGCAGCGCTTGCTTATTGGCCAGTTCCTTGCCCAGCTTGTGGAGTAGTTCTGCGGTCGACTCGGGTCTTGCCATGGAATTAACCTTACTCGACCGCAACGTGCCGATCAAGCCATGCCGGCGGTCAGCCGACGCCCGACTGTTCTGGCGCCTCCTCCCGTGTCAGGCGCCGGCGGAACAGGTCGCGGGCGGTTCGGTCAGGACGCCGATTGGCGAATCAGATAATCGAAGGCACTCAGCGACGCTTTCGCGCCTTCGCCCATGGCGATGACGATTTGTTTGTACGGCACGGTGGTGACGTCGCCGGCGGCGAAAACCCCGGCAATCGAGGTTTCACCGCGCGCGTTGACCTCGATTTCACCGCGTGGCGACAGGGCGACTGTGCCTTTCAGCCACTCGCTGTTCGGCAACAGGCCGATCTGGACGAAAATTCCCTCAAGATCGATCCGGTGGTTCTGACCGCTGTCGCGATCGATATACCTTAGACCGTCGACCTTTTCGCCGTCGCCGCTGACTTCGGTGGTCAGCGCGCCGACAATGACCGTGACGTTAGGCAGGCTGAACAGTTTTTTCTGTAGCACCGCGTCGGCGCGCAGCGTGGCGTCGAATTCGAGCAGCGTGACCTGCGCGACGATGCCGGCCAGATCGATTGCCGCTTCGACGCCCGAGTTGCCGCCACCGATCACCGCCACGCGCTTGCCCTTGAACAACGGGCCGTCGCAGTGCGGGCAGTAGGCGACGCCACGGCCACGGTAGTCTTTTTCTCCCGGAACGTTCATTTCCCGCCAGCGCGCGCCGGTAGCCAGAATCACCGTCTTGCCACGCAGTGTCGCGCCACTGGCCAGCCGTATTTCGGTCAGGCCACGGTCCTGGTCTGGCAGCAGCGCGGTGGCGGTCTGCAGATTGATGATATCCACATCGTAATCCTTGACGTGCTCCTCCAGTCCAGCGGCCAGCCTGGGGCCGTCGGTGGCCTTTACCGAGATGAAATTCTCGATGGCCAGGGTGTCGAGCACCTGTCCGCCGAAACGCTCGCCGACGATGGCGGTGCGAATGCCCTTGCGTGCCGCGTAGATCGCGGCGGCGGCGCCGGCCGGACCGCCGCCGACGACCAGAACATCGAAAGGCGCGCGTGCCGAAATCTTCTCTGTCTCGCGCTGCGCGGCGTCGCGATCGATCTTGCCGACGATTTCCTCCAGCAGCATCCGGCCCTGCCCGAAGTGCTCGCCGTTCAGAAAAATCGTCGGCACGCCCATGATCTGGCGGGCATTGATCTCGTCCTGGAACAAGGCGCCGTCGATCATCTGGTGGCTGATGCCGGGGTTTTGCACCGACAGCAGGTTGAGGGCCTGCACCACCTCCGGGCAATTGTGGCACGACAGGGAAATGAAGGTTTCGAAATGGAAGCGGCCGGTGATGCCGCGAATGGTCTCGATCACGCCGGCGTCGACTTTCGGCGGATGGCCGCCGGTTTGCAGCAGGGCGAGGATCAGCGACGTGAACTCGTGCCCCATGGGAATGCCCGCGAAACTGATTCGTGCCTCCTCGCCAGGGCGACCGACCGTGAACGACGGCTTGCGCGCCGCGTTACCGTCGGTTCTGACGCTGACTTTTTCGGAGAGAGCGCCGATGTCGTCAAGCAAGTCCGCCATTTGACGAGAGGCGTCGCCGCCGTCGAGCGAGGCAATCAGTTCGATGGGGTGCTGTATTTTTTCGAGATAAGCCTGAATCTGGGCTTTGACATTGGCGTCCAACATGACCGTTCTCCCTTGACGAGTACCATGGAAAAGGGGCCGCGATGTGTTGCTGGCGACCCCTTTGCGATGACACTTGGCGACATGCGGCGAGAAATCCTCGCCGCACGCCTGGCGTGAGGCTTAAATCTTGCCGACGAGGTCGAGCGACGGCGCGAGTGTGGCGTCGCCCGGTGTCCATTTGGCGGGACAGACTTCGCCCGGATGGCTGGCGACGTATTGCGCGGCTTGCACCTTGCGCAGCAGTTCCTTGGCGTCGCGGCCGATGCCCAGGTCGTGGATTTCGCAGACCTTGATCACGCCTTCAGGGTTGATGACGAAAGTGCCGCGCAACGCCAGGCCTTCTTCCTCGATCATCACCCCGAAATTGCGGGTCAGCGTGCCGGTCGGATCGCCGACCATCGGGTAATGAATTTTCTTGATGGTGTCCGAGGCATCGTGCCAGGCCTTGTGGGTGAAATGCGTGTCGGTCGACACGGCGTAGACTTCGACGCCGATCTTCTGGAAGGCGGCGTATTCATCGGCCAGATCGCCGAGTTCGGTCGGGCAAACGAAAGTGAAGTCGGCGGGATAGAAGACGACCACCGACCATTTGCCTTTCAGATCGGCATCGGAAACAGGAACAAACGCGCCATTGTGAAACGCGGTGGCTTTGAACGGTTTGACTTCGGTATTGATCAGGGACATCGTGGGTTCTCCTGGAGTGTGTTGAGTAACGGGAAGCGACGAGAGGAATACTAAAAGAGCCGACAGAATTGTTCCAATTGATTCTGGCAATTCAAGTCATAGTCAAACGCTATGCGCGGGCGGTTCTCCTCGGCCGGCGGGTTGCTTCCGCACGGTGGATTTTATCGGCTGTTGCGCGTGTCGTGGGTGCTACCGCCATCCGGAAAAGCGTGTTCGCCGTCATCGCCGCGCATTTTCCGCTCTCCTGGCTCCGCTTTGCGGGCACGGCGCTATCTCCCCTGAAACCTGTTATCTTTCAGCGAACTGGCGTAGAATCGCGCTCTTTTCCGTTTTTTGTTGCCGGGCGAAAATGCTGAATTTCCATGCTGTTTCCTGATCGCTTCGATGTGATCGTCGTCGGCGGTGGCCATGCCGGCTGCGAGGCGGCGCTGGCCGCGGCTCGCATGGGTGCCAAGACGCTGCTCCTGACACACAACCTCGACACCTTGGGCGCGATGAGTTGCAACCCATCGATTGGCGGCATCGGCAAGGGGCATCTGGTCAAGGAAGTCGACGCCCTGGGCGGCGCAATGGCGGTGGCTACCGACGAGGCCGGCATCCAGTTCCGGGTACTCAATTCGAGCAAGGGGCCGGCGGTGCGCGCGACGCGGGCGCAGGCCGACCGCGCGCTATACCGGCAGGCCATTCGCCATCGTCTTGAAAATCAGCCGAATCTGACCATTTTCGCCCAGCCTTGTGACGATCTGCTGCTCGAGGGCGATCAGGTCGGCGGCGTGGTGACACAGTTGGGCGTCACTTTCGCCGCGCGCGCGGTGGTGCTGACCGCCGGCACGTTTCTCAACGGGTTGATTCATGTTGGCTTGGCGAATCACGTCGGCGGACGAATGGGCGATCCGCCATCGTTGTCGCTGGCGGCGCGTTTGCGCGAGATGCAAATGCCCGCCGGCCGTTTGAAAACCGGAACGCCGCCGCGCCTGGACGGAAAAACCATCGATTTCTCGGCACTGGTCGAACAGCATTCCGACGATCCCTTGCCGGTTTTCTCGTTTCTCGGCGACAGGGCGCAACATCCGCGCCAACTGCCGTGCTGGATCACCAGCACCAATACGCGCACACACGACATCATCCGCGCCAATCTGGATCGCTCGCCAATGTACACCGGCGTGATCGAGGGCGTGGGGCCGCGCTACTGCCCTTCGATCGAGGACAAAATCCACCGCTTCGCCGCCAAGGACAGCCACAACGTTTTCCTTGAGCCAGAAGGTCTGGGGACGCACGAAATTTACCCGAACGGTATTTCCACCAGCCTGCCGTTCGACGTGCAGCTGGCGATTGTCCGTTCGATGCGCGGCCTGGAAAAATGCCATGTCCTGCGGCCGGGCTACGCCATCGAATACGATTATTTCGATCCGCGCGCGCTCAGCGCGTCGCTGGAAACCAAGGACATTCGCGGTCTGTTTTTCGCGGGACAGATCAATGGCACCACCGGTTACGAAGAGGCGGCGGCGCAAGGGCTGCTCGCCGGCGCCAACGCGGCGCTTCTGGCGCGGGAGCAGCCACCCTGGACGCCGCGCCGCGACCAAGCCTATCTCGGCGTGCTGGTCGACGACCTGATCACCCGTGGCGTTTCCGAGCCGTACCGGATGTTCACCAGCCGGGCGGAATACCGCCTGTCGTTGCGCGAGGATAACGCCGATCTGCGTTTGACCGAGATCGGCCGGCGGCTTGGCCTGGTCGACGAGCGGCGCTGGGCGGCATTCTGCGACAAGCAGGAAGCCATCGCCGTCGAACAGGAGCGCTTGAAGTCGACCTGGGTGCATCCAGAACGTCTCGCGGACGCCGAGGCGCTGCGTCTGTTCGGCCGCAAGCTTGAGCATGAATACACGCTGTACGAGTTGTTGCGGCGCCCCGACGTGCCTTATTCGGCGCTGATGACCTTGCGTCTTGGCGATTCGCCGGTCGATGGCGGCGTACGTGATGCGCCGGTAATCGAGCAGATCGACATTCAGGCCAAATATCAAGGCTATATCGAACGTCAGAGGGAGGAAGTCGCCAAGAATCTGGCTAACGAGGAAACCTGTTTTCCCAGCGATTTCGACTTCGGCGCGGTCGGCGGTCTGTCCCGGGAAGTGCAACAGAAACTGCTGCTACATCGCCCGCGGACCATCGGCCAGGCGTCGCGTATACAGGGGGTGACACCGGCGGCGATTTCCATACTGCTGGTGTCCCTGAAGCGGCATGGCGAGGATACGTCGGATCGGCGCCCGTCCGTCGGCGTCGCGCGATGACGCCGGCGACGCAGCTCGCGGAAGGGCTACGGCTTCTTGAAATCGATCTTCCCGCGACGACGCAAACCCGGTTGCTCGATTATTTGGCCGTGCTCGAGAAATGGAACCGTGTTTATCAACTGACGGCGCTGCGCGATACCACGCTGGCGGTCAGCCACCACCTGCTCGATTCCTTGGCGGTTCTGCCTTTCGTTCAGTCGCCGGATCTGCTGGATGTCGGCAGCGGCGGCGGGATGCCGGGCATTCCGTTGGCGATTGCCTGTCCTGAATTACGCGTGCTCCTGCTCGACAGCAACTCGAAGAAGGCGGCGTTCTTACGTCAGGCGATCATCGAGTTGGGTTTGACGAATATTGCCGTACACTGCGGGCGGGTCGAAAAATTCCAGCCAACGGCACGATTCACGGCGATCATTGCCCGGGCGTTTTCCAGTCTGGCCGATTTGGTGACCTTGTCGCGCCATCTGCGGCACACGGAGGGGCGATGGCTGGCGATGAAAGGGGTATGGCCCGCGAACGAAATCGCCAATCTGCCAGCCGACGTCGCGGTCAGGGCGGCGCATGCCCTGCATGTACCCGGCGTCGACGGCGAGCGACATTTGCTGGTGATCGGCAACAGCGAGACATAGCCCCGAGGGAGGCGCGATTTGGCGAAAATACTTGCGGTAACAAACCAGAAGGGCGGCGTCGGAAAAACCACCACCGCCGTCAATCTCGCGGCCTGCCTTGCCGAAGCGGGACAGCGGGTGTTGTTGATCGATCTGGACCCGCAGGGCAACGCCACCACCGGTTGCGGCGTCGTCAAGCGCGAGGCCTTGCCGACCGTCTATCAAATCCTTATTGGGCGGTCGACGATCCCGGATACGGTGTTGCAGACCGATTTCGGCTTTCATCTATTGCCGGCCAACCGCGAGCTGGCCGGTGCCGAGGTCGACTTGATCAGCCTCGAGCAACGCGAATACCGCCTGCGCGATGCGCTCAAAGAAGTTCGCGCCGATTTTGATTTCATTCTCATGGACTGTCCGCCGGCGCTGAACATGCTCACCGTCAATGGACTGGCCGCCGCCGATCGAGTGATGATTCCGATGCAGTGCGAGTACTACGCGTTGGAAGGTTTGACCGATCTGGTGGCGACGTTAAGAAAAGTGCGCGCCAATCTCAATCCGGCGCTCGAAATCGAGGGCCTTTTGCGCACCATGTTCGACCCGCGTTCCACCTTGACCCAACAAGTGTCGCGCGAACTGGAAGGACACTTTGGCGACAAGGTCTATAAGACCATCATTCCGCGCAATGTGCGGTTGGCGGAGGCGCCATCGTATGGCAAACCGGTGATTGCTTTCGATCGCGGCTCCAGGGGCGCTCAGGGCTACTTGCTGTTGGCGCAAGAACTGCTAGATCGACGGACGGACAACAAGGCGGCGGGGGTAGCAGCCGTCGCGGGGGTGGCACAATGAAAATGAAAGGACTGGGTCGCGGGCTTGACGCCCTTCTGGCCGGCAACGACGCGCAGAACAAGGAACAGCAGCGCACATTGCCGGTCGGTCACATTCAACCCGGCAAGTATCAGCCGCGAACGCGCATGGACGCCGCCTCTCTCGAGGAACTGGCCGCATCGATTAGGGTTCAGGGATTGATGCAGCCCATTCTCGTTCGCCCGATCAGTGACGAGCGCTATGAAATCATCGCTGGCGAACGGCGCTGGCGGGCCGCGCAGATGGCCGGCTTGAGCGACGTATCGACCCTGATCCGGGAAATTCCGGACGAAGCCGCCTTGGCGATGGCGCTGATCGAGAACATCCAGCGCGAGAATCTCAATCCGCTGGAGGAGGCGCTCGGTCTGCAGCGACTGATCGACGAATTCACGATGACCCACCAGCAGGCGGCCGATGCCGTCGGCCGGTCGCGGCCGGCTGCGTCGAATCTGCTGCGCTTGCTCCAGCTTGCAACGCCTGTGCAGGAATTGCTGATGCGGGGCGAAATCGACATGGGACATGCCAGGGCGCTTCTGCCCCTGGCCGGCGCGCTGCAGGTTCAATTGGCGCAACGGGTGGTGCAAAAAGGTTTGTCGGTGCGCGAAACCGAGCGATTGGTGCAATACGCGTTGCGCCCTCCCAAAGAGAGCGCCACACCGAAACCCGACCGCGATGTGCTTCGTCTACAGGAGGAGTTGGCCGATTTCCTCGGTGCGCGGGTGGCCATTCGCGCCAACCGTCGTGGCGCGGGCAAGGTACTGATCGAGTTTGGCGACCTCGATCAGCTCGAAGGAATTCTGCAGCGTCTGCGGCATTGATGCGCCGCACCATGCGGCCCTTTCGAAGAGGGGTAAAAAATGGCTGCAAGGCAGGTTTCATCAAGAAAACCAAACTTTTCTGCAAGTGCGGTTTGATTCCGTATTGCGAGTCTGGTATCCTTTGCTCGTTTTGGAGGGGCAAGCCGTGCATCCCCAGATTCGCTGGATTCTCCGGTGGCAGTTGATCGTCGCCATGGTGGCCGGCTTTATGACAGCGATCTTTTTTGGGGTTGATGCGGCTGTTTCCGCGGTGCTCGGTGGTGGGATCGCCATGGCAAGTGGTTTTGCCTACGCTTGGCGCGCTTTTCGACCGTCGGGTCCGGCAAGTGCTGATGCAAAAAAGGCTTACAACGCACAGGTGGCTGGAGAGGGTTACAAATTCGCGGTAACTCTTGTGCTTTTTGCCCTGGTGTTCAAAGTCTATGCGCAGCTCGTCGCCTTGCCGCTCTTCCTGACCTATGTTGCAACGGTGGTTGTGTATTGGATGGCGCTGCTGAAACAGCGCTGATCATGGTCTAACGGGGGGATTTATGGCTTCGGGCGAGGCGTTAACGACGAGTGGATATATCGTCCACCACCTGACCAATCTGACGGCCGGTCACGGCTTCTGGACGGTTCACCTTGATACCTTGCTGGTTTCGGGTTTGCTTGGTTTGTTCTGTTTTGTCGGAATGGCAAAACTTGCCGGGCGCGCGACTTCAGGTGTTCCAGGAAAAATGCAGGCGCTGGTCGAGATGGTGGTGTCTTTCGTCGACCAGCAGGTCAAGGACACGTATCACGGCAAGAGTGCCTTGGTTACTCCGCTGGCCATCACCATTTTCGTCTGGGTTTTCGTGATGAACGCGATGGATTTGATACCGGTCGATTTTCTTCCCGTTGTCGCTGGAGGCCTCGGTATCCATTATCTGAAGGTTGTTCCGACCACCGACCCCAATCTGACTTTTGGCATGTCGCTGACCGTCTTCGTCATCATGATGGTCATGGGCGTGAAGGTCAAAGGCGTTGGTGGTTTCATGCATGAGGTCTTTACCGTGCCTTTCGGCGCGAAGCTGGCGCCGCTCAATCTTCTCTTTCGAATCATTGAGGATATCGCAAAGCCGATCTCGCTTTCCCTGCGTTTGTTCGGAAACATGTATGCGGGTGAGATGGTGTTTATCCTTATTGCGCTGATGGGTTTGTGGCAATTGCCGCTGGCTTTGCCGTGGGCGCTTTTCCATATACTGATCATCACCCTGCAGGCTTTTGTTTTTATGATGCTCACCATCGTTTATCTGTCGATGGCCAGCGAGTCTCATGGGTAGTGAGTAGTCGCTGAAATCCATTTTTCGCAAGTTTTGATTCTCGTTGTCTTGTTTAACCCATTTAGCATGTTTTACTAGGAGAAACTAATGGAAGCCGCTCTGTCAATGTTGCTTGGTAATACCGCCATCGCTGTCGCCATCCTGATCGGTGCGGGTGCCTTGGGTACCGCCATCGGTTTTGGTCTGCTCGGTGGTCGGTTCCTTGAAGGAGCTGCTCGCCAGCCGGAAATGATCCCGACGCTTCAGGTGAAGATGTTCATCGTTGCCGGTCTTCTTGATGCCGTTACCATGATTGGTGTCGGTATCGCGCTGTTCATGCTTTTCGCGAACCCCTTCATTGCTGTCGTCAAGGGCTGATCGCTTCTCCTATCGGACTGACTCTTAACAGGAGGTTAGCGTGAACATCAACGCAACGTTGATTGGCGAAGCGATCTGGTTCGGTGTATTTATCTGGATCACCATGAAATACGTTTGGCCGCCGCTCCAAAAAGCCATGGCCGATCGTCAGAAGCTGATCGCTGATGGGCTGGCGGCCGGTGAGCGTGGTAAGCACGAGCTGGAGTTGGCTGGCAAACGTTCGGCCGATGCGCTGCGCGATGCCAAGGCGAAAGCTGCCGAGATTGTTGCTGCTTCGGAAAAGCGTGCGGCGCAAATGATTGAGGAAGCCAAGCTGGCCGCAAAAATCGAGGCGGATAAGGTGGTTCTCTCGGCTAAAGCGGAAATCGCTCAGCAAGTCGAGCAGGCGCGGGCCGAGCTGCGCGGTCGTGTTGCCGATCTCGCCGTGGCCGGTGCCGAGCGGATCCTGAGGCGTGAAGTTGACGCTAGGGTGCATGCCGACATGTTGGTCGCGCTCAAGCAGGAACTCTAAAATCATGGCCGAACTCGTTACCATCGCGCGCCCTTACGCTGAAGCGGTCTTTCGCATCGCGCTGGAGAACAAGGCGCTAGCTGCGTGGTCCGAGAGGTTGTCGTTGCTTTCTTCAATTGCAGAGGATGGTCAGATGCGTCTATGCATTGGCAATCCTGAGTTGTCGGCCTCGCAGAAGAGTGATCTCTTCAAGTCGGTGATTGGTCGGGCATTGGAGGGTAGCGAAGCCAATCTGATCGATGTCCTCGCCGCCAGTGAGCGACTTTCTGTTCTGCCTGAAATTGCTAGCCTTTTTGAGGCTCAGAGATCGGCTCAAGAAGGCGTTAAGGAGGCCACGATCTACAGCGCTTTTCCGTTAGACGAGGAGCAGCGCAAGGCGTTGATTGGGGACCTGGAAGTGCGCTTCAAGACCCGGCTAACTGCCGAAGTTGTCGTCGATAAAAAACTGATCGGCGGCGTCAAGATTGTGGTTGGCGACCAGGTTCTCGACACGTCCGTTAGCGGAAAGCTGGAGAGCTTGCGGTTGGCGCTTAAGAACTAGGAGAATTTCCATGCAGTTGAATCCTTCAGAAATCAGCGAACTGATCAAAGGCAAGATCGAAAATCTTGCGATCAGCGCCGATCTGCGCACCCAAGGCACCGTAGTATCGGTGACCGATGGTATCTGCCGTATTTACGGCCTGACTGACGTCATGCAAGGGGAGATGCTGGAGTTCCCGGGCAACACCTTTGGCATGGCTCTCAACCTTGATCGCGACTCGGTTGGCGCGGTGGTTCTCGGGGAATACGACGAAATCAGCGAGGGCGACATCGTCAAAACGACGGGCCGCATTCTTGAGGTACCAGTTGGCCCGGAACTGCTTGGCCGTGTCGTAAATTCGCTGGGTCAGCCTATCGATGGTAAAGGTCCGGTCAATAACAAGTTGACCGATAAGATTGAAAAGGTCGCCCCGGGCGTGATCTGGCGCAAGTCGGTATCGCAGCCTGTGCAGACCGGTTTGAAGTCAATTGATGCGATGGTGCCGATTGGCCGTGGTCAGCGTGAATTGATCATCGGTGACCGGCAAACCGGCAAAACAGCTGTGGCGGTCGATACGATCATCAACCAAAAAGGCCAAAACCTGATCTGCATTTACGTGGCGGTCGGACAAAAAGCGTCGACAGTTGCTAACGTCGTTCGCCGCTTGGAAGAAAACGGCGCGATGGAATACACCATTATCGTCGCCGCGACGGCGTCCGAATCGGCGGCGCTGCAGTACATCGCGCCGTATTCCGGTTGTACGATGGGTGAGTATTTCCGTGATCGGGGTCAGGATGCTCTCATTATCTATGACGATTTGACCAAGCAAGCTTGGGCATATCGGCAAGTATCGCTGCTCCTGCGGCGTCCGCCAGGACGTGAGGCGTATCCAGGCGATGTATTTTATCTGCACTCCCGTCTTCTCGAGCGTGCTGCGCGCGTGTCGGAAGAGTGGGTGGAAAAATTTACCAACGGGGAAGTCAAAGGCAAAACGGGTTCCTTGACCGCTTTGCCGGTCATTGAAACGCAGGCTGGCGACGTTTCGGCTTTCGTGCCGACCAACGTTATCTCGATTACGGATGGCCAAATCTTCCTTGATACCGATCTTTTTAACTCGGGTATTCGTCCTGCCATCGACGCGGGTATTTCTGTCTCGCGGGTTGGCGGTGCTGCGCAAACCAAGGTAATCAAAAAGCTTGGTGGTGGTGTCCGTTTGGCACTTGCACAGTATCGTGAGCTGGCAGCTTTCGCACAGTTTGCTTCCGACCTTGACGAAGCGACGCGGAAGCAGCTCGACCGGGGCCGTTTGGTGACCGAGTTGATGAAGCAGCCGCAATATTCGCCACTGACCATCTCTGAAATGGCAATTACCTTGCACGCAGTCAACAAAGGTCTCTTCGATGATGTCGAGGTGAAAAAGGCGCTGGCTACCGAAAAACAGATGCACGGCTTTATCAAGCAAAAATACGCCGACCTCATCACCAAGATCGAAACGAGCAAGGATCTTGATGCCGACGCTGAGCAAAAGCTCACTAAGGCGATTGAGGAGTTCAAGGCCACTCTGGCCTGATCGATCGAGGAGGTTTGCCATGCCTAGCGGCAAGGAGATCCGCAATAAGATCAAAAGCGTAGAAAGTACGCGAAAGATCACTAAAGCCATGGAGATGGTGGCTGCATCCAAAATGCGCAAGGCGCAAGACCGGATGCGGGCGGCCCGTCCTTACGGCGAAAAAATTCGGCGCGTTGCCGGAAATCTTTCGCACGCCTTAACTGATTATCGTCATCCCTTTCTGACCGTTCGTGACAGGGTCGCGGCGATTGGGCTGATTACCGTGACATCCGATAAAGGCTTGTGTGGCGGCTTGAATACAAATGTGCTCCGTCTCGCATTGGCCAAAATGAAGGAATGGGATGCGGAAGGCAAAAAACTGCGCGTCACGGCAATTGGTAACAAAGGCTTGGGCTTCATGCAACGTGCGGGTGCCGATGTCGTTTCTCATCTAACCGGTTTAGGCGACACGCCACATCTGGAGAAACTGATTGGTCCTGTCAAAGTTCAGCTTGATGCGTACATGAAGGGCGAGATAGACGTGCTCTACATCGCTTTCACACGCTTCATCAATACGATGAAACAGGAGCCGACACTCTATCAGTTGCTTCCTTTGTCTGGTGATCTTGTCGGCGGTGAAGGCAATCGTTGGGATTACATTTACGAGCCAGACGCCAAGGTGGTCATCGACGATTTGTTGGTGCGCTACGTTGAAGCCATGATTTATCAAGCAGTCGCGGAAAATATGGCTTCCGAGCAAAGCGCGCGAATGGTTGCCATGAAGTCGGCTTCGGATAACGCCAAAAATGTGATCGGCGAACTCAAGTTGGTGTACAACAAAGCCCGCCAAGCGGCGATTACAAAAGAGCTTTCGGAAATCGTCGGCGGCGCCGCCGCTGTCTGACCACGCGATTGTTAGTTTATTGATTAGGGATACGACGATGAGTCAAGGAAACATTGTGCAGTGTATCGGCGCCGTGGTGGACATCCAGTTCCCGCGTGACGCAATGCCCAAAATCTATGATGCTCTGCAGCTTGATAAAGCTGAAGAGTCGGATATGTGCGAAACAGACCTGATGTTTGAGGTCCAACAGCAGTTGGGCGATGGAATCGTGCGCACGATTGCCATGGGTTCTTCCGATGGTCTACGTCGCGGGATGAAGGTTAACAATACCGGTGCCGGCATTTCAGTCCCTGTTGGCAATGCAACGATCGGTCGCATCATGAATGTTCTCGGACGTCCGATCGACGAAGCCGGTCTGATCGCAACCGATGAACGTCGGGAAATTCACCAAGTTGCCCCTAAGTTCGACGAATTGTCACCTTCGGTGGATTTGCTGGAAACCGGTATCAAGGTTATCGATCTCGTTTGTCCGTTCGCCAAGGGTGGTAAAGTTGGTTTGTTCGGTGGTGCCGGCGTTGGCAAAACCGTTAACATGATGGAGCTCATCAACAACATCGCCAAACAACACTCTGGTTTGTCAGTGTTTGCGGGGGTTGGAGAACGGACTCGGGAAGGTAACGACTTCTACCACGAAATGAAGGACTCCAATGTTCTTGATAAAGTGGCGATGGTTTTCGGTCAGATGAATGAGCCTCCCGGAAACCGGTTGCGCGTGGCCTTGACCGGTTTGACGATGGCAGAGCGTTTCCGTGACGACGGGCGTGATATTCTTTTCTTTGTTGATAACATTTATCGTTACACGCTGGCCGGTACCGAGGTGTCTGCACTGCTTGGTCGTATGCCATCCGCTGTGGGTTATCAGCCGACGCTAGCTGAGGAAATGGGTCGCCTGCAGGAACGTATCACCTCGACAAAAGTGGGTTCAATCACATCGATCCAGGCTGTTTATGTTCCGGCGGATGACTTGACCGACCCATCACCAGCAACCACCTTCTTGCACTTGGATTCGACAGTTGTTTTGTCGCGTGACATTGCATCCCTGGGTATCTATCCGGCGGTTGATCCGCTCGATTCGACATCTCGTCAGCTCGACCCGCAGATCGTTGGCGAGGAGCACTACAATGTCGCTCGTGCAGTCCAAATGACCTTGCAAAAATACAAGGAATTGCGTGACATTATTGCCATTCTCGGCATGGACGAATTGTCACCCGAAGACAAGCTCGCCGTTTATCGTGCCAGGAAGATCCAGCGCTTTTTGTCACAACCTTTCAATGTCGCGGAAGTCTTTACGGGATCGCCAGGTAAATACGTCACCCTTAAGGATACGATCAAGGGTTTCAAAATGATCGTCGATGGTGAGTGTGACAATATTCCAGAACAAGCTTTTTACATGGTCGGTGGTATCGAAGAAGTTTTCGAAAAAGCCAAGAAGCTCTAAAACAGGGTTACGATATGCCGCTTTCGTGCTGTAGAACCGGTACGAAAGCGGTTTGGAAAGCCAGCAAGGAAAAAAACCATGTCCATTAGAGTACACGTAGATGTTGTGAGTGCCGAGGAGCTAATTTTTTCTGGGCAAACCGATTTTGCTGTATTTCCGGGTGAGGCAGGCGAGCTTGGAATTTATCCGCGGCATACGCCGCTTCTTACGCGTATCAAGCCGGGTACCGTCCGTTTAAAGATTCCTGATCGCGACGAGTATGAATTGGTCTACGTCTCGGGTGGAATGCTAGAGGTGCAGCCAGCCTTGATTACCGTTTTGGCTGATACGGCTATTCGTGCGCACGATCTCGATGAAGCTAAAGCTATGGAAGCTAAGCGTCGTGCGGAAGAAGCGCTTAAAAATCGCAGTTCCGATGTGGGTTTGGCTACAGCAGAAGCTGAATTGGCACAAGCTGTTGCGCAGTTGCAAGCCATTAAAAAACTGCGAAATCGTCATTGACAAGACCAAAAGTGACAACAAAACCAACAAAAAAAGCAGCCATCAGGCTGCTTTTTTATGAATTCAACGGCAACCGAGTCGTTCGATGCGAATTTGTAAGCAAGCAACATCATCACGCAGAGCATCGACCTCTCGGCAATACTTATTGATGTCGTCGTGGTTGGCAGTGCCTGCTTTTTCTTCTTCGTTGTTCAGAAAATCTGCGATAGTGTTTGCCAGTTTTCCAACTACCAGTATATTTAATCGACTAAAACGCACGAGAGAACGGCAAGCGCGACGGGCAATAATATCGCCTACAAATAACGATAAATCGTGTTCGATATCCCAGCGCAAATTCCGAAAAACGAAGGCTAGAGTTTCGGCGAATTCGGCGGATCCCGCAATTTTTACGGCAGAGAATAGCGTGTGCCGATTATTAAGCAATCGGATTAATGTATCGTCTGGAAAGCGTATGATGGCTATCGAGTGTAATTTCTCTGGCATGCACCGGACAATAAATCCGCTTTGGTCTATACCGAAAACTAAACTGAAATGTTGACCGAATTCAAGTCGGGCGGTTTCACCGGAAAAAGCTTTCAATCGTGTTTGTGCCCATTCCTCTCCGGCCAATACATGGTTAAATAATTTAAATAGAGGCATTCTAAACTTAGTTATGTTTCTCAATCATGGCCACAACTCGTGAAATCTATAATGGATTTTTGGCCAGCACATTAAAAAAACCATCGGTGCCGGAGGCCTGATGCATATTGTAAATAAGAGCAGGAGATGCGCAAAGGAAACGACTTTGTGTTTTTGCGTTTAAATTTTGAAGCCGCGATGCAAGGCGACGACACCAAAAGCCATATTGAAATAATCGACATTCTGAAAACTAGCCCGCTCCATCAGCATTTTCAGCGTCTCTTGGTCCGGATGTACGCGAATTGATTCGGCCAGATAGCGATAGCTCGCTTCGTCGTTTGTGATGATTTTTCCAATGCGAGGAATTATTTTGAAGGAATAAAAATCGTAGACGGGTTCCAGGGGTTTCCAGATGCTTGAAAACTCCAGTACCAGCAGGCGACCTCCAGGTTTTAAAACCCGCCGCATTTCCGTTAGGGCGCGGTCCTTGTGGGTCATGTTGCGAAGTCCGAAGGCGACGGTTACACAGTCAAAGTAGTCGCTGGGGAAGGGTAATTTTTCCGCATCGCATTGAACTGCGGGAATCATGACGCCGAGGTCGTAAAGGCGGTCACGACCTCGGGTAAGCATGGCGTTGTTAATGTCGGTTAGCCAAACTTGACCTCTACCACCGAGTTTTCTGGCAAATGTCAAAGCGAGATCTCCGGTGCCGCCGGCAACATCGAGAATTCTATAGCCATCCCGAACGCCGCTTTTGGCGATGGCAAAGGATTTCCATAGCCTGTGAAGACCGCCCGACATCAGATCGTTCATCAGGTCATAACGTTGCGCGACGGAGTCGAACACCCCCGCGACGTGCCGTGCCTTTTCCTTTTCAGCGACTTCTTGATAGCCGAAATGAGTTTTGTTGGAGTCAGTCATGATGGAAACGGAATCTTGTCAGTGATTGCCACACGTTTTCGGGGCGTTTACGGCGGTGTCGCCTGGAAGTGCTGCCGGATCGCGGCTAGCACCAGCATTTGCGAGGCGTTCCAAGTAAGTTTGCCAGAGTTGTTCGCGGTGACGACCGAGGTTGTGGAGTAAATCCCACGAGTACAGACCGCTGTCATGACCGTCGGAAAATATTGGCCGGATTGCGTAATTACCCACTGCTTCCACACGGACAATATCGACATTACGTTTGCCAACTTGCAGAACTTCTTGTCCTACGCCGTGCCCCCGCGCTTCTGCGGAAGGTGTGAATACACGAAGGAATTCGTAAGTCAGTTCGAAATGTTCACCATCGTCGAAAGTGATATCGACAATGCGTGATTGCTGTTGAAATTTAATTTCCGTGGGAGTTTTTGTGTTGGCATCCAAGCCTGCCATGAGTGTACCGAGGGAAAATTGCGATCAGCCATCATAGCGCAAAAAACACACATTTAACCGAAATTCCGGCTTGACTAGATCCGATGAGTGTGTACTCGCGCGAATTTTCTTTTGCCGACTTGAATGACGAAGGTGCCGCAAGATGCTAGAGTCATATTCTTGTCAGTGATTTTAGTACCGTCGATTTTGACGCCACCCTGCTCTAACATGCGCCAAGCCTCTGAAGTGCTGGCTGTTAACCCTACTCGTTTAAGTACCAGCGCGATGTTAAGGGATTGGTCGGCACCATCTAGATAAATATCCAGGATGTCATCGGGAACAGCGCCGTGGCGAAAACGTGCTTCGAAATCGGCGAGCGCGTGGCTGCCGGCGACCGCGCCGTGAAAGCGCTCGACGATTTCCTGGGCAAGCAACACTTTGATGTCGCGAGGATTCCGCCCGCCCGCGACGTCGTTTTTGAAACCATCGATGACTTGGCTGTCGCGAAAAGAGAGCAGATCGTAGTAACGCCACATCAGATCGTCGGAGATGGACATCAGTTTGCCGAACATTTCTCCAGGAGGCTCGTTGACTCCCACATAGTTGCCAAGGGATTTAGACATTTTATGAACGCCGTCGAGGCCTTCGAGCAGTGGCATCGTCAGCACGCACTGCGGCGCCTGACCGTAATGTTTTTGTAATTCTCGCCCAACCAAAAGGTTGAATTTCTGGTCGGTGCCACCGATTTCGACATCTGCTTTCATTGCAACCGAATCGTACCCCTGGCACAAAGGATACAAGAGTTCGTGAATGGCGATTGGCTGACCGCCACGGTAACGCTTGGCGAAGTCGTCGCGCTCCAACATTCTGGCCACGGTATGCAGGGCCGCCAGTTGTATCATCCCAGCCGCGCCTAGCGACTCGAACCAGATGGAATTGAAACAAACTTCGGTTTTTTCGGGGTCGAGTATCTTGAATACTTGTTCTTGATACGTTTTTGCATTTTCGACGACCTGTTCACGTGTGAGCGGGGGGCGGGTCGTGTTTTTTCCTGTCGGGTCACCAATCATGCCGGTAAAGTCGCCGATCAGGAACAATACGTGGTGACCGAGATCCTGAAAGTGCCGAAGCTTGTTGATCAGAACGGTGTGTCCCAAATGCAGGTCGGGGGCGGTCGGGTCAAAGCCCGCCTTTATGCGCAACGGTCGCCCACTCTTCAATTTTTCAAGCAGGTCGGTTTCAATCAATAATTCTTCCGAACCGCGCTTGATATGTTTGAGATCGTCCACAACGCGCATGCCAGTCTCTCGTTTCGCCCGGAGGCTTTTGGTGAAGGTGTTGTCCTGTGGTAGGCTAGAACGTTTGCTGCTTATAGTTCGCCCATGAACAACGATAAACGCCGGATTCTACCGTATTCCGCACTGACGATCGACCGACTGGTGCGCCATCGCTGGGCGGTTTCCGCCTTGGCGGGCGCATCGTTGCTGGGTATGGTTGCTGCATTCGCTATCGCTCCGCCGCAGGATTCCTCGCAAATTAGAGTCGAAGCCGTCCTCCAGCACTTGCCAACGCCTGACATGACCGTGGTCACTACCGACGAAAAGGCTTTCCTGCGGGAGGAGCGCATCTATGGGAACGATACCGTCGCCAGCTTATTGAATCGCTTGGGCGTCGATGATCGCGATGCGTTGCGTTTCTTGGTAAAAGATCGGCACGCCCAAGCCTTGGTGAGTAGCCAGTTACGTCCTGGTGTTGTGGTTTCCGCCAAGGTGGGAGCGTCCGGAGAGTTGCTGTATTTCGCGTTTCCACTGGTCGATAAAAATACTTTGATCGTTGTCGAGCCACGCGATAAGAGTTTTGTGGCTAGAGAAGAGGCTTTGAAACTGGAACCGCGAACGGTTATCAAGTCTGGTGTGATCCAAGGGGCCTTTTTTCGAGCCGTGGACGCTGTTGGTATTCCCGATGATGTCGCTAATCAGTTGGTGGGAATCTTCGGCGGCGAAGGAAATTTTTATCGCTCCTTACGCCAAGGTGATCGCTTTTCGGTGGTTTACGAAGCTTTTTCCTTCCGCGGTCAGGAAATTCGTAGTGGCCGCATCCTTGCTGCCGAATTAGTTAGCCGGCAGCGGTCGATGCAAGCGTATTGGTTTCAGTATGAACCGGGCAAGGGCGGTTATTACACGGCGGAAGGAAAGAGCCTGAGCAAACCATTCCTTTTGGCGCCTCTGGAGACTTCTAAAATCACTTCCGGTTTTTCAAGTGCGCGTTTTCACCCGATTTTGCAGACCTGGCGGGCGCACAAGGGGGTGGACTACGCGGCTCCGATGGGTACGCGGGTATTGGCCGTCGCGGATGGTGTCGTCGAGACCGCTGAAAGTCAGAACGGTTATGGCAACATGATTGTTATTCGTCACGATGCCATGTATTCCACTGCGTATGGTCACCTTAGCGACTACGCGGCGGGGATGGCCAAGGGCGCACGTGTTCGCCAGGGCGATACCATCGGTTATGTTGGGCAGACCGGATTGGCGACCACGCCGCATCTTCACTATGAGTTTCGAATCAACGATGAGCAGGTCGATCCGCAGTTGATGGAGATGGCGACCTTGATGCCGCTCGATCGGATGCAACTTGTTCGCTTCAAGGGCACCAGAACAGCCATGCGGGCGCAATTGGATCTGGCCAAGGAAATCACTCTGGCTTCAATTGAGTAATGCTGGAAAAGTGTCGCCATCAGACGGTTAGGTCGATTTGCTGTAACGTTCCCGCACTACCGTTTTCGTTCAAATAAATACCGGTTGACCGCATTTCGGCTTGTAGCTGGTTGTCGGTGGTTTTGAGCGAGAACGGTGTGGCAACACTGGCAACACTGAGCGCGCCGACACCTGCTTGACTTAAGGGAGTCAATTGATCCGCTCCAGTGGCGTTCTTGGTCCAGAGGCCTAGTTCCGCATAGGCCGCGTCGCCCTCGTCTATCCAGCCGTTATTGTCACTGTCGAGAGCGGCCAGCTCGGCAAAACCATTGCCGCTCAATGCACCAAATAATTCCCGGCCATTGTTGATCTTGCCGTCGCCGTTGCGGTCAAAAACCAGGAAGCCGCTACCTCCAGCGACGAAGTTGATATTTTCATTTGCCCCGTCCGCATCGAGATCAAAGCTAAACCGCTGGCTGGTCAGTTGCGGCGTTGCGCCGTGGAAATTCAGCACCAAGGGGTCTTTCGTTGGACGGGCTTCGCTGGCAGCGACCTTGAAATCCGTTTCCTGACGAAAGCTGCGGCTCATTTTCAGTGTGATCGAAAAATTGATTTCCTGGCCGTCAGTCGTTTGAACGCTACCTGAGGCATGAAAGCTGCTTTGCTCAAGCTCGGTGTAAGACTCATGGCGGGTGTATTCAACGGCAAGGCCATTGGCCGGTTGCGTGAAAGAATCCGACGTCGTGGGCGCTTCGGTTGAAACGCTGCCCGGGGGCAGCGTCGAGGCGTCGAAGACCGCGACGGTGCGTCCAGTCAGTATTTCCACCATCGCACGAATCAGTCGAAGTGTGGGATCGTTGTCTGCGGAGTTCAAACGCTCATCAATAGCAGCGCTCTCGTTCAATTGAGCCTGTTTGCCGGAATCAGAGATTCTCACGCGTGAGTCCTCAGGGTGATCCCTATTCGTTGCCCTGTCTGGGCCACGTGTTGGACCGTTGTTCCTTGCGCTTAAATTCAACGATTCACGAACTTCATGTTGCTGCAAACGACTGGAATTCGCATCCAGTTGCAACGAGGCGCCGGCGATTTTCATGGACTTCTCCCAGATTTTGAGTACGGTGACCGTAGGTTGTCTACGGTCGAAAAGCGATGGCGCTTAAGGTGTGCGGAGGAAGTTCACGCCGCTGTCGTGGCGATCTGGCATTTTTCGGGAAGGGGTTGCCTATTCCGGAATCAGAATTTCGCACCCAGTGCCTTAGCGCGCAGGGCGCTTTGTTCGAAGGCTGAGCGGTCGTCTGTTTCTTGCGTTGGCCAACCATGAAGGTGTCGCGCCGCGATATCGGCTAGCGCATGAATCCAGTCATCGCGTTCGTTCAGACAAGGGATGTAGCGATAATCCTGACCGCCGGCGATGATAAACGTTGATTTTCCCTCGATCGCAATTTCCTCGAGAGTTTCCAGGCAATCGGCGGTAAAGCCCGGACAGATGACATCAACGCGCTGCACGCCGCTCTGGCCGAGAGCGTGGAGCGTTGCCGTCGTATAGGGCTGTAGCCACTCTGTCCGACCGAAACGCGATTGAAAACAGATTTGGTAGCGCTCTTGTCGCAGGTCCAACGACTCCGCGAGCAAGCGAGCGGTTTTGAGGCATTCACAGTGGTACGGATCGCCTTTGTCCAGAGTGTAACGAGGTAATCCGTGAAAACTGATTATCAACCGGTAGGAATCGCCCGGCGGGCCGTGTCTGGCCCAGTGCTCGCGAACGCTGGTGGCCAGCGCGGCGATGTAGCCAGGATGCGCTGAAAAATCGCGGACATAGCGCATTTCCGGATGGTTGCGGGTTTTCAGCAACCATCGGCATGCTTCATCGGCGACCGAGGCGGTGGTGCTGGCGGAATACTGAGGATAGAGCGGCAGCAACAAGATTCGTGTGCATCCCTTGGATTTCAGTTTGGACAGCTTTTCTTTGATCGACGGTTCGCCGTAGCGCATGGCGTAGTCGACAACCAGGCGGTGCCCGGCCTGACCGAGAAAACCATCCAGCAGTTTAGCCTGACGTTCAACATGAACCTTCAACGGTGAACCGTCCGCCGTCCATATGGCCGCGTATTTTTCCGCCGAGCGTCGTGGTCTGACGTTGAGAATGATTCCATTGAGGATCAACCACCAGAGCAGGCGAGGAATTTCGACCACGCGGCTATCGGAGAGAAATTCACGCAGGTAGCGACGTACCGCTGGCACTGTCGGCGTCTCCGGTGTGCCCAGGTTGATCAGCAAAACGGCGGTCTCGGTCCGGGTGCCATGTTGGTGTGCCGGTTCCGGCAGATAGCGTGTCATAAATTCCACTTTCGGGCATTTCAATCGAGCACGCTGAAAGAATAACATCGTGAGGTATGCGGTGAAGCCAGTGAAGGTGTCGATTACGGGGGGGGGCTGTCATGGAGAATGATTTGGCGTCATTCGGTGCGGCTGGCTTTAGGTCGATGCGCCGTTTTTTTGACAAGATTTCTCGGGGAAATTTGAATTTGACAGGGAAAAGCCTCGACGCTAGCACATAAAAAAGCCGACCCTGTGTTTTACAGTTTCGGCTTGTCATTCGGTGCCAGGAAGAACATGCGTGCCGGATGGTCAACACTATGCCTTCCGGGATACCAGGAAAAACCAGTGGATTTTTCTGGTGGAGACAGGCGGGATCGAACCGCCGACCTTCTGATTGCGAACCAGACGCTCTCCCAGCTGAGCTATGCCCCCGAAGCCCAGCGGATTGTACTTGGCGAAGCTTATTCCGTCAAATCCAACAAGGCGATTGCTTGGACTTCAAGGCAATCCGACGTTTTGGAAGGGGGGCTTGAGGTTTCGCCGTTTCTCCGGGTTGCGGTCGATGGACATTGCAAGCAGGCGTTCAAGGGCGGCAGGTTTCTGACCGTACAAACAACCGCGCTGGCGTTTATCGGATGACCAATGTCGGAAAGATCGGATGACCAATGTCGGAAAGGCAGGAGTGGACGCGACACCATGGTTGGTTTCACGTCAGTCAATAACACAAGTGATTTTATGGAAGCTTGCCGACGCCGACCATCCGATTGAAAAGCAGTGTGCTGGGAATCCAAACAACCTCATCGTCGAAAGTCGGCGTCGGTGTTTTCTTGACAAATATATTTTGGGTGACGGCATCTTTCCACGCACCGGTTGCCGGGTTTAGCACCAGTTGGTTTTCTCTCTCGTCGACATCAGCGCCCGTTGAGATTTGCGTTCCCGCCGGCGTGTAGGCGCCGCGTCCATTCTTGCCGTGCGAAATGACGATTGCCGGTAAGCTGTTGGCGACATCGGAACCACCCGAGGCGATTCGGATAGTCATGTCGCCGTTCGCGCATAAGTTGAAGCCTGCCTGTGTCGCGGTAAGCGTGCAAGCGCCGTTGGGGAGGGATGGCGGTAGCCGGGTAAACGTTTGGGTGACTACATAGGTATAGCGCCGTCCCCAGGCGTCGGTTTCGTCAACTCCCAGCGTTACCCAGGGTAACACGCCGTAAGTAACGGCGCATCCGCCAGCCAGCGGCGCCGGTGCGATCCCCGCGCCGGCGGCGGTGTTGGCCGTCGTTGGCAATGCGGGACACGGAAAATAGCCATTGGCAATGACGAAACCGAGTAGTGCCTCGCGAATTTCCGCCAGGGCCTTGCGGGTTTCATTGGTGTCCCGCATATCGATTTGCGCGCTCAATGGGACCAGCAAGCCGCCAAGCATCAACGCGACGATGACTAGAACGACCGTCATCTCGGTCAGTGTGAATCCGCGAGCGAGAGATCCCGGCTGACGTGGCGGGTTCATTTCAGGCATCTCAGAATATCGGTTTGCGGTGACGTGGCGGTGAAGGTGGATCTGCCGACGAAATTCACCGCCGTGGCTGTCGGTGAGGCGAACGAGTTGTTGTTCGGTGTTTCCAGATAATTGTTTTTGTCTGCTTTTTCGGCGGCGGTGAGGCGAGTTTGAGAGGAGGTGCGCCGTCCGCCAAAAATCAGTACCCGCTGGCAGGGATATTCACTCGGCGCGCCGTCGATCGTGATGTTGGCCGGTGTGGGTAACGCGGTGAGAAACAACATCTCTTTCCAGTTCTTACAGAAATCGGGATCGGGGGCGGACGAACAAACGAGATTGTCGGTTCCTTTGGGGCCGGCGATAGCTACTGGAGGAGGTATGACGTCACCACTCGTGGGAGGAGCTCCGGGAACCGGCGTTCCTGGCGAAGTGGCTGCCGTATCGTTCTGAGTTTTGAAGTAATCGAGTAGCGCGCCGATGGCTAAGGCGAAGTCGCTGCGTTTGCTTACCAGATTAAAGATATCGTCAACGGAGATAAAGGCGAACCGGTCATTGTAGTGATCGTTGCTTGTCAGGACGAAGACTTTATTGGCGGTGCTCGTGGCGACCCGGTTGTTGGTGCTGCCGGCGAAGTAGTTGACCGCGCCGCCAACGGCATCGGCGCCATCGAAGGTATCGAGATAATTTCGGGCGTCGTAATTGCCGCCGCATTCGGTGTACGCGGCGTCGGCCAGTTGTCGATCTTGCCCATCGACAGGGTTTCCCGGGGCGACGATCAGCGCCGCGAGGTTGGCGGCGATCAGGGTGCCACTCGAAACGACGTCGATCTGGCCTGGTGTGTCCCAATTCAGTACGTCTGTTTTCGGCGTGATCTTGAAGCGGCCGGAGACGACATACCAGTAGCACTCTCCATTAGCATCGCGCAGGGCGCCGCTATGCATGGTGGCCCATGGCAGCTTGCCGATTACCGAGAAATCCTGACCGTTGCCGGTGAAATTTGGGGATGCCGTTCCCTCGCTGGGAAGGCCACCGACGCCGGCACCGAGATCGGGCAGGCGCAGGTAGCCGGCGTCTCCGAGCGCCGCCGAGGAGAATCGCGAAGCCATATCGCCGAGCACGATGGCTCTGGCTTCCGTCAGGGTGACTGCTTCGTTCTGCGCGCGCGCAGCCAGCAAGCCGGCGGTATTGAGTTGCTTGAGGAACAGATACACTCCCAAAAGCATGGCGACGGCCAGCATGGTCAGCAGCACGATCCCGGACTGCTGTCTGGCGCAAGCACACCGGTACCGTAGCGGCGGACGCTTCGTTCGGTCTGGTGGTGACGCGGGTGGTCGCGTCTCCGATGTCGCCATTGATTGCACGGGCTTTAAGGTGTGGCGGATCGACGATGAACGCGGATGCGACCGCCTGCGAGCAAGTCCGACGCTTCTCCGGTTTGGCTGTTCACCGCATCGCCGACACGGGCATGGGCTGCAGGCAAGTCGTGGCTCTCGATGCGGATCGCGCCGGGGGTACTTGGGCGCGCACTGACGGTCAGGCCGCTGAGCCGTTCGCTTTCGTGTTGCGGATTGCCATTTACCCATGCCGTTCGTTTGCCACTACTGCGCATGACGATGCCATCGACGGTCAGGGTGGGTGCGACCATCGCCGGTTGCTTGTCGAGCGTGTTCATCGTCCTTTGTCGGTCGAGTTGCTGACGCCTTTCAGCCGAGAAGAAGAGGCGGCCAAGCGTGTCCTCGGCGTTTGCGTGCGGGCAAAGGGTCACGAGCAGTGCCAAGCCGCTCAGAGTCAGTCGCGAGGCACGGTTTTCCGTTCGTGAGGCGTGTCTCATTTAGTTTTTCCCTGGGTCGCGCAGGGTTATCCAGTCGATTTCACAAATGGCCGCGAGGTTCGCGTGGCTGTTGGCACGTTCCTCGGGTGTAAGCGCAAGGCGAGAGATGTTGCAACTCTTGACCGCGATCAGTGCGTTTGCCTGATTGCGCAGGTCGCCGAGCAGGCGAAGCAGATCTTCTTCGTGCAGTAGCTTCAGTTGCAGCTTCATCGCACTGGCGTAGGCGACATCGTTGGGCGATGTACTCTCAAGCGGACGTTGTGGCGAAATCTCATAGTCGAGATCAAGCAGCTGATGCTTGTCGCGGATGTTCTTGAGCAATTCCACCCACTCCAGGCGCTGCTCGTCGCCAATGATGCCACGCTCCCTTAGTTTGTTGAAAATAATCGACTTTTCCTTGATTTCGATTTCCTCGTCGCGAACCTGTTTGAGTTTGGTATCGAGTTCCGCACGCTGTTGGGCGCTGTTTTTCTGGGCCAGTTGCGCGTTCTTTCTGGCGTCGGCCGTGAAATAAAGGCTGGCTGCGCCGACAACGGTCATTAGTACCGCGGCCACGGTACTGTTGCGAATTTTGCGAAAATCGGTGGGACGCAGTTTCATGGTCCGAGAGGTCTACTGATCCGTACCTTGAATGCGCGGGACTGCGTCTCGTCGATAAGCGCATTTCCCCACCCTTTCAGAGATTTACCGGATTCGACATCGAAGGGTTGCTGCAAGACGTCGATGTCAAGTTTGGCGTTGCGCTTCAAGGCGTCTATGAACCGATTGAAAACCACCAACACTTGCCTTGGCGGCGTTTCCGCGCTCAAGCGCAAGGTGCCGCTGAAAATGGCAACCTCGTTGACGATGTTTGGCGTCGAAGGCGGGTTGACTTTCGCTGGCGTAGCCAAGGGTTTTCGGGGGGGGGCGTTTTCGTCGACGGATTTCCACTCGATGTTTTCAATTTCGACGGCTTCCGAGGATTGCAGCGCACGACTGATTTCGCGAAACAGACCGTCCGGCAGGATGCTTTCCCGCTCAAGGTTGGCGTACTGGCGGATGACCCGCCGCAGACTGTCGTTGTCGGTGGGGATGGACGGAAAAGTTTTGACGATGCTGTCGTACCGCCGACGAGCCAGATCGGTTTCCGCCGTTACAAAAGCTGTTTCTTGTTGCAAGCGATACGCATCGAAAGCCAGTTTTCCCGAGGTGAGCAGGCAAGCGCCGAGAATCAAGGCGCCGCTTCCTTGCAGCAACGTGCGGATTCGCCACAGATAATACCCCCGGCGGATGTCGTCGCCGGCAAACTGTGCGCCTCGAGCATTCTTCGCCAACAGTTGCAGAAAAAGCTGTTCGCAACGAGTGTCCACTGGTGGCGTATTGCAACCGCATCTGCGCGCGCTTTCTTCGATGTCGAGAATGACGAAAGAAAGCGTTTCACTATTTTCACAACTGTTTTCGATTGCCTTGCGGGCGTTGGCGTGGGCGAGCAGGTACGCCCCGATGGATTCGTGACGCCCGATGATCCGCTGGCTGACCAGATATTGCTGAAGTTTATGCGCTTCGTTGGAGAAGGTTTGCGCGATGCCGCCGATGCTGCTGTTATGCAGTGGCGTCAAGCGGCTGAATTGCAGTTCGCCGTTTTCCAGATAGCTCTGGCGCAAACCCTGGTCCTGAATGGTGAGCAGCAGACAGCGTTTGTCGGTCACGCCGATCGTTTTCAGCAGCAAGGGCGCAAGCAGTGGCAGCGAATAGAGTCCCCGCAACGGGACATCGGCATCCGTTATTGCCGCCAGCCATGGACTGAATGCGTCGTTGTTGGTCAGTGCGGCGAGCATGATCCGCTCGTCTTTCCGCCGCGACTTCTGATGTCCGAGGGATACCGAGGTGGTCAGCGAAGCATTGAAGAATAGCTGCCCGCATTTGCGCGCAATGATCGCGCTGCGATCTTTTCCGTGCAGAAAGGGAATGGTTTCAATCTGAAAGCTTTCTTCCGAAACATCGGCCAGAATCGAGAAAATGCTTCTTCTGTGTGTTGCGAGATACGCGGTGAACCGGTTTAAACCGTCCGCGGTGTTTTCGAAGCTGTCTTCGTGATTCAGAATGCCGGCTTTCCAGACGAAAACCGTTACCTGATGGGCGCTAAAGTAAATGAGGCGGCGGTTATACATGGGCGTCAGGTCTTGATTTTGCTGATCACGTCATAAACCGGCCCGAGCACGGAGAGCATGATCCAGCCGAGCAGGGCGCCCATGATGACGGTGAGGGCCGGCTCGACGAGTTGTTGCATTTTCTGGACCGATTCGCGGACATCGCGGGTATAGAAGTAGCTGACATTCATCAAGGCATTATCGAGCGCGCCGGTGTTTTCTCCGACACGCAGCATGCGAATGACCAGCGGCGGGAAAAAACCGGTGCTATGGAAGGCGGCCGTCACGTTTTGGCCCTCACCGATCAACTGTTCGACACGTTCAAGCCCCTGCTGAATGACAAGGTTGCCAACCACGCCTTGTGTGGTGCGTATCGATTCGAGAATAGGAATGCCTGAAGAGTACAGCAGCGCAAAAGTGTTGGCGAAGCGCGAGAGAACGATTTTACGCAGTATTTCGCCCAGCAACGGGAGCCGTAGTTTGAGTTCGTCGAAACGGACGCGCGCCAAGGGATTGCGGGTCAGCAAAAAACGGATCGATATCGCGACAACGATCGGCAGCAGCAGCGGCACATACCAGTAACCGACCAGCAGATCGGAGACAAAAAACAGAATCCGGGTTTGCATGGGCAGTTCTTGTCCCATGTTCTTGACGAACATCTTGAGCTGCGGAACCATATAGACCATCAGGAAAAAGGTCGCGGCGAGCACGATCGTGCCGACAAATGCCGGATAGGTGAGCATTTTCTTGGTCTGCGAAGCGAGTTCATCTTCCCAGCGTAGCGACTCGTTGAGGCTTTGCAGGACCTCCGCCAGACGACCGGAGGTTTCTCCTGAGCGAATCAAGCTGACAAAGACTCTGTCGAAAACACGCCGATGACTTTCCATGGCTTGTGAAAGTGTTTGACCGCCTTCGATCGACTCGATCAACATGGCGACCACTTCACGGAAACGCGGATGTTCGAGACTGTCGCGCAGATCGGTCAGCCCTTCGAGGACGGGCACGCCGGCTCGTACCAGTTGTTGCAGGTGAAAACAGAAGTGAATGATTTCGCGGCGAGGAACCCCGGCGTTGGCGAACAACGTGCGATTGTTGACCGGCTCGCCGTTGATCAGGTCGAGTTCCATGCGTTTAAGGCGCATTTCCAGGTCGACGATGTTGAGCGCGTCGATGCGCCCGAATACCATGCGTCCTTCTGGGTTGACCGCCTTGTAAGTGTAGAGCGGCACGTTCGCTACATCCGGTCGGTCAGGTCGACCACACGTCCGACTTCCTCTAGCGAGGTGGAACCGTCGAGAACGCGACGCAGACCGTCGTCGGCCAAGGTGACGAAACCCTGTTGACTGGCTAGTTGCCGCATTTCCCGAACCGTGCTGCGGCGGGCGATCAGTTCGTCCATGTCCGCGTTGACCCGCAGCACTTCCATTATCGCCAGACGCCCGCGATAGCCCTGAAAGTCACAGCGTTCGCAACCGCCCGGGCGATAAATCACGGGGCGCGCCGCGCCACCTTCCGCCAGGGTGCCCAGCAAGCGGGTTTCATGCGCTTCCGCCTGATACGGCACCTTGCAGTGTACGCATAGCCGTCGCACCAGGCGTTGGGCAACGATGCCGATGATATTGCCTGCCATGATGTCCGGCAAAATACCGATGTCGAGCAGACGAGGGATGGCGCCGATGGCCGAATTGGTGTGCAAGGTGGAATAGACTTGATGGCCGGTCATCGCCGCCCGCAAGGCCATTTCGGCTGTTTCCGCGTCGCGGACTTCACCGACAAGAATAATGTCCGGGTCCTGCCGCATCATCGAGCGTATGCCGTTGGCGAAATCGAGTTTCACCGATTCGGCTACCGAGGTTTGCCGGACCAAGGTCATCGGATATTCGACCGGGTCTTCAAGGGTCATGATGTTCACGCCCTCGGAGTTGATATGGTTGAGCACCGAATAAAGCGTCGTCGTCTTGCCGCTGCCGGTGGGGCCGGTGACGAAAACAATGCCCTCGGGACGGGCAATCATCAACTTCAGCTGGTTGAGCTGGTCTTCGGCCAGGCCGAGACCTTCCAGCGGCACTATCCCTTTCTGGCGGTCGAGAATCCGCAGCACGATATTCTCACCGTGGATCGTCGGTTGCGCCGAAACACGAAAATCGATTTGCCGTCCCCGCATGTTGAGCGAGATGCGCCCATCCTGCGGGGCGCGCGCTTCGGCGATGTTCATTCCGGAAAGCACCTTGATGCGCACCGCCATTGCCGGCCAATAGGTTTTGTGCAGCGAGCGGATTTGTCGCAGCATGCCGTCGATGCGATAGCGGATGCGCAGAAAGCTGGCTTCGGGTTCGAAGTGCACGTCGGAGGAGTCGTGTTTGACGGCGTCGGTCAGGATCGAATCGATCAGGCGGACAACGGGTTGACTGTATTCGTCGGCCGACGATTGCAAACCGCGAAAGTCGACTTCGCCGGTTTCGATTTCGTGCAGGATGCCGTCGATCGACAGTTCGTGACCGTAATACTGATCGATCGCGCGATCGATTTCGGTCTCGCCGGCGAGCAGGGTGTCGATCTCGATTTCGTCGCTGTTGAGTCCGCGGATCCTGTCGAGGGCGACGATGTCGTTGATGTCGGCGATGGCCACGGTCAAACGCCTGTTTTCGGAGTCGAAATCGAGCGGTAGCAAATGGTGCCGCTTGGCGAGGTCGCGCGGCACGAAATTCAGCGCCGAGGGGTCGATGATGGCGTTCGACAAATCGACGCTTTGTTTTCCCAGGCTTTCCGACAGCGCATCGCGCAACGTCGCTTCCGTGACGAAGCCAAGCGAAACCAGCAACTTGCCGAGTGGCCGGTTCGACTTCATTTGTTCCAACAGCGAGATCCGCAACTGATCTTCGCTGAGGATGCCTTTGTTGATCAGAATTTGACCAAGCGGCCTGGCGTGGCGGTGGGTTCCCGAGGCGTTCACGAGGGGCTGAGCGGGCGGTTCAGGTTGGGCGGTCGCCATCGGCCGTGATCATCATGGTTGCAGTTCGGCAACGCGTCTGGCGATGGCATTCTTGTCGAACGTGCCATGGCGGGTTTCGGCGGCGCTCAAGGCCATCCGATAATACTGGGTGGCCAGCTTGGCCTGACGAAGGTGGTCCAGACTGACAGCGACATTGAAAATATAGTCGGCGTTGTCCGGTTCGAGCGCATAGGATTGAAAGAAAGCCTGTTGTGCCTCCTTCCAGCGGCTTTGCCGCGCATACAGATTGCCGAGCGCGAAATGAAGCGACGGTGAGTCCGGCTGGCTGGCAAGCAGGGTTCTCAGGCGGCTTTCTGTCTGGCCGCCATCGCTCTGCGTCCGCAGATTGATCAGCGCCGCCTGCGCGGTGGCGTCGTTGGGGTCGGCGTCGAGCACCCGTTGATACAGGTGTTGCGCCCGGTCGTTTTGTCCTTGGCGGGAGGCGATCGCCGCCAGCCCAAGCAAGGCGTCCGTATTTCTCGGGTCGCCGCGCAGCACGTGTTCATATGCGCGCCGAGAGTCGTCCAGCCGGTCCGCCAGCCACGCCTCGTACGCCACATTGAGCGTGTGGTCCGTCGGGGTGCGCCGGTTTCCCGGACGGAGGACGCTGGTGCCGGCAACGCCCTCTTCCGCTGGGTAAGCACGCGGTGGGCGCCGGTTTGAGCGAATTTCGCGCGTCGGAATTCTGGTTTGGGTCGCGATCGGCGGCGACTGCCGCGCGCCGCCGGTTTCCGCCGTGGGCATTGCTGTTTGCGCCGCCATTGCGATTTCCGTCGATGCCATCGGCTCGGGGCGAGGCGCTGTCACGGCCGATGGCTCGGGGGAGGCACTGGCGGCGGGATTTGTAGCGGGATTCGTGGCTGGAATCGCGGGCTTCGGTGCGGCCGCGGTTGTCGATTGCGCCAGGGAACCTCCTTTGGACATGTTTTCCAGTTGCCACCAGAAGTAGCCGCCGATGGCTACGGCCGCCACGCCGGCAAAGCCGAGAAACAACCACAGCGGGGTGGCGCGGCGCGGCGTCTCCTTGGCGGCAAAGACGTTTTTCGCCGCCAGGCGTTCGGCAGTCTGGCGAGGGTCGTCGCGGTTCTGGGCGGCATTGACTTTCGCCGCCGACCGCGCGGGCGGTGGCGTCGGGAGGTCGAAAGTCAGATCGCTATCGGCGGCGTCGGGATCATCGACCAGCGGTGGTAGAGCGTGGTTGCGGGGCGGCGACGTTTCTAGCGGGTCGAGGCGAAGCTCAGGCGACGAGGCGACAGTTTCTGGCCTGTCCGCCAAATGGTTGGTGCGCTTGGCTTCTTCCGCCCGGCGCAGGGCATCCATCAGCAAACTCACCTTAGCGGCTCCGGAGACGGTGGGGCGAAAGGCTGATAAATCGGATCGGTCTTGAAAAAATCCCGTTTCGGCAAGGAGGCCTTGAAGTGACTGAAGTCGCCGTCAAGCGAGGCATCCTTGATCACCGTCGGCCGCAGAAAGACGACAAGTTCGGACTTGGTGGACGAGTTGCTCCGATTATTCAAGACTTCGCCGATCAACGGTATGTCTCCCAGGCCGGGCACGCGCCCGTTCCGGTTGTCGATCCTGTCTTCCATCAGACCGCCGAGGACGGCGATGTCGCCGCTGTCGATGCGCATCATCGATTCGATTTCGCGGGTGCGAATCTGCGGTACGAGGTTCTTGATGCTGTTCTTTGCTAGCTCCGGGTTGGGGTCCTGTTTCAGTTCGGCGATACTGGAGATCGATGGGCGCACATTCAAGGTGACCGTGCCGTCATCGCTGATTTGCGGTGTCAGGCTCATGAAGAAGCCGATGGAAACCGCCTGCGGCGTGGTGGTGGTGGTCACCGTGGCGTTGGTATTGGCGTTGCCGGGAACCACGTCCTGTTTAACGTTGAAATACACGAAGTCTTCCGACACCTTGAGGGTTGCCGTCTGGTTGTTGAGTACCGAAAGCTTGGGACTGGAAAGCACCTTGACGGTGCCGAAGTCACGCAGCAGGTCGACCGTCGCCAGGAGATTGAGCGGATTGGTGTCCTGGTATTTGACGATGTAAGGCGTCGCCGTGTTGTTGACGTTTGTCGCCAGCGTCGGTTTTGTGACCTTGAAACCGCTGCCGTCGCTGCGCAGACGACTCCATTCGATGCCCTGTTGGTAGCCATCGCTCAGAGTGACCTCGACGATGGTGGCCTCGATCAGCACTTGACGGCGCGCGCCGTGCATCACCCGGTCCAGGAATTCCTGAACGCGCTCATGTTGGCGCGAGGTGGCCCGGACGGTGATGATGCCGCCTTCCGGGTTGGCGATCACCGACGCCGCCTCGCGAAAGGTCATGCGCTTGACGATGGTGGCGCCGGTGTTTTGCAAGGTGGCCGGATTCGGGCTGGCCGCCAGCGATGACAGGGCCTGCGCCGCCCGCGCGGTGAGGGTTTTCGGCGTCGGCGGCTGCGCGCCGGTGCCGGTGGTGTGCTGGGTGGCGGCTTGTTCGGTGGTGGTTTCGGTCGATCCCTCGGGGAAAATCTTGTCGGTTTCGTGCAGCAGCTCTTTCAGATTTTTTTCCAGCGATTCCCAAAAGTGGTTCTTCGACTTGTTTTCGATCTGGATGCGCGAGGTGTTGCCGCCGCCGACCGAACTTCCCGATGTGGCGCCAGTCGAAATTTGCGTGTTGGTCGATACCGTGCCGGTGACGTCGCGCGCGACGTTGACGTAATCCACCTTGTAATTGCGCAGATATGGGGTATCCGGCATCACCGCCAGATTGGGGCCATCCATTTCAAAACGCATGTCGACCTGTTTGGCGATCCGGGTGAGCAATTGCGGCAAGGTTTGGTCGATGGCGTTGAGCGTCACGGTGCCTGTGAGGCCGGGGTGGATATCGACATTCAGTTTGGCGTCGCGGGCCAGGGCGAACAGCAGATCGTGGACGTTGATGTTATTGACCACCACGCTATAGGTTTCGGTTTTGCCCGTTGCCTTGGGGCGCGGCAGCGAAACGCTTTGCCGCACCGGGAGCGGAATCGCGCCCGGCGCTCGGGAAAGGCCTTCATCCTGCAGATGCCCGGCCGATGGTCCGCCGCTGAGGGTTGACGGCGTGCATGCCGGCAGCAGTAGAACGATTGGCAGGAGACCGAAGATTCGCGGGAACACGCTGAGATTCTATCCATTAAAAACGACGTTCGATCATACCACGACGCTGCGTTGTTACAACTGGCTGATTTTTATTGCTTTGGCGCTGTCCGGGCTTGGTTCGGGCATCGACTTGCCTCGTTTGAGGTGGGCTTCTTCTTCCTCCCGCCGGTATTACGTCGGCGATTGATCATTCAGCGACCGCTCCTAGTCACGGAGATCGGCATTGTTTCCTACAACGGCGACCATGGTCAGCCGCTTGAGTGCCAATTCGCGCGGGAACAAGGTCACCAGCGCGTCGACCGAGGGGGTTTGTTCCTGACCGGTCAGCAAAATGCGCACCGGCATCGCCAGGCGGGGCATTTTGACGCCGTGTCGGGCGACGCATTCCTTGATCAGGGCGCCGATGGCCGCCTTCTCCCAGGCGACCGTCGCCAGACCGGCGACGAAATCCGCCAGCACCGGCAAGGCGTCCGGCGTTACGTGCTTGGCCAGACGGTCGGCTGGCGGCCGGGGGGGGACATAGAAAACTTCGGCCGCGTCGGCCAGTTCGTTCAGATTGCCGACACGCTCCTTGTGCAAATCGATGATCGCCGCCAGGGAGGGCGTTTCGGCAACCGTTACCCCGCGGGCGACCAGACGTTCGCCCACCAGGGATCGCAGGCGAGCGGTGTCGGCGCGTTTCAGATAATGGGCATTGAGCCAGTTCAGTTTTTCGGTGTTGAATTGCGCCGCCGAGGGCGTGATGTGGTCGAGATCGAACCACTCGCGGAATTGCGACATCGAAAAGATTTCGTCGTCGCCGTGCGCCCAGCCTAGGCGCGCGAGGTAGTTGAGGACCGCTTCCGGCAGATAGCCGTCGTCGTCGTACTGCATGACGCTGACCGCGCCATGACGTTTTGACAGCTTTTGCCCGTCGTCGCCGAGAATCATCGACAGATGCGCGTAAAGCGGCACCCGCGCGCCGAGTGCTTGCAGGATGTTGATCTGGCGCGGCGTGTTGTTGACGTGATCGTCGCCGCGAATGACGTGCGTGATGCCCATGTCCCAATCGTCCACCACCACGCAGAAGTTGTATGTGGGCGTGCCGTCGGCGCGGGCGATGATCAGATCGTCGAGTTCCGCATTGGCGATTTCGATACGGCCCTTGACCAGATCGTCCCAGGCGACCACGCCATCGGAGGGATTCCTGAAACGGATGACCGGCGCCCGATCATCCGGCGGTTCAGGCAATTGTTTACCCGGCTCCGGTCGCCAGCGACCGTCGTAACGCGGTTTCAGCCCCTGTTCGCGTTGCGCCTGACGGAGCTGTTCGAGTTCCTCCGGCGTGGTGTAGCAGCGGTAAGCGCTGCCGGCGGCGAGCATTCCGTCGAGCACTTCCCGGTAGCGTGTCAGCCGCCGCGTCTGATAATACGGTCCCTCGTCGGGCGTCAGGCCCAGCCAGCGCATGCCGTCGAGAATGGCTTGCACGGCTTCCGGCGTGGAGCGGGCCAGATCGGTATCTTCGATCCGCAGAATGAAGCTGCCGCCGTGGCGCCGCGCGTAGGCCCAGGAAAAGAGGGCGGTGCGCGCCCCACCGATATGCAGGTAACCGGTTGGCGACGGCGCGAAACGGGTGCGGATCATGATGGCTCGCTGATTGTTCGTAAAACGCTATTTTAGAGGAAGCCTCGGCGTCGGCCGCGGCTTATCGACGAGGAACGCCTCTTCGTCGCCCGACGTCGGGCGATCCTTACAGCCCAGCGAGTGCCGCCACCCAGGCCTCGGCGGTAGGGCGGAGCAATTCGAGAACGGGTCGCGGATACCAACCGATCGCGAGGATCAGCGCGCTTGACGGCAGCAACAGCGCCAGTTCGCGCGGCAGCAGGTCTTCCGCGGTCGCCAGTTCGGGCGAGGGCGGCCCGAAGAACGCTTGCCGGAAGGGGGCGAGAAACGCGGCGGCGGCGAGGATGGTGCCGAACAGGGCGGCGAGACCGGCGCCGGTGTGACTGTGCAGCGCGGCGACGACGATCAGCAATTCGGCCGGAAAGCCGCTGGTCCCAGGCAGACCGATGCCAGCCAGGCCGAAGAACAGGAAAAATCCCGACAGCAGCGGCATGTTGCGCATCGCGCCGCCGAGGCGCGCGATGTCGGTCGATCCGGTTCGGCGCTGCAACAACGCCAGCACCAGGAAAGCGCTTCCCGCGCTGACGCTGAAGTTGAGCAGCAGCAAGAGTACCCCTTGCAGGGCCGAGACCGAAAAGGTCGACAGTCCGAGCACGACCAGCCCGACGTGCGCCAGACTCAAATACGCCAGCACGCCGCGCAGATTGCTTTGCGCCAGCGCCGCCACGCCGCCGTAAAGGATGGCCACGGCGCCAACGCCGGCCAGCAGCCAGTGCAGTTCCCGCGCCGCCAGCGGCGCCAGCGGAATGGCGAAGCGGATCAGGCCGTAAGCCCCGAGTTTGAGTCCGACCAGCAGGGCGGTGATCGCCGCCGGCGCGCCCATGGCCATCGATGGCAGCCAGGTATGCAGGGGGACCAGCGGTACCTTGACGCCAAAACCCAGCAGCAGCAGCAGGAAGACCGCGTATTGCGCGCCTTCGGGCAAGGGCGTGGCGAGCAGCGTCGGCAGCGCGAAGACTGGTGCGCCGCCCTTGGCATGCGCGAAAACCAGGGTCAGCATGCCGAGCAGCAGGGGCACCCCGCCGGCGAGCATGATCAGGAAATAACGCACCGCCGCCGTTTGTCGCCCGCCGCCCGGTCCCCACAGGCTGACCAGCAGATAGAGCGGCACCAGCGTCGCTTCCCAGCAGAACAGGAACAAAATACCGTCGAGGGCGCAGAAAATTCCCAGCGTCGCCGCTTCTAGCAACAGCAGCAGGGCGAAATACAGTCCGGGCGCCAGCGGCGCGCCGGTGGCCGTCACCCGCCAGCTGGCCACCACGGCGCCACCGAAAAGCAAGGCGGTGGCGGGCAGGAAGAGCAACGAGATGCCGTCGACGCCGACCCGGTAAGCGATGTTCAGGCCGCCGATCCAGGTCCCCGCCTCGACCAGCTGGAACGTCGGGTTGCCGGAATCGAAGGCGAGGAGCACCAGCAGCGCGCACAGCAGCGTCAGCGCGGCGCTGCCGAGCGCGATCCATTGCGCCCATGGCGCCCGCCGGCATGCGGCGGAGAACAGGGCGCCGAAAACGGGCAGCGCCAACAGCACGCTGAGCAGCGGGTAGTTCGTCAATTCAACCATGGGAGAAATAGGCCGCCAGGGCCTGCGTTGCCGTGTCGGTGAGCTTCAGCCACGGTTCGGGGTAAAAGCCGGCGACGAGCAGGACCAGCAGCGTCGTGCCGCCGACGAAATACTCCATGCCGCCGGTCGGCGTGATTCGGGCCGACGGCAGGTCACGCGGCCGCGGCGCCAGAAAGGCGCGTTGAAAGGCCCAGAGCAGGAAACCGGCGGCGGCGACGTTGCCCAGGGCGGTGGCGATTGTCGGCAAGGCGCCAAAGGTTTCTATCGATGCTTCGAGTACCAGATGCACGGCGTCGAAGCCCGGCGTCCCAGGCATGCCGAGAATCGACAGGCCGCCGATCAGGAAGGCGATGGCGATGAATGGCAGGCGGTCGAACAGGCCGCCGAGCCGGTCGAGATTGGTGGTGCCGGTGCGACGATACACATAGCCGACCATCAGCAGCATCACCGTCGCCGCCAGGCCGAAATTGACCGCCAGCAGCAGCGCGCCCTGCAAGCCGGCCGGATGCAGGGTGAACAGGCCGATGACGATCAGGCTGGTGTGGCTGACGACGGCGAAAGCCAGCAGGCGGCGCAGATTGGCTTGCCGGAAGGCGAGCGTCGCGGTGAAGAAGACGCCGACCATGGCGAACGCGACGACATAGGGCTGCCAGACTTTCACCGCTTCGGCGGTCAGCGGCAGCAAGAAACGCGCCATCCCGTAAATGCCGACCTTGACGCCGAGCAGCAGAACCGGCCCGACGGCGACCAGCCCCTGGCCGGCGGAGTTTGGCAGCCAGCCGTGCAAGGGAAACAAGGGCGTGCGTACCGCCAGGCCGTAAAACAGCAGGTAGAACGCCACCGACTGGTACTTGCCGATCTGCGGCGTGCGTAACAGGTCGAACAGATCGAAGGTCCAGCGGCCGCCGGCGACATCGGCCTGACTCCAGACCAGCACCACGGCGCCGGCGACGAACAGACACCAGCCGAAAAGCTGGTATTGCAGAAAACGCGCCAGAGCCAGACTCTCCTCGCGCAAGGTCGCCCAGCGCCACAGCAGATAAGCGACCAGTCCGAACTGTAGCGCCGAGGCGCCCGCGAACCACAACAGATTCATCGTCGTCAACATCGTCATCTGCGACGATTCGATGACCAGCAACACGCATAGCAGATGTGCCGGCGTGAGATGCTGGCGAGCCATGCCGTAAAACGACAGCAGGACGCCGAGCAGGGCGGTGAGCAGGATGAACAGCACGCTGACGCCGTCGACCGCGGTGTGATAGGCGATGAAATCGGCGCGTTCGGCGAATTGCATCGCGCCGGTGGACACGTCGATGCGCGCGTAAAGATCGATCGCCAGCACCAGTTCGAGCAGCGCGCACAAACGGCCGAGCGGCAAGGCCAGACTTTTGTCGCGCATCGCCGCCAGCAGCGCCGCCGCCAGCAGCGGCAGCCCTTGCAAGGCCGCCAGCGGCGGATAGCCGGCGAGAACGTGCCAGGACACTTCGTTCATAGGATCACCACCAGGGTCGCCATCACCATCAGCATCAGATAGCGCGGCTGTTCGAGCAACTGTTCGACGGCGTCGGCATAGTTGACCAGGCGCTGCAAGTGTTTCATCAACGCGCCGTCGCCGCTGAGCAGCAAGCGGCTTTCCAGGATTTGCAAGCGGTCGGCGAAGGCGAACAAGGCGCGCCCGGCCAGCCCGTGACCACGAATCAGCTCGTCCGTTGCCCACTCGTCGCCGCCCGCCTCGTCCGGGCGCGGCGCGCCGACCAAGGGATCGATGAAACGCTCGTCCAGGGCGCGCGCATCGCGGCCCAGCAACAGGGTTGGGCGTGTCAAAAGGCCGTGCGTCAGCGGCTCGATCCAGAATCGTTGCAGCGCGGCGGTATACCACCAGCGTCGTCTGGCCAGCCAGTGCGGCACCGGCTTGGCCGGACCGTGCACCAGATGCATGTACGCCGGCGCGAGCAGGAACTGATACGCCCGCCAGGCGGCGTGCAGGCCGAGGTGGAGGGCCGCCAGCCAGAACAGGCCCAGACCGCAAAACAGGACCATCAGTCCGACCTGGGCGACAGTGGCGAAAATCAAGGCCGATTTGACATCGCTTTGCACCAGCGCGCAGAGGCCGCCATAGCACGCGGTCGCCAGGCCGAGCACCGCCAGCAACGTCATCAGGTCCGGCACCTGCACCAGCGCGCCTTGCAGGCGGCAGAGCAGATAGACGCCGGCATGCACCAGCAGCGAACCGTAAAAAACCGCCGACGACGGCGTTGGTCCTTCCAGCGCGCGGGCGATCCACGGCGAGAACGGCAGTTGCGCCGATTTTGTCAGCGCGGCGACCGTGAAACCGATCAGCAGCAGGCGCAGGGTCACCGTGGTCAGGCTACCGTTGCCGGCCTGCTCGGCCAGACCGGTCCACTCGACGGTGCTCGCCGACCATGTCGCCAGGCCGATGCCAAGCAGGAAGCCGGCGTCGCCGATACGGTTGGTCAGAAAAACGAACAGTGCGTTGCCGGTGGCCACCGGCCGCTCCCAGGCGTAACCGATCAACAACCACGAGCTGAAACCGGCCAGTTCCCAGCCGACGAAAGCCAGCACCGCGTTGCCGGCGAGAACGATCAGCAGCATGCCGGCCAGAAACAGGCACATGCCGAGGAAAAAGCGGCCAAAGCCGCGTTCACGGTGCAGATAGGTCGCCGAAAAACGTAGCGCGATCCAGGCGATCAGCGCCACCAGCGTCGCGATCGGCAAGCTATAAGCGTCGAGGATGAACGACAGGCGGACCGGCACCGCGCCGATGTGCAGCCAGTCGTCGAGGATCGTCACGGCGGCGGCCTCGCGGACGAGCGCCGCCAGATCGAGCACCAGCAACAGCAGCAGCGCGCCGAGCGCCGCCGCCGTGGCCACGCCCGCCGTCACGGCTTCCTGCGCCTCGCCGTGTCCGCGTAACAGGCGGAACGCGATGGCCAGCGCCGCCAGCAGCGGCAGCAGCGGCACCAGGGCGACCAGCGGCGGCGTTGCGGCGAGCGCGGCGGCGAAGATGGCGAAGGCGTTCATCGTGTCGCCACCGGGCGCCGCAGCAAGGCCAGCGGTAGCGCGTCGTCCCGGCCGGCGAACCAGTCGGCCGAGCGTTCGACCTCGGGCAGCGGCGCCGCGTCGGTCTCCGCCCGCCACGCCTGCCAGCCGACGGCCGGATCGAAGAGATGGATCGCTCCCGAGTCCGGCTCCTGTGCCGCCAGGACGATCCAGCCCTGGCCGATCAACTCGCGCAGCGGTGCTTGCCGATGGTAAATCGCGCTGAGAATTTCCGGCGTCTGCTCGACGACGACCAGCAGGCGCATTGCTTCATGGACTTCGATCATCTGTAGTGGCAGACCGGTGCGCAGATCGGAACTCGCGCCCTGCATGACGCCGAACAAGCCGGCCAGATTGTGCATGACCTTGCTGCCGCAGCCGAAACCCTCGTTGTCGACCGTCGAGAAATAGTATTCGAGGCTGATGCCGGCGCCGACCGGGCCGGCGGCCAACAAGGTGCTTTCCAGGATGCTTCCGTCGGCGTCCGGCAGCGGATCGTAGGAAATGAGAAACACGCGCCGATCGAGAAAGAGGCCGCGGCTCATCGTCCGGCGGCCGACGACCGCGGCGGCGACGGTGGCGTGGCCCAACTCCGGCCGCGCTTGGGCGAAATCCTGACGGCGGTCGCGCAAATGGTGCAACGCTTGCCGCGGCGAGGGTCTGGTCGGCGCCGAGGCGAAGCGGCGGCAGCGCTCGACGGCATGCAGACGCGCCGCCATTTCGCAGTCGCGCTGCAAGGCGGTCACCGCCGCCCGATGGCTGGCCGGGATCGCGTCCGTGTCGTACCAGGCGAAAGTCTCGTCGCAGGTGTTGTGCTCGACGCTCAGGAAATACGTGGCGTCGGGAATGCGCAGCCCTTGTGCGCCCAGACGCGCGCGCACCGCCGGGCGGTTGGCCATCGCCGCGAAAACACGGGCGTTGGGACCGCCGTGGCGACCGGAACAGGCGCCGCAATCGTAAGCCGCCAGATGCGGGTTGTTGCGGCTGTCCGAGCCGTGCCCGACGATCACCACCAAGGGCGCGAAATGCTCGGTCAGGCCGATGCCGCGCAGGAAAGCGCCGACGCGCGCCGCCTGCTCGTCCTCGCTGAAGCCGCGACGCGGCGCCTCGGCGCTCGCCGGACGACGCGCCTCTTCCGCCGTGGCGGTCAAGTGCAGCGTGCTGGGCACGAGGGTATCGAAGGCTTGGCGGCGACGCGCCAGCCAGTCGCCGAAGCGTCCCGGCGTCAGCGTGCGCGCCAGCAGAACCAGCAGGGCCAGCGGCGCGGCGGCGGCGTTGAGCATCGCTGCCCGCAAACCGCCCCGTCGCGTGCCCTGGTGCAGGCGTTCCTGCCATGCCAGGCGCCAGCGCCGTCGCCGCCGGTGACGGTCGCCGGCCGCTTCGGCATTCGCCGGCACGGTTTCATGGACGGTATTCTCCGGTCGCACCACCACCGGGCACAGCGCGGTCGGCGCGTCGTCGTCGAGTCCTTGCCAGAGCATCGGCACGCCGTAAAAGCCGGCGGCGCCAAAGGTTTCGTAGGTCGGGTTGACTTCTTCGAGGTGGCGGCGGGTGCCTTCCTCGCGATCATCCATGCACAGCACCAGTTGCGCGCTGGCACGTCCCGCCAGCGGCCGCGCGCGACGGTGGTTGGCGGTCAGCGCCGCGAAGAGTTGTTGTCGGTAATGATGTTCGTAAGCCAGCAGCCACAGCAGGCCTCGCTGCTCGTCGCTCGGCGAGTCGGCGCAACGCCGCATGGTTTCGGCGCCGGCGCGGCCGATGGCGCGTAATTCGCGTCCGCACAGCCCCAGATCGCGGGCGAGGACGAACAGCGGCCAGGCGTCCGACGATGCGCGGTCGCCGGATGCCGCGCTGGCGCGAAGCGCCGCCGCCAGGCGGGTCGCCAACTGTCGCCAGATGTCACCATCGTCGTTGGTCGGCTCGCCAAGGTGGGCTTGCAGCCATTCGAGCGCGTGGTCGGGAAGCCGGCGATCGCTGTGGGCGTCGCGGGCCACAAGTTCCGCCGGCCGGGTGACGAAGTAGTCGCCGAGCGTTTGCAGCGGCAGCGAAACGCCCCATAGACGGCGGAGCAGGCGTTCGGCGTGCAGTCTTTCGAGAACGAGCCGCACGGCGAGAAAATCGACCAGCGCCACCGGCGGATCGCCGGCTTCGGGGCGGGATTGGCGCCGATGGAACATGCCGGCCCAGCCGGGAAGTTCCAGCGCCAGCCGGCGCAGGCAGGGCGCCCAGTCGCTTTCGGCGATGCCCAGCCGCCGCAACTCGCCGACCATCGCCGGTAGCGGCTCGTCGGGCAATTGCTCGACTTCATGCCGCGCGCCGGGGAATTCGTCGAATTCCCATCCCCAGTCCTGGCCGGCGCTGTGGCGCCAGGCAGCGTAGAAGCCGTGTTCGCGCGCCGGGTTCCGCCAGGCCGCCAGACCCTGGTCGAGATGGGCGGCGAGGTGACGGATCAACATCGTCCGCAGCGCCGGCCGAAAATCCTCGCCGGAAAGATGCCGCAGCAGTTCCGCCGGGGTCCACGTCTCGCCCAGGCGGGCGAGCAGTTCTTGCCAAAGCGCGGCTGCCGCCTCGGCCGTGGGCGCGGCCAGGGTTTCGGCGAGGGGCGCCGGTTCGTCGACGCGCTCGGGAGCCAGATCCCGCGCCGCCGCCCACAGGTCGGCGACGGCCGCGCGCTCGTCGAGTCCGTCGGCCGCGGCGGCGCGCAGCAGGCGTTGCCGCGCACGTGGCTCCATGTCGTCGGGCAGCTTGGCGAACACGGCCCGTTCCTCGGCCAGCCAGCGCAGACGGGTCGGCGTGACGCTTTCCGGCGCGTGCAGCAGCGCCGCCCGCAGCACGTCGCCGCGGCGCAGTTCGAAATCGTCGCCGTCGAGCAGCGCGTCGTCGGCGCGCAGGGCTGGCAGTTGTCGCAGCGCCGCGTCGAGATCGGCGGTGGTGATCCGTCCGGCCTGGAACAGTTCGCGGCAGCGTTGCGGCGCCAGCCAGGGCCGCGCGCCGCCAAGGCGCGACGCTTCGGTCAACGCGGTGGCGAAAGGCAGATGCTGGTACGCGTGCAAGGTGTTGTGATGAACGAAGTCGCGCAAGGGCGCTTGCGCGGGCAGGACATGCGCCAGTTCGTCCAGGCAGGCCTGGACGCGCGCCAGCGGGTCGTTGCTCGCGCGGCCGGCTGTCGAAGAGACGGAATGCGGCGGACTCACTCAGCCCCCGAAATGATGCGCCAGCCGGCTTACCGACGAGGCCAGGATGTCGAGCAGCGGCGCCGGGTAGAAGCCCATGCCGACGATGCCGGCCGCCAGCAAGCCGGCGGCGGCGATTTCGTTGCGGTCGAGATCGGCGAAGGCCGCCACGCCGGCCGGCGTGCCGCCAAAGGGACGTTCGGGACCGGTCGACAGGCAGCGGATGGCGCGCAGGGCGTAGGCGGCGGTGATCAGCATGCCGAGCGACACCAGCGCCAACCAGCCGCCCCAGCGGCCATAGGCGCCGATCAGCACATGCAGTTCGGCGATGAAACCGGCGCTTCCCGGCAGGCCGACCGCCGCCAGCAGGGTGAAGATCAGGAAGGCCGCGAAGCGCGGCGCCACCCGGTTCAGCGACCCGTAAACCGCCAGGTCGCGAGTGTGCGTGCGCTCGTAGAGCAGGCCGATCAGCAGGAACAACAGGCCGGCGACCAGTCCGTGCGCGACCATCTGCATCAGCGCGCCGTTGAGTCCGGCCTTGTTGAGCGCGGCGATCCCGAGCAGGACGATGCCCATGTGCGAGATCGACGAATAGGCGATCATCGCCTTCAGGTCGGTTTGCCGCCAGGCCAGCACCGCGCCGTGGAGCAGGCTCAGCAAGGCCAGACCCGCCAGCCAGTCCTGCAAGTTCAGTGCCGCCGCAGGCAAGGTGCCGGCGGCGCGGATCAAGCCGTAAGCGCCCATTTTCAGCAGGATGCCGGAAAGCAGGATCGAAATCGGGCTCGGCGCCTCGACGTGCGCCAGCGGTAGCCAGCCGTGCAAGGGCACGATCGGCATCTTGACGCCGAAGCCGATCAGCAGGCCGACGAAGATCAGCGTCTGCGTCCGCAGCGGCAGTTGCGCGCCGCCTTCGGCCATGTCATTCATCGCGAAACTATGCCCCGGCGCCACGTCGTAAAGCAGCAGCAGCGCGATGAGCATGAATACCGAACCGCCCAGGGTGTAAAGCACGAAATTGAGCGCCGCGCGGTGACGATTGGCGCCGCCGAGACGATCGATCAGAAAAAACAGCGGAATCAGCGTCAGTTCCCAGCAGACGTAGAACAGCGACCAGTCGCGGGCGGTGAACACGATCAGCAAGGCGGTTTCGAGAACCAGCAGCAGAAAGAAATAGAGTTTGGCGCCGTTGCGAATCCCTTGCGAGGAAAAAATGGCGACAAAACAGAGCACGGTGGCCAGCAGGACCATCGGCAGCGAAACGCCGTCCACCCCGAGCGCCAGATTGGAACCGAGCCGGGGATTCCAGGGGCGGGTTTCAAAAAACTGGATTTCGGCGCTTGTCGGATCGAAATCGGCCAGCAGCAGACAGGCGCAGACGACGGTCGCGGCGGCGATCGCGCTGGCCGAACGGCGCAACAGGTCCACGCGGCGACTGGGCAGCAGCAGCAGCAGCAGGGCGCCGAAAAGCGGCAGCAGGAGCAGGATTTTCAGCATCGTTGGCGAGGGAAGCGGGGCAGAAAAAGGAGCCCCCCGGAAATACTCTTTTTCATCGGGGGCGATTATGCCAGTATTGCTGTCATCCGCGTTCCATCCGCGCCGCACCCGGAGTCGACCATGCCCCAGATCATCTGCCGACGTTTTTGCATTCGCGGCCGTGTCCAGGGTGTTGGCTATCGTTGGTCCTTCTGCGCCGAAGCGAACCGCCTCGGCGTCACGGGCTGGGTGCGCAACCGCGGCGACGGCCGCGTCGAGGCGCTGGTCGAAGGCCCGCGCGAAGCGGTCGAGGCGCTGCTCGCCTGGGCGCATCGCGGGCCGCCGATGGCGCGCGTCGACGGCGTCGATTGCGCGGAGGGCAACGCCGCCGCGATCGGCGCCCGCGAAGGTTTCGCGCAACTCGCCACTTTATGAATCGTTCTTCAACCGCCCATCTCTCCGAGGTCGTCCGACGATGAACACACCACAAGCCGGCATCCTGCTTCCCTTGCCCCCCTTGGCGCGCTACCTGTCTTTTTCGCTCGAACCGTCCTCGCATCCCAGCGACAGCCTGCGCGCGCTGCGCGATCTGGCCGATGGCGAACGGACGGTGGTCGGTTTCGGTCGCCTTCTGGTGTCGGCCCTGAGCGAGGAGATACCGGGCTTGCGCGCCTTCCCGGCGCTGACCGGTCTTGGCGTCGACGTTCCGGCGACGCCGATGGCGCTGTGGATTTGGTTGCGCGGCGACGACCGCGGTGAGCTATTGCATCGCTCCCGCCGTCTGGAGCAGGCACTGGCGCCGGCGTTCCGGCTCGACGACAACCGCGATGCGTTTCTCCATGCCGGTGGCCGCGATCTGTCCGGTTTCGAGGACGGGACCGAGAATCCGACCGGCGACGCGGCCCGCGAGGCGGCGATCGTTGATCCGAAGGACCCGCGACTCGGCGGCTCCAGCTTCGTCGCCGTGCAGCGCTGGGCGCACAACTTTTCCCGGCTGGAGGCCATGACCGCCGACGAGCGCGATCTGAGCGTCGGTCGTCGCCAGGTCGATAACGACGAAATCGACGATGCGCCGGAATCGGCGCACGTCAAACGTACCGCGCAGGAGAGTTTCACGCCGGCGGCCTTTGTCGTGCGGCGTTCGATGCCGTGGGTCGAGGGCAATCGCGGCGGGCTGATGTTCGTTTCCTTCGCCACTTCTTTCGACGCCTTCGAAGCGCAGTTGCGGCGGATGCTGGGTACCGAGGACGGTATCGTCGACGGCTTGTTCAAGTTCACGCACCCGGAAACCGGCGCCTATTTCTGGTGCCCGGGGGTTGTCGACGGGCGACTGGATCTCTCGCCGCTGGGCTTGTAAGTCTCCGGCAGCGGAGTTTTGCACCTTTGGCCGGGATTTCGGTACAGTAGACAGTTGAACAAAGGGGGATTTTTCCGGAACGTCATGGGGAGGTGTTCCGGTGAGAGCATGGAAAAAGCGTGCCTTTCGGACAGCTGGGCTTGCTGAGGGAATGCTGATGATTAAAAAAATTATTCTTCCAGTACGCAAGCTGGTGCAGCGAACGCTGAAGCGGTTCTTCAACTTTCTGCCGACCAAACGGCGTTTTGCCGTTTATCGCAATTTCGTCGATTGCAACCCCGAGCCGACAGATCGCCTGGTCCTGAAGATCGCCGATACCCAGGAGGAACTCGAAGCGTGCTTCAAGCTGCTGCACGATGCCTACGTCGACAGTGGTTTCATGACACCGGATCCTTCCGGCATGCGGGTGACCATCTACCATGCCTTGCCGACGACCACCACCTTGTGCGCCAAGTTCGATGGCGAAGTGGTGGGCACCCTGTCCTTGATCCGGGAAAGCGTCCTCGGTTTTCCGTTGCAACGGATTTTCGATCTCAGCGCCTTGCGGGCGAAGAAAGGCAACATCGCGGAAGTGTCGGCGCTGGCCATCCACCGACGTTTTCGGCGCACCGGCGGCAGCATCCTCTTTCCGCTGATGAAGTTCATGTACGAGTATTGCACGACGTTCTTCGATACCCGGCACCTGGTCATCGCCGTCAATCCCTCGCACATCGAAATGTACGAATCGCTGCTGTTTTTCCAGCGACTGACGCAGAATGTGGTCGAAAACTACGACTTCGTGAACGGCGCCCCGGCGGTCGGCGCGACGCTCGATCTGGGCACCGCGCCGGAAATCTTCAGAAAACACTACGGCATGAAGCCACCGCGGAGAAACCTGCACGCGTTCTTTACCCAGGTCAAGCTGGACAATATCAAACTGCCGCCGCGCCGTTTCTACACCACCAACGATCCCGTGCTGACACCGGAACTGCTGGATTACTTTTTCAACGTGCGCACCAACGTTTTCAGCACGATCAGCGATCGCAAGAAAATTCTCCTGAATACCATCTACGATTTGCCGGCCTACCGCGCCGTGCTGCCGCCCAGTCCCCCGGAGACGGATGAGGATGGCGTCGATGGTCAGCGGCACCGCCGTTTCTCCGTCCGCTGTCCGGCGCGCTTCTCGGTCGGCGGGGGCGACGGCGTCGATGATGGCAAGGTGGCGCTCGAAATCGTGCAACTCTCGCGCTATGGCTTCAAGGCGCACGCCCTGGCGGCGATTCCGATCAATTACTGGGGTGAAATCACCATCCAGCTGGGTCCCTCCGAAGTGTCGCGGGTGCAGGTCTCGGCCGCCCAGAAAGGCGATGGTGGCCTGTACACCTTCCGGCTCGGCGAGCCGGATCTGGTCTGGCGCAAGTTCGTCAACGCGCTATACGGCAGCAGCACCCACGCCGATCTCGAAAACGCCACCCAATTCATGAACGATCGCCGTTGAGCGCATCGTCCTGTCCGCGCGCCGCGCCGTTGCCGGCCATCGGCGGGTGTCGCCGCCGGTAATGGGCCGGCGCCATGCCTGTCCAGCGCAGGAAAGCCCGGTAAAACGCCGCCGTGTCGGCAAATCCCAGTTCGGCGGCGACAGCGGTCAGCGTTTTCGTGGTTTTCGTCAGGCGCTCGATCGCCAGATCGCGGCGCAAGGCATCCTTGATCGCCTGAAAGCTGGAGCCTTCCTCGCCCAGGCGACGATGCAGGGTGCGTGGCGATAAATGCAGGGTGTGCGCGATCTCCGGCAAGGATGGCGAGGCGGTCCGCGCGTCGCGCAGCGCGTTGCGCACGCGCAGCACCATCTCGCGATCGCGCCGGTAAAGGGTTGTCAACTTGCCGGGCGCGCCGTCGAGAAAGCTTCGCAGGGAGGCATCGTCGCGGCAGACCGGCAGGTCGAGCAGGTTGGCGGCGAAGCGGGCGGTCAGGAACTCGGCGTCGAAGGTCGATTGCGCGGTGTAGATCAAGACATAGTCGTCGGCGTGCGCGGGGCGTGGGTAGGGAAAGGCCACGGCGTCGAGGACGATGCCGCGCCCGACCAGCCAGGAAAACAGGCCGTGCAGCCAGCGCAGCAGCCACTCGAAGGCAAACACCCGTCCGATCGACAGCGGCCGCGCTTCACCGATGCACAGGCGCGCCTGCTCGCCATCGCGGTCGACGCGCACCGCCAAATCGGGCAGCACCAGCCGCAGAAAACGGATGCTGCGCGCGATGGCCTCGGCCAGTGTCGGCGCGCTGATGATGCCGCGACAGAGAAACTCGAATGTGCCGACCCGCATCGGCGACGAAAACAGCGCGAAGCCCTCGTCGTCGAGTTCGAGATTGATCAGGTTGTAGAGTTCGGCGTAGCGCGCGACCGGGATGCGCGCCATCGGGTCATCGAGCAGCGACCGGGCGATGCCGGCGCGTTCCAGTAGCCGTTCGGCGTCGTGCCCCGCGTGCCGCGGACCGGCGAGCATGCCTTGCACGAAGGCGACCGCCACTGTCGCGCGGCGTTTGGCGGTCTTTTCAGGGTGTGGCATTTGTGCCGCGCAAGGCTGTGTATTGACAGACAATTTCAAGTTGGCAATTTTTACATTGTTCGAGGCGTATAGGGTAATGGCTTTCTTGCCCGCAACTTTTTACCATGGGCGTCCTTGTGCAATTTCCTGGTAACCGGAACATTTCCGATTTCGTGGAGACCGAACCTCATGACCGACCTTTCCATCGCCAAAAAGCTCTCGCCCTACAAGCCGAAGAACAAGGTGCGTTTCGTCACCGCCGCCTCGCTGTTCGACGGGCATGACGCGTCGATCAACATCATGCGCCGCATTTTGCAATCGACCGGCGCCGAAGTGATTCACCTCGGGCACAACCGTTCGGTGCAGGAGATCGTCAATGCGGCGTTGCAGGAAGACGTGCAGGGGATCGCCATCACCTCGTACCAGGGCGGGCATGTCGAATTCTTCAAGTACATGATCGATCTCCTGAAAGCCGGTGGCGGCGAAAACATTCAGGTGTTCGGCGGCGGCGGCGGCGTGATCGTCCCCAGCGAAATCGAGGAATTGCATGCCTACGGCGTGACACGGGTCTACTCGCCGGAGGACGGCCAGTCAATGGGGCTGCAGGGCATGATCAACGAGGTGGTGGCCAAGTCCGATGTCGATCTGTCAACGCTGGCGCCAAGCGAGCCGGAGGCCGTTCTGGCGGCGCTGAAGGCCGGCGACCGGCGTAAACTGGCGCAAATCATCACTGCCCTGGAAAACGGCGTTTATCCGGAAGCGCTGCGCAAGAAAATCGTGCATGCCGCCGCCGCGCTGAAGGTGCCGACGCTGGGCATCACCGGCACCGGCGGCGCTGGAAAATCCTCGTTGACCGACGAACTGGTGCGCCGTTTCCGGCTCGATCAGGGGGACAGCCTCAAGTTGGCGATCGTTTCCATCGATCCGTCGCGCAAGCGCACGGGCGGCGCGCTGCTTGGCGACCGCATCCGCATGAACGCCATCGAGCACCCGCGAATCTTCATGCGCTCGCTGGCGACGCGCGATACGGGTTCGGAACTCTCCAGCGCCTTGCCGGAAGTGATCGCCGCCTGCAAACTGGCCGGCTTCGATTTCGTGATCGTCGAAACCTCGGGCATCGGTCAGGGCAATGCGGCGATCGTGCCGCTGGTCGACGTCTCGCTGTATGTGATGACTCCCGAATTCGGCGCCGCTTCGCAGCTGGAAAAGATCGACATGCTCGACTTCGCCGACTTCGTGGCGATCAACAAATTCGACCGCAAGGGCGCCGACGATGCGCTACGCGATGTCCGCAAGCAGTATCAGCGCAACCATGAAGCTTTCTCGCAAAGCCCCGACGAAATGCCGGTTTTCGGCACCATGGCCGCGCGCTTCAACGACGACGGTGTCACCGCGCTCTATCAGGCCATCGCGCACAAGCTCGGCGCGCTTGGCCTGAAGCTGAAAAAAGGCAAGTTGCCGACGATCGGCGTCCGGCAGTCGTCGAACCAGCGGGCCATCGTCCCGGCGCAACGCGTGCGCTACCTGGCCGAGATCGCCGAAGCGGTTCGCGGCTACCACGCCCACACCGCCGAACAGGCCGAAATCGCCCGCGAGCGGCAGTCGCTGCGCATCGCCAAGACGCTTTTTCAAGCCCGTGGCAAGGCCGCCGGCGACTTCGACGAAATGGTCGCCTGGAAGGATTCGCAACTCGACGCGCGGGCGAAAAAGCTGCTCGACATGTGGCCGAAAACCGTCGAGCTGTACGCGCAGGACGAGTACGTGGTCAAAATCCGGGACAAGGAAATCCGTACCCGGCTGACCAACAGCTCGCTGTCCGGCTCGCGCATCCGCAAGGTGTCGCTGCCGACCTACCGGGACGACGGCGAAGTGTTGCGTTTCCTGATGAGGGAAAACATCCCCGGCTCCTTCCCGTTCACCGCCGGCGTCTTCGCCTTCAAGCGCGAAAACGAGGACCCGACGCGGATGTTCGCCGGCGAGGGCGATGCCTTCCGCACCAACCGGCGCTTCAAGCGGGTTTCCGAGGGAATGCCCGCCAAGCGGCTGTCGACCGCCTTCGATTCCGTGACCCTCTACGGTTGCGACCCGGACGCGCGGCCGGACATTTACGGCAAGGTCGGCAATTCCGGCGTCTCGATCGCCACGCTCGACGACATGAAAGTGCTGTTCGACGGCTTCGAACTGTGCGCGCCGACCACCTCCGTCTCGCTGACCATCAACGGCCCGGCGCCGATCATTCTGTCGATGTTCTTCAACACCGCCATCGACCAGCAGATCGACAAGTTCCGCGTCGACAACGGCCGCGATCCGACCGAGGACGAAATCCAGAAAATCCGCACCTGGGTACTGGCCAACGTGCGCGGGACGGTACAGGCCGACATCCTGAAAGAGGATCAAGGCCAGAACACCTGCATCTTCTCCACCGAATTCGCGCTCAAGATGATGGGCGACATCCAGGAATTCTTCGTCCACAACAACATCGGCAACTTCTACTCGGTATCGATTTCCGGCTATCACATCGCCGAAGCCGGCGCCAACCCGATCTCGCAACTGGCCTTCACCCTGGCCAACGGTTTCACCTACGTCGAAGCCTATCTGGCGCGCGGCATGCATATCGACGATTTCGCGCCCAACCTGTCGTTCTTCTTCAGCAACGGCATGGACCCGGAATACTCGGTCATCGGTCGCGTCGCCCGTCGCATCTGGGCGGTGGCGATGAAGAACAAGTACGGCGCCAACGAACGCAGCCAGAAACTGAAGTACCACATTCAGACCTCCGGCCGCTCGCTCCACGCCCAGGAAATGGCCTTCAACGACATCCGCACCACCTTGCAGGCGCTGATCGCCATCTACGACAACTGCAATTCGCTGCACACCAACGCCTACGACGAGGCGATCACCACCCCGACCGAGGAATCGGTGCGCCGCGCCATGGCCATCCAGTTGATCATCAACCGCGAATGGGGCCTGGCGATGAACGAAAACCCCAACCAAGGCTCGTTCATCATCGACGAACTCACCGATCTGGTCGAGGAAGCGGTGCTCAAGGAATTCGAGGCCATCGCCTCGCGCGGCGGCGTGCTCGGCGCCATGGAAACCGGCTACCAGCGCGGCAAGATTCAGGAGGAATCGCTGTATTACGAGCACAAGAAACACGACGGCTCGTTCCCGATCGTCGGCGTCAACACCTTCCGCAATCCGCAGGGCGACGCGCAGGTCGAGATCGAACTGGCCCGGTCGACCGACGAGGAGAAACGATCGCAACTCAATCGCCTGCAAGCGTTCCAGCAACGCAATGCCGGCGAATCGGCGGCGATGCTTGAGCGCCTGAAACAAACCGTGATCGATAACGGCAACGTTTTCGCGGTCCTGATTGACGCCGTCCGGCTGTGTTCGCTGGGACAGATCACCACCGCGCTTTACGATGTCGGTGGCCAATACCGGCGCAGCATGTAAGCGGTAATCGCGACGGCAGGGCCGCGGGCGGAGAACGGCGAGGCGATTTTTTTCGCTTCGCCGGTTCTCGGAAAAACGGTGGCCGACAACCCGAAATCCGGCACGGTTGTACGTACTTTCATGATGGTCGTTCGAAGGGATGATAAAGTCACCGCCGCCCCGGTTCGGTCATTCGACGGACGACGCCGCACTGAAACGGACACTGGCGGTTTTTCCGTCCTTTTAGTGGTGTCACGACGGATGGCCAGAAGTTTTCGGATTATTCCATTGCCGCTTGGTCCGGCGCCTGGCCGCGCTGTCGGATCAGTGTTCGAGGGTTCGGAGGCCGGAAAACACCAAACAACGACACCAAAAAACGTGGTCGGTTTTTTTGGCGTGTTTTACTCGGGGAGGTAGGGGGACGTTTCGGCGGGAAAAATCCCGTTTGGCGGCACGCGGCCGCAAACGAAAATCGTTGCGCAAAGCAACGAGATCCAATGAGGTGAATTCCACGATTCTTCGCACCCTGGGCCGTGCCACGCGTGGCGCGTTATGCCGGATTCTTCAATTTTAGTCACTGGCGGACGCAGTGCGGAGCGAACCATGATCTCCGCGCGGCGCTCATGGACACCTCATGAGGAATGGCCGTTTTCGGTGCTCCGCACCAATAGTTTGCTCGCGCCAGGACAGGCAAGCCAATCTTGAAAAAGGCTGCTCGTTGCCATTCTTGACGGGATTGGCCGGCCGTGTGGTGGCGGTCTTCGGATTCGGAGGCGTTCTTTTTCTGAAAAGGGCAGAACATGATTGAAGAGGGCGATGCCTACACCATTCTGAAACGTTTGGTGGAAATCACCTCACCGTACCTGGGCGATGATTTTTTTACCAAAACAGTCGAGGCGGTGGGCAATTTGTTTGATGCGGACATGGTTTTCGTGACTCGGGCTCTCGACTATCCGCCTACCCGCGTGCGGGTACTGGCCGCGTGGCAGGAAGGCCGCATTCTTGACAGCTTTGATTTCGACCTGGTCGGAACGCCGTGCGAATTGGTCTTCAACGGGGTTCCCGTGGTGATCGAGGGCGATGTCTCTCGCAATTTTCAGGCCGAGAAGTGCTCGACGTTTGAAAGTTACATAGGCATTCCCCTGTGGAGCCGCGACGGCGAGATGATCGGTCACTACGCGATCATTTCCACGCGTCCGATCTCAACAGTGGCGCAAGCCAACGTGTTGCGGGAAATCGCGCAAATCTGTGCCCACCGCTTTGAAACGGAACTCTGGCGACTCTTGATCGAAGGCGAAAAGGAGGCGGCCTATCGGCAGTTGCAGGCGCTCAACGCTCGCCTCGAGCAGGAGGCGATCACCGATTTTCTGACCAAACTCTACAATCGCCGCTATTTCAGTCACCGCTGCGACGAAGCCTTCGGGCGGATGCAGCGCGGTGGGACGTGTTTTGCTCTGATTCTGTTCGACATCGACCATTTCAAAGCGGTTAAGGATGCGCATGGTCACGATGCGGGTGACGCCGTGTTGGTCGGTGTCGCTGAAACTTTCCGCCACAATACGCGGGAAAATCTTGAAGTCATCGGCCGGGTCGGTGGTGAGGAGTACGCTGTACTTTGCCTGGGCGATCTCGATGCGAGTGCCGCCGTCGGTACGGCAGAACGCTTGCGGCAAGCGGTGGCCGCCCGTGCCTTCATCGTGGGTGGTTGCCGGTTGGAGATTACCGTCAGCGGAGGCGTTGCTCACCCCGGGTCTGGCGACGAGTCCTGGGAACGTGTCTATGCACGAGCCGACCGCGCCCTCTATTTAGCCAAGAAGGCGGGTCGCAACCGAGTTTGCGCGGCGGACGGAGCCGCTTGACCAAGGACGGCCGGTCGGGTTGTTGACCGGTCTAGAGCCGGTCCGGCCGCCGATCTCTCTCGCGGGCCGAAGCCTTGGGCACTTCCCCGCTGCTCAAGAATGACGAGATCGGGTGCGAGGATGGCAAGCTCGTCGGCGGAGCCTCATCGCCACGCCGTCGGCCCACCAGGCGGGACGGACCGGGTGCTTGATCGGTTCAGCCGGCTGGAGATCCGGTGCAATGGCGTGAAGCCAGTTTTGCCGCCGCCGCGCTCAACGCTCGGTTACCGATCGTCGCTTCCCTTGCCGGAGAGCCATCTGTGCGCGATATCCGGGCATGCTTGAAAATAAAAATAAAATTAATCGCTTATCGATTAGATAGTTGCATCTTCGCCGGTCGTGGTCCAGCATGAAAGAAACACTTTCGGCGAAAGCATTGAAATGATTGCCATGTTGCGACGCTTCAGTTTGATGAACCGGTTATCGATGACGGCGGTGCTGGCCTTGTTGGCCATGGCGCTGATCGTCTGGCAGAGCCTGTTTTCGATGCGTGCGCTGTTGCACGACGATCGTGAGGTGAAAACCCGCCATCTGGTGGAAACCGCGCTCAGCCTGGTCGACCATTACCACGGTTTGCAGAAGGCCGGCGCGCTTGGCGAGGAGGAGGCCAAACAGCAGGCGATCGCCGCGATCAGGCATCTGCGCTACGAGAAAAGCGAATATTTCTGGATCAACGATCTCGGCAAGCCGGTGCCCCGGATGGTGATGCATCCGACGCTACCGGCGCTGGATGGCAAGGTGCTCGACGAGGCGCGTTTCAACAAGGCGATCTCATTGCAGGCCGGTGTCGGCGGCGAGAAAATCCCGGTCGATGGCCGGAATCTGTTCCTCGCTTTCAGCGAGGTGGTTGACCGAGCGGGTGGCGGTTATGTCGAATATCTTTGGCCCAAGCCTGTCGCGGGCGGCGGCGTGAGCGCGGAGTTATTCGTCAAGCTGTCCTATGTCAAGAAATTCGAGCCGTGGGGCTGGGTGGTCGGTTCCGGTGTCTATATCGATGATCTGGACCGGATGTTCCGGGAAAACGCTTTGCGTAGCGTTGTCGTGGTGTTCTCGGCCACCTCCGCGTTGCTGCTTCTCGGCTGGATCATCCGGAAAACCATCGTCGAAGAGTTTGGCGGCGATCCCCGCCAGGCGTTGGCGGTCGCCAACCGGGTCGCCGAGGGCGATCTGACCCACGTCATTCCCTTGCGGGCCGGCGACCGCGACAGCGTGTTGTTCGTGCTGGCCAACATGCAGAGCAACTTGAAGGAGATGATGCAGGCCATTTTTGTCAATACCGGCAAAATGCGTTCCAATGTCGAACACCTCTCCGCCGAAGCCAACCAGATCAACCTGGCGACCCAGGTGCAAAGCACGGCGATTGGCAATACGCGTTCGGCGATCAGCGAGGTGTCGGCCAGTGTCGGAATGGTGAACGATCTCGTGCAATCCACCGAACAGGGCGCGCACGACGTGGCGCGCCGCGCACGTGACGGGGCAACGGTCGCGGCGCAGGTGGCGACGGAAATGAAGGTCATCGCCGATACCGTCGCCGCCTCGTCGGAGCAGGTTTCCCGGCTCGTCGCCAGCACTGGCGAGATCGGGCAGATGGCGCGGGTGATCAAGGAAATCGCCGATCAGACCAATCTGCTCGCCTTGAACGCGGCCATCGAGGCGGCGCGCGCCGGCGAGCAAGGGCGCGGTTTCGCCGTCGTCGCCGACGAAGTGCGAAAACTCGCGGAGCGGACCGGACGCGCCACCGCGGAGATCGGCGGCATCCTCCAGACGGTGCGTTCCGATGCGAACGCCGCCGTGGCGGGCATGGATGCGGCCGCGCCGGTGATCGCCAACGGTGTGCTGCGGGCCAACTCGGCCGCCGAGACCTTGTATGTCATTGAAGAACAGGCTCAGGGTACGCTGGAGAAGATGCGTTCACTGTCGGAAGCGACGCATGAGCAAACCGGGCGCATCGGGGAAATCGTGAATAATATTGACTCGGTGATGTGCGCGTCGCAGGAAACGGCGGCGGCGACCGCCCAATCCTTGTGTTCGGCGAGCGAACTCGAACAGGCCGCCGGTGCGCTGTTGTCGAAGGTTCAACGCTTCAATATTGGTGCGGACACCGATGCCGCATCGAGGTCTGGCGACGACGCAACGATAAAACCGCTGCTCACGTGGTCGGACGCGTTGTCGGTGATCTGTGAGGAAATCGATCGCCAGCATCGGAAACTGATCGACATCGCCAATCGCCTCAATCACGCCTTGCGCGCCGGGTCGGGCAACGCGATTTGCGAGCGGATTCTGGACGAACTGTTTAAGTACACGGCCACGCATTTTGCGTTTGAAGAAAAATTGATGGCCGATCATCATTACGTTCATCGCGATGCGCACATCGCCGCTCACCGAAAATTGATCGACGAGCTTTCAGCCTTCAAGGGCCGGCACGACACCGGTGAGGCGATTTCGATCGAGTTGATGAATTTCATTCGCGACTGGCTACTCAATCACATCCTCAAGGTTGACCGGACCCTCGGCCACGATCTGGCCGTCAGGGGGCTGGCTTGACCGGCGCGCTCAGCGCCGTTCGTAAACCAGTTCCACCTTTCGCATCAGGCGCCGGCAGGCGTCGCTTTCGCACTTGAGCTTGCTGCTGTCCTCGCTGCCCAGCGGCAGGCGGCGAATCTGATTTCGCGCCACGCCAAGCGAGCGCAGCCGGTCGCTTACCGCTTCGATGCGCCTGTCGGCCACCGCCAGATTGTAGGCGGCGCTGCCCAGATTGTCGGTGTGGCCGACCAGTGTCACCACCAGTTGCGGGTCTTCCTTCAATTTCTGGGCGTTTTCGCGCAGAACCTCGATGGCCGCGTAGTCAACGCTTGTGCCGCCCGGTTCGAAATAAACGGTTCTTTTGTCGGCTTCGTCGCTGAACGGTGTCGGCTTGATCGCCGTCTGGCGTGCCGCGGAATTGGTGCGCATGCTTTTATCGGGCACGGCCGTCTTCACGGCGGGGTCGGGGACGACGGTCTTGTCGGTGGTGGCGCAGGCGGCAAGTACGAGCGGCAAAACGAGACAACAACAGCGGGCGTATCGGCGAAGCGGCATGGTCATACCAACGGGTCAGGCGGATAGCGGTGAAGGCGCACAGTTTATCAAGCATTGCGGCCGCTGGCGGCCCCTCGCGCCGACCGGTGCGATGAAAACGTTTTATCGGCGCCGGTTGCCGCCGTTTCCGCGGGCCATCGCTTCGTTGACCCGTAGCGGTTGCCCGTTTACGGTTTTGCCGTCAAGCGCCGAAATCGCGCTGAGCGAATGCGCTTTGCCCGGCATTTCAACAAACCCGAAGCCTTTCGAGACGCCAGTGAATAGTTCGCGCATGATTAGTGCCGATTTTACCGGGCCGAAAATCTTGAACAGGTCGGTCAGCTCGATTTCGGTGGTGTCGGGTGCGAGATTTCCCACAAAAATGTTCATTAGTGGCTCCAGATTGGGGAATAGTGTGTCGATTGGATGAAAATTGGCGCGTGCGAAAAAGGCGGCAAGCCCTGCCACGGGGTGTCAGCCGCCACGGCGAACCGGCGCGAGAAACACTGCCGGCAGTGGTGCTGTCGCCTCCGTTCCGCGTGCTCGCCCTGATGGGCGAGGGCTTGCCGATGCCGTTTGCGGCGCGGTCCGCGAGGTGGCTGGCGGCGGATTGGGCCGGGCCGTCGCGACGCTTTGGCCACGCGCCCGCGCTGTCGCGTTCGGACCGCTACCGTCGCGGCGATTGCCTTGGCGCGGGCCAGGCACCGTTTTTTGCGTTTCGACGGTTGGCGGCGATGCAAGCCCGGGTTCGAAACCGTCGACGATACGCCGTTCGATGCGCTTGCCCAGCAGTTTTTCGATTGCGGCCAGCAGGCTGTTTTCTTCCTGGGAGACCAACGAAATCGCTTCGCCGCTACTGCCGGCGCGACCGGTACGGCCGATGCGGTGCACGTAATCCTCGGGAACGTTCGGCAGTTCGAAATTCACCACGTGCGGCAATTCCTCGATATCCAGGCCGCGCGCCGCGATATCGGTCGCCACCAGAACCCGTACCGTGCCGGCCTTGAAACCGGCCAGCGCCCGCGTGCGGGCCGGCTGGCTTTTGTTGCCGTGGATGGCCGTGGCTTCGATCCCGGCCTTGCACAAGTATTCCGAGAGGCGGTTGGCGCCGCTCTTCATGCGCGTGAACACCAGCACCTGCCGCCAGTCGTCCGTCGCCACCAAGTGCGCCAGCAGATCGCGTTTCCGCCAGGCGTCCACCGGATGCACGCGTTGCGCCACCAGTTCCGATTCGGCATTTCGGCGCGCCACCTCGATGTGGACCGGCGCATGCAGCAAACCGTCGGCCAACTGGCGAATATCGTTCGAGAAGGTGGCCGAGAACAGCAGATTTTGCCGGCGAGCCGGCAACAGCGCCAGCACGCGCCGAATGTCGTGGATGAAACCCATGTCGAGCATGCGGTCCGCTTCATCGAGAACCAGGATTTCGACATCGGCCAGACTCACGGTTTTTTGCCGGGCATGATCGAGCAGGCGTCCCGGAGTGGCTACCAGTAGATCGACGCCGCGACGCAGGGCATCGATCTGCGGCTTGATGTTGACACCGCCATAAATCAGGGTCGAGGCGATCGGCAAATGCTGGCCATAAATACGCACGCTTTCCTCGACTTGCGCCGCGAGTTCGCGCGTCGGAGTCAGGATCAAGGCGCGCACGCGGCGCTGGCCGGGCGCGGCCGGGGCGTTCATCAACCGTTGCAGCAGGGGCAGCGTGAAACCGGCGGTCTTGCCGGTGCCGGTTTGCGCACCGGCGAGCACATCGTGTCCGGCGAGGATCACGGGAATGGCCTGCGCCTGTATCGGTGTCGGCTGGCTGTAGCCCTGTTCGGCGACAGCGCGGGTGAGTTCGGCCGAAAGGCCGAGCGAGGCAAAAGCGGGCAATAATTTCTCCTGTGAACGACCTGCCGTGGCGGAACGCCTCGGAGCCGGTTCAGGCGGGGTGTGTAGGAAGACAGGCCTGGAGCCTTCGGATAATCGGCGAGAGGCCGGGTGGGGAAATCCACCGGAGGAGTGCGCCATCCATCGGATGAACGCGGCGCCATTCCGGTGGGCACTATACACGCTTTCTCGGATGGCGAGATGGCCGGTGCCGCGTCGGCCCCGCACAATCGCCAGCGGCATGGCGGCGAACGGCCCTGAGCTTCCGCGCCGGTCAGCGCGTTGTTACGGTTTTGTATGGACTTCGATGCCCGGGCGCGGTACGCGATTCCAATATCGCTTGAGTGGCGCCGATGGTCTATGTATAATCCTGCTCTCCAACACAAGGCGCCCGTAGCTCAGCTGGATAGAGTACTTGGCTACGAACCAAGGGGTCGGGCGTTCGAATCGCTCCGGGCGTGCCAAAAAACAGAGGGTTAGCGTAAGCTAGCCCTTTTGTTTTTGTGCTTTTCGTGTGCCGTTCCTCCAGTGCGGCGGATGCCGCCGCCGGTGTGCGACGCTCCGTCTACGGTTTGACGACCATCAGATAAAACACCGCGAGCACGGCCAGAAAGGCCGGATAACCGAGCACTTCCCAGCGGCGGGCGTATCGCCAGTAACGCTCCGGCAAGTCCTGACCCGTGGCGTGCGCGGCGACGGCCATGTCGCGCATTCGCCGTTGCAGCCAGACGACGGGTAGCCAACAGGCGCCGGTCAGCAGGAACAAGACGATGGCGCCGACGATCCATCCTTCTCCAGCAAGCCAGCCCGCTTCACGGATCAACCACAACACACCGGAGAGCGGCTGGAAAAGCACCGCCGGGGCGGTAAACCAGGTGTCGGCACGAACCACCAGTCGCCCGACGATGGCCGTGGCGGCGACATTACCGCTGCGGTTGACGAAGAACAGGTAGAACGCGGTTCCGAATCCGGTGCCGACGATCAGCACCGACGACAAAATGTGCAACCACTTGACGGTCAGGTAGGCGCTCATTGTTTTTCCTCTTCGGCCCAGATCTGGAACAGTAGGGCGATAACGGCGAGATTCTTGAGGATCGGTCCAAAGGGATCGCTCACATAATCCGGCAGCCGCCAGGCGACCAGTACGCTATAGGAGATGATCAGGACCAATTGTGCTTGCCATGGACGGGCGCCTGGCTTGAACAGGCCGGCCAGACCGAAGAGCGCGTCAAGCAGGATGGCCGCCGCCAGGACGATGAGCACGGGTATTCCGGCGAGATGGAAAGCGGCGAGGCGGGTCGGGCTGTCGTCGATTGGGTGCAACCCGGCCGAAAACAATGCGGTGATTCAACCAGATGATGGCCAGCACGGCGCGCGCTACCGGTCGGCGCCAGGTGGCCAGGGCACGTCCGCGCAGCGCCTCGCGATCGCCGGCGTCGATGAAAGCGGCGGGGTCGCGCAACGGCCGACCCAGTAGCGCGCGCCGCGGTCGGGTCACCGTGGCTGCCGGCGCGCAGCAGCCGCCAGGTCGCCGGCGTGAGCAGCGATCCGGGCCGGGCGCCGGCAAGCCAGGCGATTCCGGTCGTCAGTGTGGCCGGCAGCGGCAGCCGTCGGGCGGCGGCCAGACCCAATCCGTCGCGATAGATGGACAGCCACTCGGCATGGCGCAGACGCCGTGGTCCCGCCACTTCGAGAATGCGCGGCACGGTTTGGCCACTCTCGGCGTCTTCCGCCAGGTGGCCGACGAGGGCTGTCAGATCGTCGATATGTACCGGCTGCACCCGTCCGGCGCCGCGTGGTATGACGTGCAGCGGCACACTGGCCAGAGCCAGAAAAAGGCGGCTGGACGCTCCATCGTTCCCGAAAACCAGCCCCGGCCGAATCGCGATGCCGACGCCTTGCGGCAAGCAACGTCGCAAGGCGTCGTCGCCAGCGCGTTTGCTGGACAGATAGGGCGTCGCCGTGGTGCCGAGCGCCGAAATGTGCGGCACGCGACGCACGCCGAGGCAAGCGCAGGCCTCGAACAGCGCGGCCGGCGCGCGGTGGTGGAGCCGGTCGAAATCGCCCGCCCGTCGCTCGCGCAGAATGCCGACCGCGTTGATCACCACCTCGACGCCAGCCAGACGCGGCAGCCAGCAGGCCGGCGAAAGATCCTGCCGGCGTCGAGCGCGATGTCGCCGGGCAGGCGCGGTCGGTGCACGCCGCGCGTCACCGTGTGACCGCCGCGCCGCAGGTGGGCGACGAAATGTCGGCCGAGAAAGCCGTCGGCGCCGCGGACGAGGATTTTCACGGCTGCTTTTCCACCGGTGCGAGCGCCTGTCGGCGCGACGGTATTTGCCGCCACATGATCAGGGCCAGGAACCCGAGCACCGCCAGAATGCCGTTCAAGCTGACGCTGAGCAAAGCGCGGGCGAGCGCGATCGGTTCGACCCACCCTTCCCAGGCCTCGGCACGCATCAATGCCAGCGCGGTCGGACCGAGGATCATGCCGACGACCGTCAATCGGCACCAGAACTGCGCGCGCGCTTCGTTGCCGCATTCGCCGATCAGCAATTCGAGCAGGGATTGTCGCAAGTGAATCGCGGCCAGCCAGCCGCAGACGCTGGGCAGCAAGAGGATCGCGAGCAGGGTTGCAGGATGAGAGAGCATTATTTTCTCCAATACGAAACAGGCAAGAGGTGGTCGTCCTCGGCACTATCGGCCGACGACGCGCGGCAGTGCGTCGGATCGAAATCAATGACGGCGGATAATTGTTCCTCCCATAAAATCTGATATTTCTGTATAAACAGAAATATCGTGGCAAAAAAAGGGCGCTCATTGCCCGTCGTCGCGGCGAATCAGTCCGCGAATCTGCGCGCCCATGCGCATCAACTTCATCAGGGTTTCCGGTTCGAGACGCAGCATTTCATCGCTCCAGGCGGTCAGGATGCGAACGAAACGTTCGGTTTCTTCAATGCGTTGCCGTACCGCGGCGGCTTCGCTGTCCAATTCCGGGCTGCCGAGCAAGTCGGCGAGAACGCCCAAGGTCGGGTCGATCTCCCGCTGTTTGCGACCGGCGACGATCAGTCTGAACAGTTCCCACACATCCTTGGACGTCGTGAAATGATCGCGCCGGTCACCCATCACATGCACCACCTTCACCAATTTCCAGGAGAGCAGTTCCTTGAGACTGGTGCTGACATTGGAGCGCGCCACGCCGAGCGTTTCGGCGATGTCCTCGGCGGTGATCGCCTGTTCGGCCAGATAGAGCAGCGCATGTGTCTGCGCCACGGTGCGGTTGACACCCCAGCGGGTGCCCATTTCGCCCCAGTGCAACACAAAGCGTTCGCTGATCGGAGACAGTTTCATGAGGCGAGAGTAGTTGTTTCAATTATTTCTGTCAATACTGAATATTTCGAAAGATGGCGGTCGGTTGCCGAATTGACATCCCGGAATGGCGCGTGAGACAGTGCCTTCCTCGTTTTTTTGGAGAAAACCGTGTTCGATTTCGATCTTGTTCATGATCGTCGCGCCTGGTCCGCCACCAAATGGATGAAACACGCAGATCGGGATGTCATACCCTTGTGGGTCGCCGACATGGATTTCCCGGCGCCGCCGGCGATTCAGGAGGCGCTGGCCGCGCATGTCGCGCATGGCAACTACGGCTACACCTCGGCGCCGCGCGATTTGCCGGGGGTGTTGGTCGAGGATTATCACGCGCGCTACGGCTGGGCGGTCGACCCGGCGTGGATCGTCTGGCTTCCGGGGCTAGTGCTCGGTCTCAATCTGGCGGTCAAAGCCTGCTGCGCCGAGAAGGAGCGGGCGATTGCCTTTTCGCCGGTGTATCCGCCTTTCCTGCACGCACCCGGCCTCCAGGGGCGCGAACTGGTTGACGTGCCGCTCAAACCGGTCAATCCCGCCGGAACGGCGCATGTCATTGATTTCAAGCGGCTCGACGAGGTAATGCGCGAGCCGGATACCGCCGGCCGCCAGCCACCAGCGGCGACGCGGCTGCTGCTGCTCTGCCATCCGCACAACCCGATCGGCCGCCTGTTTTCCCGCGACGAACTCGAACGTCTGGCCGCTTTCTGCGAAAAACACGACCTCTTCGTCTGTTCCGACGAAGTGCATTGCGACTTGATTCTCGACGGGCAAACGCCGCACATCCCCTTCGCGCGGGCGATGGCCGAGCGCTCGCCGGCCCTGCTGGCCCGCACCATCACCCTGCACGGTCCCGGCAAGACTTACAACGTCGCCGGACTCGGCATCGCTTGGGCGATCATACCCGACGCCGCCTTGCGCCGCCGTTTCCGCGCCGCGATGCAAAAACTGGTGCCCGAGCCGTGTTGTTTCGCCTACACCGCCGCGCGGGCCGCCTTCACCGCTTGCGAACCATGGCGGCAAGCGCTGCTGGCGCAATTGCGCGACAACCGTGATCGCGTGTCGGCGGCGCTGGAGCGCATGGGGTTGGCGCACAGTCATCCGGAAGTCACCTTTCTGACCTGGATCGACGCCCGCGCGCTCGCCGAACAGGTCGGCAATCCCGCCACCTGGTTCGAACGACACGGCGTCGGCCTCTCCGACGGCGGCGATTTCGGCCGACCGGGCTACCTGCGGCTCAATTTCGCCGCGCCGCCAAGCCTGCTGCAAGAGGCGCTCGCGCGCATGGAACGCGCCCTTGCCGCCCACCGCGCCACACTCGCCTGACGAACGACAACCATGATTACCGAAGAACTGTTCCGCGAAGACGCGCGGCTCGCTGAATGCCAGGCAAGAATCGTCGCCGTTGCCGACGACGGCATCCAGCTTGACCGCACGGTTTTTTACCCGCATGGCGGTGGCCAGGCCGGCGACACCGGCGTGCTGCATCTGCCCGATGGCCGGCGGATTGTCATCGAAAACACCCGCAAGGGGCGCGAAGCGGGGCAGATCCTGCATGTGCCCGCGCCGGCCACGGCGATTGCCGGGATTTCCGCTGGCCTCGCCCTCACCGCCCGTATCGATTGGGCGCGCCGCCAGGCGCACATGCGTTTTCACACCGCCACGCACCTCCTGTGCGCGTTGGTGCCGCATCCGGTGGACGGCTGTTCGATCACCGCTGCCTACGCCCGCCTCGACTTTCACATGACCGAACCGCTGGACAAGGACGAACTCACCCGAGGCCTTGCACGCCTGATCGCCGACAGCCATCCGGTGCGGCACCGCTGGATCGATGAAGAAGAACTCGACGCCAATCCCGGTCTGGTGCGCAGCATGAGCGTACAACCGCCGCGCGGCCTGGGGCGCGTGAGAGTGCTCGAAATCGACGGCGTCGACCGGCAACCCTGCGGCGGCACGCACGTGACCAACACCGCCGAAATCGGTCCGATCGTCGTTGCCAAGATCGAAAAGAAATCCGCCCGCACCCGCCGGGTGGTTCTCGGCTTCCCCGACGGCTGTGCCTGATCGCCGGCGGCTTAGAGACGGGACTCGACGTAAGGCTTGAAGCCGTTGTAAATCGCCTCCATGCGGTGCGCGCAAAGCCGGAAGTTATCTCTTTCGTTCATCCCCTTGCAGGAGGCGTCCAGGCGAATCGTCGCCGAGTCGCCGGCATCCGGCGTTCTGGTGGCGCGCAACGCCACCTGCCCGACGCGCAGCGGGTTGTAGGTGAACACCATGGTGTCGTCGGCGAATTGAATCTTCATGTCGGAATTCTCCTGCACGTAAGCCTTTGTCAGACTGAACGCCTTGTCGCACGCGGCGCGTGTCTTGCAGGCGGCGACCGAATTCAGCGTCGCGCGGTCCAGGTCGCCGCGCGCCTTGTCGATCATCACGCGCTCGCGCCTCAGATCGTCCTGTGTGGCGCAGCCGGAAATGGCGGCGGCGCAGAAGAGAGCAAGCCATTTTTTCACGACACCCTCCTTGAAAGACAGTCCAGACGCGTATTTTAACGCGCCGGACAGCGGAAAGGCGTTTTCGGCGTTCCCGTCGCACAGCCAGCAATACGGGAATAGCGTTAAAACACGCGTTAAGTGGCGTGCGAAAACGTGGTTTTTTCCCATTTCCCCCACTACTTCACCCAAAATCGCCAGATTCATCAAGCCGGAACGCCCATGCCGGCGCCGCCAGGTCGGCACGCCGGATAAGTCGCCCACTTCCGGGATGGAAATCAAAGCACTATTGCAGGGAATCGGGCTTGTCCAACAACCGGTTCAGATCGTGGCTCGCTACATGATCGCGATCCAACCCTGATCGTTATGCGCCGCGTCCATTGAATTCCACTTCCGATATGCCAATCATGTTGTCCCCTTTGGATAGTCTGCACAACGCCCGGCGCAACGTGAGTTGATGCGTGCGATTTCAGATAGCGGCAAATGCTTGCTCAAGAGGTCGGTCTGGAGGTCGATTCCGCCCCGATTCGCGGCCCTCTGGCCACCTGCGGACGCACTCATCTCCGTTTGTCCTGCAGCAACGTGTGCCGCGCCATCCACAGCTTCGACAGTGCAAACAGCGTGCGCCGCTGCGCCGTGTTCCTGGTCGGACCCCGGTCGCGCACCTTGACATGCCCGAACTGGCGCTTGATCACCCGGAACGGGTGTTCGACCTTGGCCCGGAGGCTCGCCTTGATCTGCTCCAGCGGCTGCAGGATCGCGCCCGTCGGCGTACGCTTGTTCAGCGCCTTGCGTCTGCCCGGCTACGGGGTCACGTGCCAGTTGCCCCCCAATCTCTTGGGGCTTCGCTCGCTTGCCCACGCCCTGATAGTCCGAGACGGCAAAGACATCGGTTTCCTCTCCGCGCACCCGTGCGTGCGCCTGCGTCACGTCGTAGACGTTGGCCGCCACGCCTGCCGCCGCGCGCACCTGTCCCGAGCCCGCATCCACGCCGATAGGCGCTTTCATGCTTAAGCGCCACTGGTTGCCTTCTTGGTCTGGCGCTTCTCGGGGTCGCGTTCACCGCGGCTGTTCTTGGTCCAACTGGGCGCGGCGATCCGCATGGCATCGACCACCGCCCCGCTCTTGAGCAGCCGTCCGTTGACCGCTAGCGTGGTGTAGACGGTGGTCAGGATCCGCAAGCTCCGCATCGAGTCGATGGCGGAATCCAAGAGTCGTGCTTTCGTCGGGCCGCTTGTCTTTTCCTGCATCCAAGCCCGCGAATTCACGAAACAGGGGGTGTTGTACAGGGCGTCCTCCATCGCCGGGTCCGAGAGGTTGAACCACGGCGGCAAAAGGGGAATGCGCAGCAGGGTCTCGACGGCAAGCGGGGGGGGCGTCCGCCCTTGGCGCCGGAGGGCAAGTGCAGCAGTGCGATCAACGACACCAGATCGGCCCAGGGCACCGCCAGGTTCGTCTCGCGCAGAAACTCGCGCTTGCGCGTCGTCTTGGTCTTGCGCTCGAATTCACTCTCGCCAAGGTTCATTTGCTTCATGCCGTCACTGTCTCACTTCGGATCAAGGGGCGAGGTTTGGAGTTCTTCCTTAGACAGCCGGGTTGCACTGAGTCCGCTGTTTACGTGTCACATCGATCATTCTGGAATGTTGCATACTGATGTCAGCACACTTCCCAATTTGTCCGTGAGAAGTTTATGCGCCTCTGGTCGTGCGTTTGTTGACTTTACCCTCTGAATTCTCGAATGATCTCGATTTTCCCAACGATGCTTTGATTGAGGGCTTCAACGTCTTCAGCGGCCATTGACCATTCATTTTGGCTGGGCATTCCTAGTTGATGGACCTTGCAGCGGTCGATGAACTCCTTGGACACTTCGAATTTCGTCACGTAACCTACACCGTCGTGTCGCACAATCCAGGATTTTGTGATGTCGATGGCATTCTTCTCATTGGTCACCGGATAGAAGAGCGGCTGTTCCGGAAGGCGCGGGGGCCATTTTAGAAAACCGCTTTCCCGCAGAAGCGCAAGTTCCTTGGGGACCGTTGGCCGATAAAGTGTAACTGTGTCTTTCATTGAATCGATTCCTTCCCCAAGGTGTGATTTGACCTAACGGACTCAAGCCGGGCAAGGTATTCGTCACCTGCGAGTCGCCTGGCTTCCTGTGTGAGGTATCTCGGTGTGTTAACAAGGCAGTACCGCCATGTGGAACACAAAATGGCCCACTCCCATGTATGGTCGCGTGCCAACCGTATGTTGGCGATGGGCTGGTCTGCGCCGAATAAACTCACGGTCTCGTATGTCATGACTTAACGGCGGCAACGAGATCTCACTCGCCTCCCCTTTGGGGCATTATTGGTTACTCACCGGAGATTCGAGGCGATCCCGGCCGACTGCGGGGCGTGCCACGATTGCCACGCCAGCCGCGGCTACTACCGCGCCCAGGAACTGGACACCCGTAGGCACTTGGGAAAACAACACGTAGGCACCGATCGCGGCACTGACGGGCACAAGATAAAAGAGGCTCGCGACCACGCTGACTTTGCCACGGCGGATCATGACATACAGAATACTCACCGCTCCCACCGACACTACGACGGTCATCCAAACAAGGGACATCACGAAACGCCCTGTCCAGTGTACTTCGTGCATGCCGAAGACGCCGATGGCAGCAAGCATTACCGCAGCACTTATGAGATTCTGCACCGAGCCTCCGGTGAACACATTCATTGGGGCACAGAACTTCTTCTGGTACAGATTTCCCGCCGCCTGGGATATCAAGGCCAATAGTGACAGCCCCACTCCCGTGATGTAGGTCGTGTCGAGCACCAGATTGCCACTCACCACTAAATACACGCCAAGTACACCCAACAACAAGCCAAGCCATTGCCGGCCCGACGTGTGCTCGCCCAGAAGCGGTTTGGCGCCGAGCGCGACGATTATCGGTTGTAAGGCAATGATCAACGCGCACACGGCAGGCGGCACGCCCAGCGCGACGCTTGCGAACGCAGCGGCATTGAAGATGCCGACCATCAGCAGGCCCGCCACACAGATATGCATGAGGTCGCGGCGGGTCCTCGGCCAAGGCGCCCGCAACACGAGAGCCACGATACTTAGCAATGCGGCGACCAAGGCGTATCGAAGCGCGAGGAACTCGAAGACGCCCGCATACAAAAGACCGACCTTCGCCGCAGGGAATGCCGAACCGTAAAGGACCACGAAAATGATGGGTAACGCTAAACCCACACCACCCACGTGTTCGGCACTCTTGAAGGAATCAGTACATGTATTGGACATGAGTGTGATGCACGTTGTGTGAAACGGGCATTGCTATTGACTTCACCGCATTAAACACACACGCAATGTTCGTTGAATGGTCAGACCGTAACTGCATTCTCTTGCAGACACGTTGAATGCCGGTAGTCAGTTGACGCGGACATTCTTGTCATGAGTCTGGTCGTAAAGCCATTGGCCCTTGAGCTGCTGGTCACCGAATAGCTCAGGTGCGATGTTTGCGATATCGTTTCGCATGGCAAGCCCTGGGACGTGCCTGTACACCATTGCGTCTTCGGTTGTCATGAACCATTTTCGTGAAAGTACTCTGCGCTGATTAGGCCGCGGCCCGTCAATAAACGCTGTTCGTCCGTGCGCGATGTCTCTGTTGCGGCAAATCACGGCACAGCCCGGGCGTGTGAATGGCACGAAGCTGGAGCCGGTCGAGAAGGGCTCCGTGAAGTGATGAAGAAAAGCGCGCGCTCGATCAAGGGCTGGGCATCCTGAGCGCCAATGCGTCCGATATTCGCCGGCGTCCTTGCGAAAGTGAACGTGAGGTCGCCCGAAGTCGTCAATGTAAAATACGGGCGACACGACTTTAATCGCACCCTTTCCGCGTGGTCGAATTGTCACGAACGTGTCCGGAACGAAAAGGTGCCGGAAGGCCTCCATATCTTCCTCTGCGAGAGCGGTTCCGATTGCGAACATGTCGTACAGAAAACCAAATCCGCCAAATAGAGGGGCGCTGTCCATCCATAGAATGAATGTCTGTAGCGCGCCGCCGAAACCCAGCCCATCGACATGAACATCAAACTGTTCTGATGTCTCGGCAATCTCTCGATACGTGGGTCCGCCCATGGGCTTTGGAAGATCGTAGACTTTGAAGGTGCCATCGTTTCCACCAAAGCGTTTGACGGCCTCTGGGTGTCCTACTAGTGGAAAGGCGAACGGATGTTGTAGGTCAAGGAGTCCTGTGAGTTGGGCGCAAAGGTCGAAAAGCGGACGAGACTGTGATGGTGCCTCCTCTGGATTGGACGCAATCACGTGAGCAGCCCCGTGCGAGTTGTAGTGAGGTTCCCTCGGTTTTTCGTCTGCCAAAGGGTAAGTTTCATGCTATCAGTTTTTCCTGATGCTGCTCTCTGATCCAGTTTTCCAGGAACTGAATCGGCGATTTGTAACCGAGGGTCGAATGCTGCCGCTTGCGGTTGTAAAAGACCTCGATGTATTCGAAGCTGACAGCCTTCATGTCGGCATGAGTGGCGTAGGGAA
>JAKOTN010000111.1 GCA_029776255.1 Pseudomonadota bacterium
TCTTCCGGCTTGAGGCCCCCAGCGAACTCTCGCAGCTCGGCTGGGGTCGGCATGAACTTGCACGTCTTGAGGGCCCGCTTTGCGGCGGCCTCGATTTCCTCAATGGCCAGCCCATCCAGGCCCATCTCGTATGCCGTGAGGACCGCGGGGGTGATCGGCCGATTGAAGGCAGCCCCCAGGGCATTCATCACAATGGCAAAGCGTTCCGCATCAGTTGGCATGCCGCTGCTCCTTTTGCGCAAGCCAGAGCTTCGTGGCTTCCAGGTTTCGCCTTTCCAGGTCGCTGAGCACTGGACCTGGTGGCGCTCGCGACGTGGATCGGCTGTCCACGGCCCGGTTCAGCCAGTTCACGATGAACCGCGGCATCCCCTTGGCCGTTTTCATCCGATCAGGGGACGCACGTATCCAGGCCAGGGCCTTGCGGAGCTCGCAGCGAACGTCCAGGCCCGGATAGAGCCTCTCGTACTCGGCAACGTCCTGTTCGGTCACGGAGAACGCATCGACCTTGCCCCTGGTCGGGAACACCAGGAAAGGCGGGGACGATACCCCATCTTCCGGAGGCGGCTTCGCATCGATCGCTTGCGATCGTGCGGAGCTATCATTCTTCTCTCCAACACCAGTAGATACCAATTCAAGATCAGATGTTATCGAAGGATTAGATTCTGATTTAGTATCCTCTCCTCTACTCTCCTCTCCTCTACTCTCCTCTCCTCTAGTCCCGTTTGTGTCCCGATGCGCGCGGGACAAATGCGGGACAGAATCGGGACAACTTCGGGACAACTTCGGGACAAGATCGGGACAGCCATTTCTTTCCCCGCCAGCATTGGCCCGCTGCAGTCGCTTTTTTCTGGCTTCCAGAAGCCGCCGCTTTGCCGCCCCAGCAAACCACCGCTCGAAGTTCGGAATGAAGCATCCGGAATCAGTAACCTCGAGCCACCCCACCCGTTGTAGAGCGCCGAAGAACCGTTCCGGTACATGCGACACAGCAGTAAGCATAGCCGTATCCATGCCCGGAAGGTTTCCGTCGTCTGTGTGAGCTTGGCACCAGATCCAGAACCGAATCAACATCCCAAGACATTCGTCGGTAGATTTGCCGAGAATACGACTCAGCATTGCAACTTCCGGTTTGCCCGGCAGATCCACGCTGATCGGAATCCAGTCACCAGCCATCCTGAGTTTCACTCCGCAAATCCCTGTCGCCGGACCGCCCGGCGATTCCCAGGCCCGGGAGTCGAACCCGGCAAGCTGGACTTATGAAGCCCAGCGGGGCACCGGCTCTGCCTGGTCACATCCTTTTGCCTTTTCGCATGCGCTTGACAGCATTGCGCAACTCGTCCATGTAGACTGAATGAGGGCGCCTATCAAACCGCCATTCCAACGCAATCTCATTGGCCGTGTCGAGATCGTCCATTGTCCAGTTACCCGTTGATAGTTGATCGTACGCTAGCTGAAGAGCATGTGAAAAACCCTTGCGATAA
>JAKOTN010000117.1 GCA_029776255.1 Pseudomonadota bacterium
AAAGTAGCTCAAAAACATCACCAATACAAGCCTGGTTAACATCATTTCAATTCCTTATGGTGCGATTAAAAGTTTGCGGAAGGTTGTTGTATGTTATACGTGTATGGCATTTCAATTCCTTATGGTGCGATTAAAAGGAAAAGTTTAGCATTCTTAATAGCACGTTCAATCAATTTCAATTCCTTATGGTGCGATTAAAAGTTCGTTATATTCAGCAGGTGCAACCTTGATTTCATATTTCAATTCCTTATGGTGCGATTAAAAGGTAAAAGTGCTTAAAAGACACTTATCTAAGCTCCCAAATTTCAATTCCTTATGGTGCGATTAAAAGTTGATATGCAGATTGTTTTAGAAAAAATAAAAGAGAGATTTCAATTCCTTATGGTGCGATTAAAAGTCGGGCAAAACAAGGCGCTTGTAACAGACCAAGGATGATTTCAATTCCTTATGGTGCGATTAAAAGTGTGAGCTCGTTTGGTGTACCTTCAAGGTGTGCACATTTCAATTCCTTATGGTGCGATTAAAAGAATTTGATTTTACAGCACTTTACAGTGTAATTACAAAATTTCAATTCCTTATGGTGCGATTAAAAGTTAAGTAAAGACAGTTGCAACCCGCTTCTAATCTAATTTCAATTCCTTATGGTGCGATTAAAAGCTGATATGTTTTTAGCTGTCGGAAACTACCTTTACAAATTTCAATTCCTTATGGTGCGATTAAAAGAATCAAGGGGGTGCAAGCCCCCTTTTTAATAAAAAAATAATTTCAATTCCTTATGGTGCGATTAAAAGTTTCTCCAATCTGTAAAAACTTGGAGGATTTCTTTATATTTCAATTCCTTATGGTGCGATTAAAAGAAAATATTATCTCCCATAATATTTTAATATTTAAAAATTTCAATTCCTTATGGTGCGATTTCCATATTTTTTATTGTTTATATCTGTCTATCAAACTTTGAATTGAATTCATTACCTTGTTTATATTTTTAGCTACTTTATCATTAACATCTAATTTGATCCTATCTTGAAAATCTCCTATTGCTGTAGTTACTAATATGTTATTATAATCGTCCATTGGTCTAATATATATCTCGCAAATATGATTAGATATTTTCCTTAAATCCTTGTCAATTTCATTATTGTTATTAGGATTGTAAATTATGTCCCATCCAAGTCTAAAAAAGTCAATGGTAATAGTAATAGTAAATTCTTTTTCAAATCCAACCTCGATTTCTTTTGCCAATAAAAAATAAAAATAGTTATAAACTTGTTTTGCTAATAGTTTACATAAACTATTTGCATTTTCCATTTTATCATCTTTTATCTCTATTAACATACCAGTAATAGTATTTTGCGAATTTCAATTCCTTATGGTGCGATTATTTTTGATACAAAAATATATCAAAAATTCTCAAAAACCAAATTTTTAGCATACTATTATTTACACTTTTTTATTGATATTTATCAATTTCGTTATTGATATTTATCAATTTCGTTTATAAATAGTTAATAGTTAATAGATTAGTGTATGTTATTTTTTTTGTTTTTTTATAGTAGTTAATTTAGTTAACTTTTAAAGTCCTTATTCTGATACATATGCTAAAACACTAAAAAAACGCCGTTTTAAGATAGTTTATATGTTTTTAATATAATATACCTGTTTATAATAAAGTCTTGTCAAACTTTAAG
>JAKOTN010000118.1 GCA_029776255.1 Pseudomonadota bacterium
CTATAAAATTTTTATTTGATAATATGAATAAAGGGATAGTTTTAGATGTAGGATCGGGTAATAATTGGTTATGGCAATATTTTCATAAATTAGGTTGGACTAATATTATAGGTATAGATCCTTTCATCGATAATGATATTTCTATAAATGGTAAAAAAGTTATTTATAAATCTACATTTGATGAATTTATTAAAAATAATAATTGTAATAATATACAGGCTATTATGTTTAATCATTCATTAGAACATATATCTAATCCAATAGAAACTATAAAATTAGCTCACTCAATTTTACCATCAAATGGTAAATGTTTTATTGGACTACCAATAAATAATGGGTTAGCAAAAAAAATATGGGGATATACATCTATATCTTTTGATGTGCCAATTCATCTGTGGATACCGTCATTATACTCTTTATTTTTTTTAAAAGAAAAATCAAATTTTTATATTAAAGAATTTAATAGTAATTATAATGTAGATATTTTTTTTATGAGTTATTTGATTAATAAAAATATATTATTGAGTAATAATAATGTAAGTTTTACAAAAAAACAAAAATTTTTTTGTAAGAAATTAGCCACTCTATCATCAAACTTAATATTAAGTGATTTTATTTCTTTGATTTTAGAAAAAAAATAGATGATAAAAAATATCTTATATTTTTCAATTGTTCTTCCAGCTTACAACACACCTCCAGATATATTGAGGCGAGCAATAGATAGTGTACTAAATCAAACTTATCCATATTTTGAGTTAATTATTGTAGATGATGGCTCAGATGCTTCATTAGAGCATATTGTAAAAGAATATACTGATGATCGCATTTATTTTATTAGACATCCTGAAAATAAAGGAGCTGGTGCCGCACACAATACGGGCATTAAAGCATCTAAATATGATTGGATAGCATTTATTTGCCATGATGATGAATGGTTACCTAATAAATTAGAAGTATGCGTGCAGTATATAGAAAAAAATTATCCACAATATAAGTTTTATTATCATTTTCCTATAATTATTGAACAAACTATTATAAAAAGATCAAATATTAATTCAATAATTTCAAAAACAGGTAATTATTATATAGATTTCTTAATTGGTAAAGATTTGTTAATTCAGTCGTCAAGTGTAATTATATCAAAAGAATGTTTTAATAATTATGGCTATTACGATGAAACTGGGGTTTTAATAGATTGGGATATATATTTACGATTTTCACAATACATAGATTTTTATTGTATCAATGAATGTCTAAGTAACTATTATATTTCGAGATTGGGAATCACACATCCTGATTCAATTTTTAAAAATAAAAAAGCTGGTAGTGATATATTTAGTTTTTATAATAAATGGGGAAAAACTATAAAAGCTAATATAGAAGCTAAAGAAGCTTGGAAATTTAGATGGAACACATTAGCTATTATTTATTTAGAAAATAAAAAATTTAAAAATGTCATAAAAGCATATTGGGAATCTATAAAACTTGATCCTTTTTGGCGAGGTAATTATATTGATATACTAAAAAATTTACCTAAAATCATTAAATTAATGATAACAAATAAATAAGTTATTTTTGCAAATTATGTCTTCAATATATTTTTCTATTGTTCTCCCTGCTTATAACACACCTCCTGATATATTGAGGCGAGCAATAAATAGTGTATTAAATCAGACATATCTATATTTTGAACTAATAATCATTGATGATGGTTCCACTCCATCATTAGAGCCTATTGTAAAAGAATATACAGATGAAAGGATTATTTTTATTCAACATCCCGAAAATCGTGGTGCAGGTGCGGCACACAATACGGGTATTAAAGCAGCTAAATATGATTGGATAGCATTTATTTGTCATGATGATGAGTGGCTGCCTAATAAATTAGAAATATGCGTACCATATATAGAAAATAATTATCCACAATATATGTTTTTCTTTCA
>JAKOTN010000120.1 GCA_029776255.1 Pseudomonadota bacterium
GATCCAGTTGCGCAAGGTCTGGTCGCTCAGCCCGAGTTCCCTGCAAACCATGCCTACGCTTTGCCCGTCCTTGACGCGCTTGACCGCCAGTTCCTTGAACTCGGTCGTGTATGCCTGCGTCGGTATCTTCATTTCCTGCCTTCCAAAAGTGACGACAATTTTAGGTCACCCTTGGCAGACGAAATTTCGGGGGAAGCTCAAACCGAGCAAGAAAAATGGGCCGGGTTCGAGTTGTTTTCGATAAAAAATGAACCGTTGTTCGCCTTTCCCCTTGCCGCCAATTTCCCGCCAGTCCACCTTTCCTGGCGCGCCAGCGCGATTTTCCCTCTTGTGAATCCACCGAGTCTTGTCATGGAGAATCTTTTTGCCGATCTGCCGCCGGCCACCCTGGCGGAGGAACAATTCCGGGCCTTGCTGACCGTCCCCGGCTTGAGGATAGAGCGCATCGTCTCCAGCGGTCAGGCGACTCCGCCGGGCGAGTGGTACGACCAGCCGCACGGCGAGTGGGTGTTGCTGCTGCGAGGCCGCGCCGCGCTGCGGTTCGAGGACGAGGCGCGCGCTCGCGAACTGCGAGCCGGCGACTGCCTGGATATCGCGCCGCGCCGGCGGCATCGTGTCGAGTGGACCGCCGCCGGCGAACTCACCGTCTGGCTGGCCATCCACCACGGCGTGCCGTCCGCCGCCTGAGGACGGCACGCCGTCGCTAGGCGCGCCGGGCTTTTGTCGGTGCTTTCGCCACCGGACGGGCGGGCGCCGGCGTGTTTCTCGCCACGCGCCGGGTCGTCGGCGAATCCGCCGGGATGTTTTTTCCGGCGCGCGGCGCGTTGGCTCGCAAGCCGGTTCCCGGCGGCTGGAAAAACGGTATCAGATGTTTCTTGCCATTACCGATCAGATCCGCCCGGCCCATCTGTTTTAGCGCCTCGCGCAGCAAGGGCCAGTTTTCCGGGTCGTGATAGCGCAGAAAGGCTTTGTGCAGACGCCGTTGCCAGGCGCCGCGAACGGTGTCCACGGTTTCCGAATGCCGGCCGATCTTGCGCAACGGGTTCTTGCGGCTGTGGTACATCGCCGTGGCGAGGGCCATGGGCGTCGGCAGGAAGGTCTGCACCTGATCGAGGCGAAAACCGTTGCGTTTGAGCCAGAGCGCCAGATTGAGCATGTCCTCGTCGCCGGTGCCGGGGTGGGCGGCGATGAAGTAGGGAATCAGGTATTGTTCCTTGCCGGCCTCGCGCGAGAATTTCTCGAACAGGCTCTTGAACTGGTCGTAGGAACGCATGTCCGGCTTCATCATGTGCGCCAGCGGTCCCTCCTCGGTATGCTCCGGCGCGATCTTGAGGTAGCCGCCGACGTGATGGCTGACCAGTTCCTTGACGTAGCGTGGATCGCGCACCGCCAGGTCGTAACGCAGACCGGAACCGATCAGCACCTTTTTGACGCCGCGCACCGCCCGCGCCTTGCGGTAGAGCCGCACCAGCGGCGTGTGGTCGGTGTCCAGATTCTCGCAGATGCCGGGAAAGACGCACGACAGCCGGCGACACGCCGACTCGATGGCCGGGTCCTTGCACGCCAGCCGGTACATGTTGGCGGTGGGACCGCCGAGATCGGAGATCACGCCGGTAAAACCCGGCGTCTTGTCGCGAATCTCCTCGATCTCGCGCACGATCGATTCTTCGGAGCGGTTCTGGACGATACGCCCCTCGTGCTCGGTGATCGAACAGAAGGTGCAGCCGCCGAAGCAGCCGCGCATGATGTTGATCGAGAAGCGGATCATCTCGAAAGCGGGAATCCTGGCCTCGCCGTAGGACGGATGCGGTCGCCGCTGGAAGGGCGCGGCGTAGACGCCGTCCATTTCCGCCGTCGTCAGCGGCAGCGGCGGCGGATTCAGCCACACGTCGCGCGCGCCGTGCGCCTGCACCAGCGCGCGCGCGTTGCCGGGATTCGATTCGAGGTGGAAGGTGCGCGAGGCATGGGCATAGAGCACCGGATCGGCGACCACCTGTTCATAGGACGGCAGGCGAATCACCGTGCGCGACCGTTCGCGCCTGGGCGCGCGAGCGGCCCCATGAAACTGAACGGGTTTCGCCGGCACGTCGGCGCGGACGGCGGGCGCGTCGCCGGCCGTCGCCGCGTAAGGGTCGGGATGACGACGCAAGGGGCCGGGCGTATCGACGCTCGCGGCGTCGATTTCGACCCAGTCCTCGCCGGGACGCCAATCGCGCGGCACCATGAACGCGCTACCGCGCAGATCGCGGATTTCGGCGATCGGCACGCCGGCCGCCAGACGATGCGTCAATTCCACCAGCGCGCGCTCGGCGTTGCCGAACAGGAGGAGGTCGGCCTTCGAATCCGGCAACACCGAGCGCCGCACCTTGTCCGACCAATAATCGTAATGGGCGATGCGCCGCAAACTGGCCTCGATGGAACCGATGACCACGTTGCAGCCGGGAAAGGCTTCGCGGCACCGTTGCGCATAAACGACCACCGCGTGGTCCGGCCGCCGGTTCGGCGCCGCGTCCGGCGTGTAGGCGTCGTCGGAACGCGGCTTGCGGTCGGCGGTGTAGCGATTGACCATCGAATCCATGTTGCCGGCGGTGACGCCGAAGTACAGGTTCGGCTTGCCGAGCGCGCGAAAAGCGCTGGCGGAGGACCAATCCGGCTGACTGATGATGCCGACGCGAAAGCCCTGCCCTTCCAGCAAGCGCCCGATCAGCGCCATGCCGAAACTGGGGTGATCCACATACGCGTCGCCGGTCACCAGCACGACATCGCACGAATCCCAGCCCAGCGCCGCCATTTCGTCGCGCGACATCGGCAGGAAGGGCGCGGTTCCGAAGCGACTGGCCCAGAATTTCCGGTAGGAAAAGAGATTGCGGGGCGCGCCGCCCGGCGGTTTGCCGCGTAAGGTAGTCATCGGGCGGCGATTCTACAGGAAGCGCGGCCGGCGAGGCGCGCGCCGCTCAGCCGCCGATCATCAGTTGCAGATCGCGCAACACTTCGCTGCACGCGATCCCGTCAAGCCGCGACCAGCCGTCGATACCGTGCAGGCGCACCTCCGCCACTTTTTGCATCTCCGCGCTCGCGGCGGGAGCGCCGACGAACCAGCCCTCCTCAAGGCAAAGAATGACACTGCCCCCAGGCAGATCCTTGAAGAAACCATCGACCATCCCGCCGTCGCCGACGGCGCGCCGCCAGCCCCGCTGCTCCAGCCCCAGCAGCGCCCCGGTGGACACGGATCGGCCAACCCACGCCGGCAACTCGCCGCCAGCGGCTTCCGCGTCGCTCAGCGCATACACCTGGCGACCCAGTTGCGGAAACGGCGGCAAGATCCGGTATTCCGCCAGGCGCTGCTGCCACGACGCGGCCCACTCGCACGGCACCTCCAGCGGATGCAGAATCCCCAGCAAGGCATCGTCCGGCAACAAATACTCGTTGTCCTGCTCGTCGGCCAGGCTCAGGTCCTCCGCCACGCGGCAACTGGCGCGCAAGGCGCCGTCCGCGTCATACACCCCCCAGATCAGCGCCTGGGAAAGCGGCCGCCGCACCGGATGCGCCACGAACAGCCCCGCAAACGCCGCGCGCTCCCAGCGCCGCCGCGCGCACATCGCGCCCTCCAGGCGCCGAATCTGGTTGGCGGCAATGCTTTTGAGCTGTTTCTTGAGATCCTTGAACCGCGCGACGGCCTCCTTGGCGCAAACCGGATCGTCGCGCACTCCCGGCTTGGGCAGATCCTTCAACGCCTTGCCGTCGCTGTCCCGCAAACACGGCGCCAGCAGGCGACTCAGGCGCAATTCGAACTGGCGCGGGCCAAAGTCCAGTGTCAGAACGCCGCGCGCGTCGAATCCGAGATCGGGAACGGTGCGGTCGGCCAGTTCCTCGAGGCTCAGTCCGCGCTGCTCGGCGACGTCCCGCAGCAAATCGTCCGCCCGGCCGATCAGATCGTTGAAGCGCGTCTGCGTGCTCAGCGCATGCAGATGCATCAAGGCCAGGTCGCTGCCGATCCGCGCCAGCATGTTCATCGCATCGTACGCGCGCACCCGGTTCAGCGCCGCGCGCCACTGGCGCAAGGCCAAGGCGAGTTGACGCGCCGTTTCGTCGTTGCCCAGCAAGCCCTGCGCCTCGAACATCCAGCGCTCCTTGGGCGGCGCGCCATTGTCCTGCCACCACTTGAACAGGGCCTGTCCAAAGCGGGCGAACGATTCCGGCGACACCGCCTCCTGCACGGCCGCCAGCCCGGCGTAAGGCTCATCGGCGCGACTGAGCATCAGCAGCATCAACACGTCCGGCAGCGCCGACGCGGGAACGGCCCAGTCGCCGTTGGTCAACCGCAAGCGCGGCAGGCCGGGCAGAAACAGGTTCGTCGGCGGCACGGGCAGTTTCGCGGGCAGGATGTCTTCCGGCGCGATCGCCAGCAGGGCCGCCAGCGCTTGCGTGACCAGCGCGCCGTGGTCCGCGGCGACCCGCGCCAGAACGGCGCGATGTCCGTTCGCCGCCAGCCAGCGCAGCGCGTGGCGCGCCGGCGCCGCGAACGCCGCGTCCGTCCCGAGCGCGGCCGGCAGCAAACCGCGCGCCGCCGCCGCCGGAAAACGCGCCAGCCACTGGCGGACGGTTTGCCGCGCCCAACGGTTGGCGACCAGCATCTTGGCCAGCGGCACGGCGAACAGATCCGATTCGACGAACGAAACGAATCGCGGCGGGCGGTGGTTTGGGCGGTGGCCCATTTCGCGCGCGATGGCGGCGAGCAAGACGTCGCCAAAGCGTTCGAAAAGCCGGCGCAGCGGGAACGCGTCGACGCCAAGGCCGTCGCCGTCGACCATCTCCAGCACCGGAACGCGCGCCAGCAGGCGCCGCGCGAGTTCCGGCGGCAAGACCAGTAGCGCCAGATGGCGCTCGGGAAAATAAGCCGGCCGGGCGCCGACATCGTCATCGCCCACCACGCCGCCCTCGGCGATCCGTTGCAGGGCGTCGGCTCGAACGCCAAGCGCATGGAGCGCCTTGTACGCCAGCGGCCACGAGCGCGAGCTTTCCCGCACGTCTTCGGGCAAGGCGTGGCGATGGCCGTCGAATCGGCGATCGAACGTTTCGAAATCGCTGGACTCGCTGGACTCGCTGGACTCGCCCGCGGGAACGCGGTCGCTTTTCGGCGGCGCGGACGCGTCGTTCTCCCAGTGGATGCGCCCCGGCTCGCGCAGCGGCGCGAATGTGAACGGCGATGGCGGCGGCACTTGCGGCGCCTCGCGCCGCTCGCGCCAGGGCGGAAGGCGCAGGATTTCCGGCAGGGCCTCGATTGGCGCCTCGACCGCCCGCTCGGTTTCCAGGAGCCGGGCCAGCGTTTTCGCGGTCGGGTCGTCGCACGCCTCGCGCAGCGGCGGCAGCCAGTCGGGATGCGCCGCCAACAGTTCCAACAGCAGCGTCGCTCCCGCCTGCGCGCGGTGCGGATTGAGCGCCAGCAGGCGCTGCATGACCCACAATGGCCAGCGCTCCGCCTGTTTGTGCAGCGTCTGTCTGACGGCCAGCAGATGGAGATAAGGCAACAAGGCATCCACCAGGCGTTCGTGGTGGATATTGAGCACGATTTTCAGGAATTCCTCGTCGACGCGCTTGCCGCTCAAGGCCGGCGGCATTTCGGACAGCAAGATGTCCAGCGCGGCCAGGCCGTGCCATTTCAGCAGGCAAAGCAGCGCCGGAATCCGGTCACCGTAGGAGCGGCGATAGTACTCGCGGAACAGTTCGCCGTTGACATCGAGTCCCGATTCGGGCGCGAACGTCGCGCCGTCATGACGACGCAGCGGATGTGTGATCAACTTCTCCATCCAGGCCGTCCACCGGATCGAGCCGTCGGGTTTTGCCTGTAATATGCCGTTTTTTTTGGGCAATGCTCGCTCCTTTGATGCGGAATGAGTCGCGGAAAAGCTTGCGCGGCGAAAAGCAGGAGGATAGCGCAGCATGCCAGTCGACGCCTTGCCATTTGGAGCGCCAAGCCGATGCAACCCTCTCATCAGAATACCCCGCGATTGCAGCGCCCGCCGGCCGAAATCGCTTATCGCGCCGAACTGGAGGCCTTGTACCGGACCGACCGGGCGCCACGCCCGCCCGGCTGGCGGCTGTCGCTGCAGGCGGTGCGGCGCTTCATCCTCGGCGACGGGGCGGACGACGCCAAGGTTGTCTGTCCGGCGTCGTTGATCGAGCGCGCGATGGTGACCTTGGCCACCTCGCGCGGATTGTTGTTGATCGGCGAGCCGGGAACGGCCAAGAGCCTGCTCTCCGAACTGATGGCCGCGGCGATCAGCGGCGATTCCACGCTCACCATCCAGGGAGGCGCCTCGCTCACCGAGGACCAGATCAAGTATGGCTGGAACTACGCGATGCTGGTCAACGAAGGCCCGAGCGAACGCGCGCTGGTGCCGGCGCCGCTGCATCTGGGCATGCGCCAGGGCAAGATCGTGCGCTTCGAGGAAATCACCCGCTGTCCGCTGGAAGTGCAGGACTCGTTGCTCTCGGTGCTCTCCGACCGCGTCCTGGCGGTTCCGGAGCTTGAAGGCGAGGCCGGAATGCTGTTCGCGCGCGAGGGCTTCAACCTGATCGCCACCGCCAACTCGCGCGATCGCGGCGTCAACGACATGTCGGCGGCGCTCAAGCGCCGCTTCAATTTCGAAACGGTGTTCCCGATCCGCGAGGCCGACGACGAGTTGGCGCTGGTCAAGCGCGAGGCCGGCAAGCTCCTCGCCCGCTCCGGCGTGCCGCGATCGCCCGCCGACGAGGTGCTGGAAGTGCTGGTCACCTGCTTCCGCGAACTGCGCGAGGGCGTGGCCGGCGACGGCAGCGGCATGGAACGGCTGTCGTCGGCGATGAGCACCGCCGAGGCGGTCAGCGTGGCGCACGCGGTGGGCGTGCGCGGCCACTACCTGCGCGGCGACACCGGCGGCCCGGAAGACATCGTCGAATGTCTGGCCGGCACGGCGGCGAAAGACAACGCCGACGATCTGAAGAAGCTTCGCCGCTACCTGGAACAGCGCGCCGCCAAGCGCAAGGGCGAGGCCTGGCGCGCCTTTTACGCCGCCCGCCATCGCCTGCCGGGCTGATTCCATCCTCCGAAGCTCATGCCGCTTTCGCCACTGACGATTCTCGGCGTTCGCCACCATTCGCCCGCCTGCGCGCGACGCGTGCGCGCGGCGATCGACGACCTCCGGCCGGCGGTGGTGCTGATCGAGGGGCCGGTGGATTTCAATCCGCACCTCGACGATCTGCGTGGCGCGCATCGCTTGCCGATCGCGATCTTCAGCTTCCACAGCGATCCGACACACTCGCACGCCTCCTACAGCCCGTTTTGCGACTATTCCCCGGAGTGGCAGGCCCTGCGGGGCGCCTGGGCGCGGGGCGCGACGCCGCTGTTCTGCGATCTGCCGGCCTGGCATCCCGATTTCGGCGACCGCGACAACCGTTACGCCGACCCGCACCATCTTGGCGACCGCTACCGGGCCGCGCAGGCGGCGCTGATGACCTCGCTGGTCGCCGAGGGACAGGATGCGCTGTGGGATGCCCTGATCGAACAAACGCCGGATGCCGAGCTACCGGCGGTGCTGGACACCTATTTCGCCGGACTGCGACCGGCGGACGCGGTCGATCCCGTCGAGGAAGGACGCGAAGCCTTCATGGGCCGCTACGCCGCCTGGGCCGTGCGCCAGGCGGCGGGCCGCCCGGTGCTGCTGGTATGCGGCGGCTGGCACGCCGGCGCCATCCGGCGGCATGCGCTGGCCGCGGACGGCGAACGGCCGGAAACGCCCCGCCCCCCCGAAGACGCCCGCGTCGGCAGTTATCTGGTGCCCTACAGCTACCCGCGCCTGGATCGTTTCACCGGCTACGCGGCCGGCATGCCGTCGCCGGCGTACTACGAACAGTTGTTTTCGGTGGGCGTCGAACAGGCGGGCCTGTGGGCCATGCAAGGGATCGCCGACGCGCTGCGCAAGGACGGCCAGCGGCTGTCCACCGCCGACCGCGTCGCCTGGCACACGCAGGCCGTGCTGCTGGCGCGCCTGCGCGGACACCGCCACGTTCTGCGCGCCGATCTGCTGGACGCGGCGCTGTCTACCGTCGTCAAGGAGGCGCTGGACCGGCCGCCGGCCTGGACGGAAAACGGCGCCCCGCGGCAGGGCAGCGACCCGCTCCTGTTGCTCATGTTGCGCGCCTTGTCCGGGGACCGCGTCGGCGCGCTGGCGCCGGACACCCGCCATCCGCCGCTGCTCGCGGACGTGGCGCGGAATCTCGCCGAGATCGGCATCGAACCCGACCGCGTCGGCCAGCGTTTCGTTCTGGACTGGCATCGCCACGCCGACCGCCAGCGGGCACGGGTCCTGCATCGGCTGCGGATTCTCGATCTGCCCGGCGTGCGGCGGCTGAGCGGCCCCGAACACACCGATGCGCGCGAACTGGTCGAGACCTTCGAAATCCGCGCCCATCCCGACTGGCTCGGCGCCCAGATCGAAGCCTCGATCTGGGGCGGCACGCTGGACAGCGCCGCCGCCAGCCGGCTGCAAGCGCGCGCCAATGCCGCGCCGGGCGATCTCGCCGCCTTGTCGGCCTGCATTTCCGAGGCGGTTTTCGCCGGCCTGCTCGACCTGGGCGGGCAACTCGGCGCCGAACTGGCGCGAAGCGTCGACGCCAGCCACGCGCTGGGCGACCTGGGACGCGCCGGCTTGCGTCTGGTGCGGTTGTACCGTTTTGGCGACGTTTTTGAAATGGCGCTGCACGCCAGCCTCGAACCGCTCTGCGAAAGGCTCTTTCAGCGCCTGTTGTGGCTGCTCGAAAACGTCGGCGGCGGCGAGCGCGGCGAAGAAGTGGTGCTGGCGACGCGCGCCTGCCGCGATCTGCTGCGCTACGGCGACGGTCTGGCGCTCGACGCCTGTTTTGCCGACGGCGTGTTCCGCCGCTGCCTGGCCGACCCGCGAACGCCGGCGGCGCTGGCCGGCGCCGCGCTGGGCTACCTGCTCGCCACCGCGCGCGGCGAGGCGCTGACGCTGCCGGTGGCGGCGCACATCCGCCGCCATGGCCTGCCGGAAGCGCTGGGCGATTTCCTCGCCGGCCTGCTGACGCTGGCGCGCGAACAAATGGCGGACGCGGACGATGCCTTCGCCGCCATCGACGAACTGGTCGGCGACTGGCCGGACGACGCCTTTCTGCGCGCCCTGCCGGCGATGCGCGGCGCTTTTGCCTGGCTGCCGCCGCGCGAGCGCGAGCGCCTGGCGCGGACAATCCTGCGTCTGGCCGGCTTCAGCGACACGCAGGCGCACGCCCAGGCGCTGTCGTGGATGAGGCAGCGGGTGCGCCCCACGGATCAGGCGCTGGCGCTGGCGCACGAACAGCGGGTCGGCCAGCGCCTTGCCCGCTGGGGACTGACCGGCGGAAACCCGGCCGAATGAGGCGCGATACCGGAAAAATCCGTGCCCGCCGGAAATCGGCGGCACCGCTTGACGACCAACGGCGGACAATTTGACAGAAATGGAGAAAGCGATGGAACGCTACGAATTCAGCGAAGGCGGTTCGGACAAATTCTGGGAGGTCGCGGTCGACGGCGAGACCCTGACGGTGCGCTACGGGCGCATCGGCACGCAAGGCCAGCGCAAGGACAAAACCTTCGCCAGCGCCGAAGCGGCGGAAAAAGAAAAAGCCAGACTGATCAAGGAGAAAACCGGCAAGGGCTACACGCGGCCCGCGACGGCCGAAAGCGGCGCGGCGGCGGCACCGGCGTCGATCCAGTCCTCCGCGCCGGCCACCAAAACGGCGGCGGCGAGTGCGAAGCCGACCGTCGCCGCGGCGGACGCCGCCGCGCCCACGGCGGTTTCCCGGGTCGAACCGCCGGCGAAATCCACGACCGAATCCACGGCCGACGACCCCTCCCCACCAACCCGGCAAACCGTCGTGGCGGAGGACCCGCCCGCCGACGAGCCGCGCCTGGTTCACGGCACCGCGCTGCCGACCCGCATGCGCCGCGGCGCGCCGCCGGAAAAAAGCCCTGCCGAGGCATGGGCGGCGGTGCGGGACATGGTGCGGAGAGATTTGGAGCGGATGCAAGGCGGAGCCCCTTTCCCCAATCAAGACGCCTTGGCGGCGATGCTGGAAACGCCGCTGGCCGGCCTGCCGGCCGAGCAGGCCGCGCGCTGGTTCCGCGTCCTGGCGGACACTTTCGCGCCATTGATGGGATACCGCCACCGCGACGGTTACCCCGCGTACAACGCCCTGGTTTACGACTTCGCGCACGCGCTGGTGGACGCCCATGGCGCCGAATACGCGCTACGGCTGGTGAAGTTGATCGACAACAACCCGCACCGTCGCGCTTATCTCGAACACCCTTGGGGCATGGCGGCCTGGCCGGCGTTGCGCGCGGCGGTGGTGCGCGCGCCGGACGCGGACTACCGCGCGGCGCTGGACTGGGCGCTGGCCGCGAGCGCCCGCGAGCGCGACGCCAAATGGCACGCGATCTGGAGCTTCCTGCTGGCGGACGATCGCCCGGAAGAACACCATGCCTTGCAGTTCCTGCCACTGCTCCAGGCGGCGGTCGCTCAGGGCATCGACGTTGGCGACGACGTCTGCTTCGTTCCCCTGCTCGCCGAGTGTCCTGGCGGCGCCGACCCACGGTGGTTCAAGAAGAAGGATTACTTCTTCTACTTCACCTATAGCTGGGTCGACACCGCCGACATCGCGGCCACCGTGCACGCGGCGGCGGCGGCGCAAGGCGTGTCGCCGGTGCGCGTCCTGATGTGGCTGCTCGACTATGCCACCGAGGACGATCGCACGCGGCTGGCCTGTGCCCTGCTGGACTCGCGGGAGCCGGAGGCCCTGTCCCTGCTGCTTCCGAAGTCGTACGACAAGTGGATTCGGGCGGGTCTGGAACAGGCGATGGACGCCTGCCCACGCTGGCTGTTCCGCCAACTGCTCGCCAGCTACCACCCCGGTCGTTCCGAGCCGACGGTCAAGACACGCTTGACGAAGCTGTGCCAGCGCTTCGACGTGGCGACCCTGACCGGCTGGATCGCGGATCTTGGCGAACGCGGCCAACAAACGCTGGACAAGCTGCTGGCCACCGACGCGCGTTTCGCCACCGCCGAGGAATTGCCGAGCGTGCTGCGCACGCCGCCCTGGCGCAAGGCCAGAGGCAAGACGCACGCCGATCTGGTGATACCTTTACAAGCCATTCCGACGCCGTTTGTCTTCGAAATGAGCGACGAACGGCGCGCGGCGCTCGTCGAGTCGTCACGGCAACAGGTATGGAAAGCGGTCCGGGAGATCACCACCGTCGCCAGCGTGCTGGCCACCGTCACCGAGGCCGAAAGATCGATCGCCAGGCAAAAAGACCGTCCGATCCCGGAATTCGAAACGCCGCTGCCAAACCGCGGTGTCGACGAAAGCGAACTGGCGAACTGGGTCGCCCGACGGGCGACCCAACTGCTCGAAGCCGACATCGTCGACGGCTACCGGCACCCCTATCACCGCCTGATTCACGCCCTGCCGGTGCTGCCGGACGTGATCGCCCTGCGGCTGTGGGAGCAGACCGGCCTCATCCGCAGTGGCAATTGCAATTGGTGGATCGATGAGCAAGCGCTGCTGGCCCGTTTTGGCGAACGCGCCCTGCCCGGCTTCCTCGGAATGCTCGGCGCCGATCCGATCGCCGGCCTGACGGCGCTCCAGGCGGTCGACGCGCACGACATCGCGCCGTTCGCGGCGCGCGCCTTCGTCCAATTGAAAAAAGCCCGTCCGCTGGCCATCGCCTGGCTCAAGAACCACCCGCGCGCGGCGGTGTTCGGGCTGCTCCCCGACGCGGTCGGCCAGCCCGGCACGGCGCGGAACACGGCGGAATTCGCCTTGCGCTGGCTGCTGACCAACGTCGACAGCGCCAAGGCGGCGCTGGAAGACGCGGTGGCCGCTCATGCCGCGCAGGAGGCGCGGGTGGCGGACGCGGTGCGGCAAGTGCTGGCGCGCGACCCGCTGGACCAATTTCCGGCCAAGATCGCCAAACTGCCCGGCTGGCTGATTCCCGCCAGCCTGTACCGGCCGCGCCTGAAGAACGGCGCCGCGCTGCCCGACGAGGCGATGATCGCCCTGGCCGAGATGCTGTCGTTTTGCAACTCGGAATCGCTTTACGCCGGCATCGCGCGGGTCCGCGCCGATTGCGACGCGGAAAGTCTGGCCGCCTTTGCCTGGGATTTGTTTTCCACCTGGCTCGGCGAGGGCGCGCCGGGCAAGGAAAACTGGGCCTTGCGGGCCATCGGCTGGCTGGGCGACGACGACAGCGCCCGCCGCCTGACGCCGCTGATCCGCAAATGGCCCGGCGAAGCGGCGCACGCGCGCGCGGTCACCGGGCTGGACGTGCTGGCCGACATCGGTTCGGACGTGGCCCTGATGCACCTCAACGGCATCGCCGAGAAGCTCAAGTTCAAGGGTTTGCAGGAAAAAGCGCGCGAAAAGATCGCGGCCATCGCCGAGGCCCGCGATCTGACGCCGGAGGAACTGGCGGACCGTTTGGCGCCGGATTTCGACCTCGACGAACGCGGCGGTCTGGATCTCGACTTCGGGCCGCGCCGCTTCCGTGTCGGTTTCGATGAATTCCTCAAGCCGTGGGTCAAGGATCCGGCCGGCGTCCGGCTCAAGGAACTGCCCAAGCCGAACAAATCCGACGATGCCACGCGCGCCGCCGAGGCCGTGGCGCGCTGGTCGGCGCTGAAGAAGGATGCGCGCACCGTCGCCAGTCTGCAACTGACGCGCCTCGAAGCGCTGCTCGCCAGCGGACGGCGGATCGCGCCGGCCGTTTTCGACACTTTTTTCGCCCGCCACCCGCTGATCCGCCATCTGGCGCAGCGTCTGGTGTGGGGCGTCCATGCCGGCGACGATGCACTGGCGGCGCCGCGGACATTGTTCCGCCTGACCGAGGACCTGACGTGCGCCGACGAGAACGACGAGCCGGTGCGCGTCGATTTCTCGCCGGACGCGCCCTCCGCCATCGGGCTGGTGCATCCGCTGCACCTCTCCGCCGAGCAGAAGGCGGCGTGGGGCGCCCTGTTCGGCGATTACGAAATCGCCCAGCCCTTCCCCCAGCTTGGCCGCGACACCTACGCGCTGACGGAGGCGGAACGGCCGCTCGATAAACTCAGCCGCTTCGCCGGCGCCAAGGTCGAATCCAAGCGCATGCGCGGCATGGCGTCGCGCGGCTGGCAACTGGGAGACGCCCAGGATGGCGGGTGCATCTTCTGGGTACAGCGCGAGATCGCGCTGGCCGACGGCCACCGGACCTGGGCCGTTCTCGAATTCGGCGACGGCCTGCTGGCGGGCGCCGCCGACTACGAGGAGGACTATCAAACCCTCGGCGACCTGAGCCTGGGCGATGACGGTTTCCGGTGGGGCAACACCGTGAAGCACCCCTTCGCGGCGCTGGGCCCGGTCGCGGCCAGCGAACTGCTGCGCGATCTGAGTCAACTGACGGACGCGGCGAAAAGCTGATGCCCGCGTCGCCAAACCCCGCCCACTTGCGGCGCTGGCGGCTGATTCTCGGCGAAGCCGCGGAATCGGTCTGCCGCGGCGCGGGCTGTGAACTCGATGCCGAGGCGCAGGCCATGGACGCGGCGATGTCGTGGCTCTACGGCCGCGACCCGGATCTCGCGCAGCGCGGCGTGATGGAACGCGGTCAGGGCGGGCGGGAAGCCTCCGCCCTGACCACGCCGGAATGGATCAACGAAGTGCACCGCCTGTTCCCCCAGGAAACCATCGAGCGCCTGGAGCGCGATGCCATCGAGCGCTTCGGCATCGACGACGTGATCACCAATCTCGAAGTGCTCGGAAGGGTGCAACCCAACGAAACCTTGCTCAAGGCGGTGCTGCGCACCAAGCATCTGATGAATCCCGAGGTGCTGGCCATGGCGCGCCAGCTGGTCGACGCCGTGATCCGCCAGTTGATGGCCTCGCTGGCGAAGGAACTGCGGCAGGCCTTCGCCGGCGTGCTCGACCGGCGCCGCCATACCCGGCTGAAGTTCGCGCGCAATCTGGATTTCCGCCGCACCATTCAAGACAATCTGCGCCGTTTCGACCCGCTATCGCGGAAGATGGTCGTCGAGCGCCTGCATTTTTTCTCCCGCAACCAGCGCCACATCCAGCCCTGGCAAGTCATCCTGCTGGTGGACCAATCCGCCTCCATGCTTGCCTCGGTGATCCATTCGGCGGTCACCGCCGCCTGCCTGAGCGGCCTGCCGGGCATCCGCACGCATCTGGTGGCCTTCGATACCGCGGTGGTCGACCTCACCAATGACGCGGCCGATCCGGTGGAACTGTTGATGAAGGTGCAACTTGGCGGCGGCACCGACATCCAGCAAGCCGTCGCCTATGCCAGCGAGCTGATCGAACACCCGGCGCGCAGCATCGTGGTGCTGATTTCCGATTTCTACGAAGGCGCCAGCGAAACCCTGCTGCTCAATCGGGTGCGCGCGCTCACCGCGCAGAAAACGCGGGTGCTCGGACTCGCCGCCCTCGATTCCGAGGCCAGGCCCTGTCACGACCGCGAAATGGCCGCGCGTCTCGCCGCCGCGGGCGCCGAAGTCGGCGCGATGACGCCGGGGAATCTGGCCGCTTGGCTGGCGGAGACGATCAGGGCCTAGACGATGCCACGCTTCGCGCGCGCCGATTTGCTGGCGCTCACCCTCGACGGACTCACCCAACTGGCGAATGCCGGGCTGGTCAAACGCGCCCTGCGCGAGCAGGAGGCGGGGAACGGGCCGCAACTGAGCGAGACGGACGAGGCCGGTATCGAAGCCTGCTTCGCCGACGGCACCCGGACCCGCCTGCCCGCCGGCAAAAGCCCCGGCGACGCCCACTGCACCTGCCCGGCCAGCGGCATGTGCCGCCATCGGGTGAGCCTGGTGCTGGCCTACCAGGCCGCCGCCGCGCAAGACAACGGCTCCCTGGCCGACCGGGCCAACGCCGGAAGCGCCGGGAGTGCCGACCCGGCCCTCGACTGGAACCCGGCCGATATCCCGCCCGAGGCCGTCGAAGCGATGCTCACGCCGTCCACCCGCAACGAGTTGCAGCGCCTTTCCCGGCAAGCCCTGGAAATTCATCTGGAACCGGGCGCCGTGCCCTCGGCGCGCCTGCCGATGGCCACGGTGCGCTTCCTGGTGCCGAACGAACTGGCCTACGCCCGCTGCGATTGCGTCGTCGGCCAGCATTGCGCCCATGTCGCGCTGGCGGTGCGGGCCTTCCAGATGGGCCGGGCGCAAGGCAGTCGCCAGGTGACCCTCGGCCAGAGCGGACGCGTGGCGGCCAGCGACATCGCGCCGGCCCTCGCCGCTACCCGCCGTGTCGTGCAACGTCTGCTGCGCGAAGGCGTGAGCGCCGGCCCGGCGGCCCATGGCCAGGAACTTGAAGCCGCCCGACGCGCCGCGGAGCAGGCGGGAGCGACCTGGCTGGCGCTGGCCCTGATCGATCTGGAACAGCAGATTCACGCTTACACCGCGCGCAGCGCCCGTTATTCGGACGCCACGACCCTGGCGCTGGCGACCGAGATTCACGCCCGCGCACAGGTCGCCGGCGACGACGGCGCGCGCGAGCACGCCCTGGGAATCGGCGAGGCCATGGAATCGGCCATGGCCACCACCCGCCTGATCTCGCTCGGCGCCCGCGTCTACAGCAATGGCGACGGACTGCTCGCCAGCGTGCTGCTCGCCGATACCGACACCGGCGCCACCCTGGTCTTCGAAAAGAATTTCACCGCCCGCGAACCCGGCGCCCGCGTCGATGCCACGGCGCTGACAAACCTGCGCTTCGCTCCCGGGCTACAGGTCAGGGCGCTCGCTCGCGGCCAGTTGCTGACCGCCGTCGCCCGCCGCCGCGCCGACGGCCTGCTGGTGCTGGGCGCCGGACGAGGCGGCAAGACCTCGCTGATGCCCCACGCGGGACATTTCGAGTTGCCGGCGCCGCTGAGCGCGAGCAGCGTGCAAACGGTCATCGACCATGCCGGCGCCCAGCCGCCATCGTTTCTCCGCCCACGCCATCGCGCGCGCGATGTGCGGCTGTTCAAGGTCCAGACGGTGCTCGGCCACGCTTTCGCCGCCGGCGCGCAACACTGGCAAGCGGCCGTCGAATTGGCCGACGACGGCGGCACGCTCTTTCTCGAGCGCGGCCATGACGCCGGCGCGCCGCGGGCGCTGGACATCCTGTTCGCCGCCGCCGACGGCCACCACGGCGCCGTCCGCCAAGTCGTCGGCCCCACCCGCATCGAGGACGGCAAGCTCATCTGCGAGCCGTGGGCGCTCAGTGCCGACACGCTGGTGGTGCCCGACGTGGATACGCCGTCCATCCAGACCAACCCGCCCAGCCTGGTGCCGGATCGGGAGCGGGCCAGCCTGCCCGAGCGCATCGCGGCCTGGCTGGCCGAAGCCGTTCATCTCGGCGCGCGCGGCCTGCCGCGCGATTACGCCACGCGCGGCACGGCGCTCGCCGCGGAAGCCCGGCAAGCCGGTTACGTCGAAAGCGCGGCGCGAGTCGACGCCTGGCTGGCCGCACGGGGAGAGTCCGGCGAGGTGGCCCGTTTCGGCGACGCGGCGACGTGGGTTCTGGCCTTGATGGAAGACGGCGCCCGATCCCACTGATCGGCCCTCGGCGAGGCACGGCGACCCTCGGGCCGAAAAAAAATGGCTCGGCCGCGCCAAAGGCGGATCTCGGCGACGATTTCCCGCAATTCCTCGCTATTTAAGCGATTGACGGCGCCGAAACCGCCCTCTTATACTCCTGAACATGTCGTGGTGGCACGGAAATTCGCGCATGTTGCCGCGTATGCGCAGTCCGACGACTCGGCGGCCGCGCAGTCACCCGCGCGCTGCTTCAGGATGCGGTCAGTCGTCGCCAACCCTGGAACTGTTCAATGGCGAAAATTCCGATTTGGGTCAAGACGCCGAAAGGCGTCGAGGAAATCGAAAAACGCACACTACGCTTGTCGGTGCGTGCCCGCCGGGTATTGATCCTGATCGACGGCAAGCGCGACTTCGCGACGCTTTCCTCCCTCGTGCCGAGCGAAACGCTGCCCGAAATCTGCCGGCAGCTGCTCAACGACGGCTACATCGCCGCCGTGCATCCGCCGGGCAGCGCAATCGGGGCGTCGGAGAAAGCGCCCACCGACACCGCCCGGCCAGCGCTCTCGATCGTCGAGCAGCAACGCCTCAGCATGGCGCGGAATTTCATGACCAACACCTTGACCATGTACGTCGGCCACGCCGCTTCCAGCCTGATCAACCATGTCGAGGCCGCGCACGATCTGGCGCATCTCCGGGGGCTGGCGAAACAATGGCGCGAAGCCATCGCGCTCTCCGCCGACGGCCGCAAGCAACTGGCGGACCTGAGCAGCCGGCTGGTGGTCATCGATCAACATTTCCTCGCCGCGCTGGCCAATGCCAAGGTCGCCGATGTTCGCCCACCGCCGAAAACACCCGCCGCCACCTCGCCGCCAACACCGGCCGATGACGGCGAACACTTGACGATGGCTCGCAACTTCATGCTCAACACGCTCGACACCTTCGTCGGCCTCGCGGCGTCGAGCCTTGTTTCACGCATCGAGAACTGTCCGGACAAAAGAGGATTGCGCACGCTGTTCGATGAATGGCGCGACGCCATCGCCCTCAGCAGGGATGGCCGCAAACGCCTCCGCGAACTGGATTCCCAATTGGCCGCGCTGCTTGCCTGAACGGGGCGAAAGGACGGTTCGCGATTTATATCTTCGCCATAAGACAACTTCATTTAAGATATCCGCCTATCCAACAAAGATATTCAAAATCCGACGGAGCCTCCCATGTTCGATCACAAGAAAACAGCTTGTCTCTGCTGCACCGCTTTTCTGGCCGCGCTCGCGGGATGCGCCACGGAAGAATCGCGGACCCTTGTTCCGCAACAGACCGTTGCCGCCACCCGCCCTTACGCGGGGGTCCGCCAGCCGATTTCCGTCGGCAAGTTCGATAACCGTTCGAGCTTCATGCGCGGGGTGTTTTCCGACGGCGTCGACCGCCTGGGTAGCCAGGCGAAGACCATTCTGGTTTCGCATTTGCAGCAAACCAACCGCTTCTCGGTCCTCGATCGCGAGAACATGAGCGAAATCAAGCAGGAAGCCGCCATTGCCAAGAAACAGCAGGCGCTCAAGGGCGCACGTTACGTGATCACCGGCGACGTGACCGAATTCGGCCGCAAGGAAGTGGGCGACCATCAACTGTTCGGCATTCTCGGACGTGGCAAGCAGCAGATCGCCTACGCCAAGGTCGCGTTGAACGTCGTCGATGTCGAAACCTCGGAAGTGGTTTATTCCACGGCCGGTTCCGGCGAATATTCCCTGTCCAACAGGGAAGTGGTCGGCTTCGGCGGAACCGCCAGCTACGACTCGACGCTGAACGGCAAGGTGCTCGATCTGGCGATTCGCCAAGCCGTCGATGGCTTGGCGGCGGCGATTGAAACCGGCGCCTGGCGCCCGTCCAACTGATCCGAGTGCTCGCCATGACCCATTTTTTCTCCATGCGGGGGCTGCTCCCGATTGCCGGAGCGGCGGTGACCGCGCTCTCCGGTTGCGTCACCCCGCCGCAACCTCTCTACCATTGGGGCGATTTTCAAGCCCAGCAGTATGCTTACTTCAAGAGCGAGATCGGCCCGGAAGAAGGCATTCAGCGTCTCGAAAAGGTTCGCGAGAACGCCAAGGCCAAGGGGCTGCCGGTTCCGCCGGGAATGCAGGCGCATCTGGGCCTGCTGTACGGTCAGACGGGGCGCACCGACCTGTTCGAGCAAAGCCTGCTAGCCGAAAAGCAGCAGTTCCCGGAAAGCGCCGCCTACGTCGACTTCCTGCTGAAGAAAACCCCAAAACAGTAAAGCGAGCCCGATGAAAGCAACGCCTTCACATCCGCGGCGTTTTGCCGCTCCGCTCGCCGCCGCCTTGCTCCTTGGCGCGTGCGCCACCCCGCGGACAGTCCCCTCCGACTACACCGCGTTCAAGGAAGCGCGCCCGGCGTCCATCCTTGTCCTGCCGCCGCTGAACAGTTCTCCGGATGTCAACGCCACGTACAGCATGATGTCCCAGGCGACATTCCCCTTGGCGGAATCCGGTTACTACGTTTTTCCGGTGACCCTGGTCGATGAAACCTTCAAGCAGAACGGGCTGAGCTCGCCGCCCGATATCCATGGCGTGTCAATCACCAGGCTGCGCGACATTTTCGGAGCCGACGCCGCGCTCTACATCAACGTCAGGCAATACGGCACCTCGTACGTCATCGTTTCCAGCGAAACCCGTGTCACGGCGGACGCCAAACTGGTCGATCTGCGCAGTGGCAAGGTGCTGTGGACGGGTACGGCGACGGCGTCGAGCGCCGAAGGAAACAACAATAGCGGCGGAGGCCTGGTCGGCATGCTGGTCAGGGCAGCCATCCGGCAAATCGCCGAAACGGTCACCAACCAGGGCCATGTCGTTGCCGGCCAAACGAGCGTGCGCCTCCTGAGCGCGGGCCGTCCGAACGGCATTCTGTTCGGACCCCGGTCGCTCAAGCCTCTCAAAGAAAGCGTGCCCGCCCAGTAAACCGGACTGGCACCGGAGTGGACGGCGGAGCGTAGACGTCAAAAACCGACTGGAGAAAAACGCATGACGCAAACCGAATACACCGTGGATGTGTTCTGGGAACGTGGAGACGCCGATTTCCTCGACAATCGCTACAGCCGAAAGCATATCCTGCGCTTCGACGGTGGCCTTGAAATCGCCGCCTCGTCCTCGCCGCACGTCGTGCCGCTGCCGATGTCCGATGCCAGCGCGGTCGACCCCGAGGAAGCATTTGTCGCCGCGCTGGCCAGTTGTCACATGCTGTGGTTTCTGTCCATCGCCGCCAGGCGCGGTTACCGTGTCGATCGCTATGTCGACACCCCGCTGGGCGTGTTGGCCGCGAACTCCGACGGCAAACTGGCGATGACTGTCGTCACCCTGCGCCCACAAGTCGATTTCGGCGGCGAAAGGCAACCGTCGTCTCGCGACCAGTCGGCGATGCACACGCAAGCGCACGACGAATGCTTCATCGCCAACTCGGTCAGGAGCGAGGTTCGCTGCGAGCCGCGCTTCATCTCGCGTTAGCGTCGCACACCGCCGCGTCGAGATACAAAATCAAAACACAAAACAAATCAGATCTTTATTTATTTTTCACCATGAGAGCGAGACCTGACGCCGCTCCATGGAATTTTCATCGATTGGTGTGGCTTGATGAAGTTCTTCGACTCTCGGTGTCCGAGTCGAAGTTTCACTCCTCCGAAACGATGAAACGATCCGAGGTCGGGAAGGAGGCATTACGGAGATACGTTTCCACGTCTCTTGCAATGTCCTCCGCGCACTCCTGACGATCCTTGCATTTCACCGCCCATCCGCGTCCAGGATGCAAAACATCCCAACGCGGCCGCATTCCGTTATACCGCCCGCTTCCAGGGTCATGGTCGCCGAATCCATCCATCAAAGAGTTCCATACGGGGGAATACCGCGCGATCAGCAACGACTCGCCCAATGGAATCCAAATATCATCGGCAACCAGAAACCGACAGGAGAACTCCTCAATGCACAGGTTCGCGACAGCACGGATGCTCTCCGCGTGTTCGCACAGGCGATTGAAGAGTGGCTTTCCACCATTGCCAAGTGTCGCGACACCGCCCTTGCGAGCGCCAGCGGGAACAGCCTTGCCAACATAGATGGGTGCTCCCGCCTTGCCGTCCTTGTTCCGCCTGGCGATTTCACGGTAAGGAGCGAAATCACCCGAATAATAGATCGCATAAATGCCCGCCCCCTTGAATTCCGGAAGGTCGCCAAGCGGATGGACCTTGCCTGAAAGCATCGCCTCCGCCACGCTCGCCCCAAGGTTCTTCTTATCCAAGGGGTTGAACGGAACAATATCCGCCGTCATGCAATGCCGCTTGATTTGGCGGCGCCACGCGAAAGCTCCTGCATCCTGGCAACGATAAGCCGCTCCGCCACGCTAGCGGCAACAATCCGCGCAAGCATCACAGGAACGGCATTGCCAAGTTGCCGCATGGTTTCAGTCCATGAACCATGCATTTTGTAACCGTCGGGAAAAGTTTGAATTCGTGCGGCTTCGCGGACGGAGAAATAACGGACTGTCCCATCTTCCCGGACAAGCATGTTCTCACCGCCAGGAACGCCATGATCCCCCGCCTTCAGTGTCTTGGCGGGGAGGTCTAGAGGGCTGCCCGTGTGGCCTGGATAGACCCTTGCCCCGCCTTGGAAACGATGGTCAGGAATGCCGTTCGCCGCCTTCGATTCCGGGTCAGGCAGGCCCATCAGGGCATCGCGAACAGTTCGCCATGCTAGCAGGGTATCAGGAGGCGCTTCCTTGAGCTTCCTGACGCGTGCGGAGACCTTCTCGGGCATCTTGGGCCGGCGCCGAATCGGGATGCCGTGACGCTCCCAGTATTCCCCTGTAACCCACTGATCGAACAGCAGCGCATCCAGGCCATGCGTTGCCTTCGGGAAAGACCACTCGACACCAAGGTCTGAACGGAAGCCCACGATGAACACCCGCTCCCGCTTCTGCGGAACGCCATAATCCGCCGCATTAACGAGAGTAGGCACCACATTGTAGGTAAGGCCCTTGCCTACCGCCCTGCCCGACGCCTTCTCGACCTGGAGCCGCCTGAAATGCTCGAACCAATCCTCATTTCCGCGCTTTCCGATTTCAGGAAAAGACAGTTGCAGCAATATGTATTGATAGTAATTCGCGAATGCCGAACGGGTCAGCCCTTTCACGTTCTCAACGATGAAGGCGCGCGGGCGAAGCCTGCGAACAATATCAACCGTCGTAGGGAACATGTCGCGGGTATCGTCATGCGCCTGATGCTTGCCACCCATCGAGAAAGGCTGGCAAGGTGGCCCGCCCGCCAGGAGGTCAATGCCCGCGCCAACGCTTTCCCATTGAAAAGTCCGGACGTCTCCCTCATGAACGTTCCACCCCGCGACTAGAGGGTATCCAAGAGCGCCGTTTTCTCGGATCGTGTCGCACGCCCATCTATCCCACTCGACGACCGCCCGCGGCTCGAAGCCCGCGAGATGGACACCCATGGCCAATCCGCCAGCCCCGGCGAACAACTCAACGCACTTCATTCTGTTTATCCGTCAAGGAACTGCCTCAAGCGTTCGGCAAGCCCTCCTTGGTCTTTCAATTCACATTCCCACACCACGCACACCCGCCAGCCCGCCTGGCTCAACGCTTCCAGCTTGCGTGCATCTCTGTCTCTGTTACCGTCCAACTTAGCCTTCCAGAACTCCACTCTCGACTTGGGCGTCCTCGCAAGTGCGCAGCCTTCATGTCGGTGCCAGAAACAACCATGCACGAACACCACGGCCCTCCGCGAACGGAACATCAAATCCGGTGTTCCTGGGAGGTCTCGACGGTGGAGACGATACCTATAGCCCATGCCGAAGATCAACCTTCGGACCACCATCTCCGGCCTTGTATCCACCGCGCGAACGAGCGCCATGCGGCGGCTGCGTTCCTCTGACGTCAAAGTATCCGTCATTCCACGTGTCAATGCCTCTTACGAAAATCCGAAGCAACTGGCCGAGAGGCTCCAAATGCCAGATCCGGCACGGGATAAATGGCCGTGCACAAACCGAGAATCATTCTCGCCGCCTCGTTTCGTCTGGATTGAACCGGATTGCCGCGATGCGGCCTCGCTGCGTTGTCTTCACCGGAATACCGGCGTTTACCGCATCGAATGCAGGCCGATCATGTTGCCCTCGCTATCAACCACCAACGCGATGTAGCCGTAGCGCCCGATCGCCATTTTTTGCTTCTCGACGCGGCCACCCGCCGTGGCGGCCCTCGCCGCCTCGATCGCGCAATCGGCACAACTGAAATAGACGATCACGCTATTGGCGCCCGAAGGATAACCGGGAATCCTGATCAGGGCGCCCGCAGCACCGTAAGCGTCTTCCCGCATCGGAAAAGCGCACATCTCGAATTCGGTGTCCGGCAAGCGCGCCAGTTCGACCGCGAAAACGGCCTCGTAGAATGCCTTGGCGCGCGCCATATCCTGCACATAAATCTCGAACCAGCCGACGGGGTTGTTCATGACAGTCCTTTCGTGAAAAACATCTCATCGCGGAGTGATGGCGCAAGAATGCGAAAGCCGCAGCTTAGGGGATAAAGCCGTTCGACGTCGATACGCGGCGACGGTTCCGCGAAACGTGTCGTTCACACCGGCGTCAACCAGGCCAAGTGAGCGGCATCGCGACCATGCACACAGTCGAAATAGCGACGCTGGATCTCGGCGGTCAATGGCCCGCGCTCGCCACCGCCGACACGGCGGCGGTCCACTTCGACGACCGGCACGATTTCGGCCGCGGTGCCGGTAAGAAACACTTCGTCGGCACAATAAAGTTCATCGCGGGTCAGGCGCCGCGAGACCACCGGCACGCCCAACTCGGTCGCGATTTCGAGCACGCCGCGGCGAGTGATGCCATCCAGCGCGCTGCCGCTGGCCGGCTCGAGAAGCACGCCATTCTTGACCGCGAAAACGTTTTCGCCGGCACCCTCGGCGACAAAGCCCTCGGTATCGAGCAGTAACGCCTCGTCATAGCCGTCGGCCTTCGCCTCGCGAGTGGCGAGAATGGAATTGCTGTAGGTGGACACCGATTTGGCGCGACACATCTGGGCATTGACGTGGTGACGTGTAAACGACGAAATCCTGACGCGGATACCCGCCACCGACGCCTGTTCCCCGAGATACGCGCGCCACGGCCAGGCGGCGACCATGGCATGCACCTGCGTGCCAATCGGGTCGATGCCGACTTTTTCGGCGCCGAGGAACAATAAAGGCCGCAAATAGCAAGCGTCCAGGGCGTTGCGGCGAATCACCCGTCGACAGGCGTCGGCCAGGCTCCGACGGTCGAAGTCGTGCGCCATGCCGAGAATGTGCGCCGATTCCAGCAAGCGCTGCAAATGGTCATCAAGCCGGAAGATGGCCAGACCGGTCGCCGTCGGGTACGCGCGGATACCCTCGAAAACAGCCAGTCCGTAATGCAAGCTGTGCGTCAGGACGTGCACCCTGGCGTCGCGCCAGGGAACGAATTGCCGATCGATCCAGATCCAGCCATCGCGGTCCGCCATGTTCATTTCATACTCTCCTGTCTGTGTGGTGAAGCGGGGAGCGTGGCAGGCAAACTCAACGCGGGCAAACGAAAAAAATTCAGGATTGGATGAGCGGAATTCATTGAAAAATTTCCCTGGAGAGGAAATTCGTCACACGCCGCATCGACCCGCAAGTGCGAACACACCATCCTTCGCCCAACAACGGAAAGACAAAAAAACATTAAAAATCAATATAAAGACAACATATTCGCCCACATCTACGCAATTGAAGGACGATCCAAAAAAAGGTGCACTCACTATCAAGCCGATTATTCTTAAATCATCGACGCTCGGTCTTTCAGCGTTCATCGGTTGTCAGACAAGAATAGAAGGAGGCGCGAAATGCGTTTATCGAATGTTGATCTCACCTGGAAGCTGCCGACGATCAGCGCCGCGATCTTGATCGGCACTTTCGGTTTCGGTGTCATCTTGTTTACATTACCTCCAGGACCGTCTGGAAAGTTCTGAAATCGCGCATCTGGAACGCGAAACGCAATTGATCGTCAACGGCTTGACCAGCTACGAACGCGCGCTGGAAAAACACGCCGCCTTGATCGGTAGTGTTTTCGCCGCCGAATTCGACCCGCAATTCACGATCGACAACAATGCCACCGAGCGCGCCGGTGACGTCGATGCGCCATTGCTGCGCAATCACGAACGAGTACTCAACAACGATTTCGCCGTTTCCGACCGCCTGTTGACCAACACCGGCGCGGTTTCATCGGTGTTCGTGCGCAAGGGTGACGAATTCGTCCGCATCAGCACCTCCCTGAAAAACGAAAAAGGAGGACGCGTCCTCGGAACCATTCTGCCGCCCAAGGAAGCGACGGCTTCCCGACTGCTCGCCGATCAGACCTGGTCCGGGCGTGTACTGCTCTTCGGTCGTGAATGGATGGCCCACTACCAACCGGTCAAGGATGCAAGCGGCAAAATCGTGGGTTGCCTGGCAATCGCCATGGATTTCTCGACCGGCTATGCCGCCGTCAAGGAACAGATCAAGAAACTCACTATCGGCGAGACCGGCTATGTTTTCGTGGTGGACGCCAAACCGGGCACCAGCCAGGGAAGCGTCATCATCCACCCGCAAAGCGAAGGCAAGAATGTCCTCGACACCGTCTCGGCCGATGGTCAAACGATTTTTCGCGAAATGATCGAGAAAAAAGAGGGGATACTCCGTTATACCTGGCGCAACGATGGCGAAGCGAACCCGCGTGGCAAATTGACCGTTTATCGCTATTTCGAACCGTGGCAATGGGTGATCGGCTCTGGCAGCTACCGCGATGAATTCATGCGTCTGGCGGATACCTTGACCCTGTGGACGATCTTCGGCGCGCTACTGATCGCCACGGCCTTGAGCGCCATCCTTTTTCTACTCGTTCGCGGTCTGGTCGGTCAACCGCTACGGCAACTGAGAACAGCAATGGCCGGATTGACCGCCGGTGGCGGCGATCTCACCGTGCGCATGCCGGTAATCGCGCGCGACGAGGTTGGACGTCTGGCGCAAACGTTCAACGCTTTTCTGGACTGGTTGCAAGAGATGGTCCGCCGCACGGCACACACCGCGAACGCCGTTTCCGATGCCACACAAGGACTGGCGCAAGCCACCGCCTCCGTGACCAAGACATCGGCTACCCAAAGCGAAGCCGCCGATGCGGGCGCCGCCGCCGTCGAGGAAATGGCGGCCAGCATCGCCTCGGTGGCCGACAGCGCCAAGGATGTCCATGCGCAAGCCTTGACCAGTCGCGATCAAACACGACGCGGCAACAGCGAATTGCAATCGGTGCTCGGTGAATTGGCGGCGGTCGGCGACGCGGTAAACAGTATTGCCGGCACCGTGCACCAATTCGTCGGCGACGTGGCGTCGATTACCGGTCTCACTCGGCGGATGCAGGAAATTGCCGAGCAAACCAACCTTCTGGCGCTCAACGCGGCGATCGAAGCCGCGCGCGCAGGGGAAAGCGGACGCGGTTTTGCCGTGGTGGCCGACGAAGTACGGAAACTGGCGGAGAAATCCACACGCTCGGCGCGGGAAATCGACGCGGTGACCGCCGCGCTCGATGCCCAGTCGGGCAAGGTCGACGAGGCCATCCGTGTCGGTCAGGAAGCGCTGGCCAACGGTCTGGGCAATTTACTGCAGGTGGCAACGCTGCTGGAACAAGCCGGCGACACGGTCGATGCCGCGTCTGGCGGTATCTCGGTCATTTCCGAATCGGTACGCGAGCAAACCGCCGTCAGTGCCGAGATCGCCAGCCAGATCGCGACCATCGCCCGGATGAGCGAGGACAGCCTCCACGCCTTGCGTCAGGCCGAGCAGAACGTTCAAACCCTCGAGACGCTGTCCAGCACACTGAGCGAACATGTTGGACACTTTAAAACCTAGCGTGCCGTGTTGTCCGTCACGTCTCCGAGATCTGGGCGGCGGCAACCAGCCACTCGGCAAAGGCCGTCACCCAGGGCTTGTCAGTAACGGTGGGAGCGGAGAGAAGATAGTAGCCGCGCCCGGGAACCACCTTTCCGCATAGCGTAACCAGACTGCCGGCGTCCAGATAAGGCTCCACGAAACGGTACGGGCAAATGGCAACCCCGCCGCCCGCTGCCGCGGCCTCAATCATCATCAACGCATCGTCGAACAGCACCCCGCCTTCCGGTTCGGGCCAGTCGAGTCCGGCGGCCTCCAGCCAGGGTTTCCACGGCAGGCTGGGGTGACGCAGCAAGGTGGCTTGCGCGAGGTCCGCCGGCCGCGTCAGGCCACCGACCTCGCGCGCATAAGCGGGCTGGCACACCGCGACCAGCACTTCGTCGAAGAGCTTGCACGCCGACAAACCCGGCCACGGCCCATGACCGTATCGAATGCCGACATCGACTTCGCCGGATTTGATCATCCCCGTTTGAATCGACGCGGAAACGACGAGGTCGATGTCGGGATGCAGACGCTGAAAATCGGTCAGCCTGCCAACCAGCCATTTGCTGCCGATCGCCGGCGCGACGCTGACCTTGAGCGTCCGCCGCACACCGCGCGCCACGGCCCGGGTGGCGACTTCGAGTTCCGCCAGAACGCGCCGGATCGCGGCGAGATAGGTTTCACCCGTCGGCGTCAGAACGATATGGCGATTGATGCGCAGGAACAGCCTGACGCCGAGATCGTCCTCCAGTTGACGAATCCGATGGCTGACCGCCGATTGGCTGACGCATAACTCGTCCGCCGCCTTGAGGAAGGAAAGATGACGCGCCGCCGCTTCGAAGGCTTCGAGGGCGTGCATCGGCGGCAGACGAAAAGGCATCTCGGACGGCGGTCAGGCAACGGCAGGCCGCGCGTTCAGAAACGGCCCAACAACACTTCGGCGACAAAACGGCTGCCGATATAGGCCAGCAGCAGCACCATGAAACCGGCCAGCGTCCACCGCAACGCCACGCGTCCGCGCCAACCGTACACCCGACGCCCGACCAGCAGGGCAGCGAAAATGCCCCACGAGGCGAAAGCGAACAGGGTCTTGTGATCGAGGACCATGGCCTTGCCGAAAATGGCTTCAGAGAACAGCACGCCGCTAAGCAAGGCCACGGTCAGCAAGCCGAAGGCGATCGCGATCATCCGGAACAACAAGGCTTCCATGGTCAGCAGCGGCGGCAGGCTGCTCAGGCTCTTGGTCAGCGCGCGCCGATGCAGTTTGCGTTCGGCGAAACCCATGAACACCGCGTGCAGCGCCGACAGCGTAAACAGGCTGTAGGCGAGCATCGCCGTCAGGAAATGCAACTGAAAACCCCAGGCGCCAGCGTGAGCGATGACGCGCAACTGCGGGAAGAAGGCCGGCGCGGCGGCGCTGAGCGCGGCCAGCGGCAAAACCATCGGCTGCAAGCCGTCCATCCGCGAGCGGAAACTTTCCAGCCAATAAATCAACACCGCAAGCCACAGCATCAGGGACAAGGCGCAACTGAAGGAAAAACGCATCCCACCGGCGCCGAACAAATCCCGATACAACCCGAAACCCTGAATCGCCAGTGCCGCGAAGATCGCGCCGCGCTCCCAGGGCTGCATCGGCAAGGTCACCAGCGGCCGATCGGTTTCACGCCAGCGCGTGTGCCAGAAATGTACGCCCAGACCGGCATAAAGCAGTGCCGAAACAACGTGCGGCGGAAGGTGCAGTAGAATGTCGGGCATTTTTTGAGTTTACACCAAGCCGGAAGCCAAATGCTCGACAACCTGACCCAACGCCTTGCCCGCGTCATGAAGACGCTGCGCGGTGAAGCGCGCCTCACCGAAGCCAATATCGGCGACGCCTTGCGCGAGGTGCGCCTCGCCTTGCTGGAAGCCGACGTGGCTTTGCCCGCCGTGAAGGAATTGATTGCCGCCGTCAAGGAAAAGGCCGTCGGCGAGGAGGTGATCGGCTCGCTGAGTCCCGGCCAGGCGCTGGTCGGCGTCGTTCACCGCGAACTCACCCGGCTGATGGGCGACGCGCACAGCGGCCTGAATCTGGCAACGCAGCCGCCGGCGATCGTGCTGATGGCCGGTCTGCAGGGTTCCGGTAAAACGACCACCGTCGGCAAACTGGCCAAGCTGCTGCGCGAAACGCAGCGCAAGAAGGTGCTGGTGGTTTCCTGCGACGTCTACCGCCCGGCGGCCATCGACCAGTTGAAAACCGTGGCCAGTCAGGCGGGCGCCGAATTCTTCCCCTCGACAACTGACGAAAAACCGGTGGACATCGCCCGCGCGGCGGTCGACTGGGCGAAACGCCACTACCACGACGTGCTGTTGGTCGATACCGCCGGCCGCTTGTCGATCGACGAGGCGATGATGAAGGAAATCGCCGAGCTGCACGCGGCGATCAAACCGATCGAGACCTTGTTCGTCGTCGACGCCATGCAGGGCCAGGACGCGATCAATACCGCCCGCGCCTTCAACGACGCGCTGCCGTTGACCGGCATCGTGTTGACCAAGCTCGATGGCGACGCACGCGGCGGCGCCGCGCTGTCGGTCCGGCAGGTTACCGGCCGGCCGATCAAATACGCCGGTATCGGTGAGAAACTGACCGGTCTGGAGCCTTTCCACCCGGAACGGATGGCCTCGCGCATCCTCGGCATGGGCGACGTGCTGTCGCTGATCGAAGATGCCCGCAAGGGCATCGACGAGCAAAAGGCTCTCGATTTCGCCAAAAAATTGAAATCGGGCAAGGGCTTCGATCTCAACGACTTCAAGGATCAGATCGGCCAGATGCGCAAGATGGGCGGCCTGTCGTCGATGATGGACAAACTGCCGGCGCAATTTTCACAAGCCGCCGGCGCGCTGCCCGCCGGCAGCGAGGAGAAAGCGATCGGCCGTATCGAGGGAATCATCAACTCGATGACGCCCGTCGAGCGCGCCCGCCCGGAGTTGATCAAGGCGGCACGCAAGCGGCGCATCGCGCTTGGCGCCGGCGTTCAGGTGCAGGAAGTCAATCGGCTGCTCAAGCAATTCGAGCAAACGCAGAAAATGATGAAGCAGTTCTCCCGCGGCGGCATGGCGCAATTGCTGCGCGGCATCAAGGGCATGCTGCCCGGCATGCGATGAACGACACCGCCACGACGGCAAGCGCGCCGGCTCCGCCGACGGGTCAGCGCAGCGCCAGTTTGTTGCGGCTATACGCCCACTGATTCGTCCAGGCGGCGCGCACCATGTTCGGGTACTGCGGCTGCCCGAGACTGCCGTTGTAGCGCCCGAGCGCTCGGTACAGATCGCCGCGCTCGATGTCGAGGTAGTGACGCAGGATGGTGCAGCCATAGCGGAGGTTGGTGCGCAGGTGAAAAAGATTGTCCTCAGGGCCACCGACCAGCTTGATCCAGAACGGCATTACCTGCATGAAACCACGCGCGCCGGCCGACGACACCGCGTATTTCTTGAAGTTACTCTCGACCTGGATCAGCCCCAGCACCAGTTGCGGATCGAGTCCGGCGCGCGTCGCCTCATAATGCACCGAGCGCAGGATATCCAGCCGCATTTCGCGGTCTGCGATCCGTTTTTCCAGGCGTCGGGACATTTCGCTCAGCCAGTCGATCGCTTCCAGCGAATCCTGGAAAGAACTCGTCGGCGGCGCGCGGTCGGAAACGCTGCGCGACAATGCCGCCTGGACACTGGCCGAAAGCGGCTCATATCTCTGTGCGCCAGCGGTCGCGGCCAGCGGCAGCAACAGGCCGAGCAGGATCGCCAGCAGTACGCCGCGCCTTACCGGCACAGGCGCTCCTTCAGGAATTGTCCGATAGCGGCCACCGGCACCATCTCCGACGCGGTGTCGAGACGGCCCTTATACTCCAGTGCGCCCTTGGCCAACCCCCGTTCGCCAACGACCACCCGGTGCGGAATGCCGATCAACTCCATCTCGGCGAACATCACACCGGGACGCTCGTTGCGGTCGTCGAGCAACACGTCGATGCCAGCGGCGATCAAATCGGCATACAACGCGTCGGCCGCGGCACGCACCGCCTCGCTTTTGCCGTAGCCCATGGGAACGATACAGACTTCGAAGGGGGCAATGGCCGCTGGAAAAACGATCCCGCGCTCATCGTGACCTTGTTCGATGGCCGCGCCGACGACGCGGGTCACCCCAATGCCGTAACAGCCCATCTCCATGACCCGGCTCTGGCCGGCTTCATCGAGAAAACAGCACTTGAGCGCCTCGGCGTACTTGGTGCGTAATTGAAAAATGTGCCCGACCTCAATACCGCGGCACAGTTCCAGCCGTCCCCGACCGTCGGGCGACGGATCGCCGGCGACGACATCGCGGAAATCGGCGACAACCGTTGGTTCGCCGGCATCGCGGCCGAAGTTGACACCGACGAAGTGAAAGCCGGCTTCGTTGGCTCCACAGACAAAATCACTCATCACCGCGACACTACGATCGGCATAAACCGGCACCTCGGCGGCGACGCCAACCGAGCCAATGTAGCCGGGCTGGCATCCGAGGGCGGCGACAATCTCGTCGTCACGCGCGAAACGGAATTCGCCGACGATCTTCTGCGTCTTGACCTCGTTCAAGCCGTGGTCGCCACGTAGCAGAATCAAGGCAAAGCGACCGACCCTATCCGGTTCGGAGCCAGCCAGGACAAGGGCGATAGCCTTGACCGTTTGCGTCAGCGGCACCTCCAGCAGGTCGGCGACATCCTCGCAGCGCGTGCGGCCCGGCGTAGACACCTTGCGCATCGCCATGCGGGCCGGCGCACGGCCACCGGCGGGCGCCACCGCTTCGGCCAACTCGACATTGGCGGCATAGTCGGAGTCGGGGCAGTAGGCCAGCCCGTCCTCGCCAGAGTCGGCAAGCACGTGAAACTCGTGCGATCCGGTACCACCGATCGAGCCGGTATCGGCCGCCACGGCGCGGAACTTCAAGCCCAGGCGGTTGAAGATTCGCGAGTAGGTGTCGAACATGTTGCGGTATTCACGCTGCAAATCCTCGAAGCTGCCGTGGAAGGAGTAGCCGTCCTTCATCAAAAACTCACGGCCACGCATCACGCCAAAACGCGGTCGAATCTCGTCACGGAATTTGACTTGAATCTGATAGAAATGCAGCGGCAACTGCCGGTAGCTTTTCACCTCCTTGCGCACCACGTCGGTGATGACTTCCTCATGTGTCGGACCGATCACGAAATCGCGCTGGTGGCGATCCTTGCAGCGCAGCAACTCTGGACCATACTTGTCCCAGCGCCCGGATTCTTGCCACAACTCGGCCGGTTGCACCGCCGGCATCGACAGTTCAATCGCACCCGCCCGGTTCATCTCCTCGCGAACGATTCGCTCCACTTTACGGACAATGCGCAATCCGATCGGCATCCAGGTATATATCCCGCCAGCCAAACGTTTGATCATGCCGGCGCGCAGCATCAACTTGTGACTAACCACCTCGGCATCGGAAGGCGCTTCTTTGAGCGTTGACAAAAAAAACCTGGAAGTGCGCATGGCTCTCGAGTAAACGGGAAAAACCGCGATTCTACTAGACCCGGAGCGGCGTAAGGACACACATACTTTGCAACCTGGATGAAATGTGAAAAAATGACGCGGATGAATTTATTCGCAGGTTCTGGCAATGCTTGACCGTGAAGGCTACCGCCCGAATGTCGGCATCATTCTTTGCAACGTCAAGAACGAGGTTTTCTGGGGCAAGCGCATCCGAGAACATTCATGGCAGTTCCCGCAAGGCGGTATCCAGCGGGGCGAAACCCCCGAACAAGCAATGTACCGGGAACTCCATGAAGAAGTCGGTCTACTCCCAGAACATGTCGCGATTCTTGGACGAACCAAGGATTGGTTGCGCTACGACGTGCCGACGCATTGGGTAAGACGTGAGTGGCGTGGCAGTTACCGTGGCCAAAAACAGATTTGGTTCCTACTCCGTCTGGTCGGCCGCGATAGTGATGTGTCCTTGCGTGCCTGCGACCATCCAGAATTCGACGCGTGGCGCTGGAACAACTACTGGGTGTCGCTCGATGCCGTGATCGAGTTCAAACGGCGCGTTTATGAGCAGGCGCTCAACGAGCTGGCGCGTTTTCTCAACGCTGACCACCGTTTCTCACGGCCAAAATCAAACTCACCGGCTCGAAGCCGTCCGATGCCGGAAATCGCAGGCAACGAATGAGGCACCGTCGCCCAACAGCACCATCGGTCACATCACGCCCGCTTGCTTCCCTTGCGCTCTTGGCATTACTCACCGCTCTACCAATAACTGGCTTTCCCGCCAATGGCGGTCGAGCGTCGTCATACGCCGATCCGGAGAACGAAGACAACCGCCCGATTGAAAAAGACGTCGAATTGCCCCCCTTTCCAAAATCGGAAAACCTGATTCCCTTTTTTGTGAGCACAACGACGACCAACAAATTCATGATCGACGGTGAATCGCTGACCTTGGATACCGACGACCTGATTCGCTACACACTGGTCATCAGCAGCCCTTCCGGTGCATTGAACACCTCTTACGAGGGAATCCGTTGTTCAACAGCCGAGCGACGACTCTATGCCACCGGACGCTCCGACCAAACCTGGGCCAAGGTCAACACCGATAAGTGGATACGGATTCACGAAAACTCGCTCAACCGTCATCACGCCGCGCTCTACAAAGACTATTTTTGTCCCGTCGGCGTGCCGATACTGGATCCGGAAGACATTCGCCGGGCGTTGCGCAGGGGTGGTCACCCAATGGCCGGACAACACTAGCGCCGTTCATCGCCCAATCCCGCACAGCGCACAGGACCTCAATTAAAGCCATGCTCACCGACCGATCAATCATCGAATTCGATAAAGCGCTACGCACCTTGCTGGCCCCTGCCCCAACAATCCGACCAATACCTGGCGGCGACCAGCCAGAAGCGGAGCTATCCGCTCGCGAACGTGCACACGCAGGCGCACTGATGCGCATCAACCATGTTGGCGAAGTTTGCGCCCAGGCCCTGTATCAAGGACAAGCGATCACTTGTCGCGATGCGGCACTGCGACAATCCCTCGAAAAAGCAGCATTCGAGGAAACCGAACATCTGGCCTGGACCGAGCGCCGCCTGGTCGAGTTGGGCGACCGCAAAAGCTTGCTCAATCCTTTGTGGTACCTTGGTTCTCTGACCATCGGTATCGTCGCCGGGAAATTCGGCGACACGTGGAGCCTGGGGTTTCTCGCCGAAACCGAACGGCAAGTCGAAGCACACCTGGATCATCACTTGAACGACCTGCCGAGCCATGACGAAAAATCACGGGCGATAGTCGAACAGATGCGGCTCGACGAGATCTCCCACGCCAATACCGCCGTCCATCTCGGCGCACGACAACTCCCCACTCCTGCACGACACGCGATGCGACTGGTGTCGCGATTCATGACCGCCACCGCGTATTACGTTTAGACGTCCACAATTTCGAAGTCGTGAGTGATTTCGGCTGTCTTGCCGAGCATGATCGACGCCGAACAGTATTTATCCTTGGACAACTCGACGGCACGGGCCACCGCCTCACGCTTTAGCTGCCTGCCGCTCACGCGGAAATGAAAATGGATGTGCGTAAACACCCGCGGCTCGGTGTCGGCACGTTGCGCCTGCAAACTGACTTCACAGCCCGTGACGGCTTGACGGCCCTTCTTCAAGATCAACACCACATCGTACGCCGTACACCCGCCAGTCCCGGCCAATAACAGTTCCATTGGACGCGGCGCCAAGTTCCGCCCCCCTGCTTCAGGGGCGCCATCCATCACGACCATATGATTGCTGCCCGTCTCCGCGAGAAAAGACATGCCGTCGCCAGTCCACTTAACTTTGCACTCCATACCCAGTCCTTATTTCACCCAAAAAATTAGACCTTACTCGACACTTCTTTCGCCCACTCCGTCGATCTGAGACAACAGCATCGTTTTAAGCACTCCAACAGCCAAACAAACCGGGAGCGCACTCCCACGCGATGCGCGACATTTTAATCGCAATTGACCAATCGAATCTTCGCACCCACTAAATGTTGCAATGCAATATATGGCGCGCCTACACATGTTTTAATCAGCGCCGCAAAAATTACATATTGTGTAATAGATATACCATTTTATCTACAACCTTATGAACATCAATAATTTTTCTTTTTTTCCCACATGCCGAACAACCCACGACAAAGAAATATGGCGCGGCGCACAAAAAAACGCTTGATATTTTGCTGGAGCAACGCCATAATGAGTTCAACGTAAGCATTGTTTCGATCCGGCGTGTCCGGTGCGACACCCAGTGCCTCCTCCACCCTCCTCCTTTGGTGTGGATTTAGCGCGGCTCCTGCGAGCCGCGCTTTTTTTCGCTCGCCCGACACTTGTGCCCGCCTTGTCAGCCACCCACCATCGCCATGGACACATGAACAATAACGAGACAAGGGCTGTCGAATGGGATCATTCCCGAAACGGCAATTGACACGCTCGGCGGACTTGCACTAGTATGTCGGGCTTTCCGTTATCAGGCTAAAGGACGGCGCTTTTGATGAAGACTTTCTCCGCCAAATCGCACGAAGTGAAACGCGAGTGGCTTGTGGTTGATGCCACGGACAAAGTGCTCGGTCGCCTTGCGACCGAAATTGCACGTCGTCTACGCGGCAAACACAAGCCAGAATTTACCCCTCACGTTGATACTGGCGACTATATCGTCGTGACAAATGTCGAGAAGTTGCGCGTTACAGGCAACAAGGCAGAAGATAAAAAATATTATCGGCACTCGGGGTACCCTGGGGGCATTTACGAGACCAACTTCACCAAGATGCAGCAGCGTTTTCCTGCCCGCATCCTTGAATTGGCTGTCAAAGGCATGCTGCCCAAAGGACCTCTCGGTTATGCCATGCTGAAGAAAATGAAATGCTATTCAGGTGCGAATCACCCGCACACGGCCCAGCAGCCGAAAGTACTGGAACTCTAAAGGACCACCATGGCTGATAATTATTTCTATGGTACTGGCCGGCGGAAAAGCGCTGTGGCCCGTGTGTTCATGAAACGTGGCAGCGGTAGATTCGTGGTCAATGGCAAACCAGTTGACGAGTTCTTCTCACGCGTTACTGGTCGCATGATTGTCCGCCAGCCGCTGCAACTGATCGAGCAACTAAATGATTTTGATATTCTGGTGAATGTCGGCGGCGGCGGCGAGTCCGGTCAGGCGGGCGCGGTTCGCCATGGCATCACGCGCGCGCTCATCGCTTACGACACGTCACTAAAGTCAATACTGTCAAAGGCAGGTTTTGTGACGCGCGACGCACGCGAAGTCGAGCGGAAAAAAGTTGGTTTCCACAAGGCACGTCGACGCAAGCAGTTCTCTAAACGTTAATCGCAGGTTTCTAAACATAAAAGCCGCCAATATCCTGGCTCTGTATAAAAACGCTCAGTTGATCTGTGGCTTGAGAAGCGCCTCGCGATGATTGCGAGGCGCTTTTGTTTCATGGAGAGAAGCAGTGACGATAGGGCTGCATCTTGTAATGCCAGCCTTGGTCCGAGTGAACGGTTAGGCCGGTAGCGCTTTCCAGCGGTGACAGAGCCGCCCGAAGTGTGCCGGAAACCAGTTCGAAGACGTGGGGGCACGCTTGGTCATGCGGCGCGCGATGAGCTCGCCGTTATACAGGTTGATGCAGGCCGATAGATAAAGTTTCTGAGCTTCCCCCGAAATTTCGTCTGCCAAGGGTGACCTAAAATTGGCGTCACTTTTTGGAAGGCGGGAAATGAAGAGACCGACGCAGGCCGACACGGCCGAGTTCAAGGAACTGGCGGTCAAGCGCGTCGAGGACGGGCAAGGCGTCAGCAAGATTTGCAAGGAACTCGGACTGAGCGACCAGACCTTGCGCAATGGGATCAAGGCAGTAGCGGAAGGCAGGCTCGCCGGCGCCGGCGGCAGAGTGGTGACACCGGAAGAGATGGAACTCTCCCGGCGGCGCGCCGAGAATCTCCGGCTCAAGCGGGAAAACGAAATCCTAAAAAAAACGACGGCGTACTTTGCAAGAGATGTTCTGTGAAGTACGCCTGGATTGCTGGGCAAGCCCCCCCGAGTTCCGCAGTTAATCTCATAAGTCACTAATTTTATTGGTCACGGTTTTATAACGCTCCACTACAAGAGAGGCATTTGTTGTGTTGCGAAGGGTTTTTGGACGCCGAGGGTCTGAAAGAGTCTGGCTTGCTCGTCGGTGATGGTTGAGATGCCTTCAACGGGGAGGTCACCGTTGATTTGGATGCGGTGACGCTGAATTCGCCGCAGACTTTCGAGTGCGCGCTCTGGTGAAAGGGTGTTGTTTGCGGCTTTCAGTTTGAGGCGCATGATGCGGTAGAGAATCAGCGCCATGAAACAGATCGCCGCGTGCGCCTTGATCCGTTGCGACAGACGATGAAACACCGGGCCGATCTTGATTTCCGATTTCAGCACCCGGAAACCGCGCTCGAAATCGGCCAACGACTTGTAACGGTCGACCACGCCTTGTGGCGACAAATCCGGCGTATTGGTGACCAATTTGCCGTCCATCAGTTCGGCCAATGCCAGCGCGTCGTGGTCAATCTCATAGGCGAAGAGTTCGCTCTTCAAATCGACGCGGATGATGTTTGCCAAGTGGGCGTCCTTGACCGCGTGATACAGCCGTGCCTTGGCGCCGCTATCGGAGAGCTTTTTGCCACGGGCTTTCACCCCGGCATCCCGCGCATCGAGCTTGCCAAACCAGGTATTGGCTTGTTCTTCCAAGGCTTCGATACGCTCGCGGCGCAAGGCTTGGATTTCTCTCGCAACTTCTGGATTGTGCGCAACAACCAGACGTAAATTTCGCCACGGCAATTCGCCAACGATTTCCCGCTCGGCATCGGCACACTGTGCCTGAAACGCATCCAACAACTCGGCGAATTCGCTGTAACGCCGGCCAGGAACGGCCAGCACGAATTCCAGTGGCTCACCGCTTTGCAAACGGATCTCGGACAGCGCCTCCAGATTGTCCAGCGACAGCAAGCCCCGATCGGCCACCAGCACCACCCGGCGAATCGACGCAAAGCGTTCGAGCACCGTCTTCAAGGTCGGCAACGAGGTGGGCGATTCCGCCGTGTTGGCGGCAAACACCTCGTGATAGATCGGCAGGCCATCGCCCGTTTGCACCACGCCGAGCATCACCTGGCGGGCGATGAGGCCTTCCTTGGCCATGCCGAATTGGCGGACATCGAGCCGACCGAGGGTGGTGATCGTGCGCTGTTTCACCTTGCCTGCTTCGTCCCTGAAGGACTCAACAAGCTGGACGTAGCGACGCGGACCGGAGCGAGTGACTTTGACATACATGCCGCCCTAGACACCGCATTGACGCTTTTTAAATAAACGATATTGAAAAATTGCCGTGCCACTAGCCTCAAACTGAAGGCCGCAAACAACACCCTTTCACCAGAGCGCGCACTCGAAAATTAGTGGCTTATGAGATTAACCGCGGAACTCGGGTGACCATGGCCTGGTTCAGGAAGCGTCCGGCGCCGGGATTGATGCATCACTCCGAGCTTGGCAGCCAGTACGCCAGCCATGCGTTTCAGGACAAGCTCAAGGAATTCGGCATGACCTGCTCGATGAGTTGAAAGGGAAACTGTTGGGGCAACGCGCCGACGGAGATCTGGTTCAACAGCTTCAACATGAAATTCGCCATGCCACTCATGCCGACATGAAGGCCACCAGCTTCGAATACATCGAAGTCTTCTACAACCGGAAACGCCTGCATTCGACTCTTGGCTACAGATCGCCGATTCAGTTCCTTGAAGATACCATGCCGGCGGTCGTGGCTCACCCAAGTCCTGATCTTCTCTTCGGGGACCGACCACTGCCGCGCCAACAGTTTCGCTCCGCCTTCATCGGCCAAGAAGCTTTTGACGATATCGAGCTTGAATTCAGTTTTGTACTTCTTCATGGAAACCTTGAAGTTTGTCCAACTTCTGGGGGCAGTCAATCTGGGGGCAGTCAACGCGCGAGAAGACTTGGTGATCGATTGGCGCGTGGATTGTCTGCTGGAATGCGCGAGAATGGCGAGGCGGCGGGAAAGCGTCGGACGAGCATGCCAGCACCGGTGCCGGCGACCCAAGGTCAGCGCATGCGTTCCAGGGCCGGCGCTTCCGAGGCGTGCTCCAGATAAACCCAGTCCACGATCTCGTCGCTCGGGATGTAGCCCGCCACCAGTTGTTGCATCATCAGGCGAATGACACCGACGTCGTTGACGTTCAAGGCGATTTCCAGGGCATGCAGACGGTCCTCGAAGTCGGTCCAGGGCATGAAATCCTCACGGGCTTTCATGATTCGAGGGTGTAAAGTCGGTTGGGGATTGTCGCCGATCAGCAATTCTTCGTAGAGTTTTTCGCCAGGGCGCAGGCCGGTAACCTGGATCTCGATGTCGCCATCGGGATCGTTGTCGTCTTTCACCGTCAGGCCGGAGAGTTCCACCATCCGCCGCGCCAAATCGATGATTTTCACCGGCTGGCCCATGTCCAGCAGGAACACGTCGCCGCCCTTGGCCATGGCCCCTGCCTGGATGACCAGTTGCGCGGCTTCCGGAATCGTCATGAAGTAGCGGGTGACCTCGGAGTGGGTGAGCGTGATGGGGCCACCGTCACGAATCTGTTCGCGAAACTTGGGAACCACCGAGCCGGACGAACCCAGCACGTTGCCGAAACGGACCATGCTGAACCTGGTGCCCGTGCCGGTGGCCGCCAGGGCTTGCAGCGCCATTTCCGCCAGGCGCTTGCTGGCACCCATCACGTTGGTGGGACGCACCGCCTTGTCGGTGCTGATCAGCACGAAGTCGGCGACGCCGTTTTCGGCGGCGGCGCGGGCCGTGCGCAGGGTACCCAGCGCGTTGTTTTTTATCCCCGCGGCCGGATTGTGCTCGACCAGCGGCACGTGTTTATAGGCGGCCGCATGGTAAACCGTATTCGGACGCCAGGTGGACAGGATCTCGCGCATGCGATCGTCGTCCTGCACAGAGGCCAGCAAGGGCAGCAGCTCAATTTCCCGGCCGACCCGTTTTTCTTCCAGTTCCTGATGAATGGCGTAGAGCGCGAACTCGCTTTGCTCGATCAACAGCAGCCGGGCCGGCGCCACGGCGAGAATCTGGCGGCACAGTTCGCTGCCGATGGAGCCACCGGCGCCTGTCACCAGCACGACCTTGCCGGCGATGTTCTTGGTCAACAGGAGGTGGTTGGGCACCACCGGCTCGCGCCCGAGCAGATCGTCGATATCGAGATCCCGCAGATCCGACACGCTGACCTTCCCCTGGGCCAGATCGGTCACGCTGGGCAGGGTGCGAACGGCCACTTGCGCGCTGCGGATCCGGCTCAGGATTTCGTTGCGGCGGTGGCGCGAGATGCTGGGCATGGCCAGCAGCACGTCACTGATGTGGAGTGCGCTTACCAGGCTGTCGAGGTCGGATGGGTTATAGATCGGCTGACCGTTCAGAACATGGCCGTGGAGACGATCGTCGTCGTCGAGAAACCCCACTACCTTCATCTCGTGACTGTTAGCCATGGCGGTGGCCAATTGGCGCCCCGTGCCGCCCGCGCCATAGATGAGCACCTTGGGACGCGAAACTCGTTTGAGGATGCTCAGATACTGGTCGCCCAGCCAGACCCGCGCCAGCGCCCGGGAGATGCCCACGAACAGGAGCAGCAGAATGGGCTGAATGATCCCAACGGTGCGCGGCACGCCGGCAACGCCGACGGCGGTGAATACGGAGGCGTACAGCAAACCGTAAATGGTCACCGCCCGCGCCACCGCCAGCAAGGCCGGCCAGCCACTGTAGCGAAAGATGGCTCGATACAGCCCCGATACGACGAAAAGTGGCAACGCCAGGCCAACGGACGCCGCCGTGGCTCGGATCGCCCCCGGCGCCCACACGCTTGTCCCGGTAAAACCGATGAAATCGCCCAGGCGGAGATAGAACGCCAACCAAACGGTCAGCACACACAAGCTGAAGTCGACCGTCAGGGCCACGATTCGCTTGGCCGGTCTTGGCAAGGCCAGCACTGGAATGGCCAAATTCAAGGGCAGTTTAGTCACGCGCATTCACGCTCACCCTTGCCGAATACGGTCACCGCTGCCCGAGCCGGTAACCGTTTTGACGATGTACGCAAAGTAGGCGGGCACGCCCAAACCCTCCAACATACGCGCGTCCGTTTCAGCCAGCAGACGTGGCGTCGACATGTCGATCCCCCTGATTTGAGCCAGACCCGTAATCCCGGGACGCGCGGCAAAAACGCCTCGCGAGTCACGCTCCGCGACCAGTTCTTCCTGATTGAACAAACAGGGGCGCGGCCCGACCAGACTCATCTCGCCCTTGAAAACATTCCACAACTGCGGCAGTTCGTCGAGCTTGGTGCGACGCAGAAACGCACCCAACGCGGTCACCGCGGCGGGATCGGCCAGATGCGTGGCCACCGACTGCGTGTCTGGTTTCATGGTGCGGAATTTGACCAGGGTAAATGGTCTTTTGTGCTGTCCCACGCGCACCTGCCTGAACAAGGGCGCGCCGGTGTCAAACATCCCGATCAGGAAAAGAATTGCCAGCAAGGGCAGCGCGACCAACAACCCCACACCGGCCAACACGATATCCAGTATACGTAGCATCACCGACCTGCCTCGACTTTCGAATACCACTGCGCTGTCTCCGCGAGCCCCGACGGCATGGTGAAGGGGGGGCGCCAGCCCAAAATTTCCTGTATCGGTGCGATGTTAACGGCAAGCGAGCCGATCAGACGGTCAACGGCGGCACGTTTACCCAGTGTCGCTCCCGCCCATTCCATCCAGGCGACGGGGACGGGCACGAGAAACGGTCGTCGCCGCATGGCCTCGGCGATCCGACGTATCAATTCTGGCGTGGACACGTCGTCACCGTCACTTACCAGGAATGTTTTTCCGGGCGCTTCGGGATGCACGAGACATAAACGAACGACGTCCACCAAATTTCCCAGATAGATCAAGCTGCGGCGGTTTCGAATGGCCCCGAGAGGCAAGGGATGTCTTTTTTCGATCGCTTGCATGAGGCGAAGGAAGTTGCCTTTGACGCCGGGGCCATAAACCAGGGGCGGGCGAAGAACGACGACCTCCATCCCGGTCTCGCGCGCGATCTGGGACAAGGCTTGTTCCGCCTCCCACTTCGAAATCGCGTAAGCATCCACGGGCCTGGCCAGATCATCCGCGCGGTACGGCTCGTTTTTTCCGTCGCCGAGCACTTTGACCGTGCTAACGAAAATGAAACGCCTGACGCCGATTTTGGCGCACTGCCGCGCCAGATTGATCGTGCCCAGGGTGTTGGCTTGGCGATACTGACTGGCTTGCGCCGCGGTTTCTTTTTCCGACATCGGCACCTTGCCCGCCAAATGAACAACCGCGTCGATGGTCGTATCCAAGGCAGCACTCCATTCGGTATGCCGATCCAAATCGCCAACGGCAATCTCCCCGGGCGCAGTCGATGTACGTACCGCGCGGACGACCCGGTCGTCGCCTTTTTCGAGCGCCACACATAGCGCCTTCCCGATCAAGCCATTGGCGCCAGTCACTAAAATCGTCATCGCCCCTCCCGAGCGTGCTTAGCCACGGATTCTTGGTTTTCTCAATTTCACCGACTTCTTATGGCCGGCGAAAATAGCCATTCGACAAAGCCCCTAATGCCTTCGCCAAAGGAAGAAGCGGGCCATGCTGGTAAGATGCCAGCGCAGATGACGAAGGCTTCTGTGGCTGTCGCGACGCGCATCGTGGATCGCACTGACCGACGGGCAAGCGACGACCTTCAGTCCCGATCGCCAGACACGACGACAAATATCGACATCCTCATAATAGAGAAAATAGCGCTCATCGAACCCTCCGAGCCGCGAATACGCGGACGACGCAAAGAGCATGAACATGCCCGCGACCCAATCCGGATTGAACACAGGGGCACCGGGTTCAACGAAATATCGGCCATCCGGACCGTCGAAGGCCTTGCGCGCAAGAGATATCAGGGTGGGGAAACACCGGATGCTGTCTTCCACGGTGCCATCGGGCGCGACGATCAGCGGTGCGGACAATGCGACGGCATGGTCCTCCAAGGCGCGCAACAGGAGCGGAAAAGGATCGTCCCGCAATTCGATGTCGGGATTGAGAACACAGAAAAACGCCTCGCGGCACAGGCGAAACGCCGCGTTGTGGTTGGCGCCAAAACCTTTGGGCCTCTCGTTGTCGATGACGCGGACCAAAGCGTCTTCCGGCGGCCGGAGCGTCTCTGGCACGTTGAGCGTCACGATAACCTCCCCCACATTGGGACACGCTCGAAGTTGATCGACCAGCGCCGCTACCATACCGCCATGACCATGACTGACAATGGAGACGGTCACCTTGGCCAATGGATGCTCACACGGCATCGCCCGCCCTCCAAGCCATCGCCATCGCAGGAACGCATATCAGCCCGTAAGCGACCAGAAAGGATCCAATCACGCCAGGAATGCCATAGGCGCCGGCGAACGCGCTCGACAGTGGTACAGCAACCAAGGTGGCGATCAACATCGGCATCGCCATCACTTCTCGTCCGCGAGCGCGAAAATGAACCGCGAACATGCTGAGACTATGAAAGACGAGGAACACGCCGAAAAGCAGCGCCAAATCGACAGGAGCCAAGAGCCTGCCGGCGATCGGGACGCCGTCGATCAGTATCACCGCTCCAAGGCACACCGCGTAAGCGGCGCACATCAACAGAAACGCTTTCCTGAACTCGTTTCCGAACAGGCTTCGCGACGCCGATTCCCGGCCTTCCACAACCAGATGAGTAATCCGCGGCACTTTGGCAATCAGCCAAGAAGCACAGAGCGAGCCCACCAAATTGGCGACGACGACCGAGAGGCCAAGCCGCCCCGCGGACAGTGCATCACAAAAATAGAATACCGCCAAGGTCGGCCAGTTGAGAAACGCATAACTGGCCAGCCACGACAGGGCGACACGCCTCTGCAGTGGCCAGACCTGTTCGCGCCAGGAAAATTCCGAACCGGACCTGGACCCGGAGCCACCAAACAGATCCTTATAGCGGAGCCGCAACCAGAAAAAGGTGGTGAACGCGACCGCCAAGGGTGCCATCGCAGGCGCATAGAGGCCTAGACCGATGACCAGCAGCACCCAGGCAAGCACGGCACCCAGCGCGTAATGGAGCAAGCGCAACAGGTAGACTTCCGACACGCGCCCGGTGCCCTCCAAAATGGAAAGCGTCGGATACGCGGGCAGGCTTAGCCCAACGCCGAGCACGGCCAGCAGCCAGGGCCATTGCCAACCGATGTCCTCCTGACCGATCCTCGCCAGCGAGAAATACAGATAGCCGATGGGAATCAAGAGCAACGCGAACAGACTCGCACGTGCATACCAGCGCCGGCTCCAGGCGACCAACGCCAGGAAAGCGGTCCGGGTATGGCCGAATGGTGCCACCTGCCCACTTGTCCCGATGGTCAGGCCAGGAAACATCCGCGCCGAAATCTGCACCAATAAAGGCGAGAGTCCGAGATCCAGTAGGACGTAGCCGCTAAGCAGGCTACCGATGGCGTAATAAAAGCCCTGCTCGGTCGGAGACAGAAAACAGGTCACCAGCAAGGCGGTCACGAAGCCGGAAGCCGCCTGCCAGACCTTCTGCAGCAGAACGATGTGGGCCGAGGCAAGAGAACGCATCGCCAATCAGACGTTGAACCGCCGCGCCGCGACCCGTTTTGCCACCGTTTTTAGCGTGCCCGCCCAACCCCGGTCTTCGATGACGTCCCGCAGGAACGGGCCCACATCCAGCAGTCGGCGAAGAAAACCAGGGGATTTGAACACTCCGCCGGCGAATGGCATTTCATACGGCCGGTTCGCTGCGATGGCCTGGGTATCCACCATAAACGCCCGAACCTGATCCTGAATTTCGTCCAATCTCCGGAGATGTTCCGCACGCGCCGCAACCACGGTTTCCTTCGCGTGGCGAAGTTGATCGGGAGAATCACCCCATGCGAAGCCGAGTCCTTTTAACTCCTTGGCACCCAAAGGGATTTGAAAATGCGCGTTGGGAAGAAAAACCGTAGGACACCCACAGAGAATGGCCTCCAGCGCTAGTGCTGAGTCTTCGTAGGAATAGAAGAATTCCGAACGCTGAAAGAGTGCGCGTATCTGCTCCGGCGTTTGGGAATCCGGCCGATCACGCGTGATTTCCGTCATTCCCTCGGTGATCGGAAAGGTCTGTCCACCAAAGTGGTACTTGAACTTTCCAGCATAGTACACGCCGCCGGAGCGCCTCACGGGCGCTTGCGGCGGGCAGAAAAAAAACGGATCGGAAACTGGAAGAAAAAGTATCTGGCGAGGCTTATCGACTTGTATCTGATCCGCGATGGCTCGGCTGAAAGACAAGAGATAATCGTCTGCCTCAAGTGGATCGTTGCGGAACAACAATTCGTTGTAGTTCAGTAGATAACGGACCCGAACGGGCGGCGAAAACTTCGACACACGCACGGTTTCCGGATAGACAACAATCGGTGTCAGCCCATTCTGGAAATGATAATCAACAATCCGCTGATTGAGGAACGGCGCCACGTCCATCGGAGACGACGCCAGATCCGGATTGAAACACGGACGGAGATATACAAACGCCGAACCGCCGGCCTTGTTAATGAGATCGGCAAGGCGAAAGAGCGCACGAACTCCGCCTGAAGTTCTGACGTAGCGTGGGGAAATGATGTAGTAGGGATGCTTGAGGGTGCTGCTGGTAGGCAAAAAATTCTCCTTCAATCACATAGTTCCTGTTGGTCGAAGCGCGGTGGGCGAGATGCCACCCCATTGAGCTGTCGACCCCCAAGCCAACATCGCCCTTTAGGCGATCCCGGATCCCGCAGTGGCGCGGCAGTTTACCCATGACGAGTCAATCATCAACGCCGATAATTGAAAACCAGCACCTGTCCAGACTTTTTGCTAGTAAGCAGGAAGTTGACGTCATATAAATGAATGGCGTCAAAATCGAAATCGCTCGGGAAGGCGACTCGCTGATCAATGTTTTCCGTTTTTCCATCCACAAAGATTATCTCCCGATGATTCTCAGCCAGATAAATCCTATGCGCGGCATATGGTGAGGCATAGGTTGATGGCGCGGCATTATAAATTTCCCGCCATGCGCCGCTCCATTTGGATGACAAAAAATGATTATAACCCAGCTTCTTTGGCAAATAAGTCATCCGGATGCCGTCAAAAAGATAAAAATCCAATTGTGAAGCATGCTTGGGAAAGGGAAGCGAGCAATAAACGGAATACTTCTCTGATTTTTTGTCAATCTCAATCGACGCGCACGGTTTATTGTCAACGAACGCATAGAGGGTTTTTCCCAGAGGGGTCGTTCCGTGAAAACTAAAAACCAGATTAAAGGGATAATAATTGGAATCATCGGTAACCGAATCGATATTTCCAAAACCTGGCTCAATCTCCGCGTAGTCGCTGATAGCCTCTGGAAGCTCAGGCACTGTGAGATCTGACGCCCTCCCTTCCGGAAGCAATTGACGCTCAAATTGCGCGCCTTGTTTTGCCACCCTTTTTTCGTAGTCGGCGACATTAGTGACAAAGGCACTCAATTCCGGCGCGGCGACGCAGTTGAAGAGCCAGAAGCACTCGCGTCCCGTGCCAGGCTGTTTCTCACCCTTGCGCGCGCCCCCATTCGCTTCCAATGCCAGGCGATGGACCGCCAAATTGGAAATCGGCTCGTAAACATCGCGACGCGTCACCTGTGCCCTGTGTTTTACAATCAAAGGGACAAATTGGATCGATATTTCGTTGCCAGGCTCCAGCATCCGTGCCGATTTTCCAGGATCGAAGGAAATGCCATGATCCGATGTGAGAATGATCTCGGTATCGTCAAAAACACCTTTCTCGTGGAGCGCATCCGTCAGGCGTCCAAGTTCCTGGTCGATCCGCTTCAGCTGATCAATGTACCGCTCTCTATAATTCGTCATATTGACCAATGACCTCGTGTTCTCATCCAATTCGGATCTGAAAAGAACATCGGCGGTTTCGTTCTGGTTATAAAAATACGCCGCGTTCCACTGATACGGTCTGTGAGGCGCGAGTAGATGATGAAAATAGAAAAAAGGGCGATGATCGCCCTGGTCCGCCGGAACAAGTTCATCTGCGAGCAACCGACTGCGGTTAGTCGAAAATTTGTCTGGACTGGCCGCAATCGTCACAAGATCCGATATTCCGTCAATCCGGGGCGTCCGGTAAACCGCGCCGAGATAATGCTTAAACAGTTTTCCAACGCGATCCGCAAAACGACCGTCGAATTGGTGTTCAAAGGTATCGACAAGCTCGACCACATGCATACGGTGGGTTCGTCTGAACAATTCGAATAGCGAAGGCCCACGGTAAAAACCGCCCCCAATCAGGTTCGCGTGTCTCCCGGCAATGATCGCGGGCACAGCCTTCTCGGTATATGAATTATTGGCAACAGCATTGTGATAGATGTCGGACGTCGCCATGATCGCGCTGAAATTCGGAAACCGGGTTTTATCTTCAAGGAGGTGATAGCCTCCTACCTGTTCGAGACCGAACTCGTCGAATACCAGAATGACCGTATTGATTGGTTTCGTCGGCAAGCGGCTTCGATTGGCCTGGATGCCGAATACGGCGTATAGAAAAAACAAGAGTCCTAAAAATAAGATCAACGAGTTTGTAAGAAAGGTAGTTTTTTTGTCTAACTCCACCAGACACATCAATCCCAAAGCCACCAAAATACTAAGTTCCGGGTATGGGAAATAATGGCAATAAAAGGCGATCGCTCCTGCCAATAGCAAAAGCGGAATGATCTTCAGGAGGCCTCTGTTCAGGATGATGACTAACGACGACGCGGCCCATATGACAGCGAATAGACCGATGTAATTGCTGACACTGTCGCCAAGATAATAGTGAACGATCGTTGTACGGCGGATGCAGTACTCAAAAAAAGGGATGATAACGAAGAGCAAAAAAGCCAGATACGTTGACGAGATGGCTGTCAGCTTCTGCCAGACTTTTCGCACCTGGAATCTGTTGAGAATCTGCATCGCCGTACGATGACTCGGAAAAAATGACTGGGGAAAAAAACAGAAAACGAAAGTGAGGCAGCCCTTAGGCCCGCCTTGAGTACCAGTAAAGTTTCCGTCCGGAGGTAGAGATGACGTCTACCCTGTCGACTTGCGCCACGTCCTCGATCGCTGATCGAAAATTGGCTTCCGTATAGTTCTCAAAAATGTCCTCCCGGTGACGTAAAAGCCGATCAAGATTGGAATCACCGCGCGGGATGAATTCCACCAAGCCGACGGGCGCCAACGACACCAGCCAGGCAACCAACTGGTCGAGAGGAATGTTACGGCCGATTGCGAGATGATGTTCGAAGGCCAGAGCGATTAGTGCATCCGCGTTATTCCGGGAAAAAAGGGATTTTCGCTCTGCTCCATTCCAACCATGATTGGGACTTGGATTTGCGGCATCTTGAAAAAGAGGCAGAAAAGCGAGTTTCTTTTCCTTGGCTCTTCGGTATGCGCCTTCAAGAGCCATTTGATCAAAATCGAAACCAATCACGCGCCTTGCACCGGCGGCCAACACCGTTTCCGAGAAAATCCCCGTGTTGCAGCCCATGTCCCAAACGGTTCTCGGCGCCCTGTACGCGATGAATTCGGAAACGATTCGATGCTTGACCCCGGCCTCGACCTCTGAATAGTTATGGTCTTTTTCGTAATAGCGGCTCCATGTCGTCTTACCGGCTTTTGGATTCATGGTTAAAATCCAGTCGCGCAAACTGGTCAGCATCAATTTCAGCGCCGCTTTCGAGAGATGCCGCTTAGTAGCGCGCTGAACGGCTGCGTCGTTAGTCGAGGAGGATTGCTGCAGCCAACATGGCAAAGTGACATTGAGAAAGGTGCGGAGAGAAAGTTTATAGTGCAATGGCAGCAGTCTGACGAGATCTTGTCCACTCAGCCCCTCTATGTTGCTGCGAAGCCAATTATTGAATGGAATGCCGAATTTAGCAGTAAACAGAAGAGGATGCAGGTAGTGCTCGCAGAATTGGCGATGAGCGGCCCAAAACATCCCTTCTTGATACCGGACGAACGAAAGTACATCAATAAAGATCGGGTTGGCGTCAATGAACTGTACGTTGTAGGCACTCGCATCGCTGAGGGTGACCCCGTGATCAAGTGCCTCGAGATGGACATCCAACTGATGCACTGCCGCCGCCTTGAGCTGAGAGAAGGTCCACTCGTACGGGTAGGATACAAAAGGAATTTTTTCATGCTCAATCACCAGCGATCCGGTTTGTGTACTTGGGGTTTCGATCTCAACAGCCGCAGTCAACCATCGCTTACCCACAAGGCGCGAATACAGCCCGCTGTCCATAAGCCAGCGATAATCACCTAGCGCCTTCGGAGCAATAGCGCGAAAAATTCTCCCGTCATGACTATATACTCTGCCCCGCGGATCGCGGAACGATCCTTGCTCATGGAGGGTGGCGCAGAGCGTCATTTCCGATCTGAAGGCTGGCGTCTTCCGAACAACCGCGCAACGACATCGGAAATAGTCTTCCAGTAAAGCTTTATTGTCGCTAGCGCGCCCACGATAAGCGCGAGCAAACCCTGCAGGAGCAGGCTACCGGTACCTGGATCAATGTAGGCATAGGCCGGATTGGAAAGGACAGCGATCATCGCCAGTGCAAACACAAGTCGTAATTTCATACACTCCCTCTTTGGGTGACTGAACGAGAAATTGCAGCACGAACAGCGGCGTTTGCGGCCCAGCGCCCTTGATTGACCACTCTCACCGTGGTGTTCTCCCAAGAGGAAAAGGCATTCGCTTACTCCCGGTTTACCTGCCTAACTGGTGAAACCTTAAATGTGAAACGCGCATGAAAAACGTAAGAGGCGACCACGGTGAGCACAAGTGTCAAGCCTTGGCCAAGCCAGAACGGCAACCCGAAACCGCCAACGAGTAACCAAAGAAGCCCGATGCTCATGATCCCAGTCGCCCCGTACACCAGATAGGCCCGAAAATACTCGACGAGCCAGTTTCCCCTGGTTCGAAACACAAATAGTTTGTAAGTCACGAACGCCATGGTAATCGCCAGGACATTCGCCATGATGCCGACCTCGACCACATGAACACGCCCTTCAAATCCGTAATAAAGAGCTAACCCGACGGCATATCCGAAGAAAGTATTCCACGCCCCGGCAAGCAAATAGCGAATTTTTGTCGGCTCCGCCAGGATACGGCGGACGCTTGCTCCAAGCGTGCCAAATTGAAGATTCATGTCGGAATATAGTGAAGGTAGAAACTCCGCGTGGTGTTGTCCTTCATGACGACCTGAACGTAAAGAACCGCCTCCTCGTTCACGTGAACGACCCCGGCAGGGATCGCCAGGAAATATGCAGTACTCACCTCGGGTCTGGTCTTCGTGGAGATCAACCCTTTGAACCATGAACGCGCCCAATAGATCCTCACTTCATCCTCATCCGCCGCTTTCTTGGCTAAAAATGGTCGGTGATCCTGTGTAGACGCGAGCGTCGTAAAGAACATCGGACGATTCTGATCCTCAAACAACTTCCCTTGCGACAACATGAATTTGGCAAGAACCAGCGTCTGTTCGCGAGCAAGCGGCCACTTCAATTCGTAGTGACCTTTCCGATGACTTTCGTACATCCCGGCCACTTTCGCAGCCGACGCACCTGGCACAGCCTTCACATAATATTCGTACTGGAACTTCGACAAACTGGAGGGGAAATCCGCTGGCCGGACAATCGAGACATGTAGGTGAGCAATATCGTCGGCATTGATCCCATCTACATTATTGAGCCGTAGAAAACTCAGGTAGAGCGGTTGTTCGAACTGAGTAATGGCCGACTGCTCAGGTATCGGAAAGGCTTTGCTCGACAAGTAAATGACGCCATCGGTGACAAGATTCGTCGGGGGCTCGACAAGCGTCAAATCAGCGGAAGGCGCATAAAGGGTATGGCTTGCGGTAATCGGCGACTCCATGTCCAGCAAAGCAACGGGTATATATCCTGGCAAGCCGATAAGGGAGTCCGCGTAAATTGGCGCTTTGCGCTCAGAGATTTTCAGCGCCAAACGCTTGTTGAAACCTGGCTCGACGATCTCGTTCGGCCACGTCCAGTTCACTCCCATCTTGAAATCGGTGTACTTTAAATTGCTGGAGGGCAACAATGCCCTCAGGGGATCGACTGACATAGGTACAAACTGTGAATCGGCTGCCGCCTTACATGTGGTCAACAAAGTATCGTAAAAAGCGGAAAACACGCGTGCATGGTTTGACGTAAGGTGAAGGCCGCTGGCAGGCGTTTCTCCTTTTAGAATTACCGTCGGCTGGCTGACTTTTTCTTTCAAACCATGTAGATGCCGAGTGGCCTCGTAGGCCAGCGCCACACCTGAGATCGCGAGCAACGTCACCAAGAACCAGCGTCCCCTGACCAAAAAAAATGATTTCTGTGCCACTCGATCAGAATATAGCGCCAGTAGAACGAACATCGGCGCCATGAATAAGTGGGTGTGAAAAGCATGCGCCAAAGGGAAATATTCGAGCCAGCCAGCGATCGACAGTGCGGCGAAGAGCGAAGCAGCGAAATCACGTTCGCTGGAACTCAAAAACAATGACTTGCCTTCAAAGGGTTGGCGTTCAATTATGATCGCAACAAGACAAAGTGGCAGCAGTGCCCAGAGAACCGAGAGGTATCCCAGTTCGCGAGTTACCGGAAAAAAGGTCCGGATTACCGCAGTCAGACCCGACGCAGAATGTCCTGAAGCAGCAAAAAACCCATTAAAAACGAAAGCCGATCGCCACCAGTCTTCAAACAAGGCGTGCTGATACAAATAGGTAAAGAAAGGAATCGACGATACCAGACCGCCAAGTGCGATACCGAAAAACATCACTTGAAATCGACGGCCAGAATCTGAAACGGAGAGACGCAACGCGTTGTACACGATCCAGGCCAGTAAAACGAGAATCTGCAGGCCCGCCACCTGCTTAAACCAAAATGCCAGATTGAAGCAGACACCAGACAACAAAGCCCAAAAAAATGGTCTGCCGGTGAGAGCCATCGCCATACAAAGAGCACCACCCATCACGGCCGTCATCATGTAAACAGTAGACCACGCGTGGTAGCCGTTGAGCGCCGGCATGTAAAAAGGACTAAGTGCGCTCCACAGCAACGCGGCAGCTAGCGCCCATCGGCCAGGCCTGATAACGGCAACGCTGACATATAACAAAACAGCGATGACTGTGTAAGAAACCGCCGTTGCAATCTTCAGCGAAGCAATCTGCACCCCCAACATCTTCAATGCAAGAGCATGGAAGAATACGGTAGCCAAGTTGTACTGATAAAAGAAATCCCTAAAGGGAAGTTCCCCATCGAGAAACCGCCGAGCGGCATCGAACATGAACGTATCATGGTGGAGATCCAACCCGATCAGTGCTACGGAGTGCTGCATCTGGAATGCGGCGACCGCCACCAATACCGGCAACACCAGCCATTGCCACAACTGGCTCGGCAGACCAGAAGATAGAACGGTCTTTCCCGGTTCCGTCATCTATAAGTCCTGTTGGATGATGAAGTTATTTCCACAATGGAATCTCAATCAAAATTGATCCGTTCGCGTTCGATTACCAGCGGGCGATTCCGAACGTGATCGAAAATCACACCTACGTATTCGCCTATCATACCAAGACAAAGGATCTGAATCGCTGCGAAGAAGAACATTCCAATCAGCAGCGGCGCGGTCCCCAAGGCGAAAGAATCCCAATGGATGAGCTTCAAGGCCAAATAGCAGAGGCCGACGAACAGACTGACTACGGAGACCACTAGTCCAGAAACGGTCATGAGGCGCAAGGGAACCTTGCTGCAACTGACCATACCCAGAATCGCGTAGTCCAGAAGATCTGGAAAACTCAGACGCGACTTTCCATGCTTACGTAGTGGCTGGATATATTCGACGAACGCCTTACTGAAACCAATCTCTGAAATGATTCGCCGAAAATAGGGATTTGGATTCACGAGCCGCCGCATAACGTCTACCGCTTTACGGTCGAACAAGCCAAAACCGATGAAGCCATGATAGTGATCGATGTGCGAGAGGCGAGACATGATTCGATAATACATATCTCGCGAAATTCGAAGCCAACGCGCCTCCGACATGCCAACCCGAATTCCCAATACCATGTCGAATCCCTGCTCCCACAAGCGGACGAATTCAAGAATCGTCGCTACCGGTGTTTGCAAATCCGCCACGACGGGTATCACCGCATCGCCGCGAGCCTCGAGAATCGCGTGATACGGTGAGTGATTGGGTCCGAAGTTTCTGGAGTTGATAATGACTCCTACGTTACGGTCACCAGCGGCAATGTCGCGCAAAATATTGACCGTCCTGTCTTGGGAACAATTGTCAATAAAGAGATGCTCGTAGTCATATTCGGGCAGCTGCTCGGCAAAAAAAGACTTTACTGCCAGATAGCATTCTTCGATTCCCGCTTCCTCGTTGTAGCAAGGAGTCATGATCGTGATTTTTTTTCTGCGACCGACTGGTGGAAGCGCCTGGGCCGGCGTTTTGTTCGGCTCAGACTGCATAAATGACACTTTCCAGTCCAGTTTCCGAATAGTGGCGCAAGTAAAAACGGTAGGTCGGGTTAATCTCGCGAACCACCTCTACAAGACGCCAGAGATCAGGCGCGTAGTGGTACGCGGCAATCGCCAGCTTTGGCCGAAACGTGCGTAGCAGATTCGCTGCTCCAAGCAGGGCTTCGGTTTCCGCGCCTTCAATGTCCATCTTGATCAGTGACGGAGCCTCGCTAATCGTGCTATCAAGCTTCCGAACCGGGATAACCAGTTCGCCGACGTCCGATATAGCGCCGTTAGTGCGGCCCGAGGCGGCGAATCTTAATTCCCCGTCTCTCGAATAGGCGCCGGCAGGAACGAATTCGACCGCCTTGTACGCCTGAAGACGACCAACCGCGCGACGCAGCAAGTTCTTGTCGGGCTCGAAAACGTAAATTTTGGTATAAAACCCACCGCTATATTGAATGAATTTTTCAGCCGTATCACCATCGTAGCCGCCGAGATCCACAAACACATCTGCGCCGTCGAATTCAATCAGTTCGGCGTCGAAATACTGGCGTGCGTATTCATCAGCAACGGCATCCGCCATAAGTGAGTCGTAACTCAGACGATAATGGATCAGTCCGTCTAATACATCGCGTGACTTGTCGTCCGACAGAGCCAGGAAAAGGCCAAAGTAGCGCGCCCAATGTTCGGCAAAATCCTGCTGAATACCAACATAAGGAATCTCATCAGGGTAACGCGGCTCATCGACCAGCGACATCACCGAATAAGGAAGAATATGGAAAAAGCCCTCGTGCGCCAACTGGCGCGTGATACTGCTTGCAAACCTCGTGGTCGCGATCACGAAGGGAATGGATTTATCGGATATCTCAGACAACGACAAAACAGGGAGTCCGCTGATAGAGAGCCCTTGCTTGCCCGGGCTGTTATCGACAAACGCTATCGGCACAATGCCGGATGCCCGCAAGCTCTCTACCACCTCCTCGCCAAGGCGCTGCGCACCAAATATCGCGGCACGTCGTTGAGTTCGAAGAGCCTCAATGGCAGTACCATAGCGATCAAGCACCGCACTACGGAAATCGCTGGCAGTCCAGCCACGGCACTGCAATAGCTGCCTGAATCCCGGATAGTTGTGTATTTCGGCGAGTAGTTCCAGTTGCGCGAAATCGTCAACAATCAGTGCCGCCTCACTGCCAGCGACAGCAATTGAATGTCGCTCAATAACTCGTAACACGTGACCGTCTTCATCGACAATCTCCTCGGCCGGTGGAGCCACTAGCAAGATAAGACGGGAACCCGCCTCAAGCTCTGCAACACCGGCCACTCTCGGCGCAGCGGGAAGATTCGAAGCGACGGTCGACGAGTCTTCGCCAAGCCATATCAGCTTGCCAAGCTGCGAAAACCTTTCGAGGACGGGCGCCAAGCGGGGCAGCGATACAAAAGATGCTGCTACCAATAGTTCAATCACGACGCATTGACTCCATAATGACTTTCACAAGTATTATCTGCCTGACACCGGAGTTTCTCATACTGAAAGGCCAAAGCGGTTGAGCGAACGCTCAATGAAGCGTCGGATCTCTTTTTCATCCAACGGTAATGGACTTTCCTTGTTGATCCAAACCTTGTCCGAGTAGACGCGTTGGAACACGTGATCGTGCACCTTGTATGAGGATGGTTTCAATTCGGCAATAGCTTTCCTGATTCTCGCATCCAACCCGGTTTTTAAAAATATTTTCTCCCACCAAAGAACAACATCTTCTAGTGAGGAAAATTCTGCGAACACCGGCAGCAAACGCAAATGTGAAAGCAACAAATTTTCCCGGTCCTCAATTGCCTTGACATATTGTTCGACCGCATCGCGAAAAAATACAAAAAGTGTCTCTGGATGACTCAATTCTGTAAGTTCCAACAAAGCGCCCGCAGCCTCGTGAATATTTCCCGTGCGAACATTAGATATTGCCATGCCAGCCAATGTAGCTGCGTAAAGAAGCTCTTCATGTGTTTTGGCATTACGTTCGCCATGGTTAATGGCGTCGTCAAGCGCTTTCATTATCCTTGGTATTCCGTCTAGCGAAAACATCTCACCAAATGACGAGCGTTCATGTTTTGCAACAAACGTTTCAAAAAAATGTAAAAAAGCGTCGAAAGCACATGCAGCAAGGGTGGATTCCGGCATGGCGGCTAGATATTTTGGATCCAAGAATATCCAGTCGGCGACAATCTGCCATGTTTTTCCGTAAACTTTCCCATGAGTATGTTTGTCATATGTCACAAAGTAGCGACTGGCCTCTGCACCCGAACCCGCAGTGGTGGGAATAGCAATATACGTTGGACGCTTCGCACCCGCCTTCGGCTCTAGGCCTAGCTTGTTTCCAACGCCTATCCCATCAATAGTGCCAAACAAAGCATGGAGAATTATTGACTTTGCGAAATCCGCAGCACTTCCTCCACCAATCGAAACAACAACGTCCGGAATCTCCCCCATTCGCCCAATAAATTCGACAATGTCTTGAGCGTATGGAGCACCCTGGACAACCCATGTCACCAGTCCTCCCTCCTTACCAGCTTCAATAAGCCGTTCATAAAGTAAGGAATTCGAGAATGCGCGGTCAACAACTATTGCGATCGAATTGTATTGGCTTATTAGTTCGGCTGCTCTCTCGGCTACTCCGCTGCCGATAAATACTTTTCCGGGAAAGAAAAAGCGCTTGGCCTCGTCGTTGTTGAAAAATGTTTCAATATTCATGGCGCATCCCTGTGTATAAGCAAAAATCCCTGAACCCCGTCCAGTTCGAGTCATGCAACGATAATTTTACGTGCCGCATCCACGAAATTATCGGTGAAACCCCAACCTCAATCGCTGACGGACAAGGCTCGGTTCAGCTGCGCTCTCCGCATCACAATCAGATAACATCTCTTCATCTCGATATCCCCATGCGGCGGCGATGAATCCGAGAGCATTATCGGCGGCGGCGGTTCTGTCGTCCCGCCGATCGCCCACATACACGGCCCGGGAACGCGTAATGCCCTCCGCCTGCACGAGTTCCGAAAGCATTTCGCTTTTACTGCGGAACGACGGCGTCCGAAAATCGAGCGCATATACGGCGCCAAACAAGTCGGTCCAGCCGAGATGCGAGAGAATCAGGCGTGTCGGCCGCAAGCGTTTGTTGGTCGCGATGTGCAGACGCATTCCAGCATCGCGAAGCTCTCGCAACATCTCATCGACGCCCGAAAAAACGACCGTGGCCTTGTAGCCGCTGAAATCGTACCGCTCTTTGAAATTCTCGATCATGATCTCTAGCCGACCCGCCTCTTCGACACCTGAGAGCCTACGCAACGTGTCGCGTAGAGGTGGCCCGATCAACGCATCGGTAAGTGGCAACACGGGTGCGATACCTTGAGCCGCGAGGGTTTCAGCGAAACAGGCAAGAATGCTTGGCGCCGAATCGATGAGCGTTCCGTCGAGATCGAAGATCACGTCGGTAATTTGGCTATTCATAAGCGACCTGCTTTGCAAAATTCCCGCCGCCCCCCGCTGCCGTTAGCCGGATGGCTTTCTCAAGCGGCGTCGAAACCTGAAGCGCCAGATCGCGACGCGCTTTGTCTATGTTCGGAACGTAGCGATTTCGAGCAGCCGCATTGTCGTCGGCGACTCCCCTTACCCGCACCGGCTTGCCTGGAGCGAGCAAATCACGTACCAAATGGGCAAGATCGGCAATGCTGATCGCCTCGTCTGAACCCACGTTGTAGGCCTCGCCACCCTGACCTTTGGTCAGCAACGTCATGAGCCAATGAGCAAGGTCATCTTGGTAAAGATAAGAGCGAAGGGGACTACCGTTGCCATTGACGACCACTTCCGGGCGATCCAATGCATCACGGACAAAATTTCCGATCGCGAAATGAACATCCAGCGGCAAATCCGGCCCGACAAAAGCAAAGCAGCGTGCCACTACGGTCGTCAAACCATGCGTTTCACCGTATAGTGCGCACAGATGCTCGGCGGCACGCTTTGCGACGCCATAGACATTGTGCGCGGAAAGTGGGTCCGGCATGCCCAGGAATGTTTCAGGCACGCGCTCGAGCCCAGGCGGTTGTGGGCCATACACACCACCGGAACTTGTCAGCAGAAAACGCTTGCTCCCTGTCTTTACCGCGAGGTCGAGCATGTTGCGAGTACCCGCCACGATCTGCTCGAACCGATCAAGCGGCGCCATTCGCGGACCCAGCGTCGAATCGGCCGCTGCGTGAAACACATGAGAAAATTCTTGGTCTTCAGGAAACCCGGATAGATCTCCAAGAACGTCACCCGTATGGAAGGAAAGCCAGGGAAGATCGGCAAACTCTGGATACAGCGCCAGGAAACGGGCCGGCGAACGTGATAACACGGTGGCCGACACAGGTGTACTGCCCGCCGCGTCATTCATCCGGGCCAAATATCTCAGCAGCGAACGGCCGAAGAACCCTGTCCCCCCGGTAACAAACAGGGAGATTTTTTTCGTATCGACATCGCCCGCTGGCATCGGAACCACGCGCCTATCCACCGCGATCAATGATCCGCGACCTTTTGTCGAGGTCGACGATCATTTCCTCCTCGAGTTGGGTCAGGGTCAAAAGCGGACTCATATCCTCAAGCGGCATCGACACGATGGATCCATCCGGTTGTGGAATCGCGGCAACCTTTGGTGAGAGCGTTTCATCGCTTTGCAGACGAATCTCGCAGATAACCGGGCCACACTGGCCCAGCGCCTCGGCCAGGCCAGACGACAAGGCCTGCGGCGTGGAGATTCTCCGGGCCGGCAAGCCCATGGATTCGGCCAGCGCCACGAAATCGGGGATAAAAAGACCCGAATCGGGCCCCGAGCCGAGATAGCGCCCGGCGAAGTAGTTACGCTGCGTATTACGGATCGACGCATAGCCGTTATTGTTCATGATCAGCAGCACGATCGGCAGATTGAGCGACTTGAGCGTGGCCAGTTCCTGGAGATTGAGCATCAGGCTGCCATCGCTCTCAATACACACCGTCGGGCAACGCTCCGCTCCAATGCAGGCACCGATGGCGGCGGACAGACCATAACCCATGGAACCGAGTCCAGAGGTAAGAAACATCCGCTGGCCTGATTTGTTGCGGAAAACGGTATAAAACACTTCAACGGCAAGGCCAGAACTGCCGGTAATCGCCAAACGGCCTTCTGGAATGGCCTCGGAAAGCGCGTCAACGAACTGATAATGACTGATCGGGCCACCCGCCTCGAAGACGCGTCCATCGAGAGGCGTATGGCGATCTTTCCACGAACCGCAGCGTTCACGCCATGCCTGCCAATCGCCCCCTTGCAAGTTCTGACTCTCCCAAGCCTCGAGAAACAGCTTGGCATCGGCGCGGATAGGCAGGTCGATGGGTAACTCGTGCCGCGCGAGTTCGTTGGCATCTACATCCACAACGACCTTCGTTGCTGCTCGGGCAAATCCCTTCGGGTTATAGGCGGTAATGATATTGTCCAGCCGGCAGCCTACGCTGATGAGGCAATCGCAGTTCTGGACGGCGAAGTTTGGCGCGCGCGCCGCGACCACGCCCGGTCGGCCGACATACAGCGGGTGCCGCCAAGGCAGCAGATCGGAGGCGTTCCAAGTGAATACGCAGGGAATTCCCAACCGTTCAACGATCCGCTGAAAGATGGTTTCGCCACCCGCTATGCGTACGCCATGCCCCGCCAGAATCAGTGGCCGCTTGGCTGTCACCAGCAGCGTTTGCAACTTGTCGATGGACGAGCGCAAGTCGTCTTGCCAACCCGCTTCCCTGGACGGGACGAATCCCGGCAGCGCGGATGGATCGATCGGCGCCGCCTGCACATCCAAGGGTACGTCCAGCCAGACCGGGCCAGCACGGCCGTTCCGCATATGCCAGATCGCCTCCTCGAAGCAGCAGCGGATGCTCATTGGATCCTGAACGGTCACCGCATACTTGGTAACCGGCCTGACCATCGAAACGACGTCCACCTCTTGCACGCCACTTTGACGTAATGGGCGACCACGCAGACTGTCGGGCCTTTTAACCTGTCCGGAGATAATCAGCAACGGCAGCGACTCGATCCACGCGCCCGCCACGGGCGTCAACGTATTGGTCGCGCCCGGACCTGTGGTGACCAAGGCAACGCCAAAACCCGCGGCATTCGTCCGTCCATTTGCTTCCGCGGCGATTCCGCAAGCTTGTTCGTGGTGACAAGGAACCGGTGTCAGCCTCTTCTCGCAAACGAGCGCATCGTCGAGGTACATGGCCCCGCCACCTGGCAGGAAAAACACATCGCGAACGCCAAGCTCGGCCAGACGCGACATCAGGTAATCGGCAACCCGACAGATCTGATTGACTGACATCGTGCTCAACTCATCCAGTAGGTCAGAAGCGTCTTGCGGGCCGGGTTGGCGCTGATCGCCTCATCGGTGTAATAGGAATCGTTGACATAATGCGTCGACGAAATCTCCTCGATAATACAGCCCGTGGAACTAACGAAGGCGTGCCTGACGCCTGGCTCGACATTAACGACGTCGCCAGGGCTGTACGTTCGCGTTTGGCCGTCAAGGGTAATATCGACCTGCCCGAACAGCACATGGAAGGTCTCTTCCTTCTGCCTGTGGAACTGTTCCGGATGAGCCTGGTTGGGCAAAGACACCAGCAGCTTTTTGCAATAGCCGCGATTCACAACGGTAAGCATGGTCAGGCCAACTTCATCAAAGCGCTCAATTCCATAGTGATGGGAAAGCTCAAGATCGACGCCACCTGGCACGACGATGCGGCTTTCCGCCAATAACGCCTTTACGCGCTGCGCGGCATCCCAAACCTTTGAACGGACATCGACATACTGGGTGTTGGTTGCTGACAGCGCCACATCCCGGGCAATAGGCGCCTGTGCCGTAAAGGAGGCGTACTTCGACCAATCGTTTGTCGTGATCTGCCCTTCCTCCGGCGGGAAGGCAAAATAGACATCCTCCCGTCGCACTGTCTCGCCAGCCTGAATATCGCGACGGGCATAAACACCGCGACGTAGCGAGCGCAGGCTGGCCTTTTCCGCGAGATTTTCCGGCAGGCGACTATCGCCAACGCCGCAAACGGTCAGCGCATACCGTGCTGCTTCAAGCCAGCCGCGCACCTGCGCCGGACTTGCCGAATAAGCATTGAGAGGATACGCGTCGGTAGGCACACCAACGTGCTTTTCGAAAATCTGCGCGCCCTTGGCCATGGCAAGCTTGACGATATCGGTATTGGCGGGATCCTCGTGCGTCGAGAAGCCGATTCGCACCCCCGGATAGCGGGCCTTGAGGAAGTCTATCTGACCCACATGCATCTTCTCGTCGGCCGTCGGATACTCGCCAACACAATGCAAAATAGCGAAATCCTTGTTTCGATGCACCAAGAAACTGACCACGCGATCAATGTCTTCCAGCGAGGCGCCGGCTGTCGACGCGATAATCGGCAATTGAGAAGCGGCTACGCGCTCAAGCAGCGGCCAATCGGTAAACGAACAACTGGCGATCTTGATCATATCGAGCTGCTGATCCTCGATCACATCCACCGACGGTTCGTCGAACGGCGTCGACATGGTCAGAAAACCGTTCGCCCGCATTTCGGCAGTCAGGGCGTCGAAGTCCGCCCGTGAGAGCCGCGTCTCTGAAAATCGCTTCACGTACTTGACATCGTCACGACCGCGCATCGCCGGGTGAATGAACGTATCCAAGTCCCGATACTGAAGCTTGAAGGCAAAGCTGAACTCCGGGAAAACTCGGCAAACGTCGCCAAATTGGCGAATGACTTCCAGACCGTGGGCAATGTCGCCCATGTGGTTGTTCGCCATTTCCAAAACAAACAGATTATTGGGAATCGCCTTAATCATTTTATTGCCGTCCTCAATCAAAATCCGATGCCAAGAAAATTCTCGATCTTCGTCGCCGCGTAATTCAACATTTCTTCCTCCAGGGCGGGCTGAACCCCAATCCAGAAGGTGTTGTTCATCACGATGTCGGTATTGGTCAACCCGCCGCTGACGCGGAAATTCCGACCGACCATGTAGGGTTGCCGCGTCAGGTTACCCGCGAATAGCAGGCGGGTCCCCACCTTGTTTTGATCCAGATAGTTGAGCAGGTCGATGCGATCAACCTGCGCCTCCGGCTTCAAGGTGATCGGAAAGCCGAACCACGACGGATCGGAGCCAGCGGTTGCGTGCGGCAGGATCAGGAATTCTTCACACTCGGCCAGCCTGGCCTTGAGGTAGTCAAAATTCTGTTTCCGCCGGCTGACGAACTCCGGCGCCCTGGCCAGTTGAGCCAGACCGCAGGCAGCCTGCATATCGGAAATCTTGAGGTTATAGCCGAGGTGACTATAGGTGTATTTGTGATCGTAACCTTCGGGCAAGTCGCCGAGCTTGCGACAAAAACGTTTGCCACACGTGTTGTCCTTGCCCGGCGGACAATAGCAGTCGCGCCCCCAGTCGCGGAAACTCTCGGCGATCCGCTTGAGTTCCGGATCATTTGTGAACACAGCACCGCCTTCGCCCATGGTGATATGGTGCGCCGGATAGAAGCTCAATGTGCCAATATCGCCGAAGGTACCGACCATCCGGCCCTGATAGGTCGACCCCAGGGCATCGCAACAATCTTCCACCAGCCAAAGACCATATTTCTTGCACAAGGCGGTAACGACCGACAGATTGTACGGGTTACCCAAGGTGTGAGCCAGCATGATCGCCTTGGTCTTTGGCCCAATGGCCGCTTCGATCTTGCCGGCATCGATGTTGTAGGTGCCAAGCTCGACATCGACGAAAACCGGCACGGCGCCGAACTGAAGAACGGGATTGACGGTGGTCGGGAAACCGGCGGCGACGCCAATGACCTCATCGCCCGGCTTGATCGCACGAGCGCCGAGCGCCGGCGACGTTAACGCGGAAAACGCGACCAGATTGGCCGAAGAGCCGGAGTTCACGGTAATCAGGTGCTCGACACCAATGAACGACGCCAACCGCTTCTCGAATTCATCGTTAAATCGACCCGTTGTCAGCCACCCGTCGAGAGAGGCCTCGACCATCAACTTGATTTCGCTCGCGCCGATCAATTTGCCGGATGGCGGAATCGTGCTGACCCCGGGCTGGAACGTCTGGGGGGCCAAGGCGATGGCGGCATAGTCGTCGACCAGCTTGGCAATCTGGGCACGGATGGCGCTTGTCTGTTCGTTCTGCATGGTTCCTAATTTTTGGTTAGTCGTTGGTAATGGTCTATCTGCTCTTGAGTCAGGGCACGCACATCGTCTCCAGAACGACGCCGCTTGGCCCAATCGATGACGAGGCCAAGAGCACCGTCCAAACGAAGCGCCGGGTGCCATCGAAGTTGCGCTCGCGCCTTGGAAATGTCGAGTTTCAGGTAGGCCGCCTCATGAGGATGCTCGGATTGGTCGAGTTGCCATCGGGCAAGCTCACCCCAGCGCGCCGCCATTTGCTCGACAATCCAGCCGACAGGCTTGGCATCCTCGTCACCGGGGCCAAAGTTCCATCCTTCGGCGAAAGCCGGACCATCCTCATACAGACGCTCGGCAAGCATCAGATAACCCCGCAGAGGCTCGAGCACATGCTGCCACGGACGTACCGCGCGGGGATTACGGATATGAACGGGTCGGCCTGTTTCGAATGCCGCCACGATATCCGGAATCAGGCGATCTGCCGCCCAGTCGCCGCCACCGATGACATTGCCGGCACGGGCCGTGGCCAGAGCGACACGGTGCGCCGGAAACTCCGCCGGATTGAAGAACGACGAGCGATAGGCGGAACTCACGAGTTCCGCACAACCCTTGCTATTGCTGTAGGGATCGTACCCCCCCATGGGGTCGCCCTCGCGATAGCCCCAGACCCATTCCCGGTTGTCGTAGCACTTGTCGGTGGTGATGACAACGACGGCCCTGACGCCGGGAGTGTGGCGCACCGCCTCCAGCACATGAACCGTGCCCATGACGTTTGTGGCGTATGTTTCCACCGGGTAATGGTACGAGTAGCGAACCAGCGGCTGGGCGGCCATGTGGATCACGATCTCCGGCCGAGCCGACTTTACCGCCTCCTGCAAACGAGCCAAGTCACGAATATCGCCCTCGATCGAATGCATGCCTTGAGCGACGCGCGCCTCCTCGAAAAGGCTTGGGGTCGTTGGCGCCGCGAGCGCATAGCCAGTAAGCTCCGCGCCCAGGCTTTGCAGCCAAAGCGAAAGCCAACCGCCCTTGAACCCGGTGTGTCCGGTTAAAAAGACGCGCCTCCCCTGCCAAAACCGCGGATTCAATCCCAGACCCTCCACGGCGCCTTGTTGCTCGCCCACAGATCTTCAAGAAGGTTTTTGTCCCGCAACGTGTCCATCGGCTGCCAGAATCCTTCGTGGGAATAGGCCTTGAGCTCCCCGGATTCCGCCAACGACTCCAGGGGCTCCTGTTCCCATCGAGTATCGTCGCCGCCGATAAGAGAGAGAACTTTAGGCGAGAGCACGAAAAAGCCGCCGTTGATCATGCCACCGTCGCCTTTTGGCTTCTCCTTGAACGAGGTGACGCGATGATCCGAGTGAATGTCGATAGCGCCGAAGCGACCCGGTGGGTAGGTTGCGGTCAGGGTCGCCTGCAACCCATGAGCACGATGAAAATCAATCAGCTTGGCGATATTTACGTCACTGACACCGTCGCCATAGGTAAAACAGAACAGTTCTTCACCTTCAAGATAGGCGGCCACCCGTTTCAGCCGGCCACCAGTCATGGTGTTGTCACCGGTATCGACCAGGGTCACCCGCCAAGGTTCGGCGTAGCGCTGATGGACTTCCATGGAATTTTGTTGCATATCGAAAGTGACATCGGACATGTGCAGGAAATAATTGGCGAAATATTCCTTGATCACGTATCCCTTATAGCCACAGCAAATAACAAAATCATTGATCCCGTAATGGGAATAAATCTTCATGATGTGCCAAAGAATCGGCTTGCCGCCGATTTCGACCATGGGCTTCGGTCTCACGCTCGTCTCTTCGGAAATACGCGTACCCAGCCCACCCGCGAGAATCACGGCTTTCATGCCTCTCTCCGCCCCAACAAAATCCGCGTCGACAACTGAACTGGCATGCGAAATCCACAGAGGCCGTTTTGTGACGCGCGACCCGCGACCACCCATGCAGTCTGGATTTCCATGGTTTTCATCGGACGTTGCCTTGCAATGGATTCAGATCAAAACAACTCTCGGCCACCTTGACAAGAGACCGAGCACTTTCCACGCCGCTATTGTCGATGCAGCAAGCGTACTTGGTAAATAGCCTGGCCGTGATGAATGTCCGGGCAATTATTGAAGAGAGAAGCACTCGACGCCGTCGGACAAACCACCATCAAACCGCCGCGCAACCAGCCAATGCGGACTCGTCGGCGATTCATGGGAAAAACCGCAGCCGACAAGAAATAAAGCGCGACGCCAAAGAACAAGGAGCATACCATGCGGGCGTTTTTTAAGGAAGGCTTCTGAGTTTATTACGGAATACACGCTCATCGGTCGGGCACTTCGAGCACATAACCCATGCCGCGCACGGTCTGAATCAGCTTGGGTTCCCGGCCTTCGTCGATCTTGAGACGCAAACGGCGCATCGCCACCTCGATGACGTTGGTGTCGCTATCGAAGTTCATGTCCCACACTTGCGAGGCAATTAACGATCGGGGCAAGACCTCGCCATGCCGGCGCATCAGCAGCTCGAGCAGGCCGAATTCCTTGGCGGTCAATTCGATGCGCCGCCCGCCGCGGAATGCGCGGCGGCGCAGCAAATCGAGCTCCAGATCGGCCACGCGCAAGGTGACGGTGTCGATGCCGCCGCGCCCCCGGCGGAGGATGGTTCGCACCCGGGCCAGCAATTCGGCGAAGGAAAACGGCTTGACCAGATAGTCGTCGGCGCCCAGTTCCAGACCCTTGACCCGGTCTTCGACCTGATCGCGCGCGGTCAGGAACAGCACCGGCATCTGTAGACCTCGCCCGCGCAGGGACCGCAAGACCTGCCAGCCGTCGAGACCGGGCAACATCACGTCGAGAATCACCAGATCGTACTCGCCCTGCAAGGCGAGATGCAGCCCGTCGCCGCCGTCCCGCGCCCGGTCGACCACGAACCCGGCCTCGCCCAGTCCCTGGCGAAGGTATTCGCCGGTTTTGGCTTCGTCCTCGACAATCAGAATCTTCATCAACGCCCTCCGTGGTCGGCACGATCGTCAGTTTGCGCAGTTTGACGGCCATCGCGCGTCGGATTACGGAAATGTAATCTGGCGGACAGCTTCCCGACGGCGCCGGCCTCGCACAATTGCTGACGCAATTTTGTTCACCAACATGGCGATCCGGCCCTCGTCCGCGATCACCGCCGTGATTTGGCGGTCCAACGCCAGACCCCACGCAAATTTCCGGTTTGTCACCGTGAGGTACGCATGACTATCCGCCAGCAACTACTGTTCATCGCCACCCTGGTCCTCAGCGTCGGCGCACCGATCGGCGGCATCGCCCAGAATACGGGCATCGGCGACAAGAGAGAGCCGACGCCGCTGACCGATGGCGATGTCCGCAAGGTCGACCGCGACGCCGGCAAGCTGACGATCAAGCACGGCGACATCAAAAACCTTGGCATGCCGGGGATGACCATGGCGTTCGCCGTCAAGGACAAAAAACTGTTGGACAAGGTCAAGACGGGCGACAAAATCAGGTTCGTGGTCGTTGACGAAGGCGGCAAATGGGTGATCACCGACATCCAGCCCGCCCGGTAGGGCGCTCGGCGGCGATGCGGAATTTTCGCCGACGACCGGTAAATCGAAAGAGTGGAGTCTGAAACAGTCGTCAGTGCCTTGGCGACCACGATCAATCATCGGAGTCGACGACCATGGATAATTTCTTTCACTGTTTTTCGGAACTGTTCGCCCAACTCGGCTTGCCGACGGACGTCGACAGCATCCGGCAATTCGTCGAACGGCACGCGCCGCTCGACGCCGCCGTACGGCTGGAGGACGCCCCTTTCTGGAGCGCCACCCAGGCCGCGATGCTGCGCGAGGAGATCCAGCTCGACGCCGACTGGGCGGAAGTGATCGATCAATTGAACATCGCCTTGCGCGCGGCGGACGCGCCGTGATCGTCACCACCTGGCGGCGTCTGTCGATGGGGGCGCTGGTGGCCGCGCTGGCCTTGCCGCCGGTCGCCCACGCACAGGACGCCGCCCACGCACAGGGCGAACGTCTGGGGGCAACCGTCGAAGGACTACTGCAAGCCGCCAGAGCGCGCAATCCCGAAATCGCCGGCCTGCGTTTCGACGCCGACGCGGCGGCCGAACGGGTACTTCCCGCCGGCGCCCTGCCCGACCCACGGTTCCGCACCGAGCTTCGCGACATCACGCGCGCGGGCGAGCAGACGGCCTCGTTCCTGCCGGGACGCGTCGGCAGCACCCGCTACCTGCTGATGCAAGACCTTCCCTGGTTCGGTAAACGTGAATTGAAGCGCGAAGTCGCCGCATCGCAGGCCGAAACCGCCAGCGGGCGAACGGCGGCAAGCTGGAACGAACTGGCCGGCAAGATCAAGGCCACCTACGCCCAGCTTTACTACCTCGAACAAAACGAGCGCCTCAACAAAGAAATTCTGGATTTCATGGCGCGCCTCGAAAAAATCGCCCAGGCCCGCTACGCCAGCGGCCTGGCGGCGCAACAGGATGTCATCCGGGCGCAGCTTGAGCAGTCGGCGGCGCGCGGCGAACTGATCGCGCTGAACGGCGAGCGCCAGCAACTGCACGCCCGCATGAATGCCCTGCTCGGTCGGTCGGCGACCGATCCATTGGCGACACCGGCGCGGCTCCGTCCGCTGCCGGCACCGGAAAATACCCGCTTCGATGTCTTGGCGCAGCGCGCCCGGGCCAACAACCCCTTGTTGCGCGCCGAAGAATCGCAAATCAAAACGGCGGAAAAAACCCGGGATCTGACCTACAGCAACCGCTACCCCGATTTCACGGTCGGCGTGGCGCCGATCCAATATCAGGGAGCGATCCGGGAATGGGAACTGATGGTCGAGTTGAACATTCCCTTGCAGCAGGCCAGTCGCCGTGCGCAGGAAAGAGAGTCCGACGCCCAGCTCGCCGCCGCCCGCTCGCGTCGTGACGGCGTGGCGAATCAAATCCTGGCCGAACTTCACGAACAGGTGGCCGGGCTGGAAGCGGCCCGACAATCGCTGGCCCTGACCACCGACAGCCTTCTGCCGCAGTCGGAACTGACTTTCCGCTCGGCGCTGGCCGGCTATTCGGCCGGCAAAGTAGACTTCGCGACCGTGCTCGACGCCCAGCGCCAGATCCGCCAGGCCAGACTGAATCAGGTCAAGGCCGGAACCGCCGCCCAACTGCGTCTGGTCGAAATCGAACGCCTAGTCGGCGAAGAACCATGAAAACAGCGTCCACCGCCAGCGCAAGCCTGACGGCGATCGTCATCGCCGCTCTGGCCGCCGCCGGCGGCTACTGGTTCGGCCAGCGGCAGCCGGCGACTCCGGCGACAGCCACGCCACGGACAACGGCCGTCGTCGGCGAGAGCAAGCGGCAGGAACGCGAAATCCTTTACTACCGGAACCCGATGGGGCTGCCGGACACCTCGCCGACGCCGAAGAAAGACCCGATGGGAATGGACTATGTCCCGGTCTACCGCGACGACAGCGATCCGGAGCGCGGCGGCGCCGACCAGATCCGGATCGACACCGAGAAGATTCAGAAACTCGGCGTGCGCACCGAGGCCGTCAGCCGCCGTTCGCTGGACAAGGTGTTGCGCGCCGCCGGCCGCATCGAGCCCGACGAACGCCGGACTTACTCCGTCACGCCGAAATTCGAGGGTTACGTGCAACGCCTGCACGCCAATGTCACCGGCCAGACCGTCGGCAAGGGACAGCCGCTATTCGACGTCTACAGCCCGGAACTGCTGTCGGCCCAGCGTGAATACCTCGTCGCCGCCCAAGGCGTGGACGCCCTGCGGAACGCCTCCGGCGAGGCCCGGGAGGGCATGCGCGAGCTGGCGGCGGCCAGTCTGGCGCGACTGCGCCACTGGGACATTTCGGACGAACAGATCAAGGCGCTGGTCACGTCCGGCGCCACACGGCGCACCTTGACGTTCCGTTCGCCGGTGGCCGGCGTCGTCACCGAAAAGAAGGCGGTGCAAGGCATGCGCTTCATGCCCGGCGAGGCCCTCTATCAAGTGGCCGATCTGTCGTCGGTGTGGGTCCTCGCCGAGGTCTTCGAACAGGATATCGGCCTGGTCGGGCCTGGCGGCCGGGCGACGGTGCGCATCGACGCCTACCCGGACAAGGTGTTCCAGGGCCGCGTCGCCTACATCTACCCGACATTGCAAGCCGCGACGCGAACCGTGCCGGTGCGGATCGAACTGGCCAATGCCGGTGGCCTGCTCAAGCCGGGCATGTTCGCCCAGGTCGAGTTGCCGACCGCCAGCCGGGGCGCGGTGCTCACCGTGCCCACCTCGGCGGTGATCGATGGCGGCACGCGGCAAATCGTTCTGGTGCAACGGCAGGAGGGACGTTTCGAACCCCGCCCGGTCAAAGTGGGCGCGCGCGGCGACGATCGCGTGGAAATCCTCGCCGGCGTCCGGGAAGGCGAGTCGGTGGTGATCGCCGCCAATTTCCTGATCGACGCCGAAAGCAACCTCAAGGCCGCCATCGACGGCTTTGGCAACGCTGGAAGCGGCGTCCCGGCGCCCGCCGGTGCCGGTAAGCCGGCCGCCGGCGTCGGGCATCGGGCGGAAGGCCGGGTGGAGGAACTCGACTCCCGCTCGGACAGCGTGACCATCGCCCATGCGCCAGTGGCCAGCCTCAACTGGCCAGCGATGTCCATGGAATTCAAGCTGGCCCACGGTGGCCTGCGGCCGGCCTTGCAACCGGGCGCCACGGTCGCTTTCGAATTCGTGGAACGCGGACCGGGCGAATGGGTGATCACGGCGGTGACGCCGGCCGCCAAGGCGGAGAACAAGGGGACTGGCAAAGTCGGCGACAACATGGCTCACACGGTTGGTAACACGCCGCCACCCGGCCGCTGAGCGTTCCGGGAAAAAAACATGCTCGCCAAAATCATCGACTGGTCGACGCGAAATCCTTTCCTGATCCTGATCGCCACGCTGTTCATCGTCATCGGCGGCGTGTTCGCCGTGCTCCGGACGCCGCTGGACGCGCTGCCGGATCTTTCGGACGTGCAGGTCATCGTCTATACCGATTACCCGGGTCAGGCGCCGCAAGTGGTCGAGGATCAGGTCACCTATCCGCTGACCACGGCCCTGTTGTCGGTGCCCAAGTCCAGAGTGGTGCGTGGCTTCTCGTTTTTCGGCGCGTCTTTTGTCTACGTCCTCTTCGACGACGGCACCGATATATATTGGGCGCGCTCGCGGGTGCTGGAGTACCTCGATTCCGCCGCCGGGCGCCTGCCGAAGGGCGTGGCGCCGCGGATCGGCCCCGACGCCACCGGCGTCGGCTGGGTCTATCAATACGCGTTGCGGGCCAAGGACCATTCGCTGGCCGAACTGCGCACGCTACAGGACTGGTATCTGCGCTACCAACTCGCCAAGGCGCACGGCGTCGCCGAAGTGGCATCGATCGGCGGCTTTGTCCAAACCTACCAGATCACCGTCGATCCGGTGAGGCTGCGGGCGTACGGCATTCCGCTGGCCCGGATTGCGCAGGCGGTGCGCGACTCGAACCGCGATGTCGGCGGCCGGGTGGTCGAAATGGCTGAAACGGAATACATGGTGCGCGGCAAGGGTTATCTGCGCGGCGCGGCGGATATCGAGCAGTTGGTCGTCAAGGCCGACAAGGGCACGCCGGTCCTGATCCGGGACATTGCCCGCGTCGAGTTGGCCCCCGACGAGCGGCGCGGACTGACCGAACTGAACGGCGAGGGCGAGGTGGTATCGGGCATCGTCATGTCCCGCCATGGTCAGAATGCCCTGGAGGCGATCCGCAACCTCAAGGAGAAAATCGGCGAGGTGTCGGCGGGATTGCCGCCGGGCGTCGGTATCGAAGCGGTTTACGACCGCTCCGACCTGATCCACCGCGCCATCGACACGCTCAAGCGAACGCTGGCCGAAGAATGCGCGATCGTCGCCCTGGTCTGCGTCGTTTTCCTGCTCCATGTCCGCTCGGCGCTGGTCGCCATCCTGATGCTGCCGGTCGGCGTGCTGATCGCCTTCATCGCCATGCACCTGCTGGGCATCAACGCCAACCTGATGAGCCTGGGCGGCATCGCCATCGCCATCGGCGCCATGATCGACGCGGCGATCGTCATGATCGAGAACGCGCACAAGCACCTGGAACGACTGCCGCCTGGACACGACGGGAAACAGCGTCTGGAAACCTTGATCGCCGCCGGCAAGGAAGTCGGCCCGGCGCTGTTTTTCTCCTTGCTGATCATCACCGTCTCGTTCCTGCCGGTGTTCACGCTGGAATCGCAGGAGGGTCGCCTGTTTTCTCCCCTGGCCTACACCAAGACTTTCGCCATGGCCGGCGCGGCGCTGCTGTCGGTGACGCTGGTGCCGGTGTTGATGATGCTGTTCGTCCGGGGACACATCATGCCGGAAGCCCACAACCCGGTGAACCGTTTCCTGATCCGGGTCTACCGCCCGATCATCGCCAGGGTGATGCGCTGGAAGAAGCTGACCGTCGCCTTGGCCCTGCTCGCCGTCGGTGTGTCGATCTACCCCGCCGGCAAGCTCGGCTCCGAATTCATGCCGACACTCGACGAAGGCACGCTGCTGTACATGCCGACCTCGCTGCCGGGCCTGTCGATCACCAAGGCCGCCGAACTGCTACAGACCCAGAACAAGATCCTCAAGAGTTTTCCCGAAGTGGCCTCGGTGTACGGCAAGGCGGGACGCGCCAACACCGCCACCGACCCGGCGCCGACCGAGATGTTCGAGACCGTGATCAACCTCAAGCCGGCATCGGAATGGCGGGCCGGGATGACCACCGACACGCTGATCGCCGAAATGGACCGCGCGCTGCAATTCCCCGGTGTCGCCAATGCCTGGACGATGCCGATCAAGGCACGCATCGACATGCTGTCCACCGGCATCCGCACACCGATCGGGATCAAGGTCTTCGGCACGAATCTGGACGACATGGAGCGTCTGGCCCGCGAGATCGAAACGGTGGTGAAGAGCGTGCCGGGCACTGCCTCGGCCTTCGCCGAACGCCTTACCGGCGGCTTCTATCTCCATATCGAACCGGATCGCCAGCAACTCGCCCGCTACGGCCTGACGGTCGGCGAGTTGCAGGACGTGATCGGCACGGCGCTCGGCGGCGAAATGGTGACCACCACCGTCGAAGGCCGCGAACGTTTCGGCGTCAGCATCCGCTATCCACGGGAACGGCGCGCCGATCCGCAACAGATCGCCCATGAGGTGCTGGTACCGGCCCCGGACGGGGCGATGATTCCGCTCGGCCAGGTGGCCCGGGTGGAAATCGCCAAGGGCGCGCCAAGTATCCGCACCGAAAACGCATTGCTGTCGGCTTATATCTTCGTCGACATTCGCGACCGCGACATCGGTGGCTACGTGGCCGAGGCACGGCGGGCGGTGGCCGAGCGGGTGACGTTTCCGCCCGGCACCTACGCCACCTGGAGCGGCCAGTTCGAATCGATGGAGCGTGCCATCGCGCGGATGAAGATCGTCGTGCCGGTGACGCTGCTGATCATCTTTCTCTTGCTCTATCTCACCTTCCGCCGCCTGACCGAAACGCTGATCGTCATGCTCTCGGTCCCCTTCGCGCTGGTCGGCGGGGTCTGGCTGATGTGGCTGCTCGGCTACAACCTGTCGGTCGCCGTGGCGGTCGGTTTCATCGCCCTGGCCGGCGTGGCGGCGGAAACCGGAGTCGTGATGCTGATTTACCTCGACCACGCCTGGGAAGAGAAACAGGCCGTGTGCCGCGCCTCGGGGCGAGAACCCGGAGCCGCCGACCTCTATCGGGCGATCATGACCGGCGCCGTCGAACGGGTGCGCCCGAAGATGATGACCGTCGTCGCCATCATCGCCGGTCTGCTGCCGATCCTCTGGGGAACGGGTACCGGCTCGGAAGTGATGAGCCGCATCGCCGCGCCGATGGTCGGCGGCATGCTGTCCTCGACCGTGCTGACCCTGGCCGTCATCCCGGCGCTCTACGGGCTGGTCAAGCAGCGGCGGCTGAACTGACACCGCCTCGCCGGCGAGCGCTCCGGCGCGTTCCCCCCGGGTCATCGGCCCGGAAAAGACCCGGGGAAATCGTCACCGCTCGGGGGCCGGGCGTCCACGCAGCCAATCGGGCAGTTCCCGGTCGCCCGCGTTGTCGATGATGTACTGACGAATCAACTTCCGAACCACTTGCGACGGCGTGAGGTCGGCGGCAGCACAGATCTCCTCGAAAATCTGCTTCTTGCGGGGATCGATGAGGATCGTGAGGCGCGCGGTACGATTTTCCATGCGGGAACATCCACAAACTAAATGAATGAAATGTTAATAGTATTAACATTGACAGAACATCAGAAATAAATACAATTAGCCCGGAATTCAAATAAAAACAGCAGACCGAGCAACGCGACTAGTCTCGCCTGACGCTAGGAACTTTACAAGCACCCCGTTCGCGAATTTTTTGAGGGGTCTGTCACGGAGGTTTGAACGGCATGTGTTCGCGGCATTTCCCCCGTTGAGGAAACCGGCTTTCAAAATCCCCCAGGATTCCGCGTCGCGCGGATCCCGCCTTCATAACGCGTGCAATGTCCACGGCGTCGCCGGGCGTTGTGGTCGCCGCCGGTGATCGGCGCCGCTCTTCTCGACGCGCCGGCCCGCTGGGGGCACCTTGACTGGGCGCTGGCGGTGGTGACGGCCTGGTTGCTGATCGGCGTCGCCGGCGTGTTCGCGCTGCGCCGCCTGAAGCTGGTGGCGCGGGTCTTGTTCCCCATCGGCGGCGCCTGCGGGCTGCTGCTGTTCGGCGTGGCGTTGAGCGCGATAGGCGCGCCGCCTGAAGCGAGCGTGCTGCCGATCGGCCTGCCGAGCCTGCCCTTCCATTTCCGCCTCGACAGCTTGTCGGCATTTTTCTTGCTGGTCATCGGCAGCGTCTCGGCCGGCGTCTCGGCGTTCGCCGCCGGCTATTTCCGCAAGGGCGAAGGTACGCCGCCAGGACTATTGGCGCTCGAATACCACCTTTTTCTCGCCAGCATGGTGCTGGTGGTGCTGGCCGACGACGCCTACGCCTTCATGGTGATGTGGGAGACGATGGCCCTGTCCTCGTTCTTCCTGGTCACCGCCAATCACCGTATCGTCGAAATCCAGCGTGCCGGCTACATCTACCTGCTGGTCGCGCATGTCGGCGCCATCGGCATTCTGCTGTGCTTCGGCGTGCTGCAGGCGAACACCGGCGACTACACGTTCGCCAACATGCGCGCGCTGGAGCTGTCGCCTTTCTGGGCGTCGATCGCCTTCCTGCTGGCGTTGTTCGGCTTCGGCGCCAAGGCCGGCCTCCTACCGCTGCACGTGTGGCTACCGGAAGCGCACCCGGCGGCGCCGTCGCCGGTTTCGGCGCTGATGAGTGGCGTGATGTTGAAAACCGCGCTGTACGGGGTCTTGCGCGTCCTTTTCGATCTACTGCACATGCAGGTCTGGTGGTGGGGCGTGTTGCTGTTGGCCGTCGGTCTGGCCACCGCCTTGTTCGGGGTGGTCTTCGCCGCCGCGCAAGTGGATATGAAACGCTTGCTGGCGTACTCGTCGATCGAGAACATCGGTCTGATGTTCGCCGGCATCGGCCTGTCGGTGCTGTTTTCGGCCTACGGCATGCGGCCGATGGCGGCGCTGGCGCTGACGGCGGTGCTGTACCATGTCGCGAGCCATGCTTTTTTCAAGAGCCTGCTGTTCGTCGGCACCGGCTCGGTGCTGCACGCGACCGGCGAGCGCAACCTGGGCAAACTCGGCGGCTTGATCCGGTTCATGCCTTGGGTGGCATGGATCACGCTGCTTGCCGTGCTGGCCAGCGCCGGCTTGCCGCCGTTCGGCGGCTTCGTCTCCGAGTGGCTGCTGCTGCAAAGTTTTCTGTTCTCGCCGGGCTTGCCGAGTTCCTTCCTGAACATGCTGATCCCGGTGGTGGCGGCGTTGATCGCGCTGATCGCGGCGCTGGCCGGTTACACCATGGTCAAATTTTTCGGGGTCATTTTTCTGGGTCAACCGCGCGAGGACAAACTGGCGCAAGCGCACGACGCCAGCGGTTGGGAGCGTATTGGCATGCTGTGGCTGGCCGGTGGCTGCATCGGACTCGGGCTGCTGCCGGTACAGTTCATCGCCGTGATCGACCCGGTCACGCGGATCCTGGTCGGCGCCGGCCTGGGCAAGACCGTCGGCGACGGCGGCTGGCTGCTGGTGCCGGTATCGATCGAGCGCGCCAGTTATGGACCGGCGATCTTCCTGCTCGGCGTGGCGGCGAGTTTCGCTCTCGCCTTCCTGCTGGTGCGTTTTTTTTACCACGGGCGCCTACGCCGCTCGCCGCCCTGGGATTGCGGCTATCCGTGGCAGAACGGCCGCATGCAGGATACCGCCGAGGGCTTCGGGCAACCGATCCGGCAGATCTTCGAGCCGTTTTTCCGCATGGAACGCGAGTTGCCGTCGCCTTTCGATACCGCGCCGCATTATCGGGTCAAGGTCGGCGACCACTTCTGGCACTGGCTGTATTTACCGGTGGCGCGACTCGTCAAACGACTGGCCGACTTGATCGGTTTGCTGCAACAGGGCCGGATTTCGGTTTACCTGCTCTACGGTTTTCTGACGCTGGTCACCGTGCTGATGGTGGTGAAACAATGACCCGTCTCGGCGTCGTCTCGCAACTGCTGGAAATCGGTTTGGCCTTGCTGCTGGCTCCCTTGCTCAGCGGCTGGATCAATCAATGCCGCGCCTGGCTGCAAAACAAGTCGGCGCCTGGTTTCCTGCAGCCTTACCGGTTGCTGCACAAGCTGTTCAACAAGGAATCGGTCGTCGCCGAACACGCATCGCCGCTGTTCCGTAGCGCGCCGTACATCGTTTTCGGCTGCATGGCGCTGGCTTGCGCGATCGTCCCGACCCTGTCGACCGATCTGCCGCTGTCGCCGGCCGCCGATGCCATCGCCCTGGTCGGTCTTTTTGCCCTGGCACGGGTGTTCATTTCCCTGGCGGCGATGGATATCGGCACCTCCTTCGGCACCTTGGGGGCGCGCCGCGAAATGCTGATCGGCTTTCTCGCCGAACCGGCCTTGCTGATGGTGCTGTTCTCCGCGTCGCTGATCTCGAAGTCGACCTCGCTGACAACCATCGTCGAAACGCTGGCCCATCGCGACATGGCGATCTATCCCAGCCTGGCGTTCGCCGGCGTGGCGTTCACCATGGTTTCGTTGGCCGAGAACGCCCGCGTGCCGGTGGATAACCCGGCCACCCACCTCGAACTGACGATGATCCACGAAGCGCTGATCCTGGAATACTCGGGTCGCCATCTGGCGCTGCTCGAATGGGCCGCCAGCCTGAAACTGTTCGCCTACTCCTGCACCGGCCTGGCCCTGTTTTTCCCGTGGGGCGTCGCCGAAGCCGAGGCGCCACTGGCGCTGCTGGTCGCGATGCCGATGCTGGTTCTCAAGCTGGCGATCGGCGGCGCGCTGCTGGCGTTTCTGGAAACCTTGAGCGCCAAGATGCGTATCTTCCGCGTGCCGGAGTTTCTCGCCACCGCCTTCCTGCTGGCGGTGATCGGTCTGCTGGTCAATATACTGGTGGGAGCATGAGATGAGTCCACTGGTCGGCCAGACGATCAACCTGCTGGCGGCGATACTCCTGATGCTGTCCTTCGCGATGATTTCGCAGCGGCGAATCCTGTCGTTGATTCACTTGTTCACCGCGCAGGGCGTCACCCTGGTCGCGGCGACGCTGCTGGTCGGTTACGCCACCCATCAGCCGCATCTGTACATCTCGGCCGGCATCACCCTGGCGCTGAAGGTGATTCTGATCCCGCTCCTGCTGCATCGGGTGATCGCCCGGCTCGACGTGCGCTGGGACGTCGAAACGCTGATCAACATCCCGACGACGATGATCATCGGCATCGCGCTAGTGATCTTCGCCTTCAATCTGGCGCTGCCGATCTCCAAGCTGTCGGTGAGCATCGCGCGCGGCACGCTGGGCATCGCCCTGGCCTGCGTGCTGCTGTCGTTCATGATGATGATTACCCGTTCGAAGGCCGTGCCGCAGGTGATCGGCTTCCTGTCGATGGAAAACGGCCTGTTCTTCGCCGCCACCTCGGCGACCTACGGCATGCCGATGGTCGTCGAACTCGGCATCGCCCTCGACGTGCTGGTCGGCATCTTGATTTTCGGGGTATTCATGTTCCACATTCGCGAGCAGTTCGACAGCCTCGACATCCGCCACCTCGAAAAACTCAAGGACGATTGACGTGGAAACACTGCTTTTCGTCCTCGGCATCCCTTTGTTCGGTAGTCTGGTGCTGGCCTTCACCGGCCAGCGCGACATCGCGCGCGAAATCAACGTCGCCTTCAGCCTGGCAACCTTCATCGCCACCTGCGTGCTCACCGGCGAAGTCATTTCGGGCGGCCCCATTTTTGCGTGGCACCGCGAATTCTTCATCGACCCGCTGAATGTCTTCCTGGTCACCTTGACCGCCTTCGTCGGCCTGACCACCGCCATCTTCTCGCGCCCCTACATGCGCATCGAGCGCGACCACGGCAAGATGACGCCCACCCGCCTGCGGCTCTACCACAGCATGTATCAATTGTTCAGTTGCACCATGCTGGTGGCGTTGACCACCAACAACCTGGGCATCCTGTGGGTGGCGATGGAGGCGGCGACACTGACCACCGTGTTGCTGGTCAGCGTCTACCGCACGCCGGCCAGCCTCGAAGCGGCCTGGAAATACTTCATCCTTTGCGGCGTTGGCATCGCGCAAGCGCTTTTCGGCACCGTGCTGCTGTACATGGCGGCGGAAAAAGTCGTCGGCGTCGATGGCGGCGCCCTGCTATGGACCAATCTCGCGGCGGTCAAGGGACGCCTCGACCCGGGCATCATCACCCTGGCCTTCGCCTTTCTGTTCATCGGCTACGGCACCAAGGTCGGCCTGGTGCCGATGCACAACTGGTTGCCGGACGCGCACGCCGAAGGCCCGACGCCCGTTTCGGCGGTGCTTTCCGGCCTGCTGCTCAACGTCGCCGTCTATGCCCTGCTGCGCTGCAAGGTGCTGACCGATGGCGCGCTGGAAAGCAATCTCGCCGGCCAGTTGATGATGGGTTTCGGTCTGCTGTCGGTGGTCATCGCCGCCTTCTTCCTGTCACGGCAAAAAGACGTCAAGCGAATGTTCGCCTATTCGTCGATCGAACACATGGGGCTAATCACCTTCGCCTTCGGCATGGGCGGCCCGATCGCCACCTATGCCGGACTGCTGCACATGACCGTGCATTCGCTGATCAAATCGGCGATTTTTTTCGCCGTCGGACACGCCACGCAAAAGGCCGGCACGCAGATCATGAGCGACATCCGTGGCCTGATCAAAGTCAGCCCGACCGTCGGTTGGGGCATGATGCTCGGCTCGCTGGCCATTCTTGGCATGCCACCCTTCGGCGTTTTCGCCAGCGAATTCCTGATTCTCACCACCGCCATGCGCGAGCAGCCGTGGGCGACACCGTTCCTGCTGCTGGCCCTCGGTGTCGCCTTCGCCGCCGTTTTCAGTCGCGTGCAGCCGATGGTGTTCGGCGAAACGACGGTCAAGCCGCTGGCGCATCCGCCGGCACTGCTGCCGGTCTTCATCCACCTCGGCCTGGGGCTGATGCTCGGCCTGTACATCCCGCCGTATCTGGATGCCTGGTACCGACAGGCGGCGCGACTGATGATGGGAGCTTGAGACGATGCAGATCGCCGGATTCCGCCTCGACCTCGAACGCCTGCCGGCACCGCTGCCGATCTGGCGAGCCACCGTTCGCGCCGACACCTGGCTGGTAGTCGCGCGCGCGGTCGTCGACGCCGGCGGCCGGCTGGTATCGCTGTGGGGTTCCGACCGCACCCGTGGCGCGGCCGGCTGTCTGGTCGCCTCCGCCGCCTACGCGCTCAACGAAGGGCTGGTCTGGCTGGACGTGGAACTCAGCGGCCGCGTGGCGACATATCCCGATCTGGCGCCACTGTTTCCCTGCGCCACGCGCATGCAACGCGCCCTCGCGGACCTGCTGGGCGTTACCGCCGAAGCGGCCAGCGATCAACGCCCCTGGCTGGACCACGGCGCCTGGCCGGCGCACTACCGGCCATTACGGCGGGAAGATACCCGTCGGACGCCAAGCGCCGGCCGCGCGGTCGTCGACTATCCTTTCGTGCGCGTCGAGGGCGACGGTGTGCACGAAATTCCTGTCGGCCCGGTGCACGCCGGCATCATCGAACCGGGGCACTTCCGCTTCTCGGTGGTCGGCGAAAAGGTGTTGCGCCTGGAGCAGCGCCTCGGCTACAAGCACAAAGGCATTGAGCAGCGCTTCACGGAAGTGCCTGCCTTGCAGGCTCATCGCCTGGCTGGCAGGATTTCCGGCGACTCCACCGTTGCCTACGCCTGGAGTTACTGCATGGCGCTGGAATCGCTCGCCGGCCGCGAAATCCCCGAGCGCGCCTGCTGGCTGCGCGCGCTGCTGCTGGAACGCGAACGCGTCGCCAATCACCTCGGCGACCTCGGCGCGCTTGGCAACGACGCGGCGTTCGTCTTTGGCTTGGCGCAGTTCTCGCGGCTGCGCGAAAACTGGCTGCGGCTGTCGAACGAAGTTTTCGGTCACCGACTGACGATGGACTGCATCGTTCCCGGCGGCGTCGCCGGCGACATCTCGCCGGCGATGGCCGCGCGCCTGATCGGCCAGTGCGCGGAAATCGAAAGCGACGTGCGCATTCTGCGCCAGATTTACGACGAACACTCCGGCCTGCAAGACCGCTTCATGACCACCGGCCGCGTCTCGCCGGAATTGGCGACGCGCCTCGGCCTGACCGGCCTGGCGGCGCGCGCCAGCGGCCAGACCGCCGACTTGCGCCGCGACCAGCCCTGGCCACCCTACGACCGGTTGCAAGTAAACATCGCCACGCAATGCAATGGCGACGTCGCGGCACGGGTGGCGGTACGTTTCGACGAAGTGTTCGAATCCTTGCGGCTGATCCGCGAAATTCTTTCGCGCCTGCCCAGCGGAGAAATCCGCCACCAGATCCACCTGCCCGGCAAGAGCGCCTTCGGCGCCGGCCGCATCGAAGGCTGGCGCGGCGAAATCTTCGTGGCGCTGGAATGGGACGGCGAAAACGGCGCCAACAGCATCCGTCGCTGCCACTGCCACGACCCCTCGTGGCAGAACTGGCCGGTGCTCGAACACGCGGTGATCGGCAACATCGTCCCCGACTTTCCACTGATCAACAAATCCTTCAACCTCAGTTACGCGGGACACGACCTCTGATGTGGCGCACCGTCAAACAGATCGCACGCCTGGGGTTCCGCAGCGAAGCGGCGCCTTCCTGCGACGACGCCCCGCGCATCGAAAGCGAGCGGATTCAACGGCAACTACTGGCCATCCTTGGTCGGGCACTGAGCATTCGCGAGGTCGACGCCGGTTCCTGCAACGCCTGCGAACTCGAAATCAACGCCCTGAACAACCCCTACTACAACATCGAAGGCCTGGGCATCAAATTCGTCGCCAGCCCCCGCCACGCCGACATGCTGCTGGTCACCGGCCCGGTCTCGCGCAACATGGCGCAAGCCCTGCGCCGCACCTACGACGCCACGCCGGCACCCAAGCTGGTGGTCGCCGTCGGCGACTGCGGCTGCAACGGCGGACTATTCGGTGAAAACTACGCCAGTCGCGGCCGCGTGGCCAACGTCATCCCCGTCGATGTCGCCGTCCCCGGCTGTCCGCCGCCGCCGATCGAGATCCTGCGCGGCATCCTGACGGCGGTACGCCGCTGTCGAAACAAGCCAGACTGACACGGCTGGACCGGCAGGTCGTCGCGGGACAGGCATGCCATCTGTTTTGTTTCCACGAAGTCCGGCTTACAATCGCCCTGATCGTCGCCCTTGCGCTGTTTCATTCCGACGAGGGTTATTCACCGCCATGTCCGCCCGTGCCCGACCCGTTCGCCTTCAACGTCGGGAAAATGCCATCCATATGGAATCGCGCATGGAAATCGAAACCATCGGCGAATTGCTGCATTGGTCGTACGCGAACCTTGCGATGGCACATTCGGCTGTTACCATGAAAGCCGAAAAGTACGGGCGCGCGCAGTTCATGGTTCGTTCTCGTCTTTACGCAGGGTTGAATAAACAAACCATGAGCATTGCTCCGCTCGCTGACGACGAACGCTTGAAGATGGTGCTTCCGCAAGCCTGCTGCTACTGTGGAAGTCGCAACCGCTTGTCCGTTGACCATCTTATCCCCACAAAACGAGGCGGAGAAAACACCGGTGATAATCTCGTCTGGGCCTGCCGATCATGCAATAGCTCAAAGTGTGCCCGTGACGCACTTGAATGGTTGGAGGAGAAAAAACAATTCCCGTCCATCTTGCTTCTTCGCCGTTACCTGAAACTCGCGATTGAAACGAGCCGGGCAAAAAATCTCATGGATACACCACTCGCCGAGGCACCAGAACTTCCATTCTCTTTATCGGCAATTCCAAGAGCATTCCCACAACCCAGTCAGTTGCATTTGTGGGTCGTGGAATTGGCCTAATCGGGCAAGCACCTAAATTTGAACGCCTCTACACCACCCGGCATACCGGTCGGCACCTTGCGGTCTATCCACAAGACGCTCACCATTCTCCAATTATCGTGCCAGACCCGGTTGGACAAGGTCACGCCGGGCCGCGGGTCGGGTTCGAGCAACTCACGGCACATCGCACCGATGCTGGGCGCACATGGGGTAGCTTGACGTTTTTCTCCCCCAGGCACCGCCAAAGTCGCCGTACGGGTGGAAACCCTCCTGGAAACAGACGGGTTTTCCCCGTTCTCCGTCAACAAACAGGTAACGATTTTGTCATCCACGCCCGTCGCTCGAATTCGAATTCGAATTCATGATTTCAGCCAATGAAGTTGAGCGGATGTAAGTCGCAATAGCAGATCCTTTCGCCCATTGCCTCGGCCGTCTCGTCGCGCGACTCGGCGAAAGCCCTCGGAAAGCGCATCAGCCGCCGCGCCGCTCGATCACGTAAGGCTGCGCCCTGGCGGGGTTCATCCAGGTGACGATTTCCTCGCGCAGATCGATCAGTTGCTCGGGTTCGATCAAGCGAATACGATAGGCGCGCGCGCGTTCGCGGGCCGCGTTGCCGGTCGTCGGTTGCAGGCGCCGAGCGGTGAGCAGCCAGGTCTCGCCCATGGCGCCTCCCACGTGCCGGCGCAGACTGTCCAGACGATTGAGAATGGTCTGGCTGCCGCCCTCGGTGCTGATCTGGACACCGGTCTTGCATTCGAGCACCAACAACTGGTTGCGCCAGACCACCACGGCGTCGAGTTCGTTGGCCGCCACCTCGTCCTGGCCACCATGCCCGGCATCGATGCGCACATTGGTTCCCCAATGGCGATCCGGCAACAAGCCGTCGGCTTCCAGTCCCGCCAGGTTCAACCAGGCCCATTCCTCCAGCCAGCCACCGCCGACATAGGCCGCCGCCGCTTCGTCGGTGAAGGTGAACAAGCAGTCGCCATCCCAGGTCCACAAGCCCGCCGCCTCGAAGGCATGGGCAAGATCGTGGTTGTAGTCGAAGAGCGGGCGGCCGGAGACGACAGCCGCGCGGAACGGGCGCAAGACAAAGCCATCGGTGCGCGTTTGCGGCAAGGCTTCGCGCGTCAGGCGATTGACGTAACCGAAGAAACCGTTGAGATGCGACGCCTCACGCGCGAGACGTTCGGTGAGCGCCGCCCGCGAAACCGCCGTGCGCGCGAATTCCGGGTCCCAGGTGGGATCGGCGACCACCCGGTAGCCCTGCATCTGCAACAAATCGGCCAGCTTGAGCATGTCGGGCGCCAGAGGCAGCGGCGGACCGCCGCCGAGATGCTCCAGCATGCCGTAGCGGGTATCGCAGTACCAAGCGTCTCCGAGACCGGCAAACGCGCCGAGAAAACCCAGCGACATCACCTTGGTGCCACTGCTGGCATTGAAATCGATGGGCATTCCCGGATGCTTGTCGCGCAGTTCCTGCGCCAGCTCGCGAGCGTAGCGGCCAACGCTGCCGAGGTCGTGATCCGGCAGATGTTCGACGATGGACACATTTTCCGCGGGCCACCCGGCCTCGACCAGCACGCTGGCCACTTGCGCGGCCCCCCGCCGCGCCGGGTCGGTATCGCTGGCGGCGATCACCACCCTTTCCGGCCGCAAACGCAAGGCCGGCAAGGCATTTTGCATGATTTGTTGGGAAGCGAGACAAACGAGAATGCGCGACGGGGACGTCATGAACAACTTCCGCTGACAACAACTACTATCGTAGACCCGTTGCTGAAGCGCGGATACCGCCGGTAATCCGGGAAACGGAAAATTACGCGAACACCTGTCGATGATCAATATCTTCGGCCTTAGCAAGTGCCTGCCCCGATGATATTCTAGAGGGTAGCGGCATTTGTCTTGCGATCGGGCCGCTTGGACTGCCACTCACCCCGCCAGGAATCATGAAGCCACGACAAATCCGCACCCTGCACCGCCCCTCGCTCGACACGACGACGCGTTTCCCGCCGCTGGTTTTCGTGCACGGCGGATACGCTACCGCGGCGTGCTGGGACGCGTATTTCCTGCCCTGGTTCAGCGCCCGCGGCTTCGATTGCCACGCGCTAGATCTCTCGGGCCATGGTCAGAGCGACGGCTGCGAACGGCTCGACAGCTTTGGCCTCAACGACTACGCCGACGATCTGGCGCAGGTGACCGAGGCGCTGCCCAGACCGGCGGTGGTCATCGGCCACTCGATGGGCACGGTGGTGGTCGAGCGCTTTCTCGAGCGCCACCCGGCCCATGCCGCGATCTTGATGGCGCCGGTGCCGCCGACCGGCATTCTCGGCACGACCATGAAACTGGCGTTCAGCGATCCGAATTTTTTCATCGAGCAATCGCGTGCCACTCGGGGCCAATACACCGAGGAAACGCTGGCGACGATGCGCGAGGTGTACTACTCGCCGGAAACTCGCACGGCCGATCTGATTCGCTTCGGCCCCCTGTTCCAGGCCGAATCCCGGCGAGCGCTTCTTGACCTGACGCTATTGGCGATGCGCATCGGTGGCCGACGTCCGAAATTGCCGGTACTGATCGTCGGCGGCGAGGCGGACGCGCTTTTTCCGCCCGAACTGCTCGGTTTCAGTGCCGCGCGCTGGCAAGCGGAGGTGGCGGTGGTGCCTCGCGCCGGACATACGCTGATGCTCGACGCCCACTGGCAAGCTGCGGCGGAAAGAACCGCCGAATGGCTGGAGCGGCGGATTTAGCGCACGCCCAGGCGCACATCCGGCCGGCAATCCCGGCCACCGCCGCCAACAAGCACTCATTTCACTGGCCGGCGGGCACGCGCCGTTTCCAGGTGCCGGCACAGCATCTCGGCACCGTCGAGCAGGCGCGGCGTGTGGCGCTGTAACAGATCGGGCGGCACGAAGAACAGGTTGTCGCGCACCACGGCGGTCATCGTCCGCCAACGTCGCCAGTCGTCCAGCCATTCGGGGCGCGACGCATCCATGCCGCTGGCGACGACGGCCTCCGGATCGGCGGCGATCACGGCTTCGACACCAACCGTCGGCGCCATCCCGTCGAGTCTGGCGAAGACATTTTCACCGCCGCACAATTCGATCACATGCGAAATGATCTGCGGTCCGCCGACGGTCATCAGCGGTTGTTTCCAGATTTGATAGAAGGTCCGCACCGGCGGACGGGCGCTGTAACGTTGCCGCAAGCCAGCCAGACGACGACGAAAGGCGTCGGCGGCGCCCTGCGCAACGGCGGCGCTGCCGGCAAGAGCGCCAAAGCGCTCGATCTCGCTGGCGATGCCCTCGATTTTGTTCGGTTGCGACAAATAAACCGGCAGACCGAGCGCGCGCAGACGGTCGAGATTGGCGGTGGCGTTGCCGCTTTGCCAGGCGATGATCAGATCGGGGCGCAACGCGGCGACACGCTCCAGATCGACCCGCGAATAGGCGCCGACGCGCGCGATCCGGGTGGCGGCCGGCGGGTAATTGCTGAAATCGACGGTGCCGACGATGCGTTCGCCGGCACCAGCGGCGAACAGCGTTTCGGTCAGATGCGGCGCCAGGCTGACGATGCGTCTTGCCGGCTGCGCCAGGCGCAACGTCGTGCCGGCGTCGTCGACCACGCTGACCGCCGCCAGCGCCGCGCCGCTCGGCGACGCCAGGAGGAGACACGCGGCAACGGCCGCGAGACGTGCCGCAAAATACGCGGAGAAGGACGCTGAAGAATAAGGCTGGCGCATGCGACAATCCAGGCGGGCAAACCCGGATTCTACGATGAACGCACAACGCACCCCCAGCTTGATGGTCCAAGGCTGCACCTCCGACGCCGGCAAAAGCCTGTTGGTCGCCGGCCTGTGCCGCGTCCTGCGACGCCACGGCGTCCGCGTCGCGCCGTTCAAACCGCAGAACATGGCGCTCAATTCGGCGGTCACCGTCGACGGCGGCGAGATCGGCCGCGCACAGGCCCTGCAAGCGCTTGCCGCCGGCGTGCCGCCGCATTCCGATTTCAACCCGGTGTTGCTGAAACCGGCCACCGACCAGCGCGCACAGGTGATCATTCACGGCAAGGTCCTGCGCGACCTCGAGGCCAGCGACTATCACGCCTACAAGCCGCGGGCGATGACGGCGGTGCTCGACTCCTGGCGGCGCCTGTGCGCGGCGTACGAGTGCCTGCTCGTCGAAGGCGCCGGCAGCCCGGCCGAAATCAATCTGCGCGACCGCGACATCGCCAACATGGGATTTGCCGAAGCCGTCGACTGCCCGGTGATCCTGATCGCCGACATTGATCGCGGCGGCGTGTTCGCCCACTTTTGCGGCACGCTGGATCTGCTGTCGCCAAGCGAACAGGCACGCGTCAAGGGCTTTGTAATCAACCGCTTCCGTGGCGACATCGGCTTGCTCGAAAGCGGCCTGCGCTGGCTCGAACAGCGTACCGGCAAACCGGTGCTCGGCGTGTTGCCGTATCTGCACGGTCTGTACCTCGATGCCGAGGACGCGCTGCCGCGCGAAGTGGAAAGCAAGACCAGTACCCGCCTGCGTGTCGTCGCGCCGGTGTATCCGCGCATCGCCAATCACAACGACCTCGATCCTTTGCGCTACCACCCGGAGGTCGATTTCCGCTTCGTCGGACCCAACGAAACGCCGCCCGCCTGCGACCTGATCGTCCTGCCAGGCTCGAAGGCCGTGCAAGCCGATCTGACCTGGCTGCGCGCGCACGGCTGGGAAGCGGCGATCCAACGCCACCTGCGCTACGGCGGCAAGGTGATCGGCATCTGCGGCGGCTTGCAGATGCTCGGTCGCCAGCTGCACGATCCGCTGGGTCTGGAAGGCTCGCCGGCCAGCCTGCCGGGCCTGGGCTGGCTGGATTACGAAACGCGCCTGGGAACGGAAAAAACCCTGCAAAACGTCAGCGGCAAACTGCAACTGCCGGGTCGGGCGACCGTGTCCGGTTACCGAATCCACATGGGCGTCACCACCGGCCCGGCGCTGACGTCACCGGCCCTGGAACTCGCCGGTCAGCCGGACGGCGCCGTCTCGGCGGACGGACAGATCCTGGCGACGTATTGCCACGGACTGTTCGACTCGCCGACGGCGCTCGCCGCCCTGCTGACCTGGGCCGGACACCGTCCAGGCATTCTTTTCGACGCGGCGCAAAGACGGGAACAAGACCTCGACCGGCTCGCCGACGCCGTCGAACAACACCTGAACTGGCAACAGCTCGCCGACTGGCTGCCGGCGCGCGCGATCAAGCTCGAATGACGTGTAGAAGTTCGGACTTGATCTGTGAGGCCGCACCAGTTTTCGTACCAGTCTTATTAACCCGGCAATCAAATAGTCTGACTTGCGGCATACTGGACAGCCGAATGATTGAAATAAGCCATACCCCGTTCAGGTGTTTTGCTGAGAAATTCCATGAATTGGCTCGCCTTTTGCAGCAACGCTTTTTTGCTGGTGGCGCGATCAGAGGAACGCAACTCGGTTTTGAAGTCCCGATTCAAGTAGTCGTCGGGATT
>JAKOTN010000121.1 GCA_029776255.1 Pseudomonadota bacterium
CATGTCATTATTTTTATGTATCTGCAAATGATATAGTAATGAATGGTACTATAGATGCTAATGGTGCTGGTGAAACTGGTGGTAATGGTGGTGCATATGGCACACTTTGGGATTCGAAGTATGGTACAGGTCAAGGAATATTAAATTGTAAAGATAAAGATTATTGCTATCAACTAAAACAATTTGGGGGTACAGGAGGAGCAGCAGGAAATGGTACTGGTGGAGGTAATGCAGGTAGTGATGGAGGTGATGGGACAGGTTTTAAGCAAATATGTAATTATTGGGATGATGGTGGAGGAGAACTAGATGGAAGTGGCGGAGGCGGAGGAGGTGCAGGTGGCAGTTATGGTGGTAAAGGTGGTAGTGGTGGTGCGGGAGGTAGTGGTGGTGAAGAACATGGCTATAATATTAGAGATAATGATTGTAAGGATATGGGATCAATCATTGGAAGCGGAGGTAATGGAGGATTACCTTCTAACATTTATGGAGATACTATTAGTGAAAATATTGAATGGGGTTCTGGTGGTGGCGGTGCTGGTGGCGGTGGTAGAGGTGCAGCTTGTTATCCCAGTTTTAGTGGTACTTGGCAAATTTATTTGTACGATTCATATGGTGATGGATGGAATAATGCTAATATATCAGTAGCAGTAAATGGAGTTAATGTACTTACAGATATAACACTTAGTAGTGGCTATGGTCCTGCTATATATTATTTCAATGCTACTGCTGGACAATTAGTTACTATTACATATACAGCTGGACAATGGCCTGGAGAGAATTACTATTATATTTATACACCGGAAGGTTATCTTTATTATGCTTCTCCGAATCCACCAACAACACCATATCAATTTACAGTACCTACTGCACCAGCAAATAGAACTTGTTATAGTAATGGAGGAAATGGTGGAACTGGTGGTGGTGCTGTTAAGCTTATTGCTAGTAACAATCTTACCTTATCAGGTACTATTAATGCTAATGGTACTAATGGAGGTAATGGTGGAGATGGAGGTGAAAATACATATACTAGCAAATGTTGTAATGATTGGGATTCAGGTAATGATGAAAGAACATATAGTGGAGCTGGTGGTGGTGGCGGTGGTGCTGGTGGCGGCTCTGGTGGAGGTGTAATGTTAAAAGCATCAGGGGTACTTACCTTTACAGGTACTATTAATGCTAAGGGAGGTAATGGCGGTAATGGTGGAAGCGGTGGTACTAACACTAGAAATGCTAGTTGGAGTGGATATAAAGGATCTGGTGGAGCTGGTGGTGGCGGTGGCAGAATAAAAATATTTATTAATCCTTGTGCTAATAATACTTTATCAGGTACATACTCAGTATCAGGAGGTAGTGGTGGTAGTCCTGGTAGTAGTGGAGCTGGCACTGGTTCATACGGTAATAGTGGTTCTGATGGTACATATAATGTTATCAATCTTAGTATGCCCTACCCTACTGTTACAGCATCAGCTTCTCCATCTTCTATATGCTCTGGTTCTAGTACAATTTTGAGTGCAAGTGGAGCTTCTACATATTCATGGACTG
>JAKOTN010000094.1 GCA_029776255.1 Pseudomonadota bacterium
GAAAATTTCTCAACTGGAGCAAGTTCTTATGAATGGAATTTTGGAGATGGTTATGTTTCTACTGATTATTCTCCTACCCATTTATATACAGAAATTGGAGAATACCACATTATTTTATTAGCATCAGATGAATATGGATGTATAGATACTATTGGCGCAAATGTTATCATTAAAGATATATCTACATTTTATTTACCTAATTCATTTACTCCTAATAGTAATGATATAAATGAAATTTTTAATTTTTTTGGGATAAATATAAATATTGATGATTTTGAAATGGTCATTTATGATAGATGGGGTAAACAATTATTCTTTACTACAGACATAAATCAAGGATGGGATGGTTCATATAATGGAGAGCCTGTCCCTCAAGGTTCTTATACAGTAGCTATTAAAATATCTAGCACTAATAATGACCAAAAATATTACATAATAGATGAAATAAATATTATAAAATGATTTTATTTTAATGGATAAAATGTTTATTTAGATAATTTTTTAAATTATTTTGTTCGAATTTATATTGGATAACTAATATTGCATTATATATAAGATTAATTGAATAACAATTATTTAGCTATATTATATATTCTATTAATTCATAATTAAAATAATAAAACTTCATTAAATAAATAAATATATATATATATATTTATTTATTTATATTTATTTAATACCAAGTTATGTTTATTGGTGCAATATTATATTTAACCACAAAGTATACAAAGAAAGTAAGGAGAGCACAAAGTACCATAATTTTTTTAACATTTCACTTGTTCCCATAATATAAAAGTAACTTTGTATTAAATCATTAACAAATTTTATCCCTCTTAATATTACATATTTGAACGCAACTTGGTATAAAATCATAATATATTATCCAATATTTTTACAAACATATTAAATTTTAATTTTTTATCCCTTCTTATTCATTAATTTGCAACATTTTCAATAGTTTTTTAACATTTTGTTCATTCATGTAACCTAAATCAGTTAATATTTTTTTTCTCTGTTCTATCATTTCATCAGTGAAATTATCGTCAAAGAGGCTTACTACCTTTTTTTTCATATCTTTTTCATCATTTGCTATTTCACAGAGTGGTGCTAGATCTGTATTCTCTACCATTAAATTATTAACTAATATGAATCTGCCTTGAAAGAT
>JAKOTN010000021.1 GCA_029776255.1 Pseudomonadota bacterium
GTCTAGCAGCCTGTCGGACTTTCTCGTCGCGTGAGAGAATGACGTATGCGTAAAGACGGGGTGGGAAGATGTCGAATTTCATCGTAGCAGACCGCAAGACCGACTATTTACTTCCGCCCTCGGTCGACGACTGGCTGAACGAAGACCATCTGGCGCGCTACATCGTCGAAGTGGTTGATCAACTCGACCTGAGCCGGCTGACGCGTCAGTACGCGGGGCGCGGCTCGAAGGCCCATCACCCGGCAACGCTGTTATCGATCCTGATCTACGGCTATTGCACCGGCGTCTTCTCAAGCCGCAAGCTGGAACGGGCGACCTACGACTCGGTCGCCTTCCGCTACCTTGCCGCCGGCACGCACCCGGATCACGACACGCTGGCGACTTTCCGGCGCCGATTTCTCGGCGAGTTCTCCGAACTGTTTATTCAGGTGCTCGAACTGGCCCGGGAAATGAAACTGCTCAAGCTCGGCAACGTCTGTCTGGACGGCACCAAGGTGCACGCCAACGCCTCGCGTCACAGCGCCCTCTCACACGGCCATATCGAGAAACTGGAAACACAACTCCAGGCCGAAGTGCAGGAACTGCTCGCCCTGGCGGAGAAGACTGACCAAGCCGATGTCCCCGATGGCATCGATCTGCCGGCCGAGATCCGCCGCCGCGAAGACCGTCTCGCCACCATGGCTGAAGCCAAGGCCAAGATTGCCGCGCGGGCCGAAGAACGCTATCAACGGGAGAAGGCCGAGTACAACGCGAAACTGACCAAACGCGCCGAGAAAGAAAAGAGTACCGGCAAGAAGCCCGGCGGCAAGCCGCCCGCCGCCCCGATGTCCGGACCGAAAGACAGCGACCAGATCAATCTGACCGATGAAGAATCCCGGATCATGCCGGTCTCGGGTGGCGGCTTCGAGCAAGCCTACAACGCCCAAGCCGCCGTCGATACCGAAACGATGCTCGTCGTCGCCACCGGGCTGACCCAAGCGCCCAACGACAAGGAACAGGTCAAACCGATGCTGGAAACGCTGGCGGCGCAAACCGAACGACTGGGCAAAGTCACTGGCCTGATCGCCGACACCGGCTTTTGCAGCGAGACGAACATCACCGCCTGCGAAACGGCCGGCATCGCCCCGCTGATCGCCGTGGCAAAAGAGGATCATCATCCCGACTGGCGCGAACGTCACAGCGAACCGCCGCCTCCGCCGGAGAACGCGACGCCCCTCCAGACGATGGCGCATCGCTTGAAGACGAAAGCCGGACGAGCGCTCTATGCGCTACGCAAACAAACCGTGGAACCGGTCTTCGGAATCATCAAGTCAGTTATGGAGTTTCGTCAGTTCTCGCTACGCGGCCTGACGAAGGTCACCGGCGAATGGACGTTGGTCTGCCTCGCCTGGAACTTGAAACGCTTGGCCGTATTGCGTCTTCAGGAGTGATAAAGCCTTGGAAACATCCAGAAAATCGAGAAGTACAGCCCAAAAGCCGCGAAAACGGCCCCGCAGTTCAATTATCCACCGTCGGTCCAGCGCCAGTCCGACAGGCTGCTAG
>JAKOTN010000028.1 GCA_029776255.1 Pseudomonadota bacterium
GTTGTCGAGAATCAGAAAGACTTTCTGACGGTTGTCGGCAATCAGGCGCTCCATGAAGCCGATGAACAGATCCGTATTCATCGCTTCTTCAATGAACTCGAAGCGCACCAGTCCTTGATTACTGATCGCGGAAACCATCGACAGGCCATGTCGCTTGCTCGGTGCAACCAGAACGGGCGTCTGTCCGGCTGGCGCATAGCCTCGAAGCCAATGGCCATCTTCCGCCACCGCCGTCTCGTCGGCCCAGTAGATCGTTGCCCCTTCGGCTTTGGCTCGTGCCGCAATGCTCGGAGAGGTGTCGTTCAGCCATTGCGCAACCTTCACCGGATTCTGTTCCAGCGCCCGCTTCATCGGGCGTTGCGGGGTGTAACCCCAGCGCAACAGGTATTCGCCGACCGTCCGAATCGGCATTTCAATGTCGAACAGCACTTTGACCAGTGGCATGACCGCACGTCGGTTCCACAAGGCGAACGGCAGACTCCATTGCTTGGGGTTCTCGCCCACAATGATCGAGCGCAACTGCCATTCCTGAGCCAGGCTCAGCCGCCTTCCCGACAAATACCGACGCCCGCGCGTCTTCGATTTCAGGCCAGGCTCCCCCTCCATTGAATAACGCTTGGACCAACCAATAACCGTATTGATATTGACGCCCACCACCCGCGCAATTTGAGGTTCCCTCGGTATTTCGTCTGCCAAAGGGAGGATTTCATGCCACCCGTTTTTGCTGATGCTGCTCTCTGATCCAGTTCTCCAGGAACTGAAGTGTCTGGCGAGCAGGTTCTCCGCCACCGGCAGGCCATGCCTCGAGTCCGTCGTGACCTTGTCGCGCCGCTTGTGACGGGCATGAAGGCCGTTGTCGCGCATCAGCCGTTCGACCCGTTCCTTGCTCGCCGAGAAACCCCGCGCACGCCGTTCGCGCACCATGCGCGGACTGCCGTAGGCATTCTTGAGTTCGGCATGGATCGAGCGGAACGAGAAAAGTGACGCCAATTTTAGGTCACCCTTGGCGGACGAATTTTCAGGGGAAGGTCACACCATGGCAAAACTCAAGCTCGCGGCAACCGCGCATATGACAACCCTTGAACAATCACCCGAGCGCGTCAAAAGCTTCTTCCAAGACCCGCGTGTCAAATATGCCGCTTGAAACTTCAAACTTCATTTGGCCGGATCAATAGGCGCGGACAGAACGATGCTGGCAAGTCCCTTGGCTTTCACGAATCACCCATCCCTTGCTGGTCCTGGGCGGCATTCTTCAGATCGTATAACGGCTTGAGGATGCTTTCCACGGTATCGGCGATCACCTGGTCAAGCACCCTCTTGGGATCCTGAGCCATCTCCATGACCCACCAATGGCCGCTGTCGCCCGTCACGTCCATCATGACGGTACTGGTGAACTTGCCGCAGGCCTCGCCAAAGAAGATTCCTCGCGGATCACCCGTCAGCATCTCGTTGAATCGTCCGGCAATCCCGGTTTTCTGGCCGATCCAACGAAACATGTCCGTGACGGACAGTACAGAGGCAACCCCCGTGTAGGCGGCCGAAACGCCAATCTGGAGGAGATCCACGTTCTGATGCCGATAGTCAGGATTACTGGGCTGGTCTACTCCTACCGCGGACTCCAGCAAATCGCCGAGTTTGCCACGCACCTCCTCCTTGCCGGCACCGGAGACAAAGAACATACCGTTGACACGGAACCTGGCATCGGCATCGTCGGGCTTATCGACCACCGCGAATCCCTTGGCCTTCAGCTTCTCCTGAAGGACGCGGGTCATCTTCGGGCTGTCCTTGAAAGCGATATACACACGCTTTTCTGCCACCTCCGCCTTGGGCAGGGCGTTGTAATGTGGCTCCCGCTTGATCTCGATATTCATCGGTGCGCCAGGCTCTGCCATTGCGATGGCCGACGAAGTAGTGAGTGCCAAGGGAAGAAGAACTTTACGGAGCAGCATAGTTGTCAGGTCCCGCTGATTACGTGGTGTCCTGTGAAATAGTACAGATTTTTCAGCAAACCATTTTTTCATGGCGAGCATCGGCGTGATGTGTCCAAGCGCCCGCTGGGGCAGATGGTAGTTGTAGAGCCAGGCATGGCTCAAGCATTATCGTGCCGGGTCAATAAGCCGCTGGAGAAATACTTCTTGCCTACGAAAACGATTTCAAACACCGATACGGCGCTTTGGATCTTTCGGAACGTCCACGTCTTCGGACGTGTTTATTAGACCACCGAGCCTTAGCCGCCTTCTTCGCAATCTCTGACCACTCTTCAGCGGTCAGTTTTTTTGCGCGAGCAGTACCGCCCTTGAGTCCGCCGAGCCGCCCTAATTCCTGGGCGGCTTTGTTCTTTTCGGACGTTGGTTCGATAGGTGGCGCTTCGCCGGTGGCTATATCGACGATAGATTTGGCGAGTTGGTTGAGGTCTCGCCGAACTGTGCTCGAGCGTTTAGGCATAATGCGCACAGCGTACCAAGTTGATTGCTTGATGTTGCCCCTAAAAAGGGTAGTTCTTGAGTCTTGAAGAAAATAGGTTCAAGGAGTCAGGAAATGATGAACAAAGTGATGCGTCGTGCGCAGTACACGCAAGAGTTCCGGCAGGAGGCCGTGCGGCAAGTCAGGGCGGGTAAAGCGATTTCGGAGATTGGCCAAACGCTGGGGATACCGAAGGCGACGTTGGGCAAATGGGTGCGGCAATCGGTGGCGGGCGCACCTACCGGGTCGGTCGACAAAGGCAGCGCGGTGAGTGTGGAGCAGATGGAGCTGACGCGCTTGAGGGCAGAGAACGCCCGTTTGCGGATGGAGTGTGAAATCGCAAAAAAAGCCGCGGCGTACTTCGCATAGGACACGCTGCGCAGTACGCCTGGATACACCAAATGAAGCACCAATACCCGGTCAGTCTGACATGCGAGGTGCTCGAAGTCAGTGCCAGCGGATACTTCAACTGGCTGCGCCGCTGCCAGCAGCAGAGCCTCCGGTCACCGGAGCGCTGCAGCGACGAAGCGCTCTTGGCCCACATGCGAGCCATCCACGCCGAGGTCAAAGGCGAATACCGCTGGCCCCGCATGCACAAGGAACTGCTGGCCTGCGGTATACGCGCGGGCAAGGAGCGGGTGCGCAAGTTGATGCAGCAGCACGGCATACAGGCCAAGACCAAACGCAAGTTCGTGGTGACCACCGACAGCAAGCACAGTCTGCCGGTAGCCCCCGACCTGGTGCAGCGGCGCTTCAACCCCATGGCGCCCAACTAGCTCTGGTGTGGAGACATTACCTACCAGGATGCTCAAAAAGACCCTGACGCCTTCGGCCATTTGGCGCTGACGATGATTAAATATCTGCCGTTCAACCCTGTTGGTGCCTGGAAACCGGATTTCAGCCGGTGCTATGGCCCCTTTCGGGGTTGTTGGTCGCCTTTCAGCGACCTGCGGGCGGATTTCGCCCTATGTGACAGACAATCGCCAGCCGAACAGCGTCGC
>JAKOTN010000044.1 GCA_029776255.1 Pseudomonadota bacterium
CGGTCGAAATCTTTAAAAACTTCTGTATAGTGAAAACCAGTATTGGTAAGACCTGGACATAAAGCTTGAATTTTAATATTATGCTTTCTAACTTCTTTTTGTATAGCTTTAGATAAATAGACTAAATAAATCTTAGTAGCTACATAGATAGCACTACCTTTAAATGGGAAAAAAGCAGCTAAAGAAGAAACATTTATTATATAACCATAACCTCTATCTTGCATTACTGGTATTGCTGCTCTGCAAAATCGTGTAGATGATTTCACATGTACATCTATGATCTGAGAAATTTGATCCTTATTCAAATTATGAAAATCGCCACGCAAGCCAAATCCAGCACAATTAATTAATAAATCTAAACTATGAGTTTTTTTAATGTAATTTTCCACGATTTCTATGCCTTGTTCAGTAGATAGATCAGCAATAATTATATTTACGTTAATTCCATACTTTTCCCTAAGATCTTTTGCTAATTGTTCTAATTTATCTGGTCTACGAGCTACTAATGTAATATCATGCTTCATGGCAGCTAATTCTATAGCAAAAGATTCTCCTATACCACTAGATGCACCAGTGATGATTGCTATACCATTAGATTTATTAATATCAATAAGTTTCATATCAATTTTATTAGTTTGCAAAATTAATATAAAAACAAAATTATAGAAAATAGCATTAGTATAAATAATTAAATTATTAATTTGTATTTACTATCAATAATTTGATATTTAATAAGGGTTAGATTTAATTTTTATTAAATTGTTGTGCTTTGATAATTGTTTTATTGGGAAATAAAGAAAATTATTTAAAGAATTGCATTAATCAAAGGTTAAATTTATAAAAAACATAAAAAAATTTCTATCTGTTTGTAATTAAGCAATTTAGGGAATCATATATTTTTTGTTTAAAATAAGTAATGATATTTATTAAATATTTATATTATATTCAATAGACGAATTTATGAATGATTAATAGAAATAATATTTAAAAAATTAATTTTAATATAATTTCTTTATAATAAATAATTATAAAGGTATTAAATGCTATTTTTAAAAAATCATATATCATTACTTATTTTAAACATTTAAAAAGTAATATCATTATTACTGTCTAAATCTCAGTAATAATGATATTACTTTAGAGTATTATTTATTTTAAAATATTATTTTAAGCTTATTACATTTTAGCTATTATCAAAAAATTATCAAATAACATATCTCAATTGTATAAATGTTTTAAACAGGATTTAATTTTAAATTTATACTATTAATACAAAAGATATTTATAAAAAATTATTGTCTAATGCCTGTTTAAAAAAAATATTTTTTTATAAAAATTTATAAAATTCAATTAAGCAAAAATTTTTTTAAATTTACTTTATAATTTTTTAATTATCTTTGTAACATAAAAATAATAAATGTCAAAGATAGAGCTTGAAGTTAGTGGACTAATGCCTAGTAGTCCGTCTATAAATGCTTATGCAATTATATTGATAGAGAAATATGGTAATCGCACTCTACCAATGTTAATAGGTGTGGCAGAAGCTCAATCTATAGCTATTGCTTTAGAAAAAATATCTTATCCTCGTCCTTTGACCCATGATTTATTTATTCAATTAATAAAGGAAATAGATATAAGGATTGTCGAAGTGCTGATTTATAAATATGATGAAGGTATTTTTTATGCTTATTTAGTTATCGAATATAATGGGCAATTAAAAAGAATAGATGCACGTCCATCAGATTGTATAGCTATA
>JAKOTN010000045.1 GCA_029776255.1 Pseudomonadota bacterium
CAGCGTTTAATCTGAGCCAGGATCAAACTCTTCAGTTAAAATCCTTGAAACTCTCGCTCGACGTTCTTCACACTAACCCAAATCCCTTCAGGCTAGCTTCTTTACTTCCGTGCGAGTTCTCCATCTCTTCGATAACCCGCTCACGCAAATTATCACCAGACCAAAAACCCACACCTATCGGTCGTCTCATTTTTAAAGAACCGCAGTCGCTTGGCAAGCCGAACTGTTTGCTGCCAGAGCAGCGAGAGGGGCGCATTATACAGTCGTTTTCGGTAGCGTCAACACCTGCCAATCACATTTTCCCGAAAACCGCCCGCCTGCTTTCCTCAACTGCATTTGCTACCTGAACGCCGCTTTAACACAATGATTTTCAATTGCTTTTCATGTCGTCGCCAGCAGCGAAGGAGCCGAATTATACAGTGCTCCACGGTTGAGTCAACAGTCTGTTCGCCCATTTGTGAGATATTCGACAAACAGAGGGATGTCGCCAGACGTTAATGCTCCGACGGATACGCATGGATCATCAATTCAGTACCGCTGGGGACACAAAATGGCGGTGAGGCGACAGATCCAGATGCGGTCACGCGATTGCCTGCATACTCTCGCCTATCCATTGCGAGAACGATTGGGGACAACATCATGCGCAGCAAGATCGTAACCGCCGACGAGGCGATTGCCCTGATTCGGGATGGCGATACCCTGGCTAGCACCGGGTTCGTCCAGACGGGCTTCGCCGAGGCATTGCTGTCGGCGCTGGAGCGGCGCTTCCTTGCCACCGGCAGCCCTAGAAATCTGGCCTTGTTCGCCGCTGCCGGACAGGGCGATGGCAAGACCCTGGGACTCAATCACCTGGGGCACGAAGGCTTGTTGCGCCGGGTGGTGGCCGGCCACTGGGGCCGCATGCCGAGGGTCGCGCAACTGGCGCTCGACAATCGCATCCAGGCGTATAACCTGCCGCAAGGCATCATCTGCCAGCTGTTCCGGGATCTGGCCTCGGGCAAGCCGGGCACTTTTTCCAAGGTCGGACTGCACACGTTTGTCGATCCGCGCTACGACGGTGGCCGGGTCAATGCCACCACCACCAAGGATATCGTCAATCTCGTCGACGTCGCGGGTGATGAATGGCTTTTCTACAAGGTGGGGACGGTCAATGTTGCTTTCGTGCGCGGCACGACGGCCGACACTTTCGGCAACATCACCATGGAGCGCGAGGCGCTGACCCTCAACAATCTCGCCATGGCCATGGCGGCCAAGAACAGCAACGGAATCGTGATCGCCCAGGTCGAACGGATCGCGGAACGTAACGGGCTGCCGCCGCGACAGGTAAAAATTCCCGGAATTCTGGTCGATTGCGTGGTGGTGGCGGAACCGGCGCAGCACATGCAAACCCTGGCCACCCCGTATAACGCCGCCTATGCCGGCGAGTTCCGGGTTCCCGCCGCCAGTCTGGTGTCGACGCCCTTGAGCGAGCGCAAGATCATCGCCCGTCGCGCCGCCTTCGAATTGCCGCCCAACGGCATCATCAATCTGGGCGTCGGCATGCCCGAGGGCGTGGCGACAGTCGCCAACGAGGAACGGATTGCGCATCTGCTGACGCTGACGGTCGAATCCGGCCTGATCGGCGGCATTCCCGCCACCGGGGGGAATTTCGGCACCGGGGTCAACATGGACGCGGTAATCGACGAGAACCAGCAATTCGATTTCTACGATGGCGGTGGCCTGGACATGGCCTGTCTTGGCATGGCCGAATGCGACGCCCTCGGCAATGTCAATGTCAGCCGCTTCGGCGGTCGCCTGACCGGCGCCGGCGGTTTCATCAACATCAGCCAGAACGCCCGTCTGGTGGTTTTCGTCGGCACCTTCACCGGCAGCGGTCTCAAGGTGGACGTCAATGACGGCAAGCTACGGATCGTTCAGGAAGGTCGACAGCGAAAATTCGTCAAACAGGTTGGGCAAATCACCTTCAACGGCCAGTACGCCTATGATCGCGGCAAGCCCGTTTATTACGTCACCGAACGCTGCGTGTTCCGGCGGGTCCGGCGGGGACTGGCGCTGATCGAGGTGGCGCCCGGAATCGAGGTGGCGCGGGACATTCTGCCGCACATGGATTTCGAGCCGATCGTCGGCGAATACGGCGAGATGGATGCGCGGATCTTCAATGCCAACCCAATGGGCCTGGTGGCCGAGTTGCTCAACCTCTCGCTCCCTGAGCGAGTCATTTACGACCCGGATCGCAATATCCTGTTCCTCAATTTCGAGGGCATGCATGTCCGCGGCCCCGACGACGTGCAGGCGATCTGGGATATCTGCGAATTGCGCTGTCGGGCGGCCGGCAAGCGGGTCGGCGTGATCATCAACTACGACCGCTTCCGGATCAACCAGGACATGTACGACGCTTACGCCGAGATGGACCGCTACTTTCTGGACAACTATTTCAGCCAGATCACGCGCTACGCCACCAGCGCCTTCCTGCGCGCCAAGCTGGGTGAAGCCTTCTCCGCGCGCAGCATCGCACCCCACATTTTCGAACGCCGTGAAGAAGCGCAAGCGTTTCTGGCCGGACGCAACGGCGAGGACGGCCGGCGAACGTGAATCGCGGATCGTCGCCAGAGGCACGAACGAGGCTTCACGCCGATGCGGCCACTCACCGGCGACATGCGACCTTTCGGGCAAGAAATGCGCCGCCCGGCACGGGTCGACGACAATCAGCGATCGTCGCCCTCCTCGCGGAACATGCTCGGTGTTAATTCGTGCTTCTGTAGCAGCCGATAAAACTCGGTGCGGTTGCGTTCGGCGATGCGCGCCGCGTCGGCAACGTTGCCATCGGTCAGTTTCAGCAGTTGCACCAGATAGCTGCGCTCGAAACGCTGCTTGGCTTCGGCATACGACAAGGCCTCCAGGGTCGGCTGGCGGAGCGCGCGCTGAATCAACGGCAAGCCGATCAATGGCGTGGTCGTCAAGGCACACGCCTGTTCGACGACATTGAACAACTGGCGGATATTTCCCGGCCAGGCGGCGCCGGTGAGCGCGGCGAGCGCTTCCGGTGCGACGCCGACGATTCCTTTGTCGTATTTCCCGACCAATTGCGCGATGAAGTGCGCGGTCAGCAAGGGAATATCCTCCCGTCGCTCCTCCAGGCGCGGCAGGATCAAGGTGACGACGTCCAGACGGTAGTAAAGATCCTCGCGAAAGCGTCCTTCAGCCAGCGCCACCTCCAGATCGCGGTGAGTGGCCGACAGCACTCGCACATCGACCGGCTCGGCGCGGGTAGCGCCTACCGGTCGCACGGCTTTCTCCTGTAGCACGCGCAGCAGTTTGACTTGCAGCGCCAACGGCATGTCGCCGATTTCGTCGAGGAACAGTGTCCCGCCATCGGCCGCCTTGAACAGGCCGTTATGTTCGTTGACGGCGCCGGTGAAGGCGCCCCGGGCATGCCCGAACAACTCCGATTCCAGCAATTGTTCCGGAATGGCGCCACAGTTGATGGCCACGAACGGTGCCTTGGCACGCGGACTGGCGCGATGAATGGCGCGAGCCAGCACTTCCTTGCCAGTGCCGCTCTCACCGCGGATCAGGACGCTGGCGTCCGACGCGGCAACCACCCGAGCCTCTTCCAGCAATTCGGCCATCCGGCTGCTGCGAAAGACGATCCCTTCCCGCCACGCCTCGCCGTCACCACTTTCCCGCCCGCCGCCAGGCAAGGACAATTGCAGCGCCTGCTGTATTTTGTCGAGCAGGATTTTGCTGTCGAAAGGTTTGGTCAGGTAGCCGAAAACGCCTTGCGACATGGCTTGCACGGCATCGGGAATCGTCCCGTGCGCGGTCAACAATATCACCGGCAAGGTCGGCAAGCTTCGACGGATGTCTTCAAACAGCGCCAGGCCGTCCTTCCCCGGCAAACGGATATCGCTGATCACCAGTCGCGGCGGCGCGACGGCAATCCGCGCCAGTCCTTCCTCGGCGGAACTGGCCGTCGACACCCGGTAGCCGCACGCGTGCAGACGCATCGCCAGCAAGCGCAGCAAATGCTGATCGTCGTCGACAATCAGGATGTGGGCGGCGTCGGAACCGGCGCTGGTGTTCATCGCGGGCTTGCCGCCGGTTTCCCGCCAAGCTTGGAGCGTAGCGGGATCGAGTGCTCGATGTTGGCCATGGCGTCGAGTTTTTCCTGAATTTCGTCGCCCCGGCGCTGACTGTCTTTCAACTGCTGGGTAAGTTTTTCGTTCTGGAATTCAAGCTTCTGCTTCTCCTGTTCGAGCTTCAGCCGCTCTTGATATTGCTGCGCCAAAGCCCGCGCCAGGGGGTGAAGGCTGACCGATTCCGGCGCGTTCGTTTTCAACACGCCGTCCAGCAGCGCAATCGCGCGCGCGAGATCCGCCGTGCCACGCGACTGGGCAAGCAGCATGGCCTGACGGACATGCGTCGAGGGCGTCTGCCGAACCATCGTCAAGACCTTGCGTTCGCGCGCCAGCTCCGGCGGTGACAAACGTTGCAGCAGTTGCAGATAACCGAGCACCGGCAGCATCGCCGTCTCGTCGACCGGCGACACCGCCTTGCGCGCCGCCGATTCCTCCGCCGGTTGCCCGGCGCACGCTCCAAGTAGAGCGGCGACCAGCGGCGGCAGCCAGCGCCATTCACGCCGCACGGGGCACCTCGATCTGAAAATTGGCGCCGGACGCCTGCCCCGGAATCAGCTGTACCCGTCCCCCCATCGCGGTCGCCAGCTCGCGGACGATCGACAGCCCAACGCCACTGCCCTGCCTGGGCGCCGGCGCCGCGCGGCGCCCCTGGACGAATGGCTCGAAAATCCGCTCCGCATCTTCCTCGGCAACCCCGGCCCCTTGATCGAGGCAAGCGATGTTGACCACTTCGCCGGAAAGAGTGGCCGTCAGCCAGATGGCGCCTCCTTCCGGGCTGAAATCGATGGCATTGGAAAGCAAGTTGTCGACCGCCACCTGCAATTTTTCGCCATCCAGCACCTGCCGACCGGCTGGCGCGTCGCAAAACACACTCAGGCGGCGCGCCTGTATTTGCAGTTCGCGCCCGCGCACCACTTCGGCCAGCAATTGGCCGAGATGCACCGGGCGGTACCGCAAACGACGGGCGTCGAAAGCCGCGGCATTCAGCCGCAACAGACTTTCGATATGTCCTTGCAGGGTCATCACGTTGTGCTGCAGGATTTCCACCACCTCTCTCTGCGTGCCGTCCAGCGGCCCGACCACTTGCTCCTGCAACAAGGCAATTCCCTCTCGCAGGGCGGTCAGCGGCGTTTTCAGTTCGTGCGAGACATGGCGCAGGGTCTGTTCGCGCTCCGCCTCCAGATCGGCCAGACGCCGCCGCAACCAGTCCAGGCGACGCCCCACGACGCGAAGGTCGGCCGGCCCGCGCACCGTGACCGTTTCGTCGAAGCGGCTTTCTCCCAGACGGGCGATAGCCCGTTCGAGCGCGCCGACCGGCCGCGACAGCCACCAACTCATCGCCAGCGCCACCAGAAAGGCGCCGGCCACCGCGGTCGCCAGCACGCTGGCAAGACGTAGTCGGCTGGCATCCAACTCGGCCAGCACCTCGGCGTTGCGCGTGTCGATCCAGCGCCGCCCCTTGTGCGCCAATTCGCCGTTGATTTCGGCCAGACGACTGAATAACGCCGTCAGCGCCACGGGCGGCGGCGATTGGTGCACGCTTCGCGCCAGTTCGCCCACCGTTCTCCGCCAGTCGCCCGGCGACTGCCCCAGAAACTCGCCGGGAATCGCTTCCAGATGGTCGACCGCCACCATCGCCCGCGCGACGTTCTCGTCGAAGCGTCCCAACAGGCCGGCATTCCCGATCACCATGAACTGCCGCGCGCTGCGCTCGAGATCGATGCTGCGATCGGCGAGTTCCTGGATCGAGGCGCTTAGTTGCAAGGCCTGCTCGTTGCCTTGCTGATTCCGCTCGACGAATTGTTCCAGCAACAACCAGCTGCGGATCGCCACCCAGCCCAATAGCAGCGCGATCAGCAAAAACCCGGCCAACATACTCTGGCGAAAGGAAATTCGGATCATGATCGCGCAAGTCTAGCAGTCCGCGACACCGGATGTGTCGACCACGCCGGGCGCTCCGCCAATGTCGCCATGTAGCGACAGCGCAAGTGTCTGAGCCATTGAGGATAATCGACATCGACGGCGAATCGCGTCGCTTTTTCACGACAAAACAAGGGCAAATCTTACGGATCGAAACAAAGAAACGCTTCCAACCCTATATTTTATAACCAAATAAATTTCTGGCACGGATCTCGCTTTGCCCTCGACGACTTCCAACCCCAGAGAGCAAAACCATATGTTCAGCAAATCTCCCATTCTTGGTCGCAACGAATCCACCACCCCGCCCGAAACCAAACGGGCGATCCCTTCTCCGGCCAGCGCCGAGATCAAGCCAGCGATGATCGATCCGGAAGTCGCCGTCGGCAAGAGTTTCCCGGCCCCGCGTGTTCCGCCGCCGTTGACGGTTGGACAAACCCTGGCGCGCCCGCTTGCCCAGGCCGCGGTCGTCGCGACGTCGGCGTCGGCATCGACCGCCGGCAAAACGGCGTCGGCCAACGATCCGGTGGTGGGCGCCCATCTGATCGTCGGCCCCGAGGTCAAGCTCAAGGGCGCCGAAATCCTGAATTGCGACACCCTGGTCGTTGAAGGCCGCGTCGAAGCGACCATGGACAGCCGGATCATCCGCATCGCCGAAAACGGCGCGTTTATCGGCAAGGTCAGCATCGATACCGCGGAGATCCACGGCACTTTCGAGGGGGACCTGACCGCGCGTAGCCAACTGGTGATTCATTCGACCGGCAAGGTGCACGGAACGGTGCGCTATGGCCGGCTGATCGCCGAGGACGGTTGCGAACTAGGCGGTCATGTCGCCCCCCTCGCCGCCAACGTCGTACCGGACACCGGAACGGAAGTCGCCGCGTTTCCCAAGGCGGTTTAAGGAGCGGCGAAAATGCGGATTGCCTTTTACAACGATAAACAGCGGGATTGGGAAATCGACTGGACGCAAGAAGCCCCTTCGCCTTGTTCCACCTCCCGACCCTGCCCACAAAACCCCGCCCCGCGGCCAAGTCCGCTACAACTTCAACCGCCGCCGCACGGCTACGATATCCGTCCGGCACGCACCCCCCGGCAATTGGCGCAGGCCCTCGAACTGGTCCGGCGAATGTACGCCTGGCGCGGCTACAGCGTGACGGCGACACTGCCGGCGTTCGACGATCCCAATCGGTTGACCCTCGTCGCCTGGCAGGCCGGCGAAGTGGCGGCAACCCTCACCATCGGACGAGACTCTCCCGACGGCCTGCTGGCGGATGCGCTGTACCGCGACGAACTCGGCGCGCTGCGGGCGCGCGGTCGGGTTGTGTGCGAAGTGACGCGGCTGGCGGTCAATCCCGATCTGCGGTCCGCGAACCTGCTCGGCGACCTGTTCAAGGCAGCCCTGCGGTTTGGGCAGGAACGGTTCACCGCCAGCGATGTGATCGTCGAAATCAACCCGCGCCATCTCAATTACTACCGGCGCCGGTACGGTTTCCGGCAAATCGGCGCCATCAAGCCCTGTCCACGCGTCGATGCCCCGGCGGTTCTCCTGCACCAGGCAACGGACGGCATGCACCTGGCGCCGCGTTCGCCACGCCGTTGATCCGGACCGGCGCCAATCGACGGCTCGCTGTCCGTTCCATCGCCGGTTGTGCTTGGGCTTCGGCCCACCGGGGATTAGACTGCGAACATGCACGGCGACTGGAACGACGAACGATTGATGCTGGCCTACCGGACCGGCGATACCGAGGCGTTCACTGCCTTGTATCGCCGCCATCGCGGCCCGCTTTATCGCTACATGTTGCAACAGTGCGGCAACGCCGGCGTCGCCGAGGAGCTTTATCAGGACGTCTGGATCAAGGTGGTGAACGCGCGCGCCGCGTATGAACCGCTGGCGCGCTTCACCACCTGGCTGTACCGGATCGCCCATCATCGCCTGATCGACCACTACCGCCAGCATGCCCGGCATCTGCTGACGCAGTTCGCGCCCGATGTCGTCGGCGACGAGGCGGACGGCGCCGACGATTTGCTCGCCGGCCTGCCGGCGCCGGGCCACGAGACACCGCATGTCCTGCACGAGCGCCGGCACGTGGCGCGGCGCATCGACCAGGCGCTGGCGGCGCTGCCAGCGGCACAGCGGGAAGTGTTCATGATGGCGGAAGAAGGAGGACTAACCCTGGAGGAAATCGCCTCGGCCACCGACTGCGGCCGCGAAACAGTCAAAAGCCGGTTGCGTTACGCGCTGAACAAACTTCGTCCCGCCCTGCAGGATCTGCTATGACCGAACCCCGTCAGGATCTGCCCACCGACCCGCCGCTCTCCCGCTTGTACCGGCAGCTGGCCACCGCCGAACCACCGGCTGCCGTGGACCAGCATCTGCTCGCCGTCGCCCACGCCGCGATCGCCCCGGAAGCAAGACCGTCGGCGAGCCGTTCTTGGTGGCCTCGCTGGCGTACGCCACTGACGCTGGCCACCACCCTACTCATTACCTTGAGCCTGACCGTGCTGCACGAACGGCAACCCGCGGACGCGCCGCCACCGGACAGCCCACGACCGGCGTCCGATCAGATCCAGGCGCCACCCCAGGCACGGCAAGAACCCGAACCCTCACAACCTGCCACCGCCGCGCCGGCAAGAAAGCCGAGCATGGAACGGCCGAAGGCGCCGTCTGCCACCGTCAAGCAGGAAGCGGCCGAGGCGCCGATCGCCCCACACATCGCCAACCCCTTCCCGACCCAGCCGGTGGAGACTAAGCGCCAGTCGATGACGACGCCGTCGGCAACGGTTTACGACAGCGCAACAAGCGGCCCCGCGGCCGCATCCGCCGCCTCTCCGGTGGCTGTCCTGCCCTCCGCCCCGGTCGCGGCCTCATCGCCCGCCCCGGTCGCGGTACCGGCCCCACTCACCGCGCCAGCCGCCGCACCCGCCCCACGCGCGGTCGGCGGCAGCGGCGACCGGCTCCGCACGACGCCATCGGTGGCTGAAAGCGCCATGCCGGCACTGGCCAAGTCGCGAGGCGAGTCCCTGGGCGCCACCCGGCCGGCGGAAAGTTGGCTTGAGGAAATCCGCGCCTTGCGTCGCGACGGCAAAACCGACGAAGCGGCGAAACAATTGCGCGAGTTCCGCCGCGCCTACCCCGACTTTCCATTGCCGGAAGACCTTCGACCCTGATTTCCCGCCCGTCTGCCCGCCCGCCCGACCCCATTTGCCGACAACGCGCGTTTACACGATCACCCATCCACATTCCGCCAGGAGATCGCCATGAAAACGCTCGCCGCGCTGCTCGCCACCCTTCTTTTCACCAGCCACCCCGGCGTCGCCGAGGCCGCCGCGCTGCTCGACCTCGACATCGTCGACCGCGGCACCGGCCAGACGCTGGACGTTTACCGTCACCACGGCCGGCTTTACGTCGTCGGCACGCCCGGCAACCGTTACGCGGTGGTGATGCGCAACAAAACCGCCGGCCGCCTGCTGACCGTGCTCTCGGTCGACGGACTCAACGCCTTGAACGGCCAAACCGCCGCCACGGCGCAATCCGGATACGTTCTCTCGCCGTGGCAATCGGCGGAAATCGCCGGCTGGCGCAAGAGCATGGACGATGTCGCCGCGTTCTACTTCACCAGTGTCGCCGACAGCTATGCCGGCCGCACCGACCGGCCACGGAACGTCGGCGTCATCGGGGTCGCCGTCTATCGGGAAGCCGTGCCGCCGCTCCCCTCGCCGCCAGTCGTCATGTCGCCGCGCACGCACGATTCGGCCAACGTGGCCGAGAGCGCCGCGCCAGCCAGCGCCCCGCTCCGACCGAGAGAAACCGGTGCCGATCAATCCCTGTCCGCCCGGGCGGAAAAACGTCTCGGCACCGGTCATGGCGAACGCATCGATTCGCCGACGCAGTACACCGACTTTCGCCGCGCCGGCGACGCGCCGGCGGAGATCGTCGCCATTTATTACGACAGCCATGCCAATCTGCTGGCCAAGGGCGTCATTCCGCCGTCCAGACCGCCCGTGTCGCCTGCTCCCAACCCCTTCCCGGGCGGCTTCACCCCCGATCCTCGCCGCTGAGGCGCCCGCGCCGACGCCGGCGCGACCGGCACGGACGGGTATAATCCACGGTTCAGCCTAACTCTGGATCCCTACCGGCCATGCAGGAAAAGTATCAGCCCGCGGACATCGAAATCGCCGCGCAGACCCTTTGGAACGACAACGCCGCGGCGCGCGCCGTGGAAGATCGCCGCCGACCCAAGTATTACTGCCTGTCGATGTTTCCGTACCCGTCGGGCAAGCTGCACATGGGGCACGTGCGCAATTACACCATCGGCGACGTGCTGGCGCGCTTCCACCGGATGCAGGGCTACAACGTGCTGCAGCCGATGGGTTGGGACGCCTTCGGCATGCCGGCCGAAAACGCGGCGATCCAGAACAACGTCCCGCCGGCGCAATGGACTTACGCCAATATCGACTACATGAAGGCGCAGCTCAAACGGCTGGGTTTCGCTCTCGACTGGCAACGGGAAATCGCCACCTGCACGCCGCGGTACTACCGCTGGGAACAATGGCTGTTCACCCGACTGTACGAAAAAGGCTTGATCTACCAGCGACGGGGCACGGTCAATTGGGACCCGGTGGACCAGACCGTGTTGGCCAACGAACAGGTCATCGATGGCCGTGGCTGGCGCTCCGGCGCGCCGATCGAGAAGCGCGAGATCCCCATGTACTACATGAAGATCACGGCCTACGCCGAGGAACTGCTGGCCGACCTCGACAATTTGCCGGGCTGGCCGGAACAGGTGCGGCTGATGCAGAAAAACTGGATCGGCAAGAGTACCGGCGTGCGCTTCGCCTTCCCGTACACGCTCGATGGCCGTGAAGAAAAACTCTGGGTGTTCACCACCCGCGCCGACACCATCATGGGCGTCACCTTCGTCGCCGTCGCCGCCGAGCACCCACTGGCCACCCGCGCCGCCGCCAACAACCCGGCACTCGCCGCCTTCATCGAGGAATGCAAGCAGGGCGGCGTCGCCGAAGCCGACATGGCGACCATGGAAAAGAAAGGACTGCCGACCGGCATCTTCGTCGACCACCCGCTGACCGGCGAGCAGGTCGAGGTCTGGGTTGGCAACTACGTGTTGATGAGTTACGGCGACGGCGCGGTGATGGCCGTGCCGGCGCACGACGAGCGCGATTTCGCCTTCGCTAGAAAATACGGCTTGCCGATCAAGCCAGTGATCGCGGTCAGCGGCGAAACTTTTTCGCTCGACGGCTGGCAAGAATGGTACGCCGACAAATCGAGCGGCGCTTGCATTCACTCCGGCAAGTACGACGGCCTCGGCTACCATGCTGCCATCGACGCCATCGCCGCCGATCTCGCCGCCAAGGGCCTGGGCGAAAAGAAAACCCAATTCCGCCTCCGCGACTGGGGGATTTCCCGCCAGCGTTACTGGGGCTGCCCGATTCCGATCATCCACTGCCCCACCTGTGGCGAGGTGCCGGTACCCGACCGGGATCTGCCGGTGGTGCTGCCGGAGAACGTGACCATCACCGGCGCCGGTTCGCCGCTGGCGAAAATGCCCGAATTCCACGCGTGCAAGTGCCCGACCTGCGGCGGAGACGCCAAGCGCGAAACGGATACCATGGACACCTTCGTCGAGTCGTCCTGGTATTTTTTACGCTACTGCTGCCCGGACAACGAGCAGGCGATGGTCGACGAACGCGTCGCCTATTGGTGCCGGGGCGGCATCGACCAGTACATCGGCGGCATCGAACACGCCATCCTGCACCTGCTGTATTCACGTTTCTGGACCAAAGTGATGCGCGATGTCGGCCTGTTCGGCGAGCACCCGCTCGACGAACCCTTCGCCAATCTGCTGACCCAGGGCATGGTGGTGGCACCGACGTTCTACCGCGAGGAAGACGGCGGCAAAAAACGCTGGATCAACCCGGCCGAAGTCGACGCGGTGCACGACGAGCGCGGCCGCGCCACGGGGGCTTCCCTGCGCGCCGACGGCCTGCCGGTGCGCGTCGGCGGCATCGAAAAGATGTCGAAGTCGAAAAACAACGGCGTCGACCCGCAAGCGCTGATCGACCAGTTCGGCGCCGACACCGCGCGCCTGTTCACCATGTTCGCCAGCCCGCCGGATCAATCGCTGGAATGGTCCGACGCCGGCGTCGAAGGCGCGTACCGCTTCATCAAGCGCTTGTGGCGCATCGTTTTCGAGCATGTCTCGGCCGGCGCCGTCGAACCGGGCGGCGATGGCGACTTGTCGCCGGAATTGAAGGCCTTGCGCCGCCAGTTGCACCAAACGATCGGCAAGGTCGCCGACGATTACGGCCGCCGCAAGCAGTTCAACACCGCCATCGCGGCGGTGATGGAACTCCTCAATGCCTACGCCAGAATCACCGACACCTCCGCCACCGCGCGCGCGGTCCGGCAGGAAACACTCGAAGCAGCGGTGGTGATGCTCACCCCGATCGTGCCGCACGTCTGTGAAGCGCTGTACGCCGCGCTCAGACCGGGCGCCCACGCCTACGACCAAGCGTTTCCGGCGGTAGATGCCAACGCACTGCGGCAAGACGAGATCGATCTGGTGTTGCAGATCAACGGCAAGCTGCGTGGCAGCCTGCGGGTGCCGAGTACCGCCGACCGGGCCGACATTGAAGCCGTGGCCTTGGCCAGCGACGCGGTGCGCAAGCATCTCGCCGGCGCCGCCCCCAAAAAGCTGGTGGTCGTCCCCGGGCGACTGGTGAATGTCGTCGCCTAGAACCCTGACAAGGAAACTCCCGATGCGCACCGTGCTTTCGTCGATTCCGTCCCTCGCGCTGGCCCTGTCCGTTACCGCCATCGCCGCCTGCGGCTTTCAGTTGCGCGGTGCCTACACGCTACCCTACGAAAGCCTGTACCTGGAGATGCCCGCCTTTTCGGTGGTCGGCGCCAACCTGAAGCGCACCATCCGCGCCTCCGGATCGACGCGGCTGGCACTCACCGCCAGCGATGCCGATGCGGTCTTCCGGCCGGGCACCGAGTATCGGGACCGCGTCATTCTCTCGGTCTCCGGCACCGGCCGCATCAGCGAATTGCGTCTGCGTTACCTGTTCAACTACCAGGTCACCGACAAAAAAGGGCTCAATTTGATACCGCCAACCAGTATCGAAATCATTCGCGACCTGACTTACGACGATTCCAACATTCTGGCCAAACAGCAGGAAGAGGCGCTGCTCTGGCAAGACATGGAAAACGATCTGGTGCAGCAGTTGATGCGTCGTCTGGCGGCCGTCAAGCCGCAACCGCCAGTCGTCGACTAGTCGCCGCCCCGCATGCAGATCAAGGGCGAACAGCTCGCCGGCCATCTCCAACGCGAGCTGCAACCGGTTTACCTGGTGCATGGCGACGAGCCGCTGTTGGTCATCGAGGCGGCGGACGCCATTCGCGCCGCCGCCAAACAGCGCGGTTTCGACGAGCGCGACGTGCTGACCGCCATGACCGGCTTCAACTGGAACGATCTTTACCACGCGGCCGGTAGCCTGTCGCTGTTCGGCGGGCGCAAAGTGATCGATCTGCGCATACCCGGCGGCAAACCTGGCCGCGACGGCAGCGCGGCGCTACAGGACTATTGCGCGCGCCCGTCGCCCGATTCGCTGCTGCTGGTCACGGTCAACGGCCTGGACTGGAAAGAGGAAAAAGCCGCCTGGGTCAGCGCCCTCGCCGCCGCCGGAGTGGTGGTCAAACCAATGCCACCCACTATCGCCGAATTGCCGGCGTGGCTGGCCGGTCGTCTGCGACGGCAGCGGCAAAGCGCCGACGCGGAGGGCTTGCGGTTCATCGCCGACCGGGTCGAAGGAAACCTGCTGGCCGCACACCAGGAAATTCTCAAGCTCGGCGTCCTGTTCCCCCAGGGCGCCCTGCATCTCGACCAAATCCGCGACGCGGTACTCAATGTCGCCCGCTACAATCTCGATGGACTGCGCGAAGCCTTGCTCGCCGGCGATGTCGCGCGTCTGGCCCGCACGCTCGACGGCCTGCGGCAGGAAGGCGAGGCACCGCTACTGGTGCTATGGGCGATGACCGAGGAAGTGCGCGCCCTGGCGGAGATCAGCGCCGGACTTGAAAATCGTCAGCCGCTGGAGATGCTGCTGAAAAGCGCCCGAGTCTGGGGCACCCGTCAGCTGTTGATCAAACGTGCGCTGAAAAGGGTGACCCGCCAGCGCGCCACTTCGGCGCTGGCCACCGCCGCGCGGATCGACCGCATGATCAAGGGTCTGGACACCGGCGACGTGTGGAATGAATTCCGCCGGCTCGGATTAAGCATCGCCGCCTGAAAGCGGCACGCGATTCATGAATCGCCGAGCGGCTCGTCCGGCGCCAGATGCTCCCACAGGCACGCGCTGCCGTGCCGCAAATCGCTGAGCGCAGAACTGACCTTGCTCTGCACCAGACATTCGCCCCGACAATCTTCCTCGACCACCACCAAACGTAATTCGGAATCGACGCGGCGATGACCATCCCAGAAACTGCAGGTCGCACAAATTTTTACTTCGGCAGGGACAATCAGTTTTTTCATCTTCAAACGACCAGGAAACCGGAAAAAAATGGCGACGCTCGCGGCAGGAGCGATGCGACGAAGACAACTGCCTACTGCACTCAGAGTGTACTCGTTTACAGTAGTTCCGTTGACGGCGGCGAACGATCGATGACTATAATCGAACCTCTGGGAAAGTGAGACGCCTCATGGACATCGCCCACTACATGCAGACCGTCGGACACAACGCTCGCCACGCTTCGCGGGCGATGGCGCGCGCCGACAGCAACGCCAAGAACAGCGCCTTGCGCGCCATCGCCGCCGCCATCCGCCGCGACGCCGACGGGTTGGTCGCCGCCAATCAGCGCGATCTGAACGCGGCGCGCGCCGCTGGTCTGGAGGCGGCACTGCTTGATCGCCTGACTCTCACCCCCAAGGGCGTGGCGGCGATGGCTGAAGGTGTCGAGCAAGTGGCCTCGCTACCCGACCCGGTCGGCGAGATCAGCGACCTGAAGTTCCGGCCGAGCGGTATTCAAGTGGGCCGGATGCGTGTGCCGCTTGGCGTCATTGGCATCATCTACGAGGCGCGGCCGAACGTGACCGCCGACGCGGCCGCCCTCTGTCTCAAATCGGGCAACGCCTCGATTCTGCGCGGTGGTTCCGAAGCCCTTCACTGCAATCAGGCCATCGCCGCGTTGGTGCACGAAGGATTGGCCTGCGCCGGTTTGCCCGCCGACGCGGTGCAAGTGATCGGCACCACGGATCGCGCGGCCGTCGGGCATCTGATCACCATGCGCGACAATGTCGACGTGATTGTCCCGCGCGGTGGCAAGGGCTTGATCGCCCGCCTGCTCGCCGAATCGCGCGTGCCGATGATTCAACACCTCGACGGGAACTGCCATGTTTATCTGGACGACACCGCCGATCCAGACAAGGCTTCGCGCATCGTTGAAAACGCCAAGACGCAACGCTACGGCACCTGCAACACCGCCGAGTCGCTGCTGGTTGCCCGCGCCGTTGCCGCCAACCTGCTGCCACCGATCGCCGCGATGTTGTCCGGCAAGGGCGTGGAGATGCGGGGATGCCCGGAAACCTTGTCCATCATCGCCCAGGCGAGGCCGGCCAGCGAGGAGGACTACGCCATGGAGTTCCTGGCGCCGGTGATTTCGATCAAGATTGTCGACGGGATAAACGAGGCCATCGAGCACATCAATCGTTACGGCTCGCATCACACCGACGCCATCGTCACCGAAAACCACGCGGCGGCGATGCGCTTTTTGCGCGAAGTCGACTCCGCCTCGGTAATGATCAACGCCTCGACACGCTTTGCCGATGGTTTTGAATACGGCCTTGGCGCTGAAATCGGTATTTCGACAGATAAGATTCACGCCCGCGGCCCTGTCGGTCTGGAAGGATTGACCAGCCAGAAATGGGTCGTATTTGGTAACGGCGAAGTGCGCGCTTGATCCTCATCGTCAAGCGCGCAACAGACCACTCTCCATTCGCACCACAAAGGGGACTTCCATGAAACGACTACTGCTGGCCCTACTTACCGCGGCTTCGATCAATCTGGCCTTGGCCGTCGAAATCGGTGGTGTCAAGTTTGACGACAAAACCCGCGTCGGCGCGAGCGAAACGGTGATCAACGGCGCCGGCATACGCAAGAAGGCTTTTTTCAAGGTGTACGCGATCGCGCTGTATTTGCCTGAAAAACGAACCGCCGCCGAGGGGGTATTCACCGCCAAGGGCGCCAAGCGCGTTTCGATCGCGACATTGCGCGACCTCTCGGCGAAACAATTCGTCGAGGGTCTACAGGAAGGCGTCGCCGCCAATCACTCGGACACGGAGAAGGCGGCCTTGAAAGACCGCATGCAGCAGTTGTCCGACACCATGCTGGCCATCGGCGAAGCCAAGCAGGGTACCACGGTGCTGATTGACTGGCTGCCGGAAAGCGGTACCCGGCTGACGGTCAACGGAAAAGTCATCGGCAAGGACATCGCCGGCGAGGATTTCTTCAAGGCCCTGCTGAAGATTTGGCTTGGCCAGAAACCGGTGCAGGACGACCTGAAACAAGCGCTGCTAGGCAAGGAGTCCTGAAATTGACGACCGTGAACAAGACGGCCTCCGGTACGCCGGATAGTCCGGGTTATCAGGCGATCGTCGTCGCGCCCGGCTTCTGCGTGGGCATCCGTTGCGACGATGACGCGCTTTCACGCATTGTCTTCTTGCCGCCCGGCCCCGAAATCGCGCCGCAAAACAAGCTGGCCGACCAGGCGGCGCGGCAATTGGCCACTTATCTTGCCAACGCCGATGCCGCTTTCGACCTGCCCCTGCGCCCTTCCGGAACGCCGTTCCAGCGTCGCGTCTGGGAGCAGATCGCCGCCATTCCCACGCACCAGACACGCACCTATGGGGAAATCGCCAAAATCCTGGCCAATGCACCGCGCGCCGTTGGTCAAGCGTGCGGGGCGAATCCTTTCCCGGTGGTCGTTCCTTGCCACCGCGTACTCGCCAGCGGCGGCGGACTGGGCGGCTTCGCCCGTCAGAGCGGCGGTTTTCTTTTGGAAGTGAAGCGCTGGCTGCTGGCGCACGAGCATCGCTGAGGTGGCGGTCCTGACCGCAAGCGCGGTGGCCGATCTGGACACGATCGACGCCTTTTGTGACACCTTGTGGCTGGAAGACGGTCTGGCCAAGGCCTCTCTGGCGAGCTACCGCAGCGACCTCACACAACTCGCCGCCTGGCTCCACGAAAACAAACTGGGGACCTTGTGCGCGCTCGACGACGCCACGCTCCTGCGTTTTGTGGCGCTGCTGTCGCAAAACTTGCGCGCGTCCTCACAGGCGCGTTACCTGTCCACCCTGCGCCGCTTCTACAAATATCTGATCGCGCGCGGCCAGCGCAACGACGATCCGACACTGAAAATCGCCATGCCGGCAATGCCCTCGCGGCTGCCGAAGGTGCTCTCGGAGTCGCAGGTCGAACGACTGCTGGCGGCACCGCCAAGCGACACGTGCCTTGGACAACGCGACCGGGCGATGCTCGAAACGCTCTACGCCACCGGCTTGCGCGTGTCGGAACTGGTCGGTCTGAAGATGCATGAACTCAGTCTCGACATGGGTATCGTGCGGGTGTTCGGCAAAGGTGGCAAGGAGCGCCTGGTGCCTCTCGGGGACGAAGCCAGCGACTGGCTGCGTCTTTACTTGTCCGACGGCCGGCCGGTGCTACTCGACGGACGCCGCAGCGACGATTTGTTCGTCACCGCCCGAGGCGCGGCGATGAGCCGGCAGGCGTTTTGGCAATTGATCAAGCGTTACGCCTTGCTGGCCGACATCGACCCGGCGCGGCTCTCGCCGCATGTCTTGCGGCATGCCTTCGCCACACACCTGCTCAATCATGGCGCCGACCTGCGCGTCGTGCAGCTATTGCTTGGCCATGCGGATATTTCGACAACGCAGATTTACACGCACGTTGCCCGCGAGCGGCTGAAGAGTTTGCATGCCCAACATCACCCACGCGGCTGAGCGCTGGCCGGCACACACGCGAAACACTCGGTTTGGCAACGCCACGAACGGTTGCTCGTTTCAACGATTGAGATAGTGCAGACGGGCTGAGACTGACGCCGCGACCCCAAGGCACGCCTGATCGAATCCATCATCCAATCGGCGGTCGCCTGCCGGCGTCACTTCCAACAGGGACAAACCGGCAAAATCGAGCGGTAGTTGAATCCACCGATCAAATGGCATTCGCAAGTAGTGCCCGAGAATCACGCGGATGACGCCCGCGTGTGCGACAAGCGCCAGATCCTCGTCTCGCACGCCGGAAATGCAATCGATCACCCGCGCCTGCAAGGTCGCCAGCGACTCGCCGCCCGGCGGCGCGAACTGAGCGACATCGGTAGCCCAAACGTCGAGCAAGTGACGATCGATGCTCGCCCAAGGCACGCCCTCCCAGGCGCCAAACGAGATTTCCATCACACGACGATCAAAACGCGGCTGTGGATGCAATAACGCCGCCAAACGGCGGGCACGTTGCAAGGGGCTGGCAAGGACGGGTATCCCGGCCGGCAACAGCGAGCGAAGCCGCATCGCATGCGGTAACGGGTCTTCGGCCGCCACATCGAACTGCCCATAGCAAATACCGGAGGCCAGCAACGGTCGCGGATGCCGGATCAGGAAAAGTCGCACAACATACCGCAATAAAATGCCATTTCGGAAAGCTGCTGCGTGGCGCCGAGACAGTCGCCGGTATAGCCGCCGATCTTTCGTCTGAACAAGCGGGCCAACCAAAGCGTCGCCAACACCGCGAACACAACGCCGCCCAGGACGTCCATCGTGGGCAAAAAACATAAGGGCAACCCAGCCGTGGCCCCGGCAAAGGCCAGTTCGAACCAACCGATTCGTGTCGCCAGCGGCTTGGCCTTGCCCTCGTCACGCACATAGTCGAGCCCCCGCAGCAAAGTCGCGGCCGCGAAACGCGAGATGGCGTGCCCCGCGATTAATACCAAAGGAATTTCAACGGGATCGAACTCGATCAAGGCACAAAAGCGAGCGAGCAACAGCATGACCAAGGCAATTGCACCGAAACTGCCGATGCGCGAGTCTTTCATGATCGCCAGGATCCGCGCCTTCTCCCATGCGCCGCCAAACCCATCGACCATGTCACTCCAGCCATCTTCGTGGAAGGCGCCGGTGACATAAAGCGAACTGGTCATCGCCGCCAGGACCGCCAAGGTGATCGGCCAAAATTGCGCAAAAGACAGAAAAACGACGGCGGCGATGGTGCCGACCAGCAAACCGACCGTCGGAAAATAGCGAGTTGCCCGATCAAGGGCCTCGCTGCTGTGACCAACCCAGGACGGTACCGGCAGCCGCGTGAAAAATCGGACGGCGCCAAAAAAGTACTCGAGTTCCTGCTTAAGCACGTTCACTCCCCGATAACGGCGCGCTTAAGACACTCCGAAACACCAGTGTCGGTAAAAAGAGAGATACATCGTGGCGCCAACCCGTCAAGGGCGGCTGCTCACTTGATGCGTTGCAACCGGGCGCGGCCGCTTGTTGATGGGGCGCTCGGTGGCTGCGGTTTTTCATCCGGCATCGCCACACCGCTCTGAGCGCCGTCGCCACCGGCGGTTATCCCGGCGGCCTCTGGCTCAAAAGCCATTCCTGCGCCATTCTCTCGCGCATAAATGGCGGATACGTTGCCAATGGGGATATCTATGTCGCGCGCGACACCGCCAAAACGGGCCTGAAAGGAAATCCCCTCGTTACTGATGGCCAAGCGCCCAGTTGCTTCATAGCCAACATTCAGGACGATCTGTCCATCGCGAACATATTCTCGGGGGACGCGTGTGCGCGAATCGACAACGACCGCCAGATAAGGGGTGAACCCGTTGTCGCAGCACCACTGGTGAATGGCGCGAATCAAATAAGGCTTGGTGGACGGCAGTTCCACGGAGATTCCTGTCTGGGGTGTTCGGAAATGAGGGCCTCGGGCCTATTTACGCATCGCTTTTTCGGAGGGCGTCAATGCATCGATGAAGCCCTGGCGGCTGAAAATGCGCTCACCATATTTCATCAACGGCGCCGCCGTTCTGGGTAACTCGATTCCATAATGATCAAGTCGCCAAAGCAATGGGGCGATGGCAACGTCGAGCATGGAAAAGTCCTCGCCCAACATGTGCTTTTGTTTGACGAACACCGGCGCCATTTCGGTAAGGCGGTCGCGAATCTGCTGCCGCGACCGGTCGGCGTTCTTGCTGTTCTTTTCGAGCGGCTCGATATAGGAAAAAACTTCGCGCTCCATGGTGATCAGAAGCTGCCGCGCGCGCGCGCGCATGATCGGGTCGGCGGGCATCAGCTGCGGGTGTGGAAAACGTTCGTCGATATACTCGTTGATGATGTTCGGCTCATACAGGATGAGGTCGCGCTCGACGAGCACGGGAACACGCCCGTAGGGATTGACAATGGCGATATCCTCGGCCTTGGCGAAAAGGTCGACATCGATCACCTGAAAATCCATCCCTTTTTCATACAGGACGATGCGGCAGCGGTGGCTGAACGGGCAGGTAGTTCCCGAATAAAGATTCATCATGGTCAATACCCTCAAAAACGAATCGGCATCGCCAAGGCTACGAGCGTTTTGGCGCTCTCGCCGGCGATGCCGCGGCCTGAAACCCGGCGATTACGCGTCGCTTACTTGACGTCTTTCCAAAACCGCTTCTTCATTGGATAGGCAACACAGAAGAGGACGGCCAGAAAACCCAACACACCGAAACCGAGTTGCTTGCGGAAGCCAGCACCCGGTTCGCCCGCCCAAACCAGGAAGCCCACCAAATCAGCCACCTGTTTATTGTACTCTTCGGCAGACAGCTTGCCCGGCACGGACAGCTCCAGTTTGTGCTCCTTGTTCAAGATTTGCTGACCCTGCAACTCCCACAAGACATGCGGCATGCCAACATTTTCGAAAACGGTGTTGTTCCAACCAGTGGGACGTTTCTGGTCGCGATAGAACGAGCGCAGATACGTATATAACCAGTCAGCACCGCTTGCCTCCTCCGACGCACGCGAGCGCGCAATCAAGGACAGGTCGGGCGGTGCGGCACCGAACCACAGCTTTTGCTCAGCGGGTTGAGCGGCCACGCGCATCTGTTCACCGATCTTTTCGGCGGTAAACATCAGATTGTCTTTGACTTGCTGTTCGGTCAGCCCAAGTTCAGTTAGGCGGTTATAGCGAACATAGCTAAGGCCATGACAGTTCATGCAGTAATTGACGAAAGTCTTGGCGCCGCTTTGCAACGCCGCTTTGTCACCCTGCACGTCAGGCGCCTTGTCGAGATGAATCCCGGCGCCACTTGCCAGAGCCACAGCCGGAGCGAAGAGCAATGCCGTAAGCAATTTTTTCATTTTGTGCATTCCTTTACATCGTCACACGGTCGGGTTCCGGCTTGTACTTGTCTATCTTCGACCACCACGGCATGGTCAGGAAGAAAAGAAAGTAAAAAGCGCTGAGAACCTGGGCTACCGGAGCACTCGGAATGACGCCAAAGAAAGCATAGGAAGGCGGTTGCGTGCCAAGGAAACCAAGAATGGCGAAGGCGATCACGAAGAGCGTCAGCAAGGTCTTGAAAATCGGGCCACGATAACGGATCGATTTGACCGGGCTGCGATCCAGCCACGGTAGGAATGCCAGGATGACCACACCGGCCCCCATCGCCACGACGCCCCAGAACTTGGCGTCGATACCGAACAGCGGCCAAACCATGGCGCGCAGCAAGGAGTAATACGGCGTGAAATACCACACCGGCGCGATATGCGGCGGTGTCTTCAACGGATCGGCCGGAATGAAGTTGTTGTATTCGAGGAAGTAGCCGCCACCTTCGGGTGCGAAGAAGACGATGATCGAAAACACCATCAGGAACACCACCACACCGACGATGTCCTTCACCGAGTAATACGGGTGGAAAGGAATGCCATCCAGCGGGATGCCATTGGCGTCCTTCTTCTTCTTGATCTCGACGCCGTCAGGGTTGTTCGATCCGACTTCGTGCAATGCCAGAATGTGCGCGGCGACCAGACCGAGCAACACCAACGGCACGGCAATGACGTGGAAGGAGAAAAAGCGATTGAGCGTGGCATCGCCGACGACGAAATCGCCGCGGATCCAGATTGACAAGGGCTCGCCGACCAACGGAATGGCGGAGAACAGATTGACGATCACCTGTGCGCCCCAGAAGGACATCTGTCCCCAGGGCAAGAGATAACCCATGAAAGCCTCGGCCATCAGGCACAGAAAGATCAGGCAACCGAAAATCCAGATCAGTTCGCGTGGCTGGCGATACGAGCCGTACAGCAAACCGCGAAACATGTGCAGGTAGACGACGATGAAAAACGCGGAGGCGCCGGTCGAATGCATGTAACGAATCAACCATCCCCAAGAGACATCGCGCATGATGTACTCGACGCTGGCGAAAGCCACCGGGATACCATTGGCGTTCAAGGAAGCATCCGGCTTGTAGTGCATGACCAAGAAAATGCCGGTGACAATCTGGATGACCAGCACCAGCATGGCCAACGAACCGAAAAAGTACCAAAAGTTGAAGTTCTTCGGAGCGTAGTATTCGGACAGGTGGCCGCGCCACATCGAGGTCGCCGGGAAACGGGCGTCAAACCACTCGAGCAGATTGCCTTGCAGGGAACCGTCCGACTTGTACTTTTCGAAACTGGTATTCGACGCCATTGCTTAAGCCCCCTTGTCTTCACCGATAAGAATGCGCGTATCCGACAAATATTTGTGCGGCGGCACCTCAAGATTGTCCGGCGCCGGCTTGTTCTTGAAGACACGACCCGCAAGATCGAAGGTCGAACCATGACAAGGACAAAGGAAACCGCCAAGCCACGCGCCGTCCATGCCTTCCTCGGCACCTTTCTTGAATTTCGACGATGGCGAACAACCCAGGTGAGTGCAAATGCCGACGGCCACCATGATCGCCGGCTTGATCGAGCGCGTCTCATTCTGGCAATAGCTTGGCTGCATTTTCTTTTCGGACTTCGGGTCAGCCACCGCATCGGCGAGTTTGGTCAGCGAATCGAGCATCTCCTTGCTGCGATTGATGATCCAGACCGGCTTGCCTCGCCACTCGACGGTCATCATCTGACCCGGCTCCAGATTGCCAATCTCGACTTCGACCGGTGCTCCAGCCGCCTTGGCCCGCTCGGACGGCAGCATGCTGGAGACGAACGGAACGAGCGCCGCCAAGGCTCCCACCCCGCCCACTGCAGCGGTCGCGACGACCAGTCGCCGCCTTCCGCAGTCCACTTTGCACTCATTGCTCATAGCGCTGATCCCTAGGACGTAATGAAAAGTTGGTACGAACAAAACCGGGGCATTATACGTCAATCTCATTGGGAAATGAGGCCGAAAAGCTCGCAAGACCTTACTCCGCAAGTGGTCGACGTTCACGCAGGGCTTGTGCCAAGGTTCCAGCATCGACATACTCGAGTTCACCGCCCACAGGTACGCCACGAGCGATTCGAGAGACCGTGACGCCATGATTTTTAAGCATTTCAGAAAGGTAGTGCGCGGTTGCTTCTCCTTCGTTGGTGTAGTTGGTGGCGACTATCACCTCCTGGACCACCCCGTCGCACGCGCGCGCCAAAAGCCGGTCCAGACGCAGTTCGCGCGGGCCGATGCCATCCAGCGGCGACACCCGGCCCATCAGGACGTAATACAAGCCCGAATAGGCATGCGTCTGCTCCATCATATTCATATCCACCGGCGTTTCCACCACGCAGAGCAGACGCGCATCGCGCTTTCCCGACTCGCAGCGCCCGCAGATTTCCGTTTCGGAGAAGGTGTTGCACAACCGACAATGCCGCAGAGCCTCCAGGGCGAGCAGCAAACCGTCGGCGAGGCGCCGAGCGCCGGAGCGGTCGTGCTGCATCAGATGATAAGCCATGCGTTGAGCAGACTTCGGACCGACCCCCGGCAAACATCGCAAAGCCTCGATCAAGGCCTCGAGACTTGACGGGGCGACCATCAAAACGGCAATTTGAATCCGGGTGGCAAATTGAGACCGGCGGAAAAACCGGCCATGCGCTCCTGAGACGCCTCCTCGGCACGTCGAATACCGTCGTTGAGCGCGGCGGCGACCAAATCCTCAAGCATCTCGCGATCGTCCATCACCGAGGGATCGATGGCTACGCGGCGGACATGGTGCGCACAGGTCATCAACACCTTGACCATTCCCGCACCGGACTGCCCCTCGACCTCAAGTTGCGCGAGCTCATCCTGCGCCTTTTTCATGTTTTCCTGCATCAACTGGGCCTGTTTCATCAGGCCGGCGATTCCGCCTTTCATCATCTTGCGTGCCTCGATTGGAGTTAAACGGGTTGAATGGAAGATTCGATCAGCGTGGCGTCGAATATCTCGATGACTTCGCGCACGAAACTGTCCTTCTCGACCGAAGCGACAGCCTGATCCATACGCGCCTGCCGATCGCGCCGCATGGCGGCGGCAGGGGTATCGCCGGCAGCTGCGTCGAGTTCGATCGCCAGCGACACGGGCTTGCGGAAATAGTCCGTCAGCGCCTGCTGCAATTTGTCTTGCGCGGCCTTGATCAGCAAAGGGCGATGCACGGGCGAAAGACGCAATACGAAACGCCCTTCGCCCCGGTCGTCCGCCGACCGATCACGCAGCGCACAGTGCTGCCCCAATTCGCGCGCCATGCCGGTAAGCTTGAGCTCCGACAGGATGGTGTGCCAATCGCTGGCCACGGTTTCGTTTCGCGACGACAGGGAAACCGTCGCGATGCTGCCCGGAGCAAGCGCCACCGACTGCTGCGACGCGTCAACACCCGCTACCGGCTTCCTCTCTGCTGCCCGCGCGGGTGTTGCCGCCCTTTCCCCCATCGGCGTCGCGGGCAAGCGGACGCCATCCGCTTTCGGCGGCACGCCCCGCGTTTCCCGCACTCCCGTGCCCACTCCCACGGCGTTCGCACGCGAATCGTCGTCTAGTGGGCGGAATGCGTGCAGGCGCAACAAGGTCATGACGAAGCCCGCTTGTTCGTCGGGGGCCAACGGCAATTCCTTGCGCCCGTGCACGGCAATTTGATACGCGAGTTGCACGAATTCGGGATCGAACCGATCCGCGAGCGCCAGCAGTCGCTCGCGTTCCGGCGTATCGTCGGCGATCGATTGCGGCGCCAACTGGGCAATCTGGAGACGGGTCAACAAGCTGGCCATTTCCTGCAGAGCCGCGTCAAAAGACAGACTTCTCGCCGTCATTGCGTCGGCCACCCGCAACAAAGCCTCCGCGTCGCCAGCCAGCAGGGCATCGACGATGGTAAACAAGTGGTCAAGATCGACCGCGCCCAACATCTCGCGCACCTGCGCCTCTTCAACGCGACCCGCCCCGTGCGCAATGGCCTGGTCGAGCAGCGATAACGCGTCGCGCATGCTGCCGGCCGCCGAACGGGCCAGCAGATTCAAGGCCCCGAGATCCGCGCCGATGGCCTCGACATCGAGAATATGTTTGAGGTGAGCGGCAATCAACGGCGGCGTCATCTGTTTGAGATTGAACTGCAGACAACGTGACAACACGGTCACCGGAATTTTCTGCGGATCGGTGGTCGCCAAAATGAATTTGACGTGCGCCGGCGGCTCCTCGAGAGTTTTCAGCATCGCATTGAAGGCCGACGTGGACAGCATGTGCACTTCATCGATGACGTAGACTTTGAAACGTCCGCGGGTCGGCGCGTAAACTGCGTTTTCAAGCAGTTGCCGCATTTCATCGACCCGGGTATTGGTCGCCGCGTCCACTTCCAGAAGATCGACGAAGCGTCCAGCGTCAATCTCTCCACAAGCCGCACAGGCGCCGCATGGCGTGGCGCTGACACCGGTTTCGCAGTTCAAGGCCTTCGCAAGGATGCGCGCCAAGGTCGTTTTTCCGACACCTCGCGTACCGGTCAGGAGATAGGCGTGGTGCAAGCGCCCCTCGGTCAACGCATGCGTCAGAGCCCGAACCACATGCTCTTGCCCAACCAGGCTGGCGAACGTTCGCGGGCGCCATTTGCGCGCCAGAACTTGGTAACTCATGGGCGGATTCTAGCAGATGGGATTGGCGGACCCGCCGGAGATTTTCCCTGGGCAAATCGGCAGCGTTCATCGCCAATGCACGGAAAACGCAACCGGAAAACCCCGAAAAGGGTGATGAAGGGTGGCGAGCCTTACCCCCGGCACTCACATCAGACGGCTGTGGCTGCTTCCTTCCGGACCTGACCAGGTTCACCATCCTGCGATGCGGGGAGACCCGCCGGCAGCAATCCTAACACATCATCGGTGACCCGGAGGAATTTGCCTGACACAGCGTACCGAGGTCGCAAACGAGAACCTCGCCGTCGCGCCGCACCGGAATTCAGGTAAGAGGAGTCCGGCGCGAGCACTCGCCCTACAATCGCAAATAACTCTAAATCAAGCACGGAATCGACTAATCTATGACAATCACCAACGTGTTTTTGGGGGAGACAATGGGGATATGTGCGCGCAAATGCGGTTGGGCACCGTGGGTGTTTTTGGGATTGGCATCGGCTGTCGCCATGCCGGCCGCACGGGCGGCGACCGACGACCCGTTCTTCGATCTAGAACTCAAGGAAGTTCTCAATCTTGAGATCACGTCGGTATCGAAAAAACCCCAGACAGTGTCACAAGCGGCCGCCGCAGTGTTCGTGATCACTGCCGACGACATCCGCCGCTCGGGTGCGACCGCCCTGCCGGACGTACTGCGCATGGCCCCGGGCATCCATGTCGGGCAAATCAGCGCGAACAGTTGGGCGGTCAGTTCCCGCGGCCCGAGCGGGCGGTTCACCAATAAGCTCCTGGTGCTGATGGACGGTCGCAGCGTCTATACGCCAATGTTTTCGGGCGTTTTCTGGGATGTGCAGGATACCGTGCTGGCCGATATCGAGCGTATCGAAATCATCCGCGGACCGGGCGCATCGCTGTGGGGCGCCAATGCGGTCGACGGGGTGATCAACATCATCAGCAAATCGGCGGCGGCAACGCAAGGTGGCATGCTGACGGCGGGCGCGGGTAACGAAGAACGCGGTTTCGGCTCGCTTCGCTATGGCGGAAAAGTTGGCGACGTCGGTTACTGGCGCGCCTACGCCAAAGGCTTCGACCGCGATGGATCGCTCCTTGCAACCGACCATGCCGCCGGTAACGACAATTGGCGGCAACAGCGCGCGGGGTTTCGTACCGACCTCGCGCCGAGTGGAATCGATTCGGTGACTTTCCAGGGCGATGTATACGCCGGACGCTCCGGGGAGAACAGTCAACTGAATTTCTTGACGCCGCCCTTTAACGCGATTGTCGGCACCTCCCAAAAAGTATCGGGCGGCAACATGCTTGGACGCTGGCAGCGGGAAGTCTCGGCCAGCGATTCCTTTACCTTGCAGTCTTACATCGATCATACCGAGCGCGACTGGCCGGCGCATCTGAACGAAAAACGCACCACTTTCGATCTGGATTTCCAGTATCGGACGCGCCGTTTCCAGAACCACGACCTGGTTTTCGGCGTCGGCTATCGCACGAGCCATGACATGACGAAAGCCTCCTACACCGGCGTTCCGGCGAACGCCTTACAATTCGCGACCTTGCATCCGGGGTCGGCGAGCCGAAAACTGCTCAGTGCTTTCGTACAGGACGACGTGACCCTGCTGCCCGAGAAATTGACTCTGACGCTGGGCACCAAATTTGAACACAACGACTATACCGGCCTGGAAATACAACCCAACGCTCGTTTGCTGTGGACCCCGGTCGCCGACACCACGCTCTGGGGTTCGATTGCCCGCGCGGTGCGCACGCCAAGCCGCGTCGATCGCGGCGGCGCAGCCAATCAAGCCGTTTTCCCGCCCGCCTCGGAAAACAATCCGCTGCCGCTGCCGATCCTGGTTCAAGCCAAAGCGAATGTCGACTCGGAATCGGTCGTCGCTTATGAAATGGGCTGGAAACAACGCCTGACGCCAACCCTCAGCGTCGACGCGGCCGTTTATTACAACAACTACGACAAACTGCGAACCGCGAAAATAAATACCACGCTCTGTCAGCCGGCCGGCATTCCGGTGTCGCTGGCGTGCTTCTTCCCGGTCCCCCAGTCTTACGTCCAGCAAATCGCATTCGCCGGCAACGATGCCAAGGCCAGCAGTCATGGCGTCGAATTGTCGGTCGACTGGCGCCCACGATCCGATCTGCGCTTCCAGGCCTCCGCCTCCCAATTCACCATGCGCATGTCCGAAAAGGGAGAGGCGTTCGCGACCGATCTGAAAGGCAGCGTCCCGGAATTTCGGGGTTCGCTGCGCATGGCCTGGAACCCCCGGCCTGACACCGATGTCGATTTGTGGCTGCGGCGAGTCGGGCATTTGCCGAATGTCGTTGAATCGAGTCGCCTGTCGGTTCCAGGCTATACGGAACTTGATCTACGCTTGGCGTGGCGACCGGTGAAAACCGTGGAATTGGCGATCATCGGACGCAATCTGCTGCACAAACAACACCAAGAGTTCATCTCGGAGATTCTGGATATGCCGCCGATGTTGGTGCAGCGATCGATATTCGGGCAGGTCAACTGGAAATTCTGAACGAGTCGACCGCCATGACCGGAGATTCAGGACTTTCCACACCGCCGCGCCTGTGGCTTTCCGTGCTCGTCATGCTCATTGGCATGATGTTGTCGCCCAAGGCGACGATTGCGGAAACGGTCATTCAGCGCGAGGACCGGATCAAGGCGGCGCTGATTTTCAAGCTGGTCAAATTCGTCGAATGGCCCGCCACCGCCATGAACGGCAAGGACCCGATCCAGATTTGCGCCCTTGGCGACTCCAGAGTTGGCGAGGCGTTATCGGCGGTCGATGGCAAACCGACGCGGGACCGGCTGGCGCAGTTCCGCCGGATCGCCAGCCTCTCTCCCACCGAGTTCAAAGGGTGTCACGTTCTCTATGTTCCCAGCGCGGCACGAGAGCTCGGTGTAGGAGTACCATTCGCCTTGCGTGGGCGCAGCATCCTAACGGTCAGCGACGCGCCCGATTTCGCACGACGCGGCGGCATGGTCTGCCTGGGTCAAGGCGAGAACAAGCTGTCTTTCGAGATCAATCTGCGTAACACTCGTGAAGGTGGCCTGGAACCGGGAGCCCCACTACTGGAACTGGCAACGATTATCGAGTGACTCCGCATGGCTAAGGATTTCAGTACCTCCTCTTCCCCACTGTCGATCCGCGACAAATTGCAGCGACTGGTATGGCGGACGGTCGCCACCGCCCTGGCCGTCGTCGCTCTGGCCATGTTGATGTTTCAAGTGTGGACCTTCAGGAACACCATGATCGAACGCTTGGCCGTGGTAGCGCAAATGATCGGCGTCAACACCACCGCCGCACTTGAATTCGACGATTCGCGACAAGCCACCAAGCTCCTCGGCTCGTTGCAGGCTGAAAAAGACATCGCGGCGGTCACCGTTTATTCGATCGAACGGGAATTTTTCGCCGGCTATGAGCAGGCGGGTCAAGGCAAAGTGTCTGGCACTCCCGGAGACCCGTGGCTTTTGCGCGGCATGGAAGGCCGCGTGCCCGCCTATCGCTTCCGGGTCGACGCCATTGAGTACCTGGCGCCGATCACCCTCCATCGGGAAACCATTGGTTACGTTTACCTGCGCGCCAGCCCGGAGCGCTTCTACACCCAATTTCTCGGCAGTGTCCTGCTCATTCTTGGCGTGACCCTGGCGTCCGGCTGGCTGGCGTTTTTCTGGGCCGCCCGCCTGCAACAGCGCATCATCGAACCCATCTTCCGCCTGGCCGATTCGATGCGCCGGGTAACCGAAGAGCAGAATTTCAGCCTCCGGGTGCCGAACGACGAGCAGGATGAAATCGGGCAATTGACAGCGGGGTTCAACGACATGCTGGCGCAACTCGAAGAACGGGACAGCAACCTCGCCGAGCGCGGTCTGGAACTGGCCAAGACCAACCGCGATCTGGAAACGGCCGTTCAGGAGGCGAACGAGGCCAAGGCGAGCGCGGAACAAGCCAATCGGGCGAAATCGATGTTCCTGGCCAATATGAGCCACGAGATCCGTACGCCAATGAATGGCGTGCTGGGAATGACCGAGCTGTTGCTCGATTCGCCACTGGACGACGAACAGCGAGGATTCGCCCGCACCGCCCTGCGCTCCGGACAAGCTCTACTGGCCGTGATCAACGACATTCTCGACTTTTCCAAAATCGAAGCCGGCAAGCTCGAACTGGACCCCGTCGATTTCCAGTTGCGCGATCTGGTGGAGGATGTAGCGGGCCTGTTCGCCGAACGAGCGCAAGGCAAGGGCCTGGAGATCAACACTCTCCTGCCGCCGGACATGCCACTGTGGGTACGCGGCGATTCCGGGCGTTTGCGGCAAATCTTGTCAAATTTGCTGAGCAACGCCGTCAAGTTCACCAGCCTGGGCGAAATCAACATTCGCGCCACCCAGGTCGAGTCGGGACCGGGCGGCGTCCTGCTGCGCTTCGAGGTCAGCGATAGCGGTTGCGGCATCCCGGAAAACAAGCTGGAGGCGGTTTTCGAGGAATTCGACCAAGGCGAATTGGGTACCGCGCGCCGCTACGGCGGTACCGGTCTTGGCCTGGCCATCGTCCGTCGACTCAGCGAACTGATGGGCGGATCAGTGGGAGTCACCAGCCAGACCGGCGTTGGCAGCACGTTCTGGGTCACCGCGCGCTTCGAGGTCGTCGATGCCGAACTGCCCGGCGAGTGGGAAGAAGACGGCGACGGCTTGCGCGAACGCAGAGTGTTGTTGGTCGACGACAACGCCACCAACCGCACCATTCTGCTCTACCACGTCATCGGATGGGGAATGTCGGCGGAATCGGCGGCCGACGGTGGCGAAGCACTCGAAAAACTGCGACGAGCCGCCATGCTCGGCCGGCCTTACGATGTCGTTCTTATCGACATGTTGATGCCGGGACTCGATGGGGTCGAAGTCACCAGGCAACTACGCGCAGACGCTCGACTCGCGGCAACCCGCGTGGTCATGCTGACTTCGATGAACCGGGCAAGTGCGACACACGCCGCGCATAACGCGGGGGTTGATCGCTACGTGGCCAAGCCGGTGCGCAAAGCGCAATTGTTCGGCAGCATGCGGGTCGCTCTGGGGCTGGTATCCGAACAAACGGAAATCGATTCCGGAACCGAGGAGGACCACGCCGCGCTTCTGGGGCTCAAGGTGCTATTGGTGGAGGACAATCCGGTCAACCAGGAAGTGGCGTGCATCAGCCTGCGTCGCCTGGGATGCCAGGTTGTCGTCGCCAGTGGCGGTCGCGAGGGCGTCGAAGCCGCCACCACGGACTCGTGCGACATCATTCTCATGGACTGCCAGATGCCCGAAGTTGACGGCTTCGAAGCCACGCGACTCATCCGTGACTGGGAATCCAAACAGGCCATTCCCGGGCACCCCGCCCGGCGGATCCCCATCATCGCGCTGACCGCCAACGCCATGCGCGGCGACCGCGAGGAATGTCTGGAAGCGGGCATGGACGATTATCTCTCCAAGCCGTTTGCCCGCCCCGCCCTGCAGGATGTACTCGAACGCTGGACTCGCCCGCTGATGCCGCAGATACCGCCGCTGCCCATTGAACAGCGGACGCAGCCGGCGGAACCCCTAAAGGCGCCCGCTTTCGACCCGGCCGTGCTCGAATCTTTACGCGAGGCCGGAGGCGACGCTCTGGTCACTCGGGTAGTCAAGGTCTTCACCGACGGCACGCCGGGCAAAATAAATGAGATGCGCGCGGCCATCGCCGCCGGTGACGGCTCCCGCCTGGCCGCCGCCAGCCACTACCTCAAGTCGGGCAGCGCCAATCTGGGATTGACATCGTTTTCGGAACTCACAAAAACACTGGAGCGCCTCGGCAAAGCAGGTGACATCGACGCGGCGGCAAAGGAAATACAGAATTTGGATCGGGAGTTCGCGGCGGCGATCAGGGGATTGAAACAAGCGACCGAAAGAGAAACGGCCAACGTGTCGCCAACACCTGCCAACGAAACCGAATTGGGAGAAGCATCGTTGGCAACGCCGACAGCATCGCAGAAAATACGACGCGCCCGCCTCCTCGTGGTGGACGACGATGCCTCGTTAAGGGCAATTGCCCGACACTGGTTGGGGACAGGCGGGTTCGAAGTCCTTGAGGCCGAGGACGGTTACTCGGGCCTGATGATTGCCGCTTCGCAAAAGCCGGACGCCGTACTGCTCGATGTCATGATGCCTGGGTTGAACGGATACGACGTCTGTGCGCAAATACGTGCCTTCCCGGATGGCGCGACGATTCCAATCGTCATGATGACCGGCCTCGACGATTATGCCTCGGTCGAACGTGCCTACGACGCCGGCGCCACCGACTATTCGCCCAAACCGGTCAGCTGGGTATTGCTGCAACACCGCCTGCGCTATCTACTTCGTGACCGCCCGCTCATTTCGGCCACTGCCGGCAACTCCTGATCTGAAAAAAAACGGTAGCAAAATCACGCCAAGCGGGCTACGCGACGCCTACGAGAAGTTTCGCATGGTCGCGAACGAGGGCTACCCGACGATCAACGTTCGCCGAGAATCAGCGCCTAGTGGTCTGACCAGGGCGGCAGACAGTCACCATGGTACATGCCAGAGGCACGCTATTTCGCGGCGACGGCACTAGCGGCGAAAGAATCGAATCAGCGGGAAATCGTGGGAGACGGCTGACCCAAGCAGAAAGGCGCTCAGTCTGGCCGAAGACAGCGGGAATTCAGCCCGACGAGAGGAGAATCTGGCAATACGAGGGTGAGTGACAACACATCTCAATGAACATCGCGTTACACCGCATGATGATGACCACTAAACAAACTGTTCAAATTCGCCTGCCATAACCTAACCAGATTCTGGGTAGTGATCATGCTTAACTTGGAAATCCGATTCTGGTGGCGCCACATCCAGGACACACAGGTCCGACCGCCCACGGCCTCGCGAACAACCGAGCGATTGCCTTCGGACTCCGCGAAATCGACGAACCGCTCGACGGCCAAACGGTAGTAGTCAGGGCTGTCGCAAGAACCGGTCAGCAATTCGGCTTCTCCAGCCGCGCGTCGCCAGAGCTTCAATGCGAGCTCTTCGCTGATGCCTGTTTTGTGGGCAATCCACGGAAGAATTTTAGGTGCTTTCATAGCTGTTACTCCTTTGTTACTGCCTGGACTCAACACAACGGATGCCGACGTTACCACGCAAGACCAGTCGTGTTGCAGTGCACAATCATTATATCGGTTTTTCTTACGAAAAGTTTAGTTCCATTCGCTGGAGCGATGCCGGGTCGCGTCCTGAGAACACAGCAGCGACCAAAAGTTTCTTCAGATTACGTTTTTGAACGCTCAACAACCACCACGGCAAACGCGCTAAAGAGTCATCTCCATGCTGCGACGCAATATTTTTTTCCTTGATCTAATTTCAGGTTAGCACCTTCTGGCCCTGTTTGCTGTGATGGAATACCTGAACCCGTGGATATCAAACAGCTATCGGTGTCAATATCTTCACGCATGAGATGGGAAAAAGCTGACGTTGCAAAACGACAACACTGGAAGCAAGCGTCACCCCCATCGCGGGTGAAAAATGGGCGTCAACTGCGCTGCCTCCGGGCCGGGTATACTTGGAATCTCCCCGGTTCGCCGCCGACGAGTTGATCGACGCTACCGAAAATCCGTTTCCGTGAGGTCTGAATCTTGGCATTGACTGTACTTGGACTGTCTGGCGCGCTGACCCACGACCCGTCGGCAGCGCTTTATATTGACGGCAAACTGGTCGCGGCGGCGGAGGAGGAACGTTTCGTTCGCGACAAGCACGCCAAAAATCGCATGCCTTACGAGGCCGCCAAGTTCTGCTTGCAGTTCGCCGGCGTCAAGCCGGCCGAGGTGGACGCCGTCGCCATTCCGTTCGCACCGATCAGCCTCTCCGAACCGGCGCGCTGGCATTACGCCAAACGATACTGGTATGCGCCGGATCGCGCGCTCGACGCCCTGCTCACCGGTAATCGGCGTTTCCACCGGTACCGTCGACGTATCGAATGGTGCCTGCTACAACTTGGCTTCGACCTGAAAAAGACCGAGATCGTGCCGGTCGAGCACCATCTCGCGCATGCGGCGAGCGCCTACCACTGCTCCGGCTTCACGGAAAAGACCGCGATTCTCGGTATTGACGGCAAAGGCGAATACGCCACCACTTTTTTTGGCTACGGCGAAAATGGCCGGATCCACAAAATCAAGGAATTTTACGATCCGGATTCGCTTGGCGGCCTTTACGGCGCCTTGACCGAATATCTGGGTTTCGAAATGCTCGACGGCGAGTATAAGGTGATGGGCATGGCGCCATACGGCGACGCCAGCCGCCACGACTTCTCGCGTCTGGCCACCTTCGTCAACGGGGAATTGACGATCAATACCGACTACGCCAATGTGATTGGCTTTCGTCGCCACAAGGAGCGCGGCAAGGGCTACTACTTTTCGCCGAAGCTGATCGAGTGGCTGGGTCCGAAACGCTCTGGCGACAGTGCCGACGATCCCTATATCCACTACGCAGCGAGCATGCAGAAGCTCTTCGAGGATCTCTCGCTGCAGATGCTCGATTATTACCTCGGCGCCATTTTACGCGAGAGTGGTCGCCTGGCTTTTTCCGGCGGCGGCGCGCTGAACGTCAAGCTGAATCAGAAAATCATCGCTCGTCCGGACGTGCGCGAACTATTCGTCCAACCGGCCTCCGGCGACGCTGGCACGGCGGTCGGCGCGGCGGCCTACGTGTCCGTCGCGCGCGGCGTGCCGGTCGAAAAGATGGAACATGTTTATCTCGGTCCGGCGTACAGCAACGAGGAGGTGATCGCCGCCTGCGCCGGCCACCCCGCCCGACCGGCATGGCGACACATCGACGAAGTGCCGCGCCGAATTGCCCGTCTACTGGCCGACGGCCACCCGGTGGCGTGGTTTCAGGGGCGAATGGAATTTGGTCCGCGCGCGCTAGGAGGACGGTCGATTCTCGGCTGTCCCAGCGTGGCGGGCGTTGCCGACCGGATCAACGCCCAGATCAAGTTCCGCGAACGCTGGCGTCCTTTTTGCCCAAGCATGCTCGACAGTGTCGGCCCACAGATGCTCGGCAGCCCACATCCCGCGCCATTCATGACCTTCACTTTTGAAGTGGCGCCTGGCTGGAAGGAAAGAGTGCCGGAGGTGGTCCACGAAGATGGAACCTCGCGGGCGCAGGTGCTCAAGCGCGAGTACAACCCTCGCTATTACGACCTGATGATCGAGCTGGAAAAAATCACTGGCAACGGCGTGGTACTGAACACCTCGCTCAACCGGCGTGGCGAGCCGATGATCTGTTCACCGACCGATGCCTTGAACATGTTCCACGGCTCCGACCTGCAATATCTGGTGATGGAAGACATCCTGGTAGTCAAGGACAACACCGATTTCGCGTTGGGATCGCCCCACGGCGAGGCGTCGGAATAGGCGTTTCGCCGCTCCGGCACAGCGGCGAGGATAGCCGTTTTTAAGAGCCAATTGACTCCGGCAGCGGCGCCAAGGATACTTCGTCTGCGTGGTTGAAACGCCTTCCCTCATGCCCATTTTCTCACCGCATCGGCTAACAGGCACCTTGCGATGGGGAGTCGTTGTGCAGCCAGCACGGAGACACCATGCCCTTTTCCACCCGGATTCCGCACTTTACCGACAGTCACTCACTCACGAGGAAATCATGTCCAAATTGTTCATCGAAGATCTCGCCCTCCAAGGCAAGCGCGCCCTGATCCGCGTCGATTTCAACGTCCCGCAAGACAAGGTCACCGGCGCGATCACCAATACCAAACGCATCGAAGCCGCCCTGCCGACCATTCAATACGCGCTCGATAAAGGCGCGGCCGTTATTCTGATGTCCCATCTCGGTCGTCCCGACGGCAAGGCGGTCGCCCAATACAGCCTGAAACCCGTGGCCACCGCCCTGGAGGGCCTGCTCGGCCGGCCGGTAAAGTTCCTTGAAGACTGCGTCGGCCCCGATGTCGAAGCCGCCTGCGCACGGATCAAGCCCGGCGAAGTCATTCTGCTCGAAAACCTCCGCTTCCATATCGAGGAAGAAGGCAAGGCCAGCGTCACCAACGCCGACGGCAGCGTTACCAAAGTCAAGGCCAGCCCGGAAAATGTCCAGGCATTCCGCGCCTCGTTGACCCGACTGGCCGACGTATATATCAACGACGCTTTCGGCACCGCCCATCGCGACCACTCGTCGATGACCGGCGTCCAGTTGCCCGAGCGTGCCGCCGGCTATTTGATGAACAAGGAACTGGCCGCTTTTTCCGCCGTGCTCGAATCGCCGAAACGTCCGCTGCTGGCCATTCTCGGCGGCGCCAAGGTCGCCGACAAGATTCAGTTGATCAACAACCTGCTCGACAAGGCCGATCAAATCATCATTGGCGGCGGCATGGCCTTCACCTTCAAGAAAATCATCTCGGGCATGCCGATCGGCAGTTCGCTGTTCGATGAAGAAGGCGCCAAGCTGGTCGAGGGCCTGATGGCCAAGGCCAAGGAAAAAGGCAAGCAAATTCTACTGCCGGTTGACTTCGTCACCGCCGACAAATTCGACGCCAACGCCAATACCGGTATCGGCAACGACGTCGATGGCATTCCCGACGGCTGGCTGGGCCTCGACTGCGGCCCGGAGTCGAACCGCCTGTTCACCGATGCCATCATCAATGCCAAGACCATCATCTGGAACGGTCCGGCCGGCGTGTTCGAATTCGCCAAATTTGAAGCCGGCACCAAGGCGATGGCGGATGCGGTCGTCGCGGCCACGGCAGCGGGTGCGATCACCGTGATCGGCGGCGGCGATACCGCCACGGCCGCCAAGAAATACGGCGCCGATAAAAAAGTGACGCACACCTCGACCGGCGGTGGCGCGTCGCTCGAATATCTCGAAGGCAAAATTCTCCCGGGCGTTGCCGCTCTCTCCGAGAAATAAGCCAAGCCGCCTCGGCCACACGGCCGGGGCTCCTCGCCCGTCAGCCTTATCAAGCCATCCCAAGCCACTCCACACGAGGAATACCATGCGCAAAATCGTAATCGCCGGCAACTGGAAAATGAACAAGACTGTTGCCGAATCCGTCAAACTAGCCGCCGATGTCGTTGCCGCCGCCAAGAACATCAAGAACGTCGTCGTCGCCATTGCCCCAACCTACCTGGCGTTAGCCAAGGTGGCCGAAGTGATAAACGGCAGTAATGTCAAGTTGGCCGCCCAGGATGTGCACTGGGAAAACCAGGGCGCCTTCACCGGCAAGATCAGCGCCGACATGCTCAAGGAAATCGGCGTCGATTTCGTGATCATCGGCCACTCCGAGCAGCGCAGCTACTTTGGCGAAACCGACGAAACCGTGAACAAGAAGGTCAAGAAGGTTCAGTCGCTCGGCATGACGCCGATCATCTGCATCGGCGAAACGCTGGCCGAACGCCAGGGCGGGCAACTGGAAAGCGTGTTGACGCGACAAGTCACCGGTGCTTACGAGGGACTTTCCGGCGACGACGCACTGCGCACGGTGATCGCCTACGAGCCGGTCTGGGCGATTGGCACCGGCGTGACCGCCAGCGACGACGAAGCGCAACAGGCACACGCCTTCGTACGCAATCTCTTGGCCACACGCTTTGGCAATAGCGTCGCGCAATCGATTTCAATCCAGTATGGAGGCTCGATGAAGCCGGAAAATGCCGCCGGCCTCCTGGCACAGAAAGACATCGACGGTGGCCTAATCGGCGGCGCGGCGCTCAAGGCCGACAGTTTTCTGGGCATCGTCACCCCTGGCGAAACGCTCGACAAATAAGCAGACCCACAGCGCGGCACCGTGAACGCGGTGTCGCGTTTTTTTCACCCCAATGCCAGCCGACGAGCATCAGTAAGGACTGGCTTCGCCCGGTGGCCGGGTCTTGAAACGGCGGTGCACCCAATAATATTGTTCGGGCATCGTGCGCACCGCGGACTCGATCCAAGCGTTCATCCGCGCCGTATCGGCCTCGGCATCGTCGGTGGGAAAATCCAGCCACGGCTCACCGATCGTCACCACGTAGCCCTTCCCCTCCGGCAGAATTCGCGTCACGCAAGGAACCACCGTGGCGCCCGCCAACCGTGCCAACCGGGACAAGCCGGCAATAGTCGCCGTCTGAACGCCAAAAAAAGGCACGAAAATTGAGTCGCGGCTGCGAAAATCCATATCCGGCAAATAGTAGAGCGGGCGTCCAGCCTTCATCGCCTTGACGCTGACGCGAATGCTGTCCTGGCGCGAAAGCAACAATTGATCGCCGAAACGTTGACGGCCGCGTAACAACAAACGGTCGAAAACCGGGTTCGACTGCACCGCGTAAATGCTGGCGCAATCGAAACGCATCGCAATTCCCGCCCCACCGGCATCCAAACCGACGAAATGCGGCGTCAGCATCAGTACCGGCCGACCGGCGTCCACCAGCATCCGTAACCGCTGCTCGCCCTCGACCGTCAGAAGCCTCGACAACCGCTCCGTGCGCGCCCACCACAAAAGCGAACGCTCCAGAATGCTGCGTGCCAGCACCTTGAAGTGCGCAACGGCCAAGCGTCGCCGTTGCTCATCATCGAGTTCCGGGAAGCACAGCCGCAAGTTAACCAAAACGACGTGTCGACGACCGCGAGCCACCCTGAAAAGTAGGCCACCCAGCGCATCCCCCATTCGCGCCAAAAGCGGCAACGGCAGAAAATGCAGCAGCCACAGTACGGCGACAAGCAGGCGACTCACCGTCGCGCCACGCGCAAGACGGCTTGACGGTCGCCGAAACGGCGGGAAAAGAGGATCATGTTTGGGATTGACTGCCGGCGGCGCGGCGATGCTTGAAGAGAGTCGACGCCGTATTGTAGATCGTATCTTGTCGAAACGTCGATTCGTCTCCCAGTCCCCGAACCTACTCTTACATTCATTCCCACTTCCACGCCGTCAGCGAACGGAAACATCGATAGTCAGGCGAGCCGCCGTTGGAGCCTCCCGAATCCCGCTCGGCATCCCCACGGACAATACCGACCGGACGCGCTTCCGCTATAATTGGCGCTTGAGGATTTTCGCCCCCATAGCATGAAGGTCGTGCAGTTGATTTGTAATCATCAGGTGTTGGTTCGATTCCGACTGGGGGCACCATTTGGGGTTTTTTATTTCCACCAAACAACGGAAATTTTTAAAAACCAATAAGTTACAATCTTAAAAAATTTGCTTTTATTTGCCCACAAGGAAAAGCATGCAAAACTGACGACCACGCAAAAATTCCCCAAGGATTACGCATGGCGTCAGTTAAACCGTATAGAGACAAGTGGCGGGCACAGCTATTTGTGGATGGCATCCGGGAGTCGCAGTGTTTCCGCACCAAGCGGGAAGCGGATGCATGGGCCGTAGCGCTTGTCGGGCATTGCTGGTGGCCCTGCGTGACTACCGCGCGTTCGACATCACCTGCCAGCGGGTATTGACCGACAACGGCGCCTGCTACAAATCTCGACGCTGCGCCCGCCTCTGTCAGCGCCTGGGGTTGCACCATCTGCGAACCAAGCCATACATTCCACAAACCAACATGATGGTTTACGCACTTAGGCTATCCCAATGAAAAACGTCCATTGCCCGAGATAAGGCGATGACGATACCTTTCGGAGACTCAAAAGAAAAAGCCGCGCTGAGCGCGGCTTTTTCTTTTGAGAACAGTTCTGGAATTAATGGAACTGTTCTTCTTCCGTCGAACCGGTCAACGCTGTGACCGACGAGGTGCCGCCCTGGATGACAGTGGTGACATCGTCGAAGTAACCCGTACCCACTTCCTGCTGATGCGAGACGAAAGTGTAGCCACGGTCGCGTGCCGCGAACTCCGGTTCCTGCACTTTTTCGACGTAGGCGGACATGCCGCGGGCGACGTAATCCTGTGCCAGATCGAACATGTGGTACCACATGTTGTGAATGCCGGCCAAGGTGATGAACTGGTACTTGTAACCCATTGCCCCGAGTTCCTTCTGGAATTTGGCGATCGTGGCATCGTCCAGGTTTTTCTTCCAGTTGAACGACGGCGAGCAGTTGTAAGCCAGCATTTTGCCGGGATGCTTGGCGTGAACCGCTTCGGCGAATTGCCGGGCGAACTCAAGATCCGGCGTGCCGGTTTCGCACCAGACCAGATCCGCATAATCGGCGTAGGCAATTGCGCGCGAAATGGCTTGGTGAAGGCCCTTGCGAGTCTTGTAGAAGCCTTCGGAGGTGCGCTCGCCAGTGACGAAAGGCGTGTCGTTCGCGTCGCAATCCGACGTCAGCAGATCGGCGGCCTCGGCGTCGGTGCGAGCGATGACCAGCGTCGGAACGCCGCAGACATCGGCGGCAAAACGAGCGGCGATCAGCTTCTGAACCGCTTCCTGGGTCGGAACGAGCACCTTGCCGCCCATGTGGCCGCACTTCTTGACCGACGCCAACTGGTCTTCCCAGTGCACACCGGCCGCGCCGGCGCGAATCATCGCCTTCATCAGTTCGAATGCGTTCAGAACACCGCCGAAACCGGCTTCGGCATCGGCGACGATGGGCGCGAAGTAGTCGGTATAACCTTTGTCACCAGGGCCGATATCCTTGGAGAACTGAATCTCGTCGGCGCGGCGGAACGAATTATTGATCCGCTCAACGACTTTTGGCACCGAATCAACCGGATACAACGATTGATCCGGGTACATCGCGGCGTAGGAGTTGTTATCGGCGGCGACCTGCCAGCCCGACAGGTAAATCGCCTTGACGCCAGCCTTGACCTGCTGCATGGCCTGTCCGCCGGTCAGCGCGCCAAGACAATTGACGTAGGGTTCCGTGTTGACCAGATTCCACAATTTTTCCGCGCCACGCCGGGCGACGGTGTATTCGATCGGGAAGGAGCCGCGCAGGCGGACGACATCAGCGGCTGAGTAACCGCGTTTGATGCCCTTCCAACGGGGGTTTTCGGCCCAGTCTTTTTCCAGGTCGGCGATCTGCTGCTCTCTAGTGCTCATGAATTACCTCGCGAAAAATTACGACGTACGGTGGGGACGATGGCAAGTCCCGGGCGGAAAGCGGAAACATTTGTTAATCGTTTCCCGGGCCAACCAATGGCGAGAAGTATAGAGAGCTTTCCGTTGCCGGGCAACACTCTTATATAAGACATAAGATATATTTTTTTACCATAAAAAACAACTTGTTAAATTAAATTTATCGTATCGCGAAAGGAAATTCTCACGAGTGAAATGCCAGGAGGCGTGTCCGATTGCGAAAAGAAGGCAACACCGTTGCGTTCCGGCAACCGGACGCCTGTCGGGAATGGGGCTGGCGGGTATTTCGTCCCTTCGGCGCTCCCGATAGACGAACGGCGCCGGCGAAGCGTCGTTCGTTGCGTGTGGCGTGGGTATTTGGGCAGGTCCACACCACCAATTCCGGACGAACTAAGGCTTTTGCATTCCGCCTTTCCGGTCGGAGGGGTGGCATGAACAGTCCTCTCCGGCGGCCGCTCGCGTCAGATTGCGCATGATTCCGCACTGACTGGCGTTTTGATTGGCACAGCAGGTCTCGCGCAAGGTGTGCAATTGCCGCTCAAGCACGTGCAGCGAGTCCAACTGCCGATGAATGCGCTCGATCTGTCGGTCGATCAAATGATTGATCTCGTCGCAGGCCAGTTCCGGATTGGCCTGAAAGCCGCGCAGCGCGCGGATGTCCGGCAGGCCCATGCCAAGCGAGCGGCAGTGGCGGATGAATTTGAGCTGCACCAGGTGGGCGTCGGTGTAGCAGCGATAGCCGTTTGCCTCGCGCGCGGGCCGGTCGAGCAATCCTTCGCGCTCGTAAAAACGCACCGTCTCCACGTCACATTCGCCACGCTGGGCCAATTCCCCGATCCTCATTTTCTCACGCCCGAAAAATGCTTGACCCCGTACCGACTACGGGTTGTCGAATCATGGCACCGTTCCTCGAGATTTGTCACCATGAATCATCCTCGCCAAATGTCGGACCCGTTTCCCGCCCCGGAAAATGCGCGGTGCGCCGAAACATGCGGGCACGCAAAGCGCCCGGACGAACGGCGGCACGTCGATCATCATTCGTCCCGTCACGATCAGTCCCACGATCACCATCATCATCCGCACGCCGACGCGTGCTGCGCCCATGGCAAGGACGCCGGCAAGGCGCTGGCGCCCGTCAGGCACGAGCCGCCGCCGGAAGGCGCCAGCCGGGTGCGCTACCGCATCGACAAAATGGACTGCCCAACTGAAGAGGCGCTGATCCGCCATCGGTTGGAACCGATGGCGGGAATCCTCCGGCTGGATTTCAATCTGCTGGGTCGGGAACTGACGGTACACCATCGTCTGGACGATACCGTGCCGATCACCGACGCCTTGCAGGCCCTGGACATGGCGCCTCAACCGTTGCGAGACGGCGCGCCGGCCGCCGCCGTGCCACCGGCCTTGAGCGGCCGGCTGAAAGGTTTGCTGGTCGTCAGCGGCCTGGCGGCAGTCGGCGCCGAAGCCATCTCCTGGACCAGCGGCATTGACGACGCCTGGCCGGTAGTGACCCTGGCCCTGCTTTCCATCCTGAGCGCCGGTCTGCCGACACTCAAGAAAGGCTGGATCGCGCTCAGGAATCTGACGTTGAACATCTATTTCCTGATGTCGCTGGCCGTTGCCGGGGCGCTCATCATCGGCAAGTGGCCGGAAGCCGCGATGGTGGTATTCCTGTTCGCCGTCGCCGAAGCCATCGAAGCGCTATCGCTGGAGCGGGCGCGCAAGGCGATCAAGGCGCTGACGGCGCTGGCGCCCGAAACCGCCGAGGTCAAGGTCGCGGAAGGCTGGCGGGAATACGCCGTGGCCGAGGTGCCGATCGCTTGCCGCATCCGCGTGCGGACCGGCGCCCGCGTGCCGCTCGACGCGCGGGTCGAATCCGGGCGTGCCGCGCTCGATCAGGCACCGATCACCGGCGAAAGCCTGCCGGTGGACAAAGGTCCCGGCGATACGCTCCACGCTGGCAGCATCGTCATCGACGGAGTGGTGGAAGCGACGGTGACGGCCGTCGCCGGCGACAGCACCCTGGCCCGTATCGCGACGGCGATTCAGGACGCACAATCGCAACGCGCGCCAACCCAGCGTTTCGTCGATCGGTTCGCCCGTTACTACACCCCGGCGGTGGTGGCTTTGGCGATCTTGCTTGCCGTGCTCGGCCCGTTGCTGCTCAACGGAAATTGGGAGACGTGGCTTTATCAGGCGCTGGTGATGCTGGTGATCGCCTGCCCGTGCGCGCTGGTGATATCGACGCCGATCACGGTCGTCAGCGGCCTGGCGGCGGCGGCGCGGCACGGCATTCTGATCAAGGGCGGGACGTACCTCGAAAAGGGTCGTTTGCTGAAAGCCGTCGCGCTCGACAAAACCGGCACGCTGACCGTGGGCAAACCCGCGCTGACCGACGCCGCCCCGTTTGGCGATCTGCCGTTGGAGCAAGCGCTGTTGATCGCCGCCAGCCTCGACGAACGCAGTACGCATCCTGTGGCGCAAGCGCTGGTCCGGGGATGGCGCGACCGACAACCCGATGCGGCACTGCTGCCGGTCGAGGATTTCGGCGTACTCAGCGGCCATGGCGTCAAGGGTCGCATCGCCGGCCAGCCGTGGCATCTAGGGAATCATCGCCTGGTGGAGGAATTGGGCATCTGCTCGCCGGAACTGGAAGCGCGGCTCGCCGTGCTGGAAAACGCCGGAAAAACCACCGCCATCCTGTGCGCGCCTGCCGGACCGGTCGCCATTTTCGCCGTCGCCGACACCGTTCGACCGGAGAGCCTGGCCGCCGTGACAGCCCTCCGGGCGCTGCACGTCGAACCGGTGATGCTGACCGGCGACAACCCGGCCACCGCGCGGGCCATCGCCAAGGCCCTGCGCATCGAGGACGCGCGCGGTAACCTGATGCCGGACGACAAACAAGCCGCTGTCGCCGAACTCGCAAACCGCCACGGTGCGGTGGGCATGGTCGGCGACGGCGTCAACGATGCGCCGGCGCTGGCGCGGGCCGACATTGGCTTCGCGATGGGCGCGGCCGGCACGGCCACCGCCCTGGAAACCGCCGACGTGGCGATCATGGATGACGACCCGCGCAAGATCGCCGACTTCATCCGCCTCAGTCGGCGCGCGGGATCGATCTTGCGGCAGAACATCGCGTTGGCGCTGGGAATAAAGATCGCATTTTTCGCCTTGGCCCTGGCGGGTCAGGCGACGCTGTGGATGGCGGTGTTCGCCGACATGGGCGCCAGCCTGCTGGTGGTCGCCAACGGGCTGCGCCTGCTGCGCAAGTGGACCTGAGCCGTGCGCGGCGGCTCCGCGCACGGCGAAAGAAACAGCCGGGCGATTAGCCCAGCCTCTCGCTGACGCGGAACTCGCTCTACTTCAATGCCAGCAAATAAGCGATCACATCGGCCCGTGCCGCCGCGTCGGCCAGGCCATCGTATTTCATCTTGCCGCCGGGAACGATCTTCTTCGGCGCGGCGATATAGGCGTCGATCCTGTCTGACGTCCAGACGATGCCGCTTTGCCTCATCGAATCGGAGTAGCCGGCGAAGTCGGCGACCGACGCCGCCTTGCGGCCGTTGACGCCGGTCAGCGTCGGCCCTTTCTTGTTTTTGCCCGGCACGGCGCTATGGCAATCGCCGCATTCCTCGGCAAACAGATCGGCACCGCGACGGGCGTCGCCCGCCGCCAACGCGTGCCCGGCGACGGCCAGCAGCAGACAACCGGCGACTAGCGCGCCGCGGCGGCGCATCGGTTCCATTATCATGATTTGCGTCCTTTCCATCAGATGGCGAGCCAAAGGAACAACATGGTCGTGTTGTTGGCGCTGGCCTTTCGGTCGACGCCATTCACCTCGTCGATATAGTGACTGCCGCCGTTGAAGCGACTGTAGCCGGTGTACTGCAACCCCAGGCGGGCGTTGGCCCATGGCGCGCCCCATGAGCTTTCCTTGCCCCATGGCGTCCAGTCGGCTTGCAGGAGATAGCCGGCGGTATCCGGCTTGTTGTTGTACGAACTCGCGCCGTACAGGCCACTGTCGGCACGACCGGTGGTCTTGAACAAACCGGCCGTCGCCCCCCAACTCTGGTTGTAGTGGTAGGAGGTGGCGACCCGGAAGTTGTTGAGCGTGTTGTTCTTGTTCTCCGAGGCGGCCAGCGTATCGAAGGTGTAGTTCAGTTTCTGCCATTCGCGCACATAGCTGGCGTTGACCGTGAAGATATGCTCGCGGTTGCCGAGGAACTGGTACGCGGCATCGACCCCGACATCGCGATAACGATCGGCCCGGCCCGGATCGTCTACGTTCTCGACGCGGGCATTGAAACCGAACAGGCCAACCGAGAAATTGTCGCGCTTCATGTCCTTGAAGTAAGCCAGGCGCCAGTAGGTTCCCGGGCCGCTGAACTTTCCGGGATCGATGGCGCCGACGGCGACCTGACTGTTGTTCAGTTTGTTGGCCGTACTCTTGGACACCGAATTGTAAAGTCCCAGCTCGGCGTAGAAATTGTTGTCCCACAAGGTATAGGCGTTCAGGCCCAGTACGCTGCCGGCAAGATTCTCGACCAACGGCGAGGCGCCGGTACCGAAACCGAAGTCGGATGCCGTGTAGGGAAAGCGCCATTGGCCGAGCGTATTGAACGGATCGGTCAGCGTCGGGTTATTGTTGAACGACACGCCGAATACCCCTTCCTTGTCGCCAATCTTCAGCGCGCGGGCGTAACGGACGTCCAGCTGATCCAGCGACGACACGCGATCGACGCCGGAGTAGGTGGCTTGCACGAACGTGCCGATCGAATCGGTCAAGCGGCCGGCGAGAAACGCCGAGACTTCCTGCACCGCGGAGTTGTTGTTGCTGTTGAAATGCGCCGGTGCTTCCGGCAGGTCTTTCGCGGTACGCGTCCAGTTCATCACCGCCATCGCCGAAAGAGGCACCTTGCCGTCCTTGCCGTCGGTATCGGTATAGGCGCCGAGCTTGAATTTGACGCCATACGGTGTCAGTTGCGGCCCAAAACCGCCCACGTGGCACGCCGCGCAATCCGAACCCGTCTGCCGCGCATAACTCGGCACCGCCTCGGCCGGCGTGTTTAATGTCACGGCCAGCAGCACGCCGCCCGCCACGGCGGCCGACGCGAACAGCCGCCGCTTGATAGAGCCGATCATCGGCGAATTCCTGAACATCTTCCTTACTCCCTGCGAGTGACAACAACTCATGCGAAAGCGCTTGCCGAGGCAAAACGTTTCGCGCCCGCCGGTACTCTAGGGTGTCGACGCTTGCGAACACCTTACGAACTCAAGGAAATACCGATCGGGGTTTGCGCGTCAGGTCTTCGCAAGCTTGCGCGGCGCAAGATGCTGGCGCTCAACACTTGCGGAGAACTCCTGATGACCTCACCATGGCAGCGCTTGCGCCCATCCGGGCAATGGGGCCGTTTTCTGGCGGTCGAGGCCGTGCTGCTGGTGCTGCTCGGCGGGCTGTTGTTCGCCGGCGGCAAGCTTGCCCTTGACCACACCAATACCCTGGAATTCTGCACGTCCTGCCACGAAATGCGCGACAACAACTTCGAGGAATACAGCCATACCATCCATGCCCGCAACCGCACCGGCGTCAAGGCCACCTGTTCCGACTGCCATGTACCGCACGAATTCGTCGACACCATGATCCGCAAGGCGCTGGCCGCCAACGATGTTTTCCAGCATTTCGCCGGACGCATCGACACGCCGGAGAAATTCGAGGAACACCGGCTCGAACTGGCCAAGCGGGTGTGGTTGCGGATGAAGACCAGCGACTCCCGCGAGTGTCGCAACTGCCACGACGTCGCCGCCATGTCACCGGAAATGCAGGGCAAAACCGCCCAGAAACAGCACCGGCGGCTGAGCACCGGCGAAAAAACCTGCATCGACTGCCACTACGGCATCGCCCACAAGGAACCGGCCGGCGGTGCCGAGCCCGAAGACGCGCTGACGGAACGGCCGTGACCGTAACACCCCGGACAATCGGCGATGCCTGTCACGCCTCCCCATTCCCTCATGGAAAAACTTGATAGCCATGCGCATTCTTGTCGTGGAAGACGATAACCTGGTCGCCAGCGGAATCAAACAGGGTTTGTCCCAGGCTGGCTACACCGTGGACGTGGCCGATTCAGCCGAAGCGGCCGAAGATTCCTTGCGAAACGAAGCCTTCGATCTGGCGGTGGTGGACATCGGCCTGCCGCGAGCCGATGGCCTGACCCTCATCCGCCGCTTGCGTGAACAAGACAACCCCCTGCCGATTCTGGTGCTGACCGCTCGTGGCAGCATGGAGGACACCATCAGCGGCCTCGATGTCGGGGCCGACGATTACATGACCAAGCCTTTCCGCCTCCCGGAACTCAGCGCGCGAATCCGCGCCCTGATCCGCCGCTCGCATGCCATCGCCGATACCTGTCTGCACCACAATGGTCTGACGCTGGACACCAACAGCCGTACCGCGACGCTCGGCGGCGCGCCACTCGAACTGACCAAGCGCGAGTGGGCCATTCTGGAAGCGCTGCTGATGGCCTCGCCAAACGTCGTCAGCAAGGACCGGCTGGTGCAGACGCTCGCCGGTTGGGACAAAGACATCACCCTCAATGCGATCGAAGTCTACGTTTCCCGCCTGCGCGCCAAGCTCGCCGAGGGATACATCGAAATTCGCACCGTTCGCGGCATCGGCTATCGCATCGATGCCCCCGCCTGACTCCCCGGCAGCGCGCCCGGCGCCCAGTCTACGGCAACGACTGCTACTGGCGATTCTGTTGCCCATGGCGGCGGTTTTTGCCGTCAGCGTCTTTTTCGATTACCGTCTGGCCAAGGAAACCGCCGACGCCGCTTTCGATCAGTCGCTGACCGACGACGCCCTGGACATCGCTTCGCACATTCGGAACAGCGAAAACCTGCCGCTGCTCGAGCTTTCGGCCGAAGTGGAGACGATGCTGCGCAACGATGCCCCGGACAAGGTTTACTTCGCCGTCCGCGACAGCGCCGGGCAATTGCTGGCCGGCGACGCCGATCTGCCGGATTTTCCGGTTGCCGCCCACAAGCAGGCGGAATTCAAGGACAGCGCCTTTCGCGGCGAACCGACGCGCGTCGTGTTTTACAAGATTCGCTCGCCACACGGCGACCTGACCATCACCGTCGCCGAAACCATCGTCAAGCGCAACGGCGCCAGCCGGACAATCCTGACCGCGATGATCCTGCCGACGCTGGCCGTCATTCTGGCCACCTTCATGGCCGTCTATTTCGGCGTCAGAAAAGGACTGCGGCCGCTGGAGAACGTGGAAAAGGAAATCGCCACCCGCTCGCCGAGGGATTTACGCGAAATCGCCATCGACGCCACGCCACGCGAAATCCGGCCGATGCTGGCGCGCCTCAACGAACTGTTCGACCTGCTGCGCCTGGCCTCGGCGGCGCAACAGCGCTTCCTGACCGACGCCGCCCATCAGTTACGCACCCCGCTGGCCGGCCTGCAGACCCAGATCGAACTGGCGACGGCCGAAGGACGCTTCCAGTCCGACCCCGAACGGCTGTCCCGGATCGAGGACGCCACCGAGCGCATCTCGCACCTGGTCGATCAACTGCTGACTTACGCCCGCGCCGAATCGAGCACGGCGGCGACGCAGATTTTCGAACCGGTCTCGCTGGCCGTGCTGGCCGAAAAAGCGGCGTCGATATTTCTCGACCGCGCCTTGGGCAAGAATATCGACCTCGGTTTCGAAATCGCGCCGGCGACGGTCGACGGCAGCCCCTGGATGCTGCGCGAAGCCTTGGCCAACATCATCGACAACGCCTTGCGCTACACCCCGGCGCATGGCGTGGTCACCGTGCGCAGCGGCATGCGCGGCGCCGCCGCCATCCTGGAAGTCGAAGACAACGGCGCGGGCATCCCGGCCGACGAACGCGAACGCGTTTTCGAACGCTTCTATCGTCGGCCCGGCTCCCCAAGCGGCGGTTGCGGCCTCGGCCTGGCCATCGTCCGCGAAATCGCCGCGCTGCACGGCGCCAGTGTCGAACTCGCCGATCCGCAAGGCACCACCGGCCTGCGCATCGCGCTGGTTTTTCCACGCGCCGGCGCTCCCGCTCACACCGATCCCCATCGCGGCATCGACTCCCCGGCGATGGAAAAACCGTAGCGCCGGTGGGGCCTTAGGTTGCAGGGCGGAGATGACGTATTTCCCGCTGCATGCTTTTCCGCGTCAGCGCGCAATGGACGCGTGGCCATGCCAGCCACGGCTCATCGGCAGCCTCCGCATAGGGATCAGCGGCGAGCATAAAGTCGGAGCGTGCATTTCCCTGGGCGCCGCCGCGCTGAACGACGGCCAAGCGTTCGCGCTAGAATTCCGGCTTTTGGCCGTCGCAAGGCTTTTCAAGCTTCTCGCGGCTCGCCGGTCGGAGATCCCATGCCTATCGGAACCATCGAATCGCTGGACCACGACGCACGGGGAATCGCCCGGCTGGACGGCAAAACGATTTTTGTCGAGGGCGCCCTGCCCGGCGAAACCGTCGAGTATGCGAGTTTCCGCCAAAAGCCGAGTTATGAAATCGCCCGCGCGCTGCGAATCCTCGAACATTCGCCGGCGCGGGTCACGCCGTCTTGCCCGCATTTCGGTATCTGCGGCGGTTGCAGCATGCAGCACCTCGATCCGGCGGCGCAGGTGGCGGCGAAACAGCGGCTGCTCGAGAACAATCTCTGGCATCTGGCGCGGATCAGGGCCGAGCAACTTTATGCGCCGATTCACGGGCCGGCGTGGGGCTACCGTTACCGCGCGCGCCTGTCGGTGCATTACGCAATCGCTCGCGGCGAGGCGCTGGTCGGTTTTCACGAAAAGAAAAGCAGTCATGTCGCCGATATGCGGCAATGCCGGATTTTGCCGCCGCACCTGTCGGCGCTGTTATTGCCGCTGCGGAAACTGGTCGGCGAGTTGTCGATCCGCGAACGACTGCCGCAAATCGAAATAGCGGTCGGCGGCCAAATCACCGCGCTGGTGCTGCGCATTCTCAAGCCACTCGTCGGTAGCGATGAAGCGCGGCTGCGCGCCTTTGCCGACCGTCACGGTGTGTTGATTTACCTGCAAGCGCAAGGGCCAGCCAGTGCCCGCCGCTTTCATCCGCCGGCGGGGCCGGGATTGTCGTATGCGCTGCCGGACTTTCAGATCGAACACCCGTTTTCGCCAACCGAGTTCACCCAGGTCAATCACGCCGTCAACCGCGTTTTGGTGCGGCGAGCGATGGCGCTGCTCAACCCGCGCCCGGGCGAACGCATCGCCGACATGTTCTGCGGTCTGGGCAATTTCACGCTGCCGATTGCCCGTTCCGGCGCGGACGTCGTCGGCATCGAAGGAAACGCCGAACTGGTGCGCCGCGCCAGTGCCAACGCCGCCGCCAACGGGCTGGCGAATCTCGCCACCTATCAGACCGCTAATCTTTTCCAGGCGACGCCGGCAAGCATTTCCGCGCTGGGCCGTTTCGACAAAATGCTGCTCGACCCGCCACGCGAAGGCGCCGTCGAACTGATCAAGGCGCTCGGCGACGACGGCCCGCGACGTCTCGTCTACATCTCGTGCAATCCCTCCACGCTGGCGCGCGACGCCGGAATTCTGGTCAAACAGCGCCACTACCGCTTGCGCGGCGCCGGGGTGGTCAACATGTTCCCGCACACCTCGCACGTCGAGTCCATTGCTTTGTTCGAACGGGTAACCGGCGACATGATCGCAAGTCAGCCAGACATTGCCTCCCCGCGAATGGGTGCCGAATGATCGGCGCCATCACCCTGCTGCTGGTCTTTCAATTGACCGGCGAGGTGATCGCCCGTGGTTGGGGATTGCCGATTCCGGGACCGGTGATCGGCATGGCCTTGCTGTTCGCGGCGCTCGCTCTACGCGGCGCACCGCCCCCGGCGATCTTGCGCAACACCGCCCAAGGGTTGCTGCAACATCTTTCGCTGCTGTTCATTCCGGCTGGCACCGGCATCATGCTGCATTTTCGACGTCTTTCCGACGAATGGCTGCCGCTGTTGATTTCGCTGCTGGTCAGCACCGTCGTCACTCTCGCGGTGACGGCGCTGGTGCTGCGCTGGCTGGCCGGTCATGGCGACGACGCGTCGAAAAACCGGCCATGACGCCGAGGATCAACGAAATCTGGGTGTATCTGGCCACCTCGCCGCTGCTGGGTCTGACGCTGACCCTGCTTGCCTATCAGGGAGCGCGTTATGTCCATCGGCGCTGCGGAGGCCATCCGCTGGCTAACCCGGTGCTGCTGGCGGTGAGCGCGCTCGTCGGCCTGCTGTGGCTGACGGACACGCCTTACCGCACCTACTTCGACGGCGCGCAATTCGTTCACTTTCTGCTCGGGCCGGCGACCGTGGCGCTGGCCATTCCCTTGTATGCTCAACTGGACCTCCTGAAGCGAATGGCCTTGCCCTTGCTGGTCGCGCTGCTGATCGGCTCCTTGACCGCCGCCCTGTCGGCCATCGCCATCGGCGGAGTGTTGGGCGCCAGCAAGGCGACGCTGCTCTCGCTGGCCCCGAAGTCGGTGAGCACGCCGATTGCCATGGGCATTGCCGAGCGGCTTGGCGGTTTGCCCTCGCTGACCGCAGTCCTGGTGATTCTCACCGGCGTGCTCGGCGCGATTCTGGCGCGCTACGTCTACCGCGCCCTGCACATCGCCGATGACGCCCAGCGCGGCTTCGCCATCGGTATCGCCGCGCACGGCATCGGTACCGCGCGCGCTTTTCAGGAAAGCGAGCAGATGGGCGCGTTCGCGGCCCTGGCGATGGGTCTCAATGGCCTGACCACCGCGTTGCTGTTGCCGATGGTCATCCCGTGGTTCGTTTAGCTGTAGATGCGCCCCACGCAAGTGGCCCACGTCGTAGGTATCCTGGCAAGCCAGATAGCCAGGATGCTTGCTCTCGACTTCTCCGTGGGCCTGCTTCTCTTCTCGCGCACGCTCCGGCGCATGCAACGGATCTTCCGTGAGGATCAGACCATCCTGCGCCACCTTGGCTGACAGCGCTCTCAATCGTTTGACAAAGGTCCCCAAGCCATGGCGCCGCCAGATGGAGCGCACCACCCCTCCGCTGGAGACGAACATGTTCCGCTCGCGCAAGTCGTCGGAAATGCACAGTTGACCATAGGCGGGTTGTTCAATGACAAAGCGCACGACGGCTTCTTCAATTGCACGGTCCACACGGTTCTTCAAGACGGGTTTTTTGCAGATGATCTCCATCAAGGCGGCTTCGCCGTCGTCCGGCAAGTTTAATGAAATATCAAATTAAGTTTTGATTAGTTCACTTGATGAAGACGCTCGACATCCAGGCCAACACCAGCCGACGCAACCAGGCGCATCGCATCCATCCGCACCTGCTGCGAGATCTCATGATCGAGGATCCGAAACAGGACTGGGCCATGGATACAACCCACATCCCTAGGCGTCGTGACTTCGTCTATCTCAGCGCAGTCCTCGACTGGGCAAAGAACTATGCGACCGACTGGATGTGGGCCTACAATCACGGGCGCCCTAATATGACGCTTGGCGGCGTTACCCCGAAGCAGAAGACAGCCCTTACAACCTGCTCTACTTCTGACCGCTACTAAAAATCGGGGATCACTCCCCGGCAATGTAATATTGTCAATTTTGCTTTTTGTTCTGGACGGCATTTTGTCTACTACTCGCCATTTCTTGCTTTATCCGATTGTTTTTATTGTCGGATTTATTCTGATAGCCATCGCCATGGTGGTGATCGTTCTCAGTTTGGTTTATCCGAACCTGCCGTCGCTGGAGATTCTCACTGATTATCGACCGAAAATGCCGTTGCAAATCTACACGGCGGATGGCTATCTGCTTGGTGAATTTGGCGAAGAACGCAGAGCGGTTGTCAACATCCAAAACGTGCCGGAAATCATGAAACAGGCCATTTTGGCAGCAGAGGACGAGCGGTTTTATCAACATGGTGGTGTTGACACCCAGGGTGTCCTGCGCGCCGTGTATGCCAATTTGATTAGCGGCGCCAAGCGTCAGGGAGCATCGACGATCACGCAGCAAGTCGCCAAGAATTTCTTTCTGTCTTCCGAAAAAACGTACACGCGCAAGCTGTATGAAGCGCTGCTGTCGTTCAAGATCGAAAGCAACCTCAGCAAAGATCAAATTTTAGAGCTTTATATTAATCAGATATTTCTTGGACAGCGGGCATACGGATTTGCCGCGGCTTCGCATATCTATTTCGGCAAACCACTGAATGAGTTGTCGCTCGCGGAGGTCGCCATGTTGGCGGGTTTGCCGAAGGCACCCTCCGCGTTCAATCCGGTGGTGAACCCAAAGCGTGCCCGCATTCGTCAGCAGTATGTGTTGCACCGCATGCTTGAACTCGGCTTCATCAAACAGGAAGAGCACGACCAGGCGCTAGAGCAAGTGTTGGTTGTCAAGCGCGACAATGACGCGGCGCCCGTACATGCCGAGTACATCACTGAAATGGCCCGCCAGATCGCCGCCGAGAGTTTTCCTGATGATGTATACACCCGTGGCTTGCGGGTATATACCACGATTCGCTTGGCCGATCAGCAAGCCGCCTACAACAGTCTACGCCAAGGTTTAATGGAATATGATCGCCGGCATGGCTATCGTGGCGCGGAGGCTTATGTCGATCTTGCCGACATAAAATCCGAGCAGGACGACGCCCTGGACGAATTGCTGCAGGATTATCAGGATGCCGAAGACTTGCATCCGGCAATCGTGCTGCAAGCCGACAATCGGAAGGTCCGCGCCTATCGTCGCGGTGGCGAGGTCGTGACCGTCAGCGGCGAAGGTTTGCGCTTCGCCGCGCGCATGCTCGACGACAAGGCACCAGCCAACAAGCGCTTGATTCGCGGCGCGGTAATTCGTATTCAAAGCGATGAGAAAAACGTTTGGCGCATTGTCCAGATGCCGGAAGTCGAGGGCGCCTTCCTGGCAGCCGATCCCCACGACGGCTCGATTCGCGCGCTGGTCGGCGGTTTCGACTTTAATCGCAACCAGTTTAACCACGCGACACAGGCTTGGCGACAGCCAGGCTCCAGCTTCAAACCTTTCATCTATTCGGGCGCACTGGAGAAGGGATTCACGCCCGCCTCGATAATCGCCGACGAGCCGATCAGTTTTCCGTCGGCGGTGACCGGTAGTCAAGTCTGGGAACCCAAGAACTATGACGGCCGCTATGAGGGGCCGATGCGCATGCGCACGGCGCTCGCCAAATCCAAGAACATGGTTTCGATTCGCCTATTGCAGGCCAGTGGCGTGCACTTCGTCCAAGATTACATTACGCGATTCGGCTTCGACGCTAAAAAACACCCGCCATATTTGACGATGGCACTCGGCGCGGGATCGGTAACACCGTGGCAAATGGTCAGCGCTTACGCTATTTTTGCCAACGGCGGTTACCGCATTCGCCCTTACATCGTCAGCGAAATTCAGGATGACAAAAAAGTCGTTCTGGCGCGTGCGGAGCCGATTACCGCCGGCGACGAAAATCTTCGTGCCATTGACCCGCGCAATGCGTATCTCATGGATAGCATGATGCGCGACGTAACCATTTACGGCACCGCCGCCCGTGCATCCGCCGCTCTCAAGCGTCGGGATCTTGCCGGCAAGACGGGAACCACCAACGAGCACGTTGACGCGTGGTTTTGCGGCTATCAACAAACGGTTGTCGGTTGCTCGTGGATCGGTTTCGACCAACCGAGAAACCTGGGCCGAGGGGAAACAGGCGGTACGGCGGCCTTGCCGACGTGGATCGCTTACATGGCCAAGGTATTGAAGGATGTTCCCGAATCGTTCATGCCGGCACCCGAGGGTTTGGTGGCTGTCGGATCCGGCCGAAGCAGTGGCGGAAAGGGGCCGGCGCAAGAGCTGTTCTACAAGGAAAACGTGCCCGCGGAAATCGAACCGGAAACCTCGCAAGAAGACACCCCCCCGCCAGAAGACTGAGATTTCAGTTCAGAACGATACCTGCATCTCCCGAGGAATTTGTGTCGACGTTCAGACTTGACCTGGCAGCGAGGCTGAGCGTGGAGGCTGGCGGATTGATGGCCCGTATGCCCATTCCCGCGAGTCGGTCTGGATGAAGCACTCTGCCTTGTCGTTGGTTTGTGGAATATTTGGTTTGGTTCGCGGATGGCCCGCCCCCAGGCGCCGACAGAGGCGGGCGAAGCGTCGGGATTTGTAGCGCAGGCACTTTCGTCGGTCAATTCCCGCCGGATGGTGATGTCGCCGAGCGCCATGTCGTGGCGTTCGTGATGGAGGTATCACCGCGACGCTGGACATCCCCGGTGAAATGAACTCTCTACTTCAATGGGCGCGGGAAATCGCCCGTCGAGAAGCCGAAGGCATGAGCAGACACCGCCGCGACCACACAACCTCCTTCAAGGGCCAAAGTGGCGACTGCCGACCGCAAGGGCGACGAGATGCTGGTCGCGTTCGCGGAGACGGTCGACGCTCATCCGAATCAAACACGCCATGGAAGACGCAACCGCCGGAGAACGCCGCCGGCGTGTTCGCCACGGCGGCGAAGAAACAGGCGGCGTCGCCGGACTTGAAAGACTGGCACGCCACGAGCGGTCAGCAGGCGCTGGCGATTGATTTTTTGGCTGGCGCGCTCGGCCACATCGGCGATGCGCGCGTAACACGATGATCGACAAGACCCATGCCCTGCCTGTGGTCCGGCCAGTCCAGTGGCTGGAATTTTCCCTCTCTTCTGTCTCTTACCCGCCGCCGCCAATCCCCGAAGCCGATCGTCGATTGATGCGGCGGATCGATGAGCCGTATCTGGCGCATCCCTTTTCCGGGGCACGGATGCCGCGCGACCTCGTCATCGAGCGTCCGATTCAAGTCTGGGCCCTGGGTACGACGCTTATCCCCATGCCCCGAGGCTTCATCTCTCTGCGTGTCGTGCTCGACGGGGCCACCCGTCGTGTACCGAGCGGACGCCGGTCGAACAGGCAAGCGGCCGATCCCTGCGTCGATGCGTTGGAAGAGGCCTTCATGAATAGGGTCGGCCGGAATCCTGAATACCGACCCAGGCAGCCAATTCACCCGTTCGGCCTTCATCGTCCTGCTTCAGGAGCACCGCATTGCGGTCCGCGTGGAGGCAAGGGCTGCTGCGGGATCATGTCGTCGTCGAGCGCCTCTGGAAATCGGTAAAGCACGGGGAGATATATTTGCACGGCGACGACAGTGTTTCCGAGGTCCGCCACGCACGGGCCCCCTTTATTTCGATTTCCACAATCGCCAGCGCCCGCTTCAACGCTTGACGGACAAACCAAGGCTACGGCTTACTTCAACCAGCCGCCGCTCGCCGCAGCGGCTTAACCCGCGGAGATATCACTTAAGAAAAGCAATTCTCTGTCCAACTGCGCGGAGCCACCTCTCCTCCAATTCTCCGGAAAAACTCCCCGAGTAAACAACCTACTGAGATCACCGCTAGGTTGTAGTGTTTCCGATTGCCAGGCGAGAAAAAGGTCTGCCGGACGGCGTTTTCAGCTTTCGCCGGTCTCCGGCCAGCGTCTGACCACGCCCATTTGGAGAAGTAGTCGTAGCTGCTCGGCCAGCCCTTGTGCGTCAAGACGCTCGAACGCGTCGACACCGCCTTTCATATTGACGGCCATGCTGACCAGCGCATTGTAGTAATCGGCGGCGAATTCCAGTTGCACGTCGATTGGCAAGCTGCCGTAGTCCGCGCCATAGACCGTGGCGCACGCCGCAAGGCAGCGTTTCAGAAGCGGATAATCCAGCCCCATGCGTGCGCGAGTCGACACGTAGGCGTTGATCGGCGGTGAATTGAGGACCAGCGGTCGAGTTCCCGGAAGCGATTCATCGTTTGGGTGCAATGGCACGCGCTCCACCCGGGCACCACCTTGCTTTCGCCTTTCGCGGACGGGCGGCGTCTCGCCGCGTAATACCGCATCGATCATCAATTGCACCTCCGGTGGTGGGATGTATTCTCGCCGAACACCGCCGGGGCCTTTGCCCGGCTTCTCAACGACATCCCATTGTTCACGCGCAACCAGTTCATACCAGTTCTTTCTGGATGTCGGGAAGCCTGGCAATCGCAACTCCGCCAACTCGATCGCCGTGTAAGTGTTACTAGACGTTACAGTTTTATCCATAGCGTGACTGTTAACGGGGAAACAAACGCTTCAATATATTGCCAAACATCTAATTGACCCCTAAGAACTGTAACCGTTATTATTGACACCGGTCAAACGTTACAGTTACGATTCGTCCCTTATTTCAAGCGTTCGCTAAATTGACATGGCGAAAGAATTCATTCTGCAGAGTGACCATCCCCCGAGGTCCTTGGGGCTCGGTGGTGCTGATATGCACAGATTGAACATGGTCGTGGAAGCGGTGTCAGCGGCTGCCACCCTTTCCCGCGCGGAGTGTCATATGAAAGCGCATCGCCATCACCGAGTCGTTCGCCGCCTGCGAACCAAAACAGTACGCCAAGTTGGCTTGGTCACCATGGAGGGCACCCATCGAGCAGCCCGTATCGCTCGAGAAACAGGTGCTGAGATCTGCCAGGGTGCGAATATCACACCACAAGCATGTGCCAAGGTCAATTTCGGGTTTCCCCATGGTCCGCTGTGGTGCGCTTTCGTATCGGCGACGAACTTTTCCATTTCAAATCAAAGTGACAACGTGCCAGCGAATTGCGGCTGTGTTTTTCTCCGCCACAGGCAACCGTCACGCGCGGATGTGTCGTGAGTGATGGCGCTTACGCATGCGGAGAACCGCAAGTGTCGGCTTTCTTTACACAAGCCACCGACTGAAGGGCGGTGAACGAGCGCTCCGTGCGCGCAAGCGGTTGTTGCAATAGAATATGTTTATAATTGGCGCGACGTTTGCTTCCTTCTCTGTGTAAGGAAATGGTAGCTCGAATTTTGCCGACATTGAGCTTCCCCCGAAATTTCGTCTGCCAAGGGTGACCTAAAATTGTCGTCACTTTTGGAAGGCAGGAAATGAAGATACCGACGCAGGCATACACGACCGAGTTCAAGGAACTGGCGGTCAAGCGCGTCAAGGACGGGCAAAGCGTAGGCATGGTTTGCAGGGAACTCGGGCTGAGCGACCAGACCTTGCGCAACTGGAT
>JAKOTN010000052.1 GCA_029776255.1 Pseudomonadota bacterium
TGGAGAAATACAGCCTGACTTGCTTGGTTACGTTGGTTATCCAGCTACGTTTATGCGGTATTACAACATGTTTGGTGGCACTTCCTGTTCAGCACCTTTTGCAGGTGCTGTAGCTACACTGGTTAAGCAGGCACACAAAGATTGGACTGCTGAACAAGTTAGAGCTTCTCTTATGAATACAGCAAGCGTCTTATACAACAAGGTTACTGGTGAACCTATAAGTGTAATGATACAAGGTTCAGGCTTGATTGATGGAGTAGCTGCTGTAAAAACACCTGCTTTGATAACTCCTTATGAAATAGATATGACTGCTACAGGCTTGCACCCTGTAGTATTAACAGTAAAGAACGTTACCGATGCGACGCTAACATTTACAGTAACAGTGCAACCTACTTTAGGCAACTTTGAATACGGTCAAAATGATGGTTTGACGCTGTCTTTAACAAGTAGCAGGATTATTGTCAGCCCACGCTTAAGTGCTACCTTAGGTTTAACAGCAAAAGCTGATTTAAGCAAACTTACCAAAGGATCACATGAAGCGCTTATATGGCTTTACAGCGGCACTGCTACCTTACATGTGCCCATGCTTATATGGAATGATCTTAATACTATTTGGTGGGAAAGAAGCGATCCGTTTGATGCAGGTTACAACAGTAAGCTACCACCAAAGCTGATCAATGTCAGAGCTACTAAGCTACCTAACAGTAGCGATGTAGCTATAGATTTTACACTTAACAGAGGTTCTATCTCAGGTTCTTCATGGGGAACCCCTGAACCATATTGGAGCAACTATGCTGATGAAATACGTGTAGACATTGTTAATCAAAGCGGTGCTACAGTCGCTACAGTGTTTGACCAAGGACACTTGCTTATAGGACACTACAGAGCTGTATGGAATGGTAAAGGTAGCAATGGTCAGCCTGTGCCTGCAGGTGAGTATAAGTATGTAATAACTGTAACAGACTACTTTACCAACTTTGATATTCCCATAATTGATACAGATACGCAGTATACAGGTTATATCACAGTAGGTAACAATGCTACATTAACGCCTTCTTTAGCAACAACAGCTTCTTCATTTGCTTATATTCCTGCTAATTACGTTGATCCAAACACTCCTACAGTGCCTATTTCACCTGCACCGCTTAGCATTATAGAACTACAAATAGGCAACCCAGTATTTAAGCTGAACAATCAAGCTATGCTTTTAGACAGCCCACCTGTGATTAAAAACGACAGAACACTACTGCCTATAAGGGCTGTTGTAGAAACTATGGGTGGACAAGTTAATTGGAACGCCGAAGAAAAACGTGTAGACATAGAATACAGAGGTAAAACTGTTACTTTGTGGATAGGTAAGAACACAGCAAAGGTCAATGGCAAGGAGGTAATGATAGATCCAAGTAATCCTAATGTAGTGCCAGAGATTATAAACGGACGCACCATGCTTCCTTTAAGGTTTGTAGCAGAGT
>JAKOTN010000104.1 GCA_029776255.1 Pseudomonadota bacterium
CCCCGACCGTGCGAAAAGCCTCCGAGTGCGGGGAAGGCTCTCCCTGCTTATGAGAGACCGTACTCTTTGATTTTACGATAGAGCGTGCGTTCGCCAATGCCCAGCATCCGGGCGGCCTCCTCGCGGTTGCCTCCCGTGGCCCGGAGCGTCTCCGCAATGAACATCTTTTCCAACTCGTCCATTGATCGCCCCACCAAGGCCGCCAGCGACACGTTGCCGGGGTCCACTTGGCGGCCATTATCCCCGGCCAAATGTTCGGGCAGGTCATCCACGTCGAGAATCCCGTCGTAATCCACAACGACCATGCTCTCGATGACATTTCGCAATTCGCGGACGTTGCCCGGCCAATTGTGGGTTTGCAAGCGATGTCGTGCGGCCGGCGTCATCCCCTTGATCTGTTTGCCGTGCTTTTTCGAAAACGTTTTGATGAAGTGGTCGGTGAGAATGGGGATGTCTTGGGACCTCTCGACAAGACTTGGCAAGCGGATGCTGACGACATTCAAGCGATGATACAGGTCGCGACGGAAGCGGCCGGCTTCGACAAGTGCTTCCAGGTCTTGATTGGTGGCCGAGAGAACGCGGACGTTCACCTTAATCGGGTCATTTGAGCCGACACGAGTGATTTCACCGTTCTCCAAGACGCGGAGGAGTTTGATCTGAGTGGCCATCGGCATGTCACCAACCTCATCGAGGAAGAGCGTGCCGCCGTGGGCGTATTCAAACTTGCCGACACGATCAGAGCAGGCATCGGTAAACGCCCCCTTGACGTGGCCGAACAATTCGCTCTCCAGGATATTTTCACTCAACGCAGCGCAATTGAGGGCCACGAAAGGCTTGTTTTTGCGAGGGCTGTTTTGATGAATGGCCTGGGCGATCAACTCCTTACCCGTTCCGGTCTCGCCCAAAATGAGGACCGTTGCGTTGGTCGGGGCAATACGGCGGACCTTTTCCAAAACGGCCCGCATCTGGGGACTGTTGCCGACAATCCCCTCAAAACCGAACGTTTCATCAAGCCGCCGATGGAGTTCCACATTGGCCCGGCGTAAGCGGACATTCTCCGCAGCCTTTTGAACGACGGCACGGAGTTGGGCCAAATCGAGTGGCTTGAGCAAATAGTTGAAGGCACCTTCTCGCATCGCGGTAACGGCCGATTGAATCGTCCCGTGGCCCGTCACGAGGATGACTTCTGTTTCGGGTTGCTCCTGTTTGGCCAGGGTCAAAATCCCTAGGCCGTCGATCTCGTTCATGACCAAATCGGTGATGATGACATCAAACTCTTCCTCGCGGATGAGCTTGGCCCCTTCCGGGCCGGATGTCGCCGTACGACAAACGCAGCCGGCGCGTTCAAGGGCTTCGGCCATAGTCTCGGCGTGATCCTGATCGTTGTCGATGATCAGGACCTTCACCGGCGGTGCGGATGCCGTGTCTTGTGATTTCGTGCTACGTTCGAGATGCGTCACCCGCTCGGTCATGAGTTGTCACCAC
>JAKOTN010000128.1 GCA_029776255.1 Pseudomonadota bacterium
ACCCAGCTTCAGTGTTCCGAAGCACCGGGGAGATCTCCCGGGGTAAGACGCGTTACCTTCCCTGCATAGGCGCCGAATTTATAAAGCACACCCTGTTGCCGCAGATAGAGGACTTCGCGGTCACGTGCCCGCTCGTCCCGAGTGCACCACACCTCATATCCGGTTTTTGTTCATCGCCCCGCAGTTTCGGATTGGGCGCACCGATAGACCCCGCCTCGCGGCGACGCCCTTGCCCTTCTCCTTGCCCTCGGCTCTGCTTGCCTGGCCGTAGGACTTTCACCTACGAAGTAACGCGCCATGCCCGGCGCACACGCCTACACGGCGGCGGCGTCAGTACGGATGCCCGTCCTGGCGAAAATCGACCAGATCGCCATCGTGTTCGATCAGCACCTGCCCGGCGACGATGCCTTCGCGTGCCATTTCGGCGACGATATCGCGGGCGCGCCACTGCGTGGGGATGATCATCACGTCGATAGGGCGTGTTTTGAGAACGTCGCGGAACAGGATTTCCTGGCCGGTGCCGGGAACGAAGCCGCCGGCCTTGGCCGGGTCGGAGTCGACGACCAGCGGAAATCGCTGGGCGTCGAGCCGGTAATGGTGAATGAATGCCGCCGCCTTGCCGGTACCGCCCCAGACGGCGACGCTGACACCGGAAGCGGCCAGCTGCGCCAGGCGTTCGACGATGCGCGCGCGATTGGCATCGGTGCGGCGGGCGAAAGCGGCGCTGCCGTTGGCGCGGTCGCGGCAAACCGCCGGCACACCGAGCCGCACGCAGGCAAAGACCACTTCTCCGTCATAACCGTGCGCCAGTTCCAGTACCGAGCCGGCGCGTTCGAGCACCGCGCGGAACGAGTGGCTGGTGAAGTGCGAGACGTGCTCGTAGAAAAAATCGGCCAGCCGGTCGGTGGCGAACACGCGGTCGATGCACGGCACCTCGGCGAAAAGAAAGCAGGTCTTGCCGGTCAGGGTCGCCGCCCAGGCCAGTTGTTCGAGCAATTCCGCCGGCGCGGTCAGGTGTTCGAGAACGTGCCGGATGACCACGGCGTCGGGGCGATAGGCCGGCAGATCGGACAACGGCTCGAACAGGCGGGCCTGGAACTCGACGCCATGCCCGGTTTCCGGACTGGCGTTGGGGTCGAAACCGACGTAGCTGCCCTGCCCCTGCCGCGCCTCGGATAAACCGCGCAGAAAATGCCCTTCGCCGCAACCGATCTCGACCACCGTCGGCGCCTCTGGCAGGCGTGCGAGCAAGCGATCACGGGTATCGGCCAGATGCCCCCGCCAAATCGCGCCGCTGTTGAACATCCGGTTGGGATTGCTGCGATAGGGCACGCTATCGTAGGAGAACGCGGTGTTCCAGACGTGCGAACAGACCGGGCACTGCACGAAATCGAGCGGCAGGCACGGCATGGCCCGCGCCTGGTCGGCGCTTCGCGGCCAGCCGAGCGTGGCCAACGGCTGCCGGCCGGCGGCGAAAAACGGCGCGGCCAGGGTGTGCCCGCAGACGGGGCACGGCTTTTCCAGCGGGTGAACGGCGATCGGCGGTTTCATGAGGCGATTTTTTTCCGGAAATAGGCGATGGTTTCCCGCAGTCCGTCTTCCAGCGCCACCTTCGGCACCCAATCGAGGTGTTTCCGCGCCAGCGCGATGTCGGGCTGGCGGCGCACGGGATCGTCAGGCGGCAGCGGCAGGAAAACCAGCTCGCTTTTCGAGGCGGTCAAACGCAGCACCGTCTCGGCGAGCTCGCGGATGGTGAATTCGCCGGGATTGCCGAGATTCAGCGGTCCGACGACCGCGGTTTGTTTCATCATCGCCAACAGGCCGTCGACGAGATCATCGACATAGCAGAAGGAACGGGTCTGCCCGCCGTCGCCGTAGAGCGTGATCGGCTCGCCGCGCAGCGCCTGGACGATGAAATTGCTGACCACCCGACCGTCGCGCGGATGCATGCGCGGGCCGTAGGTGTTGAAAATGCGGACGACGCGGATATCGACGCCGAACTGCCGGTGGTAGTCGAAAAACAGCGTTTCCGCGCAACGCTTGCCTTCGTCGTAACAGGCGCGGACGCCCACCGGATTGACGTGCCCCCAGTAGTCCTCGGTTTGCGGGTGCACGCGCGGATCGCCGTACACTTCGGAGGTCGAGGCTTGCAGGATACGGCCCTTGCGCCGCTTGGCCAGACCGAGCATGTTGATCGCGCCGAGTACGGACGTCTTGGTGGTGGACACCGGGTCGCTCTGGTAATGCACCGGGCTGGCGGGACACGCCAGATTGAAAATCCGGTTGACTTCGAGATAGATCGGCAACCAGATGTCGTGGCGAATCAGCTCGAAATTGGGCTTGTGCAGCAGATGCCGGATGTTGTCCTTGCCGCCGGTGTAGAAATTGTCCAGGCACAGCACCTCCTCGCCGGCGGCCACCAGCCGGTCGCAAAGGTGGGAACCCACGAAGCCGGCGCCGCCGGTGACCAGGGTTGTCGGCGTCATGCGTCCCTCCCGGTGACGGGATGCTCGCGATGGGCTTTCGCCTGCCACATGCCCTGCAAGGCAGCCGCCAGATGCCTGGCAAAACGCGGGGCGTCGAATAGCGGCGACCGCGGCAAGCGTTCGCGCAGAGCGGCGCGCAGACCGGCCAGGGCGGCGAGATCGTGGCTGTGCGCCGCCGCCAGCGCCACGTAGCCGTCGTCGTCGCGCGCGATCCAGTCGGCAAGACCGGCGTTGCGGGCGATGGTTTCGCCAACCCGCGACAGGAAACGATCGCCACGCCGCGTCAACACCGGCACCCCCATCCACAAGGCCTCGACGCTGGTGGTGCCACCCGGATACGGAAACGGATCGAGGGCGATATCGACCCGGTGATACGCCGCCAGCAACTCGGCCCGCGGCGAGCGCCCTTCGCATAGCACGCGTTCGGCGGCAATGCCGCGTTGCGCGAAACGGCCGAGGGTGGTCCGCCGCGCGTTCTCTTCGTCAAGCAGCGCCGTTTTGAGTAATAGCCGCGAGCCGGGAACGGCCAGCAGCACGCGCGCCCAGACATCGAGCACCGCGTCGTTGAGCTTGGCGAGATTGTTGAAGCAGCCGAAAGTGATCGCGCGCCCGTCGCGGGCCGGCAAGGGGCGGACATCGAGATCGAGACCGACGGCGGGCGGCGTGAAACAGAGGTAGGTTTCCGGCAGGCGCCAGACGGTTTCGGAAAAATCCGCCTCCTCGCCTGCCGGCACCACTTGCGGGTCGGCCAGTAGATAGTCCATCTCGGTCAACCCGGTGGTGGCGAAATAGCCGAGCCAACTGGCCTGCACCGGCGCCGGTCGCCAGGCGAAAACCGGCAAGCGGTTGTGGGCGGTGTGCCCGGAGAGATCCAGCAGCACTTGCATGCGGTCAGCGTGGATGCGACTGGCGGCGGCCTGGTCGCTCATCGCCGTCAACGCCGTCCAACTCGCCAAATGCGGCCGCAGGCGGGCGCTGAGCGCATCCTGTTCGTCGTGAGTGGCGTAGGCGTGGAGTTCGATTTGGTCTTTATCGAGATGCGCGAGAACGTTCTCGAGGAAATAGCCGACCGGGTGCTGGCGCAAGTCGCCAGAGACCAGCCCGACCCGTAGCGGTGCGCCGGCCACCGGCGGCGCCCATTGCGTGAACGGATGGCGCGCGCGTTGCGTCGCCTGCCGGCCGAATCGGCGCGCCGCCGCCAGATACGCGGCGGGTGGCTGTCGGCCAAGGTGACTCATGGTGTTCAGCAGATTGCTGTGCGCTTCCAGAAAATCGGGCCGGATGGTCACAGCCTGCTCGTAGCACGACAAGGCGTCGTCGAGGCGACCACGGTCGACCCACACCCGCCCGAGGCCACTGTGCGCCTCGGCCAGCGCCGGCTTGATGGTCAAGGCCCGCCGGTAGCTGGCGATGGCGTCGTCGAATTCACCGAAATCGCGTTGGACATTGCCGAGATTGCAATGCCCTTCGGCCAGATCGGGTCGGCGGGCGACCAGTTCCCGGCAATAGCGCGCGGCGGCGTCCAGGCGTCCCAACTCATGCGAGACCTTGCCCAGGCTGCCGATGGCCTCGGCGCAATCGGGATCGAGTTCCAGTGCCCGCTGAAAGCTGGTCAGCGCCGCCTGGCGCTGCCCCTGATCGCACTGCAGATTGCCACGATTGACCCAGGTTTCCGCGCGCCCGGAATTAAGCGCCAGGCTGCGCGCGAAGGCTTTCTCCGCCGTCGGCCAATCGCCGGACAGTCGCTCGGCGACCCCAAGATGATCCCAAACGGCCGCGTCGCGAGGCAGCAGCGCGGCCGCCCGCGTCAGCACGATGCGCGCGGCTTCGCTGTTGCCCAGTTGTAAATAAGCCACCCCGAGCAGATCCCAATCCTTGCCGCTTTCAGGGTGGCGTTCGAGAAACGGCGGTGCGGCGGCGGTGAGCGCCCGCCAGTCGCCCTGGTCGGCCAATGCGCGCAACGGTGCGTTGGCCTCGGGGCGCGCCTGTCGCCTGCCCGTCGCTGCTCGACCGCGTTTCCTGATCAGTTCCCGCAGGCGCTCAAGCAAACGATCATTGTCGTCCAAAACCGTCGGCGCCGAAAACGGTTCGGCGGCGAGGGCGGCGCGCGCCGTTTGCAGCAGTGACTCGGCTCGCGGGTCGTCGAGTCCGGCGGCAAGCGCCGTCTCCAGCAGATGCCGGGCTTCGTCGTGGCGACGCATGCGCAATAGGCAATCGGCACTGGCGACCCAGAACGCGCCGTTGCTCGACTCGGCGTCACACGCCGCCGCCAGATGCGCGAGCGCGCTTTCCAGATCGCCGTCCTCCATGTGCATCAGACCGCAATGGTAGTTGGCCAGGGGATGCCGCGGCCGGAGATCGAGCACCGCGGCAAGCAGCGATTTGGCTTCGGCGCGCTGTGCGCCGTCCAGGGCGGCCACGGCGAGATGCACGCTGTCGACCAGCGCCGCGTCGATGGCGGCGCCGTCGAACGTTGGGTCAGAACTCGAATTCCGCATTTTCCACCGCCCTGTCGATTGAGCACAAAGGCTTACTTTAACAGGCTTGGCGACGACGCGGCAGGAACTCTCGCCTCGCTGGCGGCGGTTACCGCGACCGCGTGGTTTAGCGCAAGGTGGCCATGCGCCGTAGCAGCGACTCCAGGGTCACCAGGCGGCGCCATTGCTCGGCGCGCGACGCGCCGACGACGCCGTGGGCCGCCAGCAGCGCCCGCAATTCATCGGGGCGGAACAAGCCGGTGTCGGCGAGAAGTGGGGAACGGAGCCAATCGGCGAGCGCGGTGTCTCGGAACAGGGCGATAGTTTCGGGGCGCGGAACCGCCGACCAGTCGGCCGGCGCGGCGGATTGCCCGTGGCCTGTCGCCATTTTTGACACCATCGGCAGTTTCACCGCCACCTTGGACCACACTTTGCCGCCGTAATGGCTCAACAGCGGACTGAAACGCCAGATGTTGAACGGCGTGGCCGGCATGGGCGGATACCCGTGTTCGAGCGGAATATCCGCCAGAATCGGCGCGTGGCGCTGAAAATACCGCCGGACCAGCAAGCTACGGAAACGGCCGCGGGCCTTGGCGGCGAGGATCGGGGCGAGCACCTGGGAAAACCCGATCGGCGAGAAAGCCGGCCACAGCTGGTTGGTCGAACTGGCGATACGCCCCTGCCAGCGCTGCATGCGCAGGCTGAAGTAAGCGCAGTCCATCTGCGAGGTATTCGGTAGCCCTTTGAGCGGCGCCGTGGCGCGCCGGACCGCCCCCGCCATGTGCTCGGCCAAATCCAGGGTGGCCGCCGGCGCGAAGATCGATTTTTCGTAGCCGACGGCGGCGAAGCGCTTGCGCGCGAGCATCGCGGCGTCCAGCGCCTGCTCCTTGCTGGCCAGTTTCGGCCAGAGCAGTTCCCACCAGTAACCGCGCGCCAATTCGCCGAACGATCCGTTCAGGCTCATGTCGTGAGTGGCGCTCAACTGGCGATGGACCTGCAGGATTCGCGCGTAGTCGAAGGCGTCGTATTCGCCGTCGGTCATCCGCAAGGCGGCGTCGAAAACCTCGACCGCGAGTTCCGGCGCGGCATTGATGCAATGGTGATCAAGTTTCAATTGCCCGGCGATGCGTGCCGCGACGCGCACGTCGGGATGTTCGCCACCGCCGGAGACCGTGGTATGAAACGGCCGGTTGGCGGCCAGCATCCCCGTCAGCAGCATGCGCGAGTCGTAACCGCCGGTCAGGTCGGAAACCATCGGACGCGGCGTGTCGGGCAAGGCTTTCAGCACCTCGACCAGCGCATGATGGGTTTGTTCGACGGCGTCCTCGAGATCGAGCGACTCGGCGGCGACCTCGCCAAAATTCCAATACGAACAGTGGCTTGCGCCGGCATTGTCGATGGTGAGCACGGTGGCGGGTGGAATTTTGCGGATGTCCCGCCACAAACTGCGCTCTTCGTAAATGATGCCCGTGGCGACGAATTCATGGACCGCGACCGGGTCGAGCACGCTGTCGTCGCACAAGGCCAACGCGGCCGACGACGAACATACCGCATGCCCGCCGCCGAGGCGGCGCCAGTACATGTGCAAGCTGCCGCAACGATCGGTGATCACATGCGTCTTCCCGGTGCGCCGGTCCACGATCAGCAGGGAAAAGAAACCCTGCAGGTGGCGGGCGAGTTCGTGCGCCCCATGCGTCAGATACTGCTCGATCAGCCAGGAAAGATCGCGCCCCTTGACCGCCGGCAGCGGCAACCAAGTGCCGAGGCTGGCAATCCAGATCCGATCGTCGGCGGAACGACCGATGCGTTTGTCGCCGGCCCGCTCACTGGGCGCGACCGCCAGTGAAGCGCCGGCAGCGGCGGCGGTGTCCGAGAATCGTATCGCCTTGAAAGCGGCAAGCGCTCGCGCGCCTTTCTGGAACACGGCGGCGTGATCGGCGTGACTGGCGTCCGAAGCGAATAGAAGTGCGTGGCCCATGAAGTCGCAATCTCTCTTTGTTTTTGGAACGGCGTGTCGAGTTGCGGCCGATTATACGGGGAGAGCCTGCAATGGAACGAGCGATAAAGACTGGATCGAGCTGGCGAAATCACGGAAAAACTTCCCTTGAAGATCCTCTTGAACGCAAAATATATTCAACCTCAAGGTCTGGCAAATGATCCGCGCATCAACCCAGCGGACTATTTTGTCTTTATATCCGAACCTTCATAGCGCGCAAGGGTGTCGCGCAAGGACAGGAGCAAGGCGTCGATGGAAACAACATCCGCATCGATTTCCGCTGTGTGCTCCGAGGCGGTCTTGGCCGTCTGAGCAATCTGCTTGACATCACTGACAATTCCCTGGGTAATCTGGCGATGCTCCAGCAAGGAATTGGAGATTTCTCCTACCACGACCCCGACGCGCGTTGTTCTCTCGTTGATCGCACCAATACTGTCACCGGCCGATCCGGCAAGCGTAACCCCCTCATTGACCCGGGTGACCGCCTCGCCAATGCTGGACATCGCGGATTGCTTTACCGTATTCATTTCGTTCATCATCAAGCCGATTTCGTTGGTCGACTTGGTCGTGCGTTCAGCCAGTTTTCGTACTTCGTCCGCGACGACCGCGAAGCCCCTTCCTTGTTCACCGGCACGCGCCGCCTCGATAGCCGCATTGAGGGCCAGCAGATTGGTCTGATCAGCAATCTCTCGAATGATGAGCACAACCTGCGATACCTTTTCAGATTGATTGCCAAGCGCTTCGACGTTGGCGGAAACACTTTCGATGGCCTTGGCAATCGCATTCATTTCATCGACGGCCGCATTGACCACCTTGCTACCAACAACGGCCGCCTCTTGTGAATCTCGCGCCTCCGCGCACGCGCCACGGGCATTTTCGGTGATTGCTCCAATCGCCTCGGCGACGCCAAACACAGCGGTTGACATTTCAGCGGTCAAACGTTCTTGAGCCTTATTTCCTTCGCTAATGCGCAAAGAGGTTTGAGGGAGCCTGACCGTCAGTTCCGACAACTGGGCAGCCGCTTCGCGAATCGACGCAAACGCCCTTGACAAGTCTTGCTGTAGTCGCGACATCGAAGCGACCATGGCGTTTTTTTTGCACATTTCCGGAGAAAAAACGAATTCTAGACTGCCGTTTGCCACGGAGTTCGCGAAAGCGGCCACCAGCGCGCTGGCTTCCTGCATTTTGCGCAGCCAGACGGCCATGAAAATCAACACGGAGGTTTCGGCCACCACGTAGGAAGCATGAACCAGAACACGTTCGATACTCACGGAACCGGAAAATACGTACAAGGATGCACCGCCGTACTGCATCCAGGCAAAAAATATGTGATGAACGGCAATGAGCGCCGCCGCCACGAACAGTGGACGCCAATCGCAATAAAGCACGAGAAAAGCGAGAAGTACAAATATGCCGAAATGCGCCTCGATCGCCCCATGCCATTGTTGAATCAGCAAACCGGAAAAGATCATCGTTGCGCAGGCCATTGTAATTCTTGAAAGAGTGGAACCAGCCATCAGCCACCAGATCAGTGCCGGAACGAAAAACGCGGGCAAACCGATAGCCAACCCTTCGCTCCAGGTTTCCGTCATTTGCGCCGAGACAAGACACAGCAACAAATGGATTGCCAGAACACCAAGCAGTAAATTATCCGCACGACGGCGGAAACCAGACAATGGATCGTTCTGTATTTCAACGCTCATGTTCATTCTTCTTTCTAAATCGGTGCATGAATGCGATTAGTGCCACATGGCATTTATCACAAATTAACGGCTTATTTAAATAAGGCAACAGAGCGCTCAGGCGCGCCAAAACAAATCACGCCAGACGAAAGGAAATTACGCTGCTCGAAACGCCAAAGCATGATGGCCGAAGATCCAAGCCAAACAAGAAAAATCACCCACAAAAAAAAGGACTTATCAGCCACACGATTTATCTCCTTCGATTGCATGCGCGGATCCATTTCAAAATTATTACCGCACCGAAATTTAATCTCGTTTTAAAAAATCGACGGCAGGGGAAAAATGAGAACACACAATTTCAAATTTTGAATTGGCCCATGGTTTTTTGCATGTGACCAGCCAGTTCCTTGAGTTTTTCCGCCTCGGCAGCGGTGTTGACCGTGGCCTGTGCATTTGTTTCGGTCATTTGCGCCACCGTTTCCACCTGGTCCGAAAGACTGTCGTTGGCAGCGCACTGTTCGTCGAGCGAGGCGGCAATATTATTGACCACATCAACCACATGCGTCGCGTCATCCTTGATGCGCACAATCGTCTCGCCCGCCTGCTTGGCCAATGACACACCGTCATTGACCTCGGCAACACTGGCGCCCATGGCCGCGACGGCGACTTGCGCGCTCCGCTGCACCGCCTCGATCATGCCGGAAATCTCTTCCGTGGCCTTGGTCGTGCGTTCCGCCAGTTTGCGGACTTCATCGGCCACCACGGCGAATCCACGCCCCTGCTCGCCGGCACGCGCGGCCTCGATTGAGCTTCCCCCGAAATTTCGTCTGCCAAGGGTGACCTAAAATTGTCGTCACTTTTGGAAGGCAGGAAATGAAGATACCGACGCAGGCATACACGACCGAGTTCAAGGAACTGGCGGTCAAGCGCGTCAAGGACGGGCAAAGCGTAGGCATGGTTTGCAGGGAACTCGGGCTGAGCGACCAGACCTTGCGCAACTGGAT
>JAKOTN010000139.1 GCA_029776255.1 Pseudomonadota bacterium
TAGGAGCTTGTTGAAAAACCCGATCCAGCAAGAACGATTGCTTCCCGGAATCTCGAAAATCGGGCAGATTGGGCTCTTCGGATGGCGAAAGGTAACCCTTAGCGGCGGCGCGGCGTGTTGAAAAACGCCGCTGTCCCGCGTCCAGTCACACTTCGGCCTTCTGCAACTTCGGAAGCCGCCACAGATTGTAAGCCGCCGCTGTCATTAGGAACTGCCAACTGACTTTCAGCAGCCCCCGCAGCCGGGTCTTCTTCATGCCGCCGGTCTGCTTCATCCACCCGAAGATCTTCTCGATCAGCGGACGCTTCTCCAAGCTGATCCGGTAACTGGCGTGGCGCGTCGTCCGCCCATCAATCGCACTGCCGCCGCTTCGTTGCGTGTTTTGCGCCACGTGCGGCCGGATGTTCATCTCCCGCGTCGTTTCCACAAAATCGCGGGTGTCGTAACCTTTGTCGCCGCCCACACTCATCAGCCCACGCCGCAGCCGCGCCCGCCACTTGTTGTACAGCATCAGAAGCGCCGCGTCGCGCTCCGCCGTTCCGTCCGCATGGGTCAGCAGCGCGTCCACCACCAGGCCATTGCGATTCTCCATCAGCACGTGGCCCAGATAGCCCAGTTTGGCCTCTTGCCCGTTGCCCTTGCGGTACAAACGCGAGTCCGGGTCAGTCTTCGATTCATGGGTTTCGTTGCTCCGCTTCTGGCCGCGGAACTGGCCCGGCTCGTTGTCGCCCCCGTCCTTGCGCTGAAAGCTCTTCTGGCTCGCCCACGCCTCGATCAGCGTCCCGTCCACGCTGAAGTGCTCGTCCGACAAGTACGGCCTGGCCTGCTCCACTACCCGCGCGAAGAACATCCGCGCAACATCCTGATTGAGCAGCCGTTCGCGATTCTTGCTGAATACCGCGTGGTTCCACACCGGCTCATCCAATTCCAGCCCGACGAACCACCGGAAAAGCAGGTTGTACTGCAGCTGCTCCATGAGCATCCGTTCGCTACGTACCGAATAGAAGATCTGCAGCAGCGCCGCACGCAGCAGACGTTCGGGCGGCACAGACGGACGGCCCGTGCGGGCGTACATGCCATCGAAGTCCTTCGCCATCGCCCGCAGGATCTCGTCGACCGTCTTGCGGATGGCCCGCAGAGGATGATCCGCCGGCACCCGGTCCTCCAGGCATACATAGCTGAACATTCCCGTTTGCTGCTGATCGTCGCCGCGCATGAAACAATTGTCCCAGCCCTTGTTTGATCAGCCAAGCGCTCAGTTTGGGTTTTTCAACAAGCTCCTAG
>JAKOTN010000147.1 GCA_029776255.1 Pseudomonadota bacterium
GGCCGCAGGCGTTGCCTTTGCGTCACGCATCGCCGAGTCGAACACAGTCTGGCGCGGCATCCTCGACGCGGCGGAGCATACCGACACGGATTTGATTGTGATGGGCACACATGGCCGCGGCATGATCGATCGACTGCTGCTAGGCAGTGTGACGCAGCGCGTGCTCTCGCATGCAAGCGTGCCGGTGATGGTAGTGCGCGGCGCCGGCTGATTGTCCGCGTTCGCGTTACGCTAGCGCAATGCACCGCAAATCCAAAATCGTGACGGCGGACGAAGCCGTCCGCCTCATCCACACCGGCGACACCGTCGCGACCGGCGGCTTCGTTGGCATTGGATTCGCCGAAGAAATCGCGATTGCGCTTGAAGCACGGTTCGAGAAAGAAGCCGCTCCGCGCGACTTGACGCTCGTCTACGCGGCGGGCCAAGGCGACGGCAAACATCGTGGCTTGAATCATCTTGGTCATCGCGGTCTCGTGCGACGCGTGATTGGCGGCCATTGGGGGCTTGTGCCGAAGCTTCAAGCGCTCGCGATCTCTGGCGAGATTGAGGCGTACAACCTGCCGCAGGGCGTCATTAGCCACCTGTTTCGCGACATTGCTGCGGGCAAGCCCGGCACGCTAACGCGGGTCGGGCTCGACACGTTTGTCGACCCACGCCACGGCGGCGGCAAAGTGAATGCGCGAACGACGGAAGAGTTGGTGCGCCTCATGCCGATCGACGGGGAGGAATACCTGTTCTACAAAGCGTTTCCGATTTCTGTCGGCATCATTCGCGCGACCACGGCTGACGCGGACGGCAACCTCACGATGGAGCGCGAAGCGTTAACTTTAGAGGCGCTCGCGATTGCCATGGCGGCACGCAACTCTGGTGGCGTAGTGATCGCGCAAGTCGAGCGTATCGCCGAGCGCGGAACGCTTAATCCGCGTCAAGTGAAAGTGCCTGGCGTATTGGTCGATGCGGTCGTCGTCGCAACCGATGCGGCGCATCACATGCAGACATTCGTCGAGCCTTACAGCGCCGCATTCGCGGGTGAGATTCGCGTTCCGATGGACGACGCGCCATCGCAAGCCCTGAACCTCCGGAAACTCATCGCGCGCCGCGCTGCGCTCGAACTCAAGGCGCACAACGTGGTGAACCTCGGCATTGGTATGCCCGAGGGCGTAGCGGCGGTCGCGGCGGAAGAGCGCATCATTGATTTGATTACGCTCACAGCCGAACCCGGCGTAATCGGCGGCATCCCGGCCGGTGGCCTCAACTTCGGCGCTGCGGTCAACACACAAGCGATCATTGATCAGCCGTATCAGTTTGATTTTTACGACGGCGGCGGACTCGACGTTGCCGTGCTCGGAATGGCCGAGGTTGACGCCGAGGGCAACGTCAACGTCAGCAAATTTGGCCCCAAGCTTGCGGGAGCCGGCGGCTTTATCAACATCAGCCAAAACGCGAAGGCGCTTGTGTTCGTAGGCACGTTTATGGCCGGCGATTTGCGCGTCAAGATTGGCGACGGCGCGCTACAAATTCTGCAAGACGGTCCGACCGGCAAGTTCGTGAACGCCGTTGAGCACCGGACTTTTAGCGGTCGCGAAGCGCTACGCCGTGGGCAACCCGTGCTCTACGTGACGGAGCGCGCCGTGTTTCGCTTAGTCGACGTCGGTGGCGGCAAGAGCGGCCTTGAATTGATCGAGCTAGCACCCGGCGTGGACGCCGCCCGAGACGTGCTCGCGAAGATGGCGTTTTCGCCCGCGCAGCCGGAAAGTATCGGCGCGATGGAAGCGTCACTTTTCACGGATGCGCCGCTTGGACTGCGCGAAAGAATTCTCGCCACGCCACTGGCGGAGCGCTTCGAGCTCGACACCGAGCACCACATTTTCTACATCGACTTCACGGGCCTTTCGATCACCGCCTCCGCGCAAATCGCAGCGATCGAGCACATGGTTGAGTCGCGCTTGTCGTCGTTGCACAGCAAGGTCGCGGCAGTCGTCAACTACGACCATTTCAACATTGCTCCCGAACTCGTGGACGCCTACGCTACAGCGGTGAATCGGCTCGCAGAGCGCTTCTACAGCCGTGTCACGAGATACGGCACAGGTGGATTCTTGAAGGCGCGGCTGGCAAAAAATCGGCCTGCGGACTCGTAAAGCGCTCGCCAAACGAAAAGTACTGCGCTACGCTTAGTTCTCGTTTTCAAAAAAACGGGGACGAACATGAAACGCGTAACTGGCATCGGCGGCATTTTCTTCAAAGCGCGCGACCCCGCAGCGATGTGGGCTTGGTACAAAAAGCACCTCGGCATTGACGTGCAAGCCTGGGGCGGCGCCGCATTTCGCTGGACAGACGACGCTGGCCAGCCGGTCGGCGGCACGACGATCTGGAACGTCGGCAGCGCCGATGGCGACTATTTCGCGCCGAGTACCGCGCCGTTCATGATCAATTACCGGGTGCACGATTTGCAGGCGCTGCTGGCCGCGCTCCGCGCTGAAGGCTGCAAAGTTCTCGAAAAAACCGACGATTCGGAATACGGGAAATTTGGTTGGGTCATCGACCCAGAGGGAAACAAGGTCGAGCTCTGGCAGCCTCCCGCCGGACAGTAAATCTCGCTGTACTCAATGACAAAGCCAACGGACGCTGAACCGGTATTCGATGGCGGCTGCGCGTGCGGCGCGGTGCGCTATCGAATTCATCGCACGCCAATGTTCGTGCACTGTTGCCACTGCACGCGATGTCAGCGCGAGACGGGCGGCCCGTTCGCCCACCACGCGATGGTCGAATTCACTGAGATGTCGCTACTGCAAGGTGAGCACGAATTCGTCAAAGTTCCGACCGACAGCGGTGGCACGCATTGGGTCGCGCGCTGTCCAACCTGTCGGACAGCGATGTGGAATGAGCACGGTTCGCGCACCGCGATCACGCGCTACGTGCGTGTTGGCACGCTCGACGAGCCCGACCGACTCCCGCCGCAGGCGCACATCTTTGTGCGCTCGAAGCAAGCGTGGCTGACGCTTGAAGCGGGCACCCCGGCGTTCAGCGCGTACTACGACGCAGCGAAACTGTGGCCAGCGGAGAGCTTGGCGCGTTACGCACAGGCAAAGGCGATCAAGGCCGCAAAGTCCACTCGCACCGCGTCTACAAAGAAGCGATAGACCGTTTAGCTGGCTCGCTCTATCCGCGCACGATACCGTTCTCAAAAGGCGCGCCGTTTGCGCACGCCGTTTGCACAGAAAGCAAGCCATGAGTGCCCCAGAATCTTCCACAGCCGCAGACCTTAGGGGCGTTGGCCTTTTAGTGATTGACGCGACGACTGGAATCACCGATTTAGTTGAGGCAATGCATCGCAACATTGCGCGTGTGCCGGGTATGACGTCGTCGCAGGAAAACGGCCGCACGAGTGGCGTCACTGGGTTTGTGTACCGCACCGTGCGCGGCGTCACACGCGTGGTGGGCGGCGGCGTGGACGCGGCGTTGGCGTTGGTGTCGCCGGCGCTCGCCGACGTGCCGTCACCGCGCGCGCGCGGCGCGATTGTTGCAGCGCTCAATGGCGTGTTGGGCGACCATCTAGAGGAGACCAACAACCCGCTCGCCACGAAGATGCAGCTTCGCAGCGCCACTCAAGCGCTGTCGCTTTCGCGGGAAGCACTCGCTAAATATTCATCATCATAGTCCCAGATGAAATGTATATCTTTTTCATGTTTTATGTCTTTTTTTAATTTTTCAAACAATTTATATTCAGCTTTAGTTACAAAATTAAAGCCTACAATATAAAAAATCCTATTATTTATTTTTGTCATTTTATCCAAATCATTTTCTACAAAATGTCTAATTTGTAATCCTTCATAAGCCAATTTTTCATTTAAAAGATTTTTTCTATAGTGATTATATAAATCGTAGAGCTTTTCCCAAATATTTAGATATGAGTTGGCAAGTTTAGGATTATTGATGTGTTTGATAAGTTTGTCAAGGTTGTTTTTTAAGTGATAATCTATATCTAGCTCAAATATGCTTTCTAACTCTTTTTCGTTTGTTATATTTATAAAAAGTTC
>JAKOTN010000163.1 GCA_029776255.1 Pseudomonadota bacterium
ATTTCAATTCCTTATGGTGCGATTAAAAGCATCTGTTTACAAAATTTACGGGATGTAGCGATTATATTTCAATTCCTTATGGTGCGATTAAAAGAAAGAAAGGAGGGAATATGCCTTGTAAATTGACCAAATTTCAATTCCTTATGGTGCGATTAAAAGTAATCGAAGTGTCGCTATTCTCGTCTGTAAGCACAAAATTTCAATTCCTTATGGTGCGATTAAAAGGGGTATTTAGGGTTTGTTAATTTAGCTATAAGAAGATTTCAATTCCTTATGGTGCGATTAAAAGTGTAGATTGAATTTCCGTGAGATAGAAATAGGTCTATTTCAATTCCTTATGGTGCGATTAAAAGTTTAATGGGAAATGTGGAGGTTAGAGATGATGATTTGATTTCAATTCCTTATGGTGCGATTAAAAGATAGTCTAAATCTCTGATTATACCTTGTTTTATGATTATTTCAATTCCTTATGGTGCGATTAAAAGGCTATGGGGAGGACTGGATTAGACCCACTATACTTCATTTCAATTCCTTATGGTGCGATTAAAAGTCACAATATGGAGACGCTTACAGCTTGTATGAAAAAAATTTCAATTCCTTATGGTGCGATTAAAAGTTCTAGCATATTTATTACCAATTTTGATATTTTAGAATTTCAATTCCTTATGGTGCGATTAAAAGAATAACTTCTTGAAGTTCAAGGGAGGAAGTGAACGAATTTCAATTCCTTATGGTGCGATTAAAAGTTCGTGAGCTGTAAAGTCTCACGTGTGGTGTTATTTGATTTCAATTCCTTATGGTGCGATTAAAAGCAGTCGTGGTAAACCCTATTCCACAAACTGATATGGATTTCAATTCCTTATGGTGCGATTAAAAGGCAGTTGAACGCAGGTAACGTGGCTATGCTAAGAGATTTCAATTCCTTATGGTGCGATTAAAAGAATTTTATAATAGTAGTTATAAAACAAGTTATCTAAATTTCAATTCCTTATGGTGCGATTAAAAGTTCTATATTTATAAAGTAAGATTCAGACACGCCGCCATTTCAATTCCTTATGGTGCGATTAAAAGTTTGTAGTATCTATCATTTATCTTAATAGCTTTTTTATTTCAATTCCTTATGGTGCGATTAAAAGTGAAGCGTCTGAATATGCATACGAACCAGAACTTCATTTCAATTCCTTATGGTGCGATTAAAAGAATTTTAAAATTGCCAATTAATAATAATTTTGGTCATTTCAATTCCTTATGGTGCGATTAAAAGAAATACGAACTAAAATATATAATCGATTAATTGCAGATTTCAATTCCTTATGGTGCGATTAAAAGTGACCGCTTTAGAGATTCTAACAAACAGCTAGTTAGATTTCAATTCCTTATGGTGCGATTAAAAGTTTAAATATTAGTTATATAGTGAGCGTAATGCTAATATTTCAATTCCTTATGGTGCGATTAAAAGGCTCAAAAAGTCGCTCCAGAATCCTTTTTCAAATATATTTCAATTCCTTATGGTGCGATTAAAAGCTCCTCGCTGGTGCTTACTTCGTTGAGAGTTTGTTTATTTCAATTCCTTATGGTGCGATTAAAAGAAAAATTTATTATTATCAAACCACTTGTCCAGCTTGATTTCAATTCCTTATGGTGCGATTAAAAGTCTTATCTTATTATTTATATTATTTATTATTTTCTATATTTCAATTCCTTATGGTGCGATTAAAAGGAACTCGATAAAAATAACAAGAAAAATAGCAAAAAATTTCAATTCCTTATGGTGCGATTAAAAGCCATACGGTTCGCATACACTTTATTAGCTATTTTTTCATTTCAATTCCTTATGGTGCGATTAAAAGTGAGGCATATAGCGAAAAAATAACAGGGTGGGTAAATTTCAATTCCTTATGGTGCGATTAAAAGTTTTCTCAAAAACAAGTTTGTCAAGTAAATCAATACGTATTTCAATTCCTTATGGTGCGATTAAAAGGCTAAATATATATATCATTTCGTGCATACGACCAATATTTCAATTCCTTATGGTGCGATTAAAAGCGACGGAAAAAGAGTGGTTATTCTTTAATAAGCGACATTTCAATTCCTTATGGTGCGATTAAAAGAATTCGTTTACAAACCGCATCAGGTCAGGAAATGGTATTTCAATTCCTTATGGTGCGATTAAAAGTTACCTCTCCATACTTATCTGGAACCAGCGCCATTGCATTTCAATTCCTTATGGTGCGATTAAAAGTGGAGACAAAAAAAGCAATTTTGCTGATTGGATCTGCATTTCAATTCCTTATGGTGCGATTAAAAGCCACTGCACATCTGGGATGTGTGGCTTTGTCTGTAATTTCAATTCCTTATGGTGCGATTAAAAGTCACTTTCTATATATAAAAAAATATCGTTGTATATATTTCAATTCCTTATGGTGCGATTAAAAGAGAAATTTGCAAAAAAGTAGATAAAATAAAAATAAATTATTTCAATTCCTTATGGTGCGATTAAAAGTTTTTTGTAACATTTGTAACAGTCAGTATTTATGCATTTCAATTCCTTATGGTGCGATTAAAAGTAACATTGTGTTATGCTCGAGTTCTTTTTCTAAATAATTTCAATTCCTTATGGTGCGATTAAAAGTAATGGTGCGGGCTTTCAAGGATGGTAAACAAAATTATATTTCAATTCCTTATGGTGCGATTAAAAGAAGATTGAAAAAAAACCTATAATCGTTTCTGATAATATTTCAATTCCTTATGGTGCGATTAAAAGG
>JAKOTN010000126.1 GCA_029776255.1 Pseudomonadota bacterium
GGCCCATTATTCGGTTCGGGCTGATCACACGCTTCAGGAGGAGATCAAGGACCGCGTCATCGACTTCTGGAAATACGTTGAGAAAAAGGAGCCTCCCCCGGATTCTGCGCCGAGTGCGGCGATCTTTCACGTCATCGAACGCAGCAACGATTTGGCCCCAGTTCCGGCGGAGCAGCTTGAAGAGATTCTCAACGCATACCAGAACGCACGGGCCGAGCGATTGAAGGCTGAAAAAGCGGAGCAGGCGGCGAAAAACAGGCTCTTTGAGCTTGCGGGAGCCGCCTGCGGGCTGATGGCCGACAAGGGGGATGGCAGCAAGCTCTGTGTCCGTTTTGTGAAACGGACGCAATTGCGACTGGACTCAGACAGGGTCAAGGCCATGATCGGGGACGACGAGTTCGTGAAGTGCAAGAGAGAGGTGAGTTGGTACGAGATCAAGGTGGAGGGCTGATTATGAACACGGCGATTAGTCAGAGATTCAAGGACAAAACGGGAAGTCTGGATAAGGCGACGGTCATTCAGAATTCCCTTGCTGCGGCCAAGGCGCAAATTGCGGCAAATGCTGCACTTGGGATTGATCCTGACCGCCTGATTGCGATTGTGGCCTCGGCGGTGATTCGTACCCCGGCCCTTCTTAGTTGCACGCCGCAATCGATTGTGGAGGCGACGATCAAGGCGGCACGGTATGGGCTTGATCCAAGCGGCATTACGGGAGACGGCTTCCTGGTCCCGTTCAAGGATCGGGCCGAGTTTATCTGCGGGTACCGGGGTTTAGTGAAATTGGCTATGCGGCACCCGCGAGTAAAACTTGTCGAGGCCCGGCTGGTGCACGCCAACGATAAGTTTGAGATCGACTACGGACGGGAGAATCCGATTCGCCACAAGATTGCGTTGAAGGATCGGGGGGAGCCGATTGGCTGCTACGCCCGGGCGTTTCTGGATGGATCGCCTCCCGCGGTTGAGTGGATGGATGCTGACGAGATCAATCGGGTTCGCAATCAGAGTAAGAGCTACCAGAAATTCCCCAACGATTCTCCCTGGACGCATCACTGGGGCGAGATGGCCCGCAAGACGGTCCTGCGGCGAATGATCAAGTTTCTCCCACTGGAGTTTGAAATCAGTCTCGCGGTGGCCGACTTGGACGCGGTGGATTATCCACAGTTTGCGGCTCCGGCCGTGAATGTGCTGAGCGGCAACGGGGCCAAGCCAATCGCCGAGGAAAAGCCGGAGAAGCCGAAGGCCGAGGCCAAGGCTAAGAAGGCCGAAGCTCCGGCTGAAGACGTAGAGGTCGATGCGGACGCGGGGCCGTATCGGGTCTATGCGGAGAAAATCAAGGCGGCCGCCGACCTGGAGGCGGTGACTGCCATAGCTGAAGGGATCAAGCAGGACGACACCCTCTCCCAGTGGGAAGTTGATGAGTTGCTTGACCTGGCACGGAATCGGTATCAGGAGCTGAAAAATGGCGGGGCCAAAAAGGCGTGAGATTGTGTTTGTGTGTCGCGAATGCGACCGCGAGTTAGAGATCGACTTTCACGAGGGGAGTCAGGGAGAAGTCGTATTCGTGGTAGAACTCTGTCCGGAGTGTCTTGAGAGGGAACGCGACGAGTATTACCGCGAAGGCTACAGCATGGGGCACACGGACGGATTGGCTCACAGACGAGCGAACGCCGGTCAATACAGACAGTACCTGGTATGAGGAGTCTTGGGAAAAAGGAGTGACGGATGCTGGTTTTGACGCGACGGATCGGGGAAGGGATTGTGCTTTCCAATGGCGTGCGGATCGTTGTGGCCGAGATTCGGCCCGGGCAGGTCAAACTGGGAATCGAGGCCCCGCCGCACATTGCCATTGCCCGTGATGAACTCGTCACAGGCAAGAAGAAAGTCAAGGAGCAACGCCCGGTGAGAGGCT
>JAKOTN010000168.1 GCA_029776255.1 Pseudomonadota bacterium
TTATGACGACGCTGGCAATCCACTCGCAGCGCACTGCGTGGTTCAACGACGAGGCTGCAAGCCCATCAAGCGGACGTTCACCATGGCTGACGCGCGACGCGCCGGCTTAGCCAATCGCGAAACGTGGAAGACATATCCGGCCCGCATGCTGCAAATGCGAGCGCGAGCCTGGGCGTTGCGAGACGCCTTTCCAGACGTGCTGAAGGGTCTGCGAATCAGCGAAGAGGAACAGGACCTCGCAGACGTTACGCCGACCGAGACGACAGTCGTCGCGATTGGCCGTCGCGCCGATGAATTGGCTGAAAGGATTTTGGAGGACAGCGGCAATGGAAAATCCAATGCTGAAGGAGAAGCGGATTCCGGCGATCTGTTCGCGGTGTCAGAACGAGTTGCAGGCGGTGATCCTGCCTGACGAGACGGTTTGGGTCGAGCCATGCGAGACGTGCGTGGAGGAGGTCTTCAACAAGGCCTACGAAGAAGGCTACGACGACAGAGCTGAGGAGGAGTATTGGAGGCGTTTCGGACGAAGGATTCGGTAGAGAAAGGAGTGACGGATGCTGGTTTTGAGACGGAAGCCCGGACAAAGGATTCTGTTTTCGAATGGTGTCGTGATCACCGTCTGCCAGACGAAGAGCGGCTCGGTGCAGCTCGGCATCGAGGCCCCGAAAGACGTCAAGATTCTACGCGACGAGTTGCAGGAGGCTGGACTATGCGCTACGCCATCAGCGTCTTCCACCAAGACGGAGAGAAACGAGCAAAGCTGACGCTCGTGACGCCAAAGTATGAATTCGCCTTGGTCCTGCCATACGGCGACCTGCGCACGTCAGAAGGACGCGAATTGATCTGGGCGTGGGCCATGGGGATTTTCACGATTCCAGCGTCCGATCTTCCGCAAATGACGCGAAGCGCACGTCCTGTGGAGCTTGTGGATCGGCTGTTTGAGTACCTGGATCAAAGCTATCCACTCGCCAAACAATGAACATAAAGAAGAATAAGGCCGCGACCTAATCCAAGAACTCTATGCCATCGTTCGGAGATGATCCAATGCAGCCGCTCCTGCCCCTCGCCGACTTAATCCCGATCCGCGATGGCGACCCTGACGCCCGCGCGATATACGACCGGCACTACTCTGCGCGCCATTACCGCGATGGTCGCCGCCCCCTCAAACTTATCGGACCCGGCCAGTACCTTCTT
>JAKOTN010000007.1 GCA_029776255.1 Pseudomonadota bacterium
GGATGAAGGCATTGTCCGCCATCGCGTAGTCGATACCTGCCGTTGTCAGCGCGTGTGCCAACCGACTGTGGCCATTGCAGTAGAACTGCAGCCGGAATGGACTCCACGTCGGCACGCGCAGGTAGATCAGTCCGAGGGTTTCGTCCATCCAGTAGAAATAGTAGTGCAGGCACTTGCCCGAGGTATGGCGCAGAAAGGTTCGGTGACTTGGCTTGTCGTGCCAGGGTTCGTAGGCGTCGCAGGCTTCCATGGCGGAGAGCACATGCACCAATCCTGGATGATCCCCACGGTCCTTGAGCACCGTGGCAACGAGGTCTTCCTTGCGGAGGTGCGCCTTGGCCACGTGCTCGATTCGCGCTCCCTGCGCGGTCGCCAGAGCCTGTGCGGCTTCACGAATGCGATCACGCAGTGGTTCGGCAAAGCGCGGGTAGTCAAAAATGCGGATGTGCCGGGCATTGAGAAAACTCGTCATTCCCGCCGCGTAGCACGCACCGGGCAACGTCCCTGTAATCACGATCCGGTCGTAGCAGGAGAGCGTTCCGGCAAGCCGATCGTGATACCGATCCGTCAATATCTGTGTCATGGTCGCCTCCGCTTATCCCGTTTTGGCTATGACTGAAACCTCATCCTGTTTGGTTCCGGCTTCGCCGGCTTAGGGAGATCGCGATGAATCTGCTGTTTGCCCTGCTATCGGGTTTGATCTTTGGCTTGGGTTTGATTCTTGCCGGCATGGCCAACCCGGCGAAGGTTCTGGCATTTCTCGATCAGGTAGAACGAACCAACCGATTGCGCTGCATCTTCCACGAGCTTACGCTCGACCCGAAACACCGCCAATACAAGTGGATACCCTAAGCCGGCGAAGCCGGAACCAAACAGGATGAGGGTTCTGTCATAGCCAAAACGGGATGAGCGGAGGCGACCATGACACAGATGCTGACCGATCGCTATCACGAGCGGCTTGCCGGAACGCTCTCCTGCTACGACCGGATCGTGATTACAGGGACGTTGCCCGGTGCGTGCTACGCGGCGGGAATGACGAGTTTTCTCAATGCCCGGCACATCCGCATTTTTGACTACCCGCGCTTTGCCGAACCGCTGCGTGATCGCATTCGTGAAGCCGCACAGGCTCTGGCGACCGCGCAGGGAGCGCGAATCGAGCACGTGGCCAAGGCGCACCTCCGCAAGGAAGACCTCGTTGCCGCGGTGCTCAAGGACCGTGGGGATCATCCAGGATTGGTGCATGTACTCTCCGCCATGGAAGCCTGCGACGCCTACGAACCCTGGCACGACAAGCCAAGTCACCAAACCTTTCTGCGCCATACCTCGGGCAAGTGCCTGCACTACTATTTCTACTGGATGGACGAAACCCTCGGACTGATCTACCTGCGCGTGCCGACGTGGAGTCCATTCCGGCTGCAGTTCTACTGCAATGGCCACAGTCGGTTGGCACACGCGCTGACAACGGCAGGTATCGACTACGCGATGGCGGACAATGCCTTCATCCGTATCGCCGATTGGGAACGGGCGCAGCAACTCGCGGACGCCTTCTCGCCAGACACCCTGCATGCGCTTCTGGACCACTACGCCGAGCAGTGCTGCCCAATTCTGGAGGTCTTCGGACAGTCCTACCACTGGAGCCTGATGCAGGTCGAATACTCGACCGATCTGGTGTTCCGCTCCGAGGCGATCCTGCAGTCGCTCTACGAGGAACTCTCCCGGCAGGCCATCTTCTCGGTCAAGGCCGAGCAGGTCGCCAGTTTCCTGGGCAAGAAGATCACGCCGCAACTGGCGCAGGAACTCGGCAGCCGCTTCACGACGCGTATCGAGGGCACCTGCATCAAGCACCATTTGGGCAAGGTATCGGTCAAGATGTACGACAAGTTCAACCGTGTGCTGCGCCTGGAAACCACGACCAACAACGTTTCCTTCTTCAAGCACCACCGCAAGGTGGAACATCGGGATGGTCACGAGTCGCGCGAGATCGCCCCCCTCCGAAAGACCATCTACAGCCTGATCGACTTGCGCGAGATCCTGCTCGGCTGTAATCGCCGCTATCTCGAATACCTCTCCGCACTCGACGACTTTTCCGCCGGCGATCGTAACCTGCATCGGCTGGTCAACCCCAAGACGGTCAACGGCCATACCCTCAAGGGCTTCAACTTCTTCGATGCCACTCAGCAGGCCCTGCTGCGGGCGCTTCAGCGTCCCGAGTTCAACATCCGTGGCATCCGCCGTGCCGACCTCGTCCCTTTCTTGCGCCAGGTCTCGCCGGCCAGCATCACGCGCCAGCTTTGGCGCCTGCGCCAGTTCGGCCTCATCAAGAAGGTCGTTCATGGCTATCGCTACTACCTCACCCGCCTGGGTCGCTCGACCATCGCCGCCGCTTGTCGAATCACTGAACAA
>JAKOTN010000010.1 GCA_029776255.1 Pseudomonadota bacterium
AGGCATTTACAGTCACCGTCAGCGTTTGTGCCGTATCCACGTTTTCCACTGCCAGTTTGAATTTGTACGCCAAAAGCGGCACGCTTTCCCGCAACACTCGCCTATGACTCGCGGTATCTGCGGGCGGAGAGAACGCGGCAATCAACGTCTGATTCCCTTGTTCCTCGTAATTCGTCCCGTCTAGGCATCGCAGCAAGTGTACTTTGACCGTCTTGTTTGCTGTCGGCGCCGTAGCGTAGCTCCACACGACTTCGATGCTCATCGCGCCGTAGCGGTTGCTTGTGTTGTCTATCTCGCTGCCGGTGTATGTGGACCTGTTCGCCACGCTAGCAGAGCTAATGCCTGTGGTAAGCGCCGTATATGGGCTAGGTTTCAAAACATCTGGTAAAGCCATTTCTTCATCCTCCCATCATTCGTCTTGCCGACTCGACGTGGCCAGGATAAACTTCTGGCAGTCCAAGAATCTCCGCTCTACTTGCCGGTCGCTCGCCGAGAGCCAGAAGTTTCTGCTTGGTCGCTTCGCTGACACCTGGCAAGGCTTGAATCATGGCTCGCACGCCTGCATTGCCGAAGTCGATCCCGCCGCCGGTACCGTCGTCACCGGTCGCCTGCGAGAGGAACGGAATCATGTCTGCGACTTTGGGCGACAAGTTCGCAAGCTGGTTTAATGCGGCCTTCACTGCGGCATACTCGTCATCGTCGAGCACCGCCGCAATTGCCCGCCAGGTGATGAATCGAGTAGTCGGGACGCTGAACCGCGGCTCATTCAAACTCGCTGCCACCTGCTGGTCGGTCATGTTGGCGTAGCCGACGCCAAGCGGATCGTTGCGAAGTTCGTCGGTGAGAATCGAGTAAAAGTCAGGCATATCAGACTCCTCGCGTTTTCGCCCTCAAAGAGGTGGCAGCAATCACGACTGTTGAGCACGAGCCGCAGCACTCTCCGCACTGGAACTGCGGCGGAAGGACGACGTGCTCGTCCGCTGATTGCGCTTTCGGATGTGCCTGCACTGGCATTGCTTTATCTTAGCAGTCTGGTTACCTCGCCACCAATCAGGCTGTTGCTTTCCGATCTGCTTATCAACCCATCTCACGACTGGCAGCAAATTCCGGCGCAGTTTGCACCATGTCGAATCTGGCTTTGCAGGATCGCCATTGACGGCGCGATTGACATGGTAACAGCCACCGGCGCAACCTGCTTTGGCTTCACACGCATGGCATTCAGAAAATACTTCTGCTGTTGCGAAGTTCTTCTTACACGTCTCAATCGCCTTGTGGGCACTGGGTCCAGCTCGAAGTGGTTTGCCTTCGAGGACGTCCCAGACGTGGCCGAAACACCAATCCGACAGAATATCGTCAGTCACGAATCGGTGACACGCGAAGAACGCACCATCCTGCCTCAATGCCAGAAGCGACTGGCCGGCGCCACACCCTTTGGCTTGTTCCTTATCTGGAGTCCTAATTGCCGGACCAAGCCGCGCAAACCAGTAGTTGTAGAATGGCGACTTGCCGGCGCGAACGTCCTCGACGAGATCGCGTGCGATCAATTTCATTTGCTCGACAAAGGCAGCAACCGATTCGTCTGACCAAGCCTTGTAGTTATCAGGAATCGGAGTCCAACCGCTGCCAAAGCCATTCTTTTTCAACCAAAGCCAACTGCGATACAGCAGCGGTGCAGCATTCTCGGTGATCGTCGAGCGTCGCGGTCGTCCTTTGTCCGCGAACACAGGAGTCAGCTCGACGTATTTCTCCGTCACGTCCGGCCGATTCAGAGCACACGCTTGAGGGCAGCCATCGATTGAGCGCTGGACGCCGATCTTATGCGCACGCAGAAAATCGCGCAAGGAGTCGTCGCCGACGACGCCGTTCGTCACAATCGAATACCGAACGGAATCACCAACCGTCGCGACGATCTTTTCGATTCGATCGCGTGCCAAGAGAGGTTCACCACCGAAGA
>JAKOTN010000054.1 GCA_029776255.1 Pseudomonadota bacterium
TCAATTTTCTTTTTTATAGTGTCTAATTCAGCTTTTTTGCTGTCAATTTCGCTCGTGTCTTCATTAATCTTAAAAGTGTCTAAAATAATTTTCCTTCGTTTTTCCATCGTCAGATTTGTAAAGTAATACTCATAAACCATAGCAGATAGCATTATATCAGTGTCGGCATAGCCAAAGTGCTCTGTAATTAAGTTATCAAAATCTTTGCTTTTAATTTCGTCAAAGCCTTTATAGTATAGTGTTTTAGTAGAATTGCCGTCTTTTACTATCTTTTTTGTTAATGTAAATTCTGCAAATTCAATAGAGACACTTGCATAATCAGTACCATGCCTAATTATATCAAACTTCGTATCTCCATAGATATTTTTTCCTGTAAAATACCAGCAAAGTGCGTCTAAAATAGACGTTTTGCCTATTCCATTTTTTGCAATAACTTGCGTAATGCCTGCGAGCTCTAATTCTACATTTGCGAGCCCCTTGAAATTTTCGATTTTTGCTTTCATAATATTATTACATTTTTTTGATTGTTTATAACTTCAATTTCTTCATCAGTGCAATCTTGCAAATACTTACAATAAGTTGTATCATACTCCTCATCAAAATTCAAAACCCCAACAACTCCATCAGGATCATCATCACTTACAATATTTCCATTCTCATCAGTTATAATAGTCTTCCCATCTTTTTCTTTATAAAAGATTTCATTTGCACGCAACTTTTGAAGATCTTTAAAAGTGTACTCTCCCAAATATGTCAGAGTACCTTTCTTTTTAGGAGCATATTTCGATAAAGTTCCAACTTGAAATGCAACTACTATCTGCTCTTTTCTTTCATTGTTTTTTTCTTGTGTTTCCATAATTTTTATTTTTTTTGTGGTTACTTATATGCTTAAATTTTTATTTGCTTTGTAATACAAATGAACCAACACATTCATTAGCATATATTTATCTTCTGCCGACAGATACATATATACATCATCTCTTTTCAGAAAAGAAGTCAATTTGCTTATTACATCTGCATTTTGAAACCTTTTTTCGATTTCTTTTTCTTCTTCTGCTGTGAATTCTAAATTTAATGTTTTCATAACTTTATTTTTTTTTGGGTTATTTTTCTATCAATGTTACTAATGTCCATTTGTGCACTTTAAAATTGTCAAAAATGTAGTAAAAATCAGTAATTTTTTGTAAAACACCTTCTCCTTCAGTTATAAAAGCTACACCCCTTCGGTCTCTTGGTGCATATATAATTTTATATTTTTTGCCAATTTCTGCATTTGTGTTTATTTGCACAAAATCCTCCAACTTGCATTTGCCGTAATTTCCTGTTGTACTGTTTAAAACGCTTTTACCTTCTAAAAACCAAGCGCAACTTTTTGTATCACGTAAAAAGTGGCTTGAATGACGATAAACATAACCGTTTATATACCAGTAGGTTGAACCAGATTTTGAAATAAAATTAGGTTGTGTGTTTTTTAACATTTTTCTTTCGTCACTGCTAATTTTTTGAAAATTAGCAAAAGTTGATTCGAAAAAATTTTCAAATGTAATCTTGCTTTGCTTTTTTTCGTTTATTAAATTTTCTGTTTCCATAATTTTATATTTTTGGGGTTTATTTTATGATACAAAGATACAACA
>JAKOTN010000090.1 GCA_029776255.1 Pseudomonadota bacterium
TTAGCCAGATCAGCGAGCAGTGGATCAAGCGCAGCGCCCACACCAGCGTTGCTCAGCTGGAGCAATCCATACGGGAATACATTGATCGTCACAACGAGGATCCCAAGCCGTTCGTGTGGCATAAAAGTGCGGACACCATCTTGGCATCTGTGGCGCGGGCAGCGAGTACCATTATTTGATGATTACTTTTGAGACACCACAATAGAGAGCCAGGAGACGAATTGAAGACTCCCATCTGCGAGCGCCTCGGCTGCGAGGTGCCCATCTTCGCCTTCACGCACTGCCGCGACGTCGTGGTCGAGGTCACCAAGGCCGGCGGCTTCGGCGTGCTGGGCGCGGTCACGCACTCGCCCGAACAGCTCGAGCGCGAACTCAAGTGGATCGACGAGCACGTGGGCGGCCGGCCCTACGGCGTGGACGTGCTCATTCCCGTCGTCTACGACCGCGAGGCCGAAGCATCGACCGAGGAGGTGATCGACCTCATCCCCGCCGAGCAGAGGCAGTTCGTCGACAAGCTGCTGGATGCGGAAGGCGTGCCCCCGCTGTCCGCCGACGACGCGGCCGAAGCGCGCCGCGAGCTGATCGGGCGCGGGCGCAACACCACGCCGCTGGGCGCGCGCAGGCTGATCGACGTGGCGCTGCGCCACCCGCAGGTCAAGCTGGTGGTCAGCGCCCTGGGTGCGCCGCCGAAGGAACTGGTCGACGAGCTGCACGGCCGCGGCATCCTCGTCGGCTCGCTGTGCGGAAAGGCCGAGCACGCGAAGGCGCAGCGCGCGGTGGGCGTGGACATCATCGTCGCGCAGGGCACCGAAGCCGGCGGCCACACGGGGCAGATCGCCACCATGGTGCTCGTGCCGCAGGTGGTCGATGTCGCCGGCCCCGACATCGCGGTGCTCGCCGCCGGCGGCATCAGCCGCGGCAGGCAGATCGCGGCAGCCTTTGCGCTCGGCGCGCAGGGCGTGTGGACCGGAACGATCTGGCTGGGCACGCGCGAGAGCGAGCTCACGCCCATGGAAAAAGAGGTGCTTTTCAAGGCGAAGTCCGAAGACGCCGTGCAGCGCAAGTGGATGACGGGGAAGACCGTTCGCATGATCCGCAGCAAGGCCTCGGAAGCGTGGGAACAGCCCGGTGCGCCCAGGCACCTGAAGCCGCCGCTGCAGAACATCCTGTACCTCGGCGCGCGCATCCGCATCGAGAAGGCGCATCGCGACGACCTGTGCTCGTTCCCCGCCGGGCAGGTCGTCGGGAACATGAAGGAAGAGACCTCCGTGCGCCAGGTCATGCAGGACCTGATGCAGGAGTACATCGACACCGCCGAGCGCATCTCTCCCTTGATCAACCTCTGAAAGCACAGATGGACAAGACACGCATCCCCGTCATCGTCGGCACCGGCCAGGTCACCGACACCACTTCGAAGCCCGAAGAGGGCCGTTCGCCGCTGCAGCTGATGCACGACGCGGTCAAGCTCGCCGCGGCGGACAGTGGCGCGCAGGACCAGGGCGCCGCACTGCTGCGCGGGCTGGACTCCGTCACGGTGATCCGCCTGTTTGCCGACACGCTGCCGCGTTTCGCATCGCCCTTCGGCAAGCTCGCGAATGCGCCGTGGTCCATCGCGCAGCGCGTGGGCGCGGCGAACGCCACGGACCTCGTGTGTCCCCCGCAAGGCGGCGATTCGCTGGTGATGCTCGCGCGCGCGTGCGAACGCATCGCGCAGGGAGAGTCGCAGGCGGCGCTGGTCGTGGGCGGCGAGGCGCTGCGCACCGAGCTCGCGGCCAAGCGCGCTGGTCTGCAGCTGCAGTGGGGCGAGGACGCCCCCACCACGCCCAACCAGCTCACGGGCGTGAAGGACATGTACACCAAGGCCGAAGAGAAGCACGGCATGCGCTCGGCCATCGCAATGTACGCGCTCATCGGGCAGGCCCTGCGCCACGCCGCGGGGCAGACGGTCGACCAGTACCGCGAAGCCAGCGCCAAGCTCTTTGCACGCTTCGCCGCCGTGGCCAGGGACAACCCGCTCGCCACGCGCCGCAAGGGGTACAGCGCCGAGCAGATCGCCGAGGTGAACGCGGAGAACCCCTTCGTGGGCTTCCCGTACACCAAGCTCATGACGGCCAGCGCCTTCGTCGACCAGTCGGCCGCGTTCATCGTGGTGTCCGAAGCGCGTGCCGACGAGCTCGGCATCCCGCAGGACAAGCGCGTGTACCTGCACGGCGAAGCGCATGCGCACGACACGTGGTTCGTGAGCGACCGCGAGCGCCTCGACCAGTCGCCCGCGATGCGCCTGACCTCGCGCGCCGCTCTGGCGCAGGCGGGCAAGACCATCGCCGACGTGGATGTGTTCGACATCTACAGCTGCTTCCCGTCGGTAGTGCAGATCGCCTGCAAGGAGCTGGGCATCTCGCCCGACGACAAGCGCGGCCTCACCGTCACGGGCGGCCTGCCGTACTTCGGCGGACCGGGCAACAACTACGTGACGCACGCCATCGCCGAGATGGTGCAGCGCGTGCGTGCGAAGCCCGGCGCCTATGGCCTCGTCATGGCCAACGTCGGCCTCGTCACCAAGGCGGCGGTCGGTCTGTTTTCCACCGAGCGGCCGAACAAGCCCTTCATGCGCGCGGATTCCGACGCCATCCAGCGCGAGATCGACGCGCAGACCAAGGTGCGCTTCACCGAGGCACCGCAGGGTGACGCGACCATCGAGACCTATGCCGTGCTGCACGGCAAGAACGGTCCCGAAAGCGGCGTGCTGCTCGGGCGCCTGGCTGCTACGGGCGAGCGCTTCGTCGCGAACACGCCCGCCGATGCGGCAACGCTCGCGAAGCTGGAGCAGGTCGAAGGCATCGGGCTGCCCGGCACCGTGACGCAGGTGGACGGCCGCAACGTGTTCACGCCGCGCTTCGGATAAACGCGATGGCGGCACCGGACACAGGCCTCGCACGCCTCTTCAACCCGCGGTCCGTCGCGCTCGTGGGCGCGACCGACCGCTCCACGTGGTCGAAGATGGCCTTCGACAACCTGAAGCTGCTGGGCTTCGAGGGGAAGGTCCATCTCGTCAACCGCAGCGGCGGCGTCGTGCATGGGCAGCAGTCGTTCAAGACGGCAGTCGACATCGGCGAGAGCGTCGACGTCGCGCTGCTCATGGTGCCCAACCCCGCGATGGAGGACGCACTGCGCGACCTGGGCGCCGCGGGCATCCGCCACGCCGTGGTGCTCGCCGGCGGCTTCGCGGAAACCGGCAGCGAAGGCCGCACGATGCAGGAGCGCATGGTCGCCACGGCGCGTGAACTCGGCATCACGCTGCTGGGGCCCAACTGCCTGGGCTTCATCAACTTCACGACCGGCGCGGTGTGCTGGACGGGCGCCATGCGCACGCCACCCCTGAAGGGCGGCATCAGCATCGTGTCGCAAAGCGGCGCGGTCGCCACCGTGATGAAGCACTTCGCGCACCAGCACGGCGTAGGCATGAACGTGGTCGCCGCCACCGGCAACGAGGCAATGCTGGGCCTGGCCGAATGCGTGGACTACCTCGTGGACGACGAGAGCACGAAGGTGATCGCGGTGTTCGCGGAGACGGTGCGTGACACGCGCCTGTTCCGCGCCGCCGCCGAGCGCGCGCTCGCGAAGGCCAAGCCGATCGTGGTGCTCAAGGTGGGCCGCTCCGACATCGCGACGCAGGCTGCGCAGTCGCACACGGGCTCGCTCGTGGGCGACGACAGCGTGTTCGACGGCGTGTGCCGCCAGCTCGGGCTGGTGCGCGTGCGCAGCATCGAGGAGCTCGTGTTCACCGCGGCGCTGCTCGAGAAAACCGGCGTGCTGGCCGAAGGCGGGGTCGCGGTGCTGTCGTCCTCGGGCGGCATGGGCGAGCTGGCCGCGGACTATGCGCAGCTGGAAACACTGCGCCTGCCCGCCTTGTCGAATGAAACGCTCTCGGCGCTGCGCGAGATCCTTCCGCCGATGGCCACACCCGCCAACCCGCTGGACCTGACGGGCGCAGTCATCAACGATCTGGCGCTCTTCACCCGCTGCATGGATGCGATGCAGCGCGATCCGGCCGTCTCCGTGCTGGTCTGCGTGGCCGACGTGCCCACGGCGAACAACAACGACTGGGCGCCGCTTGCGGTGGGAACGCTGCAGGCCATCGGGCAGTTCAAGCCGGACGGACGCGCGCGCTACCTCGTGGTGAGCAACGCGGTGAAGGCGGTGTCGGACAAGAGCCGCGAAGAAGTGGAGAAGGCGCAGATTCCGTACCTCGCCTGCGGGCTGGACATCGCGTTGCGCGCGTTGCGCTACGCCGCGGACTGGTCCCGGATGTCCCGCAGTGCAGGGGGCGAGCGCGCGGCACGCGCCTTGCCGGGTGCGGCGTCGACGGCAGGCGCCGACTTGCCGCAATCCGAGCGCGAAACGGTGGACTACCTCAAGCGCTTCGGCGTCCCCGTGGTTCCCCAGGTGCTCGCCACCGACGCGAAGCAGGCCGTCGCCGCGGCGCGCGACATGAACGGCCCGGTCGTCCTCAAGATCGCCTCGCCGGACATCGCGCACAAGACCGAGGTCGGCGGCGTCGTGCTCAACCTGCAGGGCGACGACGCGGTCGAAGCGGCGTTCCGCAGGATCATGGACGCGGCCGCCTCCGCGATGCCGAAGGCACGGCTCGACGGCGTGATCGTTTCGCCCATGCGCAAGGGCGGCATCGAGCTCTTCACGGGCGTGCGCGTCGACGCCCAGTGGGGCCCCGTCATCGCGCTCGGACTGGGCGGCGTGTGGATCGAGGCGCTGCAGGACGTGAGCCTGCGCCTCCTGCCCGTGACGCCAGCCGACGTGGAACAGATGGTGTCCGAGCTGCGCGGCGCGAAGCTGCTGCAAGGCTTTCGCGGCGCGCCGCCGGTCGATGTCGCGAAGCTCGCCGACGCCGTGGCGCGCATCGGCGACGCCGCGCTCGCGCTCGGCGCCACGCTGGACACGCTGGAAGTCAACCCGCTGCTCGCCGACGGCGCGCGCATCGAGGCACTCGATGCCCTCGCCACCTACAACCACTGAAAGAGACACACCATG
>JAKOTN010000113.1 GCA_029776255.1 Pseudomonadota bacterium
CCGGGCCACTGCCCCACGATCAAGCGGCGCGAACATTACCGGGATTCCGCCACCGACCATGAAGCGCTCTCCGTTCAACGCAACGCCCCTCGCTGGATCAAGGCACTGACCACGTTCGGCTTCATTTCACCAGCCAACGCCTGATCCCCTCAAGTATTCCCTGCATGCCCTTCTCCGGTCAGGCGCGCGATCGTCCCGAACTCCACGTCTTTCACGCTAAATCAGATGGTGGCGTTTTACGCCGCCGAGTATCCGTTCACCCATGTCATGGACGACGCTAAGTTCATGGTTCAAAAATTCGCTACCGAGATGAAGCGGGCCGGAAGAAGGAAGTCGTGCTGCGACTGTTGCGTGGTGAGCCGGTTGACGCGGTTTCGCGTGAGGTTTCGGTGCCGATATACAAGCTCGAACGCGGGCGAGACCGAGCCTTGGCAGGCATCGACGCCGGTCTCAAGGAGCGCGAGAACGATCCCGTTGAGCGCCATCTCGACGAGGCCAACCGGCGCATTGGCGAACTTGGTCATGGAGGTCGAGATTCTGCGCAAGGAAAGGCAGATGAAGCCCCCTTTGGTCAACCGGAGGTCGTCGCGATGAGCCGCGAGACCTCCACCGGCACGGGCAAGCCCACTTCCTCAATCAGTTCTGGGGCATCGCGCCGAGCTTCGCCTTCGTCGCCGAGCCGCAGACCAATGGCGTGGCCGAGCGATTCAACCGGACGCTGAAGGAGCAGGCCATCCACGGCCGTCTCTTCCGCGATGTCGAGGAGGTGCGCGCCGCGTTCAGGGAACGCTACAATCGTCGTTGGCGCCTCGAAAAACGGGGCTTCATGTCACCCCTCGAAGCCCGTCGGGCGCATGCCATGCGAAAGACCGCCTGAGTTGCAAAACCGTGTACAGACAATCCGAGCCGGTACATGTGCGCGGATCTAATATTTGACGCGCGCGAAATAGGTTTTTTCAGCGGCTTCCAACGCTTGTCGCAGGGTCACAATGCCTTTTTGCGCCAACAGGGGCAGCATTTTCAGGAACACTTCACCCGTGGCGGTCGCGTCGCCAAGCGCGTTATGCCGCCCGTCGATCCGAATGCCCAGCCGCTCGGCAATGCTGTCCAACTGGTGTGATTCCTGGTTCGGATGCAAGACGCCGGAAAGTAGCAGCGTGTCCAGTACCGGCTGGCTGAATACCACGCCGGAACGCTGTTCCTTGATTTGTAGAAAACGCATGTCGAAAGCGGCGTTATGCGCAACCAAAACGGTGTCGCTGCAAAAGTCATGAAAAGCCGGCAGCACGGCGTCGATATTGGGCTGGCCGCGCACCATGTCGTCGGTAATGCCGTGAATGGGAATGCCTTCCGGTCGGAGAAGACGTTCGGGATCGACCAAGTGGTCAAAATTTTCGTTGCGCAACAAACGGCCGTTAACGATGCGCACCGCGCCAATCTGAATGATCTCATCGCCTGATGCCGGTTCAAGGCCGGTGGTCTCGGTGTCGAATACCGTATAAGCCAGTTCCGACAGCGGACGGTCCAAGTCGATGCTGCGATCACGGAAATGAAACAGGTCGAAGTCGTAATACTCCGGGCGCTCGCCGGTGTCCTCGATCATCCCGCCGGAGGTCATGCTCTCGGGGACGGCCACCGGCAATACGAAGCGGAAGTAACCCCGGTGAGCGGCTTTCTCGCGGTCGTACCAGATTTCGCCGCCATGGCGGTCGATGACATCCCGTAGCGACAGCGGGCTGTTCTCGGTCCCGACCTGCATGGCGTCGTTCTCCCAGGTGTAGAAGGTCTCCGACGACATGGCGTGGCCAGCCCAGATGAGATCCAGGTAGGCCAGTCGGCCAAATGGCTGCAATCGAAAACGCAATTCCTTGATTTGATAATGTTCGACGAGTCTGAAAGCAAGGAAGCAGATCGAGAAGACCAATGAGAAACTTTCGGCGCGAAGCCACAGCGTATCGTCGATTTCCTCGGTTTTGGTCACCAGCCGCAGTTGTTGTTCGATGCGGCGCTGCGCGGCGGCGATGATGTCCATTCCCAGGACATCCTCCAGTGGCCAGCGGGTTTTCAGCGAGTCGGCGAATTCGTTCATCGTCAGATCCAGGCGCTGACTCATGCGCAACACTTCGTCGCCGATGATCCCGACGAAACGTTCGCGAATTTCCGGCTCCATGTCGGGATAGTCCATCAGGTTGCCGACAGCGACGCGAATGTTGGCCAAACTGCCGCGGCTGCCGTCGGTCAGGGATTGCAGCACCTGATCGCGACGGGACTCCTGCTCCAGACTGCGGGTAATGTTTTCCACCGTGAGCACGTAACCGGTCATCTGACGGAGTTGGGAATCCGCACTGGCGGAGAGCACCGGCACCAATTGGACCCGTAATAGCTGCCCGCCGCGCGTGGTGGTGATGAAGTTGGCAATCGACGCCGCGGCGTCCTTGTCCAGCCGCTGTCGCACCACTTCCAAGGCATGATCGATTTGATTGCGTTCGAGAATCGAGAAAATCGAACGGCCGAGGCCGATCAGCGCGCCGCCGACCGCGCTGGTGCCGCCACGCGCCAGCGCCTTGAATTGCAGCCGGGCGCGGCTGTTGTAAAGCAAAATGCGTCCGTCGAGGTTGCACACCACCACCGCTTGCGCCAATTCGGACATCAATGCCGCCAAACGGTTTTTTTCGTCCTCCACCGACGCCTTGGCGGCGGCGATTTGGGCTTCGACGTCGTCCATCAGGCCGTCGCGCTGTTGTGCCAGGGCATTGGTCGCCTCGGCCAGCAAGCGCACTTCCGGCGGCCCTTCCGGCGCAACCCGGAAATCGCGGTTCGCCGAGAGCATCAAATGGAGATTCTCGGCCATCTTCAACAGCCCTTGAACGTACTGGCGAAAAAGGTAACGGATGACCAGCAGGCCGACGACGAAGCCGAAGGTGGTCATCAGGGCGCCAAGTGACAAGTGCGGAACGATCAACTGGATCAGCAATTCCTGCTCCACGGGCTTGGCGCTGACCCAGATCAGCAGTGCCGTGATCAGGAAAGGACCCGTCATCAACAAACCTAGGATGACGACCGAGAGGATGAAACGGGCACGCGCATTCATGACTCAAGCCTGAACGACGGTTACAGGGTTGCCGATCCGATGCTCTCGGCGACGTATGTTCCACCCCCGACGCCTTTCAGCCAGGGAAGGAGGAACGACGCCGGCGCTCTGTGGCGCGCGCGGGCGATCGATCCAAGAAGAAGAAAGCCGAACCACGTATAGAAACAACGGGAACAACGACGACCCGTCGCCGACCACGAGAACCGTGACGCGGAAACCGAACGTCACGTGGAGAATTCGCCGCGTCACGCGTCGGCGGATGAACTAAGCGGTTTTCTTGCTTTCCGGACCGCCGTCGCGAATTACTTGGAGATCGTTGTCCTGCGCGAAGTTGAGCACGAAACGGTAGGCCATCGGCTCCACTTGATACAGACTCCCCTCGACGAAAACGGCTTTTTCACCTTTGTAATTCCGGGGCCCCACGTAAGGCGAATAGCGCATTTTCTTTTCGGCGCCGAAAGCGGACAAAACGCCGCAGAGTCTTTCGGCCCAATCGCTAGGGCGGAACTTCTTGCCTGCCGTGGTCAGACCGACGATGATGAAAGAAGAGTGCGGCGAAGTGGTCATATCTCGGTGATATCGTAACGAGGTGAACCGGGAACTACTCTCATGGTTTGTCGTTGCACAACAACGGACAACGTCAATATACCGATTCTATCAGAAAGACACTCATTTTGCCCGGGCTTGCCACCCTTGCCGGGCGCGAATCGAAGATGCGGCTCACCGTGCATCGGCGACACCCGGGAGTCAACGACGGGCTGCAATGAGATCGGCGGCGACTTCGCGCTGCTGGTGGGCGATAGTGGGATCGAACCACTGACTTCCACCGTGTGAAGGTGGCACTCTACCGCTGAGTTAATCGCCCGTTTGGCGTATCGATGGCCGGACCATCGACCGTTGTTGGCACTCGACCAGACGACTCGCCGCTATTGATGCGAATCTCTCGACCAAGGAGGCGCGATTAGAGCATAAGTCGTCGAGCGGGTCAATTGACGACGCCTCGATGGGCAACGGTCGGCTCCGTGGCGGCCAGTGGCCAACGGGAAAAAGAGCGGCGAATCCGGTTCGGCAAGCACACGACCTCAAAAACTTCGTTGCCAGTCCGGATCGGGCAATTCAGCGAAGGCTTGCCGCAGTCGCTCGCCCCACAACGCGCGGATGTGGTTGAAATAAGCGTTTTGCGGGCCGATGCTGACATGTTGTCGCACGCGGAGGGAGTCGCTTTCGTAAACCAGCAAGTCGAGCGGCATGCCGACCGACAGATTCGAACGGATGGTCGAATCCATCGAGATCAGCGCGCATTTGGCGGCTTCCTCGAAAGTCGTCTGACCGGTCAGCACGCGGTCGATAATCGGCTTGCCGTACTTGGATTCGCCGATCTGGAAATAGCGCGTATCCTCGGTGGCTTCGATGAAGTTCCCGGCCGCGTAGATGTTGAACAGGCGTGGCGCCTCGCCGGCGATCTGACCGCCGAAAATGATCGAGGAGTTGAAATCGATGCCGAAAGCCTTCAGCGCCGCCGCATCGCGTTGAAATACCTCGCGGACGACATCGCCAATATAGCGGGCGGTCTCGAAGAGATTGGGGAGATTGCCGAGGTTTTCTTCGTCCTGACGATCCAGCCGTTCGTGCAGGATATTCACCACCGACTGGCTGATCGACAGATTGCCGGCGGTCATCAAGACCATCACCCGGTCGCCGGGCCGCTCGATGACCGTCATTTTGCGGAAGGTGTTGATGTGGTCGACGCCGGCGTTGGTTCGCGAGTCGGAGAGAAAAACCAGGCCGGCGTCGAGCCGCATGGCAATGCAGTAAGTCATGAGTATTCCAGCCGGGCAGGCGGCGGCAAGCGTCAGGCAGGCATCAGGAAAGACTGACTGATGCCGTCGCCAAGTTCGTAGATGCGGTCCATGAAGTCGGTCAGGTAGCCGTGCAGGCCATCGGCGAGAACGTCTTCGATGCGCGCGAAGTGCAGGCGGGCGTGCAACACGCCGGCCCGGCGCTCGGTTTCCGCCGAAGCGCCGTTGGCGATCAGCTGCAGCATGCGCACGATGCCGTCGGCACAGGAATGCAGCGAACGCGGCATCTCCTGGCAAAGAATCAGCAATTCGGCGACCCGCGCCGGCGTGATGGCATCGCGATACACCTTCCGGTAAACCTGGAAAGCCGACAGCGAGCGCAATAACGCCCCCCACTGATAAAAATCGCTAGCCCCCTCGTCGTCGTTCTGACGCAGGATGTGGTACTGCATGTCGAGAATACGCGCGGTGTTGTCGCCCCGTTCGAGCAGACCGCCGAGGCGAATGAAATGCAGCGCATCGTCCTTGAGCATGGTGCCGAAGGTCACGCCGCGAATCACCGACGAGCGCAATTTGACCCAATCGAAGAATTCGCTGACGCCGCCGAGGTTGATCTGCTCGAAGGATTGCTGCCGCAATTCGATCCAGGTGGCGTTGACGCTCTCCCACATTTCCGAGGTCAGCGTTCCGCGCACCGCGTGCGCATTTTCGCGCGCCGCGCGCAGGCAGCTATAGATCGACGACGGGTTGTTGGCGTCGGAAACCATGAAGCGCAGAACGTTGTCGACATTGACCTCGGCATACGACCGCGCGAACGTCGCCTCCAGACTGTTGAGCGCCAAAATGGCGCCCCAGTTCTGGTTTTGCGATGCCACCGATTGTGGCACCAGCGACATCTGGTAAGACACGTCGAGAAGACGTGCGAGATTTTCGGCGCGCTCGGTGTAGCGGGCCATCCAGTAAAGGTGATCGGCGGTACGGCTCAACATGTCGGTTCTCCGTGCAACTTAGTATTCCAGCACCCAGGTGTCCTTGGTCCCGCCGCCCTGCGAGGAATTGACGACCAACGACCCCTCGCGCAAGGCCACTCGCGTCAGCCCGCCGGGCACCATGCCCACGGTTTTGCCGGAGAGGACGAAGGGACGCAGATCGAGGTGGCGGGGCGCGATTCCCGATTCGACGAACGTCGGGCAGTTCGACAGCGCCAGGGTCGGCTGCGCGATGTATTTCTCGGGGGCGGCGAGGATGCGCGCGCGAAAATCCTCGATTTCGGCGCGCGTCGACGCCGGCCCGACCAGCATGCCGTAGCCGCCGGCGCCATGCACCTCCTTGACCACCAGTTCCGGCAGTTTGTCGAGAACGTATTTGAGATCGTCGGGCTTGCGAAACATCCAGGTCGGCACGTTGTTCAACTTCGGCTCCTCGCCGAGGTAAAAACGAATCATGTCCGGCACATAAGGATAAATCGACTTGTCGTCGGCGACGCCGGTGCCGATGGCGTTGGCCAAGGTGACGTGGCCGGCGCGATAGGCCGACAGCAGGCCCGGCACGCCAAGCATCGATGTTTTGTTGAACACCAGCGGATCGAGAAAATCGTCGTCGATACGACGGTAAATCACATCGACCCGCTGCGGCCCCTGCGTGGTGCGCATGAATACCGTGTCGTCCTTGACGAACAGATCGCGCCCTTCCACCAGCTCGATACCCATTTGCTGCGCCAGAAAGGTGTGCTCGAAATAGGCGCTGTTGTAGGCTCCCGGGGTCAGCAACACCACCGTCGGGTCGGCGACACCCTTCGGCGCCACGGTGCGCAAGTTTTCGAGCAACATGTCCGGGTAATGCTGCACCGGCGCGATCATGTGCCGGGAAAACAATTCCGGGAACAGGCGCATCATCATCTTGCGGTCTTCGATCATGTACGACACGCCGGATGGAACGCGCAGATTGTCCTCCAGCACGAAAAAGTCGCCCGCGCCAGCCCGCACGATATCCACGCCGGCGATGTGGGCGTAGATACCCGCCGGCACGTCGATGTTCATCATCTCGGGTCGGAACTGCGCGTTGTTCAACACTTGGTCCGGTGGAATCCGCCCGCTGCGCAGAATCGCCTGCTCATGATAGATATCGTGCAGAAACGCGTTGAGCGCCTTGACACGCTGCCACAAGCCCGCCTGCAAGGCCGTCCATTCCAGCGCCGGGATGATGCGCGGAATGATGTCGAAAGGAATCAGGCGCTCGGTGCCGGATTCTTCGCCATAGACGGCGAAGGTGATGCCGACACGGTGAAACGCGCTGTCGGCCTCGGCCTGCTTGCGTGCCAGACGATCGGCGGGCATGGTCGCGAGCCACTCGGCGAAACCCTGGTAGTGCGGCCGCAAATTGCCGGCCGAATCGTACATCTCGTTGTAGAACTGTGCGCTCATCTCTCTCACCGCTAGTGTGGGTTCGGAAGGCACGAAGCAAATAGCGTGCCATACAACCAAATCAAGGGAAAAGTGGCAAAAGCGACGCGCCGGAGGCGAAACAACGCCAACAGTTGGTGCGCGAACGCCGGAAAACGCCCTGCCATGGTGCGCCACCGGCGAGCCAGTCACGCCTTTCCTCGCCGTGGCGGCGATCGACGGACGGCTCCTCCGCTCACATACGGGGGGCTTTCAAAAATTGGCGCCGCCTCGCGCCGATGTAAAGCTGCCGCGGGCGGGCGATTTTGTATTCCCGATCGGTGAGCATTTCTTCCCACTACGCCATCCATCCAGCGGTGCGCGCCAAGGCAAAAACGCAAGCGAACATCGTCGCCGGCACACCCAATGCCTTGAGAATCATCGCGGAATAAAAATACAGATTGGGGTAAAGCTGCCGCACAACGAACGGTGGATCTTCCAAAGCCATTTTCTCCAGCGCCAGGGCAAGTTTGAACAGACGCTCTTCGGCCAGATCCAGTTCGGCAAGCACTTCGTGGAACACTTCGCGCAACAGGCTGGCGCGCGGGTCGGCGCGCCGGTAGACGCGATGGCCGAAACCGGCCAGACGGAAGGTGTCGTTTGGGTCGAAGGCGCGGGCGAGGAACTCGGGCAGGCGCGAGACATCGCCAATCGTTTCCAGCGCGGCAAGACAAGCCTCGCTGGCGCCGCCGTGCGCCGGGCCGGACAGGCAGGCGATCCCGGCGGCGACGCAGGCAAAGGGATTGGCGCCGGACGAGCCGGCCATGCGCACCGTCGACGCCGAGGCATCCTGACCGTTGTCGGCATGCACCATCAGAACGCGGTTGAGCGCACGCACCAGAACCGTGTTCGGGTGGTAGTCCTCGCGCGGCGTGGCGAACAGCATGTGCATGAAATTGGCGACATAGCCGAGATCGGCGCGCGGACTCATGAATGGCTCGCCGATGGTGTATTTGTGGGCCATTGCCAGAATGGTCGGCATGCGGGCGAGAATGCGCTGAAAGCCCAGTTCGCGCCGTGCCGCGTCGGAGAAGTCGGCGGCGTCATGATGAAAAGCCGAGAGCGCGCCGACCACGCCAACCATCACCGCCATTGGATCGGCATCGCGACGAAACCCTTGGTAGAACTTCACCATCTGTTCGTGCAACGATGTCTCGCGCCGAATCGCGGCTTCGAAAGCCTGCCGCTGATCGGCATTCGGCAATTCGCCATTCTTCAGCAAATACGCCAGTTCAAGGAAGTCGCAATGCGTGACGAGTTGATCGATCGGGTAACCGTGGTGCAGCAACTCGCCGCTTTCGCCGTCTACGTAAGTGATTCTCGACTTGCAACTGGCGGTCGACTCGAATCCGGCGTCGTAGGCAAAACGCGCGCCTTGAACTCCCAAGGCGCGGATATCCAGGCACGGCGTGCCATGTGTCGGCACCAGGATCGGGAGCTGCACGGGCGGTTCGTTGCCAACACACAACGTGGCCTTGCTTTCGGTGTTCATGATCGTCTTCTTTCGCTTTTTCGAGAGTCCTGCAATTGAGATTCGCCGGCGCGCGAGCTTGAAGGCATGACGCGGCCAGCCTGTCCGCAATGACCGCGCCGGCGCCACCCCGCCAATCCGAGGCTCCGCATGTTTTCAGTCATCAAACCCCGCCCCAAGTTCATCCGTCGCCCTGTCCTGGGGCTTGATGGCGGCGTTGACGCACCGGCGTTGTGCGCCCGACCAAGCGATGCGGCGGAAGACAGTGGCGCCTATTGCCCGCAAACCCCGCCCTGAAGGGAAAAACCGCACCGGCGACGAGCGGCCGGAACCTTGCGCCGGCAGCAGACGACGAAAAGAGAGCAAGACACATGCCATTCGAAAACGCCGCGCGCACGGTTCTTGCTAGAACCTGCTTCTCTGTCGTAACTCTCGTCTTTGCCGGATGAACCAGCGATGGCGAATGGAGTGAAGGCGCATGCACAGGAGCAAAAAATGAAGACACCGATGGTTTTGCCATGGCTGGCGCGCCGCGCGGGCGTGGACGATGGGCGCGCCGAGGCGTTATGGCGAATTGCGTGCCATCAGGCCGGCTGGATGACCGTTGGACGAGACCGTTCGTCGTTTTGGGGAGCGGCCCTGCAACTCCTTTGCAATCTGCTGGCCTGCGAAAACCAGCGCATGCGCGCCGCCGCGTTCTGGCACCGGCTGGCGCCGACCATGGTCGCCGACCCGACAGGCGCCACGCGATGCGCATTTCTCGGGGTCGCCGGCGACCATGCGGTCGCGGCCGGACTCGCCTGTCTGGCCTTGCCGTGGCTGCTGGCGACCACTAGTCGCCGCAGGGCCATGGGACGATGAAGATGACGGCACCCGCGAAGACAACCGCGCTGATCCCGCGTTTCAAGAGCGCCCTGCAAGAAGGACAACGGCTCCTTCGCGAGCATTTCGTCGCCGGTGGCGACGCGCCGCGCCTGCTGCGCGAACGCTGCCGATTGATCGACGAATTGCTCGGCGCGCTGTGGCAGGCGCTTTGTTTCCCGCCCGATCTGGCACTGGTGGCGGTCGGCGGCTACGGTCGCGGCGAACTGTACCCGGCCTCCGACATCGATCTGCTGATCCTGTTGCCGGAGGTGCCGGACCGTTCGCTCAGCGAGCGGATCGAGCAACTGGTCTGCCTGTTCTGGGACATCGGGCTGGAGACCGGCCATAGCGTGCGCACCGTGGAAGAGTGCATCGAGGAAGCCGGCCGCGACATCACCGTGCAGACGGCGCTGATCGAGGCCCGCCTGTTGGCGGGCAGCGCGACGCTGTTCGACGGACTGGCGACGCTCCTTCGGGGCCACCTGGACGCACGTGCGTTTTTCCAGACCAAGCGCATGGAGCAGGAAGATCGTCACCGCCGCTTCGGCGACACGCCATATAGCCTGGAGGCCAACTGCAAGGATGGTCCCGGCGGGCTTCGCGACCTGCACGGCATTCTGTGGATCGCCCAGGCCGCCGGCTACGGCAAGTGCTGGAAAGATCTCCAGCAACGCGGTTTCATCACCGCCGAAGAGGAACAGCTGCTGACGATCAGCGAGGATTTTCTGCGGCAATTGCGTACCCGTCTGCACATCAAGGCCGGTCGCCGCGAGGACCGCCTGCTTTTCGAGTATCAGACGGCGCTGGCCGAACAACTCGGTTTTGTCGCCACCGCCAGCCGGCGGTCGAGCGAACAGTTGATGAAAGCCTACTACCGCACGGCCAAGACGATCACCCAGATCAACGTCATTCTGTTGCAGAACATCGCCGCCGCGCTGTTTCCGCCGCCCGACGAGCCGCCATTGCCAATCAACGAGCGCTTCCAGAATTCGCACGAATTCCTCGACGTGGTGCGTGAAGAGGTTTACAACGACACGCCGGGGGCGATTCTCGAAACCTTTCTGCTGTTGCAGCAACACCCGGAACTGAAGGGCATCAGCGCCAGAACCCAACGGGCGCTGTGGCGAGCGCGCCATCGGATCGACGACGATTTCCGCGTCGATCCGCTCAACCGCCAGCGGTTCATGGATATTTTCAGACAACCACGCGGTTTGATGCAGGAAATTCGGCGCATGAACCAGCTCGGCGTTCTTGGACGCTACCTGCCCTGTTTCGGACAGATCGTCGGTCAGATGCAGCACGATCTTTTCCATGTCTATTCCGTTGACCAGCACATTCTCCAGGTCGTGCGCAACCTGCGTCGTTTCACGATGGCGGAATTCGCGCACGAGTACCCGTTTTGCAGCCGGCTGATCAACGATTTCGGCGAACCCTGGATGCTGTACATCGCCGCGTTGTTCCACGATATCGCCAAGGGTCGCGGCGGCGATCACTCCGAACTCGGCGCTGTCGACGCACACCGGTTCTGTGTCGGACACGGCATTGCCGCCGCCGATACCGAACTGATTGTCTGGCTGGTGCGCCAGCATTTGCTGATGTCCAGCGTCGCCCAGAAACAGGACGTTTCCGACCCCAATGTCGTTGCCCGTTTCGCCGCGGTCGTCGGCGACGAAAGGCATTTGGTCGCCCTCTACCTGCTCACCGTCGCCGACATCCGAGGCACCAGCCCGAAAGTCTGGAATGCCTGGAAAGGCCAACTGTTACAGCAATTGTTCACCGCCACTCGCCGTTTCCTGCGGTCGCGCGATACGCTGCCGATGCCCGAGGGCGCCATCGCCCATCGTCAGCAGGAAGCCGTGCGGCTGATGCGTTACTTCGCCATGCCGGCCGATGTGCACGAACGCTTGTGGGAACAACTCGACACCGTGTATTTCCTACGCCAGTCGGCCGAGGAAATCGCCTGGCACGCGCGTGCCCTACAGTACAAGGTCGATAGCGAGCAACCGGTGGTCAGGGCGCGCGTCAATCCTCACGGCGCCGGTATCGACGTGATGGTGTACGCGCACGATCAGCGCGATCTGTTTGTGCGCATTGTCGGTTTCTTCAGCCGCGCCGGTTACAACATCGTCGACGCCAAGATTCATACCACCCGGCATGGATACGCGCTCGATACGTTCATGCTGCTCGACAGTGACGACCGGGATCGCGATCGTGACCGGCAAATGATCAGCTACGTCGAACACGAGCTGCTCGAACGCCTGCTCCGTCAGTCGCCACCCGATGTGCCTGGCAGCGGCCGTGTCTCGCGGCAGGTGAAGCATTTTCCGATCCAGCCGCAAGTCAGCGTGCAGCCCCTGGTCAGCCTTGAAGCCGACGAAAGCGGCACGCTGTTCGTGCTCACCGTCGTCGCCGCCGACCGGCAGGGGTTGCTGTTTCTCGTCGCCAGACAGCTCGCCGAACACCGCGCCAATTTGCATACCGCCAAGATCGCCACCCTCGGCGAGCGTGTCGAGGACACCTTCCTGATCAGCGGCGAAACGCTCGAAGACAGCGTCGGCCGGGTTCGGCTGGAAACCGCACTGCTGCGGCAATTGCAGATTTGAACGCCGCCAACCTCGCAACGCCGGTTGGCGGAGCGACGAGGCGTCCACGGCACGCTTCACATGGCCTGCTTATTGCTTTCACGCTTTTGAACATTTGTCCTGGAGTCGATCGTGTCCATTCATGTTGCCCTCAACCACATCACCCACTATCGCTACGATCGCCCGATCGCGCTGTCGCCGCAGGTCGTGCGCCTGCGCCCGGCGCCGCATTCGCGCACGCCCATTCTCGGCTACTCGCTGAAAATCACGCCGGCACGGCACTTCATCAATTGGCAACAGGATCCGCAAGCCAATTATCTGGCGCGGCTGGTTTTCCCTGAAAAAACGACGGAATTTCGCATTGAGGTCGATCTGGTGGCCAGCATGTCGGTGATCAATCCCTTCGACTTCTTCCCGGAACCCCAGGCGGCGACCTTCCCGTTCAGCTACGAGGACTGGCAGCGGGAAGAATTGGCGCCGTACATGCACCGCTTGCCGCCAACGCCTTTGTTCACCGGGTTCCTGAAAACCGTGCCGACCGCGCGGCGAAGCAGTGTCGACTTCCTGGTCGATCTCAACCGGCGCGTTCAACAGAGTGTCGGCTACGTCATCCGGCTGGAACCCGGCGTACAGACGCCCGAGGAAACGCTGCGGCTGGCGCGTGGCTCGTGCCGCGATTCCGCCTGGCTGCTGGTGCAGGTGCTGCGCCATCTCGGGTTGGCGGCGCGTTTCGTCTCCGGCTACCTGATCCAGCTCGTTCCCGACGTCAAATCGCTCGACGGGCCGTCCGGCACCGACCGCGACTTCACCGACCTGCATGCCTGGTGCGAGGTGTATCTGCCCGGCGCCGGCTGGATCGGCCTCGATCCCACGTCCGGCCTGTTCGCCGGCGAAGGCCATATCCCACTGGCCTGCTCACCGCAGCCGTCGTCGGCCGCACCGGTCACCGGCTTCACCGAAACGTGCGAATGCGCGTTCGAGCACCACATGAAAATCGAGCGTTTCCGGGAGGCGCCGCGCGTCACCAAACCGTACAGCGAGGACCAGTGGCAGGCGATCGAAACGCTCGGCCACCGGATCGATGCCGAACTGGTCGACGGCGATGTGCGCCTGACCATGGGCGGCGAGCCGACGTTCGTCTCGATCGACGACCACGATGGCGCGGAATGGACCGTTGACGCCCTCGGGCCGACGAAACGTTTCCGGGCGGCCGAAATCTTCCGCCATCTGCGCGCGCATTACGCCCCGCACGGCCTGCAACACTTCGGTCAAGGCAAGTGGTATCCCGGCGAACAATTGCCGCGCTGGTCGCTGAACTGTTTCTGGCGGCGCGACGGCCAGCCGATCTGGCACGACCCGGCCCTGTACGCCGACGAAACGCGCGACCACGGGGCCGACGAAGCGCTTGCCGGCCGTTTCCTGCGTGTGCTCGCCGAGCGTCTCGAGGTACGCCCGGACCACGTCTTTCCGGCTTATGAAGACGCCTTCTATTATCTGTGGCGCGAGCACCGGCTGCCGGTCAACGTCGACCCCTTCGATTCACGTCTCGACGACGCGCTGGAGCGCGAGCGTCTGGCGAAGGTCTTTCGGCGGGGGCTGACCCAGATCGTCGGCCATGTCCTGCCGATCAAGCGCCTGCCGCGGGGCGGCTGGCGGAGCGGCCCGTGGTTCTTGCGCGCCGGCCGTTGCTATCTGGTGCCGGGCGACTCACCGATCGGTTATCGCCTGCCGCTGGACTCGCAACCCTGGGTCGGTGACAGCGATTACCCCTACATCCACGTTCCGGACCCGTGGCAGTCCTTCGCGCCGCTACGCGCCCATGCCGACCTCCGGGCGCAATTCGCCGCGGCAGGCGCCGAACACCTGAAGGCCGGCCAAGCCGTCGCCGGCGATCCGCCGCCGCGAGCGGGCGAATCGGCGGCAACGATCGTCCGTACCTCTTTTTCGGCGCAAGCGCGAAACGGCGTGCTGTACCTCTTCATGCCGCCCACCGACACGCTGGACGACTATCTCGAACTGGTGACCGCCGTCGAGGCCACCGCCGAGGCGCTGGCGACGCCGATCGTCATCGAAGGCTACGAGCCTCCGTCCGACCCGCGCCTAATCAATTTCCGCGTCACGCCCGACCCGGGAGTGATCGAAGTCAACATCCAGCCCTCCTCGACCTGGGACGAATTGGTCGACCGCACCACCCACCTTTACGACGCGGCGCGTCTCTCAAGGCTTTGCACCGAGAAATTCATGCTCGACGGGCGCCATACCGGCACCGGCGGCGGCAACCACTTCGTCTTCGGCGGCGCCACCGCCGCCGACTCGCCCTTCCTGCGCCGGCCCGATCTGCTGCGCAGCTTGATCGGCTATTGGCACAACCACCCGTCGCTGTCCTACCTGTTCTCCGGCCTGTTCATCGGTCCGACCAGCCAGTCGCCGCGCGTCGACGAGGCGCGCAACGATGCGGTCTATGAACTGGAAATCGCCTTCAGTCAGCTTCCCGCTCCGGGCGCCGAGGTCGCGCCATGGATCGTTGACCGGGTGCTGCGCAATTTGTTGATCGACTCGTCGGGCAACACCCACCGCGCCGAATTCTGTATCGACAAGCTCTACTCGCCCGACGGTCCGACCGGCCGCCTTGGCCTGCTCGAAATGCGCGCCTTCGAAATGCCGCCGCACGCGCGCATGTCGCTGGCGCAGCAGTTGTTGCTGCGGGCATTGATCGCCCGCTTCTGGCGCACGCCTTACGCGCCCCCGCGCCTGGTCCGCTGGGGAACGGAACTGCACGACCGCTTCATGCTGCCGCATTTCGTGAAACAGGATTTCGACGACGTGATCGGCGAGTTGCGCGACGCCGGCTACCCGCTGGAGCGTGAGTGGTTCGCGCCGCATTTCGAGTTCCGTTTCCCGCTGCACGGCAGCATCCGCGCACAGGGCGTGACGCTCGAACTGCGACACGCGCTCGAACCCTGGCACGTGATGGGCGAGCAAGGCGCGCCCGGCGGCACCGTGCGCTACGTCGACTCGTCGGTCGAACGCCTGCAACTGAAGGCCAGCGGAATGGCTGGCGACCGCTACGTGGTGACCTGCAACGGCCGCGCCCTGCCGCTACGTCCGACCGGCGCGGTCGGCGAATTCGTCGCCGGCGTCCGTTATCGCGCCTGGCATCCGCCATCGGCCTTGCATCCGACGATCGGCGTGCACGCGCCGCTGGTCTTCGACTTGATCGACACCTGGACAAAACGCTCGCTGGGCGGCTGTCAGTATCATGTCGAACATCCGGGCGGACGCAACCCGGACCGCTATCCGGTCAATGCCAACGAAGCCGAGGGTCGCCGTCTGGCGCGCTTCACGCCGTTTGGACACACGCCGGGCACCGTTGAGGTCGCCCCGTCGCCCGAGAATCCCGGTTTCCCGTTCACCCTGGACTTGCGGCGGCCCTGACCGTCGCCATCCCACGGCGGAGAAGCCAAACCGGCGGCGCCGCGACGACGCGACGCGGCCGGTGGTTCGGCGACCGCTTATTTCACGACGAGCAGGCTGTCGTCCCACTTAGCGTGTTTTTCAAAGCCGAGCAGGTTGGCAATGGTCGCGGCAATGTTCGACAGGCCCGCGGACGACGTCTGTCGCAGCCCCAGCTTGCCGCCAGTGACGTTGTCGTAAAGGATCAGCGGCACCGGGTTCAAGGTATGCGCGGTCTTGGCCTTGAAGGAACCATCTGGATTTTGCGCCGGCTGCTTGGTTTTTTTGTCGATTTCGTACATCTCGTCGGCGTTGCCGTGATCGGCGGTAATCAGCGCCACGCCACCGAGCGCGTCGATGACCGGCAGGATGCGCGCCAGTTGCAGATCCACCGCCTCGACCGCCATCGTCGCCGCGCGGAAGCTGCCGGTGTGTCCAACCATGTCGCCATTGGCGAAATTGCAGCGCAAGGCGCGGTACTGGCCGCTTTCTAGCGCGGCGATCATCGCGTCGGCGATTTCGGCGGCCTTCATCCACGGCCGCTGCTCGAAGGGCACCACGTCGCTCGGCACTTCCTGATAGGTTTCGCCGTCGAACTTGTTGGAACGGTTGCCGTTCCAGAAATAGGTGACATGTCCGAATTTCTGCGTTTCCGAACAGGCGAACTGGCGGAGACCGGCCTTGGCAAACCATTCGCCCATGGTGTCGAGAATCGCCGGCGGGTCGACCAGGAAACGTTTGGGCAACTTCAGGTCGCCATCGTATTGCAACATGCCGGCGTAGGTCACTTTCGGCACTCGCCGGCGATCGAATTCATCGAACGCGGCGTCTTCGAACGCGCGGGTGATTTCGATCGAGCGGTCGCCGCGGAAATTGAAAAAGACCACCGAATCGCCGTCTTCGATCGTGCCCACCGGCCGGTCGCCATCGGCGACGATGAACGGCGGCAGATCCTGGTCGATGGTGCCCGGAAATTCCAAACGCAGCGCCCGCACCGCCGCCGAGGCGCTGGCGAACCGCGGACCTTCTCCAAGGACATGCACCTGCCAACCCTTCTCGACCATGCGCCAGTTCGCCTCGTAGCGATCCATGGTGATGTTCATGCGCCCACCGCCGGAAGCGATGCGGGCGTCGAAGCCGTCGCCGCCGACCTCGGCCAGGAAGGCCTCGAAAGGCAGCACGTAATCAAGCGCGCTGGTTTCGGGCACGTCGCGCCCGTCGAGCAGAATATGGACCCGCACCGTTTTAACGCCTTCTTCCTTGGCACGCAGAATCATCGCCCGCAGATGTTCGATGTGGCTGTGCACGTTACCGTCCGAAAAAAGCCCGATGAAATGGAGCGCGCCGCGTCCGGCCTTGGCGCCGGCGACGATTTCCCGCCACGCCGTGCCCTGCCACAGCGAGCCGGTGGCGATGGCGTCGGCGACCAATGCCGCGCCCTGGCTGTAGACCTGACCGGCGCCGATGGCGTTGTGCCCGACCTCGGAGTTGCCCATGTCCTCGTCCGAGGGCATGCCGACCGCGGTTCCGTGCGCGCGCAAGGCAATGTTGGGGTAATTGGCGAACAGTCTGTCGAGAGTGGGTTTCCTGGCGGCGGCGATGGCGCTGCCGACATCGGATTTGGCGATGCCGTAACCGTCCATGACGATGGTGACGACAGGACCCTGGATTCCAGGGAAAGAGACGGATTTCTGGAGCATGATGGCTTCCTGGGGAAATGAAATGGTCGCGAAATGAACGTGATAACGTGCAACGGTCGTGAAATGTCGGTGCGGCGGCCGCCTCGAAAAGTGGGCACTGACGGTGAATCGGCGGCGTCGAAGGCAGTATAACGCAAGCCGGCCGCGGCGGTTCGGCACCCGATCATCATACGCCGGGCCCGTTGTCGCGGGGCACGTCGCCCGGCGTCGTCACCACCGGCGGGCGAACGATAGCAAAACGACGCGCAACGGGGTCGCGCGCCAGCGTCGGCCACCGCGAAACCATGCGGCGCCGACGCCGATCCGCCTTATAACAGCCGGCAGGCTGCTAGAATGCGCGTTTTTCGCGAAAGCCCGCCGTGGACCTTCTTCTTCTGCTCAAAGCCTTCATTCTCGGCATCGTCGAAGGCGTCACCGAGTTCCTGCCGGTTTCGTCCACCGGCCATCTGATCCTCGCCGGCGATCTGCTCGATTTCAACGACGAGCGCGGCAAACTCTTCGAAATCGTCATCCAGTCCGGCGCCATTCTGGCGGTGTGCTGGGAATATCGGGCGAAAATCGTCGACGTGCTGCGCGGTCTGCCGCGCGAAGTCGCCGCCCAGCGTTTCGCGCTCAATCTGCTGATCGCCTTCATGCCGCTGGCGATTCTTGGCCTGTTGTTCGGCAAGACGATCAAGAGCCATCTATTCAATGCGCCGGTGGTGGCGATGGCGTTCATCGTCGGCGGCCTGATCATCCTGTGGGCCGAACGGCGCCAACATCGCATCCGCGTCGAGACGGTCGACGCGCTGTCGGCCGGCGACGCCCTGTTGCTCGGCCTGGCGCAGGCGCTGGCCCTGATTCCCGGCACCTCGCGTTCGGGGGCGACGATCATCGGCGGCCTGCTGTTCGGCCTGTCGCGGCGCGCGGCGACCGAGTTTTCCTTCTTCCTGGCCATGCCGACGCTGATCGCGGCCACGCTTTATCAGCTTCATAAAGAGCGGGCGCTCTTGTCGATGGACGATATCGGCATGTGGAGCGTCGGTTTCATCGCCGCGTTCGTCTCGGCGTTCTGGGCGGTTCGCGGGTTGCTGCGCTATATCAGCACCCACGATTTTTCGCTTTTCGCCTGGTATCGCATCGCTTTCGGCATCGTGGTGCTGGCCACATGGCAATTCGGCTGGGTTTCCTGGGCGGCGGGTTAGTCGGATGGCGGCGCCGAGCCTCATTTATCTGCACGGTTTCTGTTCCTCGCCGGCGTCGTGGAAAGCGCGACGGCTGGCCGACTATCTGACGGCCATCGGTCTTGGCGACCGTTTCGCCTGCCCGACGTTATCGCCGGTGCCGATGGAAGCCATCGCCAGCGCCGAGGCCTTGCTGGCCCGCGCCGACGGCGAAGTCACGCTGGTCGGCAGTTCCCTCGGCGGCTACTATGCGAGCTGGCTGGCTGAAAAGCACGGTCTGCGGGCGGTGTTGGTCAATCCGGCCGTCCAGGCGCCGGGTTTGCTGAGCGGCCTGCTTGGCCGGCATGTCAATTTCCATGGCGGCGAAGCCTTTGATTTCACGCCGGCGCACGTGGAGCAACTGCGCGCGCTGGCCACGCCGGAGATCACGCCGGAACGCTATTTTCTGCTCGTCGAAACCGGCGACGAGGTGCTGGACTATCGTCAGGCGGTCGCCCGTTACGCCGGCTGCCGGCAAATCGTCCTCGAAGGGGGCGATCACAGCTTTACGCGCTTTCCCGACCTGATTCCGCAAATCGTTGAATTCTGTGGATTATAATCGCCGCGATGCATGTTCTATTTGAAGAAGAAGGGGCTTTCCGGACAGCAACCGTCGTTGCCGACAACGACGCGTCCTTGCAAGTCGAGGCCGCTTCCGGCAAGCGCAGCAAGATCAAGGCGGCAAACGTTCTGTTGCGCTACAACGAGCCGTCGCCCTCGGCATTGCTCGAGCAGGCCGAGGCGCTGGCAGCCGGTATCGAACAGGACTTTCTCTGGGAATGCCTGAGCGACGGGGAGTTTTCCTTTTCCGAGGTCGCCGGCGAGTATTTCGGCCACACCGCCACGGCCGTGGAGGCCACGGCGTTGTTACTGGCGCTGCACGCCGCGCCGATGTATTTCCACCGCAAGGGCAAAGGCCGTTTCCGCAAGGCCCCGGCGGACATTCTTCAGGCGGCGCTCGCCGGCCTCGAAAAGAAGCGTCTGCAGGCGCTGGCCGTCGAGCGGATGGCCGGCGAGCTCAAAACCTTCGTTTTGCCGGCGGAATTCATCCCCCTGCTTGACCAACTGCTGTACAAGCCCGACCGCAACCGTGGCGAGACCAAGGCGCTCGAAGCCGCTTGCCAGGCCACGGGCCTTTCGGCGGCGCACCTGCTCGCCAAATGCGGCGCCATCCGCTCGGCGCACGACTATCATCTGCGGCGTTTTCTGGTCGAGCAATTTCCAAACGGCACGGCGTTTCCCACCACCGCCGATCCGGTCGTGCCAAGCGCTCTACCGCGCGCGGCCGTGCGGGCGTTCTCGATCGACGACGCGGCGACCACCGAAATCGACGACGCCTTCTCGCTACAAACGCTGCCCGGAATCGGCTGGCGCGTCGGCATCCACATCGCGGCGCCGGCGCTGGCCATCGCGCCGGGTTCCCCGGTGGACCACATCGCCCGCGGCCGCCTGTCGACGGTCTATCTGCCCGGCGCCAAGTTCACCATGTTGCCGGAGAAGGTGGTCGAGGCGTTCACGCTCGGCGGTGGCCGCGACTGCCCGGCCGTTTCGCTGTATCTGACGGTCACGCCGGATTTCGAAATCACCGGGCACGAAACATGCGTCGAAATCGTGCCGGTGGTCGCCAATCTGCGTCACCATGACTTGGAGCCGCTGTTCAACGAACAATCCATCGCCGCCGGCCTGCCGGATGCCTTCGCTTTCCGCGACGAACTGCGGACCTTGTGGCAACTGGCCAACGCCTGCGAGGGCCGTCGCGGCAAACCGTCGGCGATGCAGGGTAACTTTGACTACAACTTCCGCATCGACGGCGATTTGAGCGATCCGGAAAACTGCCAGGTCGACATTTCGATGCGCCGACGCGGCAGCCCGCTCGACAAACTGGTCGCCGAAATGATGATCGTCGCCAACGCCACCTGGGGCGACTTGCTGGCCAGCCGGAACATCGCGGCGATCTACCGCGTGCAAACCGGCGGCAAGGTGCGGATGAGCACCTCGCCGCAGCCGCACGAAGGGCTGGGCGTCAAACACTATGCCTGGTCGTCGTCGCCGCTGCGGCGCTATGTCGACCTGCTCAACCAGTGGCAGTTGATCGCCTGCCTGCGCGAGGAGACACCGCCATTCGCCGCGCGCTCGGACGCTCTGTTCGCCGCGTTGCGCGATTTCGAACTGACTTACGGCGCTTATAACGAGTTCCAGCGCGGCATGGAACGCTATTGGTGCCTGCGCTGGCTGCGTCAGCACGATCTGGCGTTCGTCGAGGCGACGATCATCCGCGAAAACCTGGTGCGTCTGGATCCTCTGCCGCTGATACAGCGCGTGCCTTCGGTGCCGGAACTCAAACCGGGCCAGCGCGTCGGTCTGCGCATCGAGGCCATCGACTATCTGACGCTCGAACTCGCCCTCCGCCATGTCGAAACGCTGCTTGCCGAGGAGGCGCCGGCGGCGGCCACCGACGATTCATTGATCGAGGCCGTCGATTGAAGTGAAAACCGTGGCGCGCGCATTGTATCTTCCGGGACTCGCTCCCCGCGGCTTGTGGCCGGCGGTGACGGTTTCGGCGTTGCTGCACGGGCTGCTGCTGTCACTGCATTTCAATTTTCCCGATGCCGCCAGGGCCTTTCGCGAACAGGCGCTCGACATCGTTCTGGTCAATAGCCGTTCGGCGCACAAACCGACGGACCCGCAAGTCCACGCCCAGGTCAACATGGACGGCGGCGGCAACACCGAGGAAAACCGCCGGGCCAAGACGCCGCTGCCCGCGGCGCCGAAGCACCAGGATGGCGAGGACCTCGAACGTTCGCGCAAACGCATTCAGGAACTCGAGGCGCGGCAGCAGCGTCTGGCGGCGCTGACCCGCGGCAAGGAACGCGTCGCGCCGACGGTCGACAAGGAGGTGCAACCCGAAAGCACGCCGCCGGTGATCAGCGGGCGCGATCTGGCGCAAAGCGCGCTGGCGATGGCGCGCCTGGAGGGCGAAATCGCCAAGGATGTCGACGAATACAACAAGCGGCCACGAAAGAAGTTCATCGGCACGCGCGCGGATGAATCACGCGACGCAATGTATCTTGAGGAATGGCGGCACAAGGTCGAACGCATCGGCACGCTCAACTATCCTGCCGAAGCCCGCGGCAAACTCTACGGCACGCTGGTGCTGACCGTGAGCATTCGCAGCGACGGAACGGTCGTCAGCCTTGAAACCAACCGCTCGTCGGGCCACAAGGTTCTCGACGACGCCGCGCGGCGCATCGTCAAGATGGGTTCGCCTTATGGGGCATTTTCGCCAGCCATGCGCAAGGAAACCGACATCATCGTTTTCACGCGCACCTTCAACTTCACCCAGCGCGACAGCCTGGAAACCAAGCGCTGAAGCGATGAACGATCGTCAGGCCTACGGCGTTTTCGGCAACCCGATCGGCCACAGCAAATCGCCGCTCATTCACGCCGCTTTCGCCGCGCAGTGCGGGCAGGCGATCGATTACCGGCCGCTCCTGGCACCACTCGACGGTTTCGCCGACAGCGTCGCCGCCTTCGTCGCCGGTGGCGGTCGCGGCGCCAACGTCACCGTTCCGTTCAAGGAGGAAGCGTATCGGCTGGCCACGCGCCTGACGGCGCGCGCCGAACGCGCCGGCGCGGTCAATACCCTGGTTTTCGACGGTCAGGCGATTCTCGGCGACAACACCGATGGCGCCGGCCTGCTGCGCGATCTGACGCTCAACCTGACCTACCCGCTGGCCGGTCGCCGTATCTTGCTGCTCGGCGCCGGCGGCGCGGCGCGTGGCGTGCTGGCGCCGCTGCTCGACGCCGCGCCGGACGTGCTGACAATCGCCAACCGTACCGCCACCCGAGCGCGCGGTCTGGCGCACGACTTCGCCGCACACGGCACGGTTGTCGGCGGCGGTTACGACGAACTCGCCGGGCAATCCTTCGATCTGGTGATCAACGCCACCGCCGCCAGTCTGGGCGGCGAGTTGCCGCCCTTGCCGGGCGGCGTTTTCCACGCGGGCAGTCTGGCCTACGACATGATGTACGGCCAAGGCGACACACCGTTCCTGGCGTTTGCTCGCCGACAAGGCGCCGCGCGGCTGGCGGACGGTCTCGGCATGCTGGTCGAACAAGCCGCCGAGGCATTTCGGGTCTGGCGAGGCGTCCACCCCGACACCGCGCCGGTGATCGCGATGTTGCGGAATAGCGGACCCGACGGCGACCCGGCGCGATGAGTCGGCTGTTCCATTGGCTGAAGCGTGCGATCCTTGCTTTTCTGGCGTTGCTGCTGCTGTACCAGTGCTGGCTGTTTGCCTGGGTTTTGTGGTGGAACTGGGTCAATCCCGACACCACCCGATTCATGAACATCCGTCTCGACGAACTGCGGGTCGGCGATCCGCAGGCGCGTCTGCAAAAAACCTGGATTGGCTACGAGCGGATATCGGACCACCTCAAACGGGCGATCATCGCCGCCGAAGACGCCAAGTTCGTCGATCACGACGGTTTCGACTGGGACGGCATCCAGCATGCGATCGAGAAAAACCAGCAAAAGGGACGCATCGTCGCCGGCGGTTCGACCATTTCGCAGCAACTGGCCAAGAATCTTTTCCTGACGCCGGCGAAAACCTCCTGGCGCAAGGCGGAGGAGGCCATCGTGACCTTGATGCTGGAGAGCGTCTGGAGCAAGGAACGGATTTTCGAGGTCTACCTCAACGTCATCGAGTGGGGCAACGGCGTTTTCGGCGCCGAAGCCGCCGCCCGCCATTACTACGGTATTTCAGCGGCGCAGCTTTCGTCGTCACAAGCCGCGCGGCTGGCGGGCATGGTCCCCAACCCACGTTTTTACGATCGCAATCGCAACGCGCCGGGGCTGGCCAGAAAGACGGCGATCATTCTGGCGCGGATGCGCTCGGCCGAACTTCCCTGAACGAAGCCGCCACGGCTGGTCGGACCGGTCGCGCCTGGGATACTATCGGAATTCCTTGCCCGGCAACCTTTTCAGGAGCTCCCGCATCATGAGGTTCCGCACTCTCTTGCTACTGCTCATCCTTGGCGCCGTCACCGCGTTTTCGATTCTCAATTGGGGAGCGCTCAACGCCCCGACGACGCTGTCGCTCGGACTGGCCGAAGTGCAAGCGCCCTTGGGCATGGTGATGCTCGGGATCGTGGTCGTCCTGACCGCTTTTTTTCTGGCCTTCCTGGTTTATGTGCAGGCGTCGGCGCTGTTCGAATCGCGACGCCATGCCCAGGAGTCAGCCGCCAACCGGGATCTGGCCGACAAGGCCGAAGCCTCGCGTTTTACCGAGTTGCGCGCCTTCATCGACGCCGAGTTACGCAAAATCGGCGAGCGCGACATCGGTTCGCCGGCGTCGGACGCGGCACTCCTCGCCCGGCTCGATCGTCTCGAACAAACCCTGTTGACGGCGACCGAGCAGTCGGCGAACGGCGTGGCGGCGTGCATCGCCGAACTCGACGACCGATTGGCCGGACACAGCGTCTTGCCACGCGAGCACGAGCAGGCGCGGCAATAAAAAACCGCCGGTCAAACGGCGGTTTTCTGCGGATTTTCCTTTTGGATCAGCGGTCGCCGTAAGCCCGGCGGGCCGCGCCACTGCCGTGACCACTCTTGGCTGCATCGTGATATGACGCGGTGCGCGGCGCGCTACCGTCACGGCGGGGAGCACCCGGCTTGCCAGCGTAACCGCCTTCGCCGCGCCCGGCCGATTGGCCGTACGGCCGCTTCTCGCCATTTTTCCAGGCCGGTTTGGCGCTTGGCCGCGGATTGGCCGGCGGTGCGCGGCGCGTCGGTTCATGGCCGGCGACGACCTCGACCGGAATCGGCTGCTTGGTGAGGCGCTCGATCTTTCTGACGTTGAAGTGCTCGGCGTGATGCACCAGCGAAATCGCCAGACCGCTACGGCCGGCGCGCCCGGTGCGGCCGATGCGATGCACGTAATCTTCGGCGAACTTGGGCAAATCGTAGTTGAAAACGTGAGTGATTGCCGGCACGTCGATCCCGCGGGCCGCGACGTCGGTCGCGACCAGGATGCGCACTTGCCCGCGACGCAGCGCGGCGAGGGTCCGGTTCCGCGCACCCTGGGCCATGTCGCCATGGAGCGCGGCGGCATTCAGTCCGGCGACATTGAGGCGGTCGCTGACGGTGTCGGCATCGCGCTTGGTGGCGGTGAAGACCAGCGCCTGACCGATGGAGGCGTCGCGCAACAGATAGTCGAGCAGGCGATTCTTGTGCGCCAGATCGTCGACGAAGTGCATGCGCTGTTCGATGTTTTCGTGCTTGGTTGACACGGTGTTGACACGAATCCGCAACGCTTCGCGTGTCATCCGCTGCGCCATTTCGCCTACCGTTCCTTCCAGTGTCGCGGAGAACAGCATCGTCTGGCGCGTTGCCGGGGTGGCGGCAACGATTCGCTCGATGTCGTCGATGAAGCCCATGTCCAGCATGCGGTCGGCCTCGTCGAGAACCAGCACCTGCAATTGCGAAAAATCGATCTTGCCGGAATGCATGTGATCGATCAGGCGACCGGGCGTGGCAACCAGGATTTCAGGGTTGCGGCCGAGTAGTTCCATTTGCTTGGGGTAGGGCATGCCGCCGAGAATGGCGACGGCCCGCAGCTGATGCAGGTAGCGGCCGTATTTTTCGGTGGCGGCGGTGACTTGCAGCGCCAGTTCGCGCGTCGGCGTCAACACCAGCATTTTTGGTCGCGCGGCCTCGAAGCGCTGACGGCCGCGCGCATGTGCCGGTCGCCGGTCCGGACCGGCGTTCGGGCGGGCAAGCGGCGGGCGCTCTTGCTGCGCGAAGCGGTGCAGCGCCGGCAACATGAAAGCCGCCGTTTTTCCCGATCCGGTTTGCGAGGAAACCATCAGGTCGCCGCCCTCGAGAGCGGCGGGAATCGCCTGCTTTTGGACTTCGGTGGGTTCGTTATAACCGGAATCGGTCAATGCCTTGAGGATGGCCGGATGAAGGCCAATATCGGAGAAGGTCATCTTTCTCTTTCGTAGGGGGTCGCCATGCGCTGCCGGAGCCGGCACGCCACGCAACCAATAGACAAATGCAACGCCAACCAACGAAAAAGCTGAGGCACAGACTCTGTTCGATTGACAGAATTCAGCAGGAGTCAGTCACAATCAGCCACGATCGGCACAGAAGCTTTGTGCCAGGGCGGTGTTCGGGGACTGGACACCAGAAGGCAGGGAGGCTTGAGAATTACGGCCAGGTTCGCGATGCTCGACGCACGCGGCAGACGGGCTGCTTCGTGCGGCGCGCATTATAGCACCGGCTCTTGGCTTTCCGTCCAGCATTCTTGCGCCATTCGAAGTCGTTTGCGTGGGCAATCGAATGGCGCGCCGTGCATGAAGCGTGACGGGTTTGCCGACAACGAAGCTGTTTTACCCGTCGGTTTATCGTTTGTGCGCGAACCGACCGACTGAACGCCGGCCCCTGAGCGGTTCCTATAAAATGGCTGTCCGATCCCGAACTTTTCATGAAAGGAGTAAACCATGACAAATCGCACTTTCTTACCCGCATGGCGAGGTGTCGCCCTCTTGGCGCTGATGGCGGGCGGCATTTCTGCCTGCTACGTGGTACCGGAAAGAGCCGCCGACGGGACAGTTCAATACGGTTATCACCCCCTGCCACCCGCGGGAACTCCGGTTCCGCCGCCGGGCAGCGCCACAGCCACCCTGGCCGTCCGGCTTTATCCGGCCAACGAACAGGCGACGCGAACAGGTGTCGTCAGTGGCACGGTGACCAACATGATGACCGGCAAGGGGCGTTTCGTGATCACTTATCTCGGTGAAGTGCTCAACGGCGAGGCAACGCGAGTGTCGCCCGAGGACAAACGCGGGGTAGCCAGCGCATTCAGCGCCAACGGCATGTACATGTCTTGCGAGTACCAGATGAACACGCCGTATCTGGGCGCCGGAACGTGTTCTTTCGCCAATGGCGCCAATTATCAAATGCATATCGGCAACTGAACGTGCCTCCTCGGCGACGGAAAGGCTGTGTGGGTGGCCGAACCGGCAACGGATCTGCCCTATAATCGCCCGCTCGGCGCTGTCCCGCCGGACCAATTTACTGGCCGATTTTTCGTCGATACCCTCGTTTTTCCATTGTCCGATCAGGCTGACAACGTGACCCAAATCCCCACCAGCGCCGCCCCGGCTTCCGCCCTTTTTCAATCCTCAATCAAAAGCCTGCCGTTGCTCGGACGAGGCAAGGTGCGCGACATCTACGCGGTGGATTCCGACAAATTGCTGATCGTCACCAGCGACCGGATTTCCGCCTTCGACGTCGTGATGCCCGACCCCGTACCCGGCAAGGGCAAGGTGTTGACCCGCCTGGCCGGCTTCTGGTTCACCAAGCTCGCCGACATTGTTCCCAATCAACTGACGGGCATCGATCCGGAGAGCGTGGTCGCCGCCGACGAGCGCGAGCAGGTGAGGGGGCGGGCGCTAGTCGTCAAGCGCCTGCGGCCGTTGCCGATCGAGGCGGTGGTGCGCGGCTACCTGATCGGCTCCGGTTGGAAGGATTACCAGATCACGGGCGGCGTTTGCGGTGTGCCGCTGCCCATCGGCCTGCGCTTGGCAAGCAAGTTGCCGGCGCCGATCTTCACGCCGGCGACCAAGGCCGTCATCGGCGAACACGACGAAAACATTTCCTTCGCCCAGGCGCAAACCGCCTGCGAGCGCGCCTTTGCCGACTTGCCGGCGGGGGATGGCCAAACCATCGCCGAGCAGGCCCGCGCCGCCGCCATCGCGCTATACACCACCGCCGCCGCCCACGCGGCGGCTCGCGGCATCATCATCGCCGACACCAAATTCGAGTTTGGCGTCGATGGCGCCGGAACCCTGCATCTGATCGACGAAGCGTTGACGCCAGATTCTTCTCGTTTCTGGCCGGCCGACGCCTATCGCGAAGGCGAAAATCCGCCTTCTTACGACAAGCAATATCTGCGGGATTACCTGGAAACGCTGGACTGGAACAAACAAGCCCCCGCGCCGTCCTTGCCTCCCGCTGTGCTGGCGCAAACCCAGGCCAAATACACCGAAGCCTGCGAGCGCCTGACCGGCGAGTCCTTCGTCGACTAAAACCAGCGCCAGATGACGGCGAGCGGCGGCTAACGCCCATTCGACAAGGAGGAGCCATGGGTCCGAACGAATCACGCAATGCCTGTTCCGGCGAGGTGTCGCCAAGCGTGCACGCGGTGTCCGCCACTCGCATTCCGGCGTGGCTGGTCGCCGGTTGGCGGGATTTGCGCGCCAATCCGATCGCCAGCCTGGCCTATGGCCTGCTTTTCGCCATCGCCGGTGACCTGATCACGATTTTCGCCTGGCGCAATGGGCACTTGTTTCTCGCCGCCGTCTCGGGGTTTTTTTTGGTCGCGCCATTGCTCGCTGGTGGCCTTTACGAAATCAGTCGGCGACACGCCGCCGGGCAACCCTCGACTTTTTTCGTTTCCCTCGCCGGCGGGCGCCGCAACGCGCCAGCCCTGATCGCGCTAGGCCTATTTCTGGCATTCATCGGCCTGGCCTGGGAGCGGCTGTCGACAGCACTGTTCCTGCTGCTCGCGCCGACAATTCCGCCCGATCTGCTCGGTTTGCTCGCCGCGCTGCCGCAAAGCGCGGAGTTTCGCGATCTGCTGTTCATCTGGCTGCTCAGCGGCGGAATTCTCGCGCTGCTAGTGTTTGCGGTGACGGTCGTTTCGGTGCCCTTGCTGCTCGACCGGGATGTCGGCCTTGTCGTCGCCATGCGCACCAGTCTGCGCGCTTTCGATTTGAATCCGAAGGTGATGCTGTCGTGGGCGGCGGTAGTGGTCCTGCTGACCGTTCTCGGCTTCGCCACTTTATTCTTCGGCTTGATCGTCCTGATGCCTCTGCTCGGACATGCGTCCTGGCATGCGTATCGCGACTTAATAAAATGAAGGGTTTTGGACGGCGCCGATCACGGCGTGCGGACAAACGCCCTCTACATATGGAATACGGAATCCCCTGATGACCGCCGATCTTTCGCCAAACACGCCGTCCAACCCGCTGCTCGATTTCGCCGGCCTGCCGCGTTTCGACACCATCGCGCCCGACGATGTCCAACCCGCCATCCGCGAATTGCTCGCGCAAGGCCGTGAACTCATCGCCAGACTCACCGGCGACGATGTCGCCGCCACCTGGGCGGATTTCGCCGCGCCGCTCGCCGACGGCTTTGAACGGCTCTCGCGCGCCTGGGGAATTGTCGGGCACCTGCATTCGGTCAACGATGTTCCCGAATGGAGGGAGGCGTACAACGGCATGCTGCCCGAGGTGTCGCGCTTCTACGCCGAGGTTGGCCAGAATCTCACGTTATTCGCCAAGTACAAGGCAATCGCCACCGGCGACGAGTACGCCGGACTCACGCAGGCGCAACGCCGGATCGTCGACCACGAAATACGGGATTTCCGCTTGTCCGGCGCCGATCTGCCGGACGACCTGAAGCCGCGTTTCCAGGCCATCGTCGAGGAATTGGCGCAACTGTCGGCGAAATTCTCCGAAAACCTGCTCGACGCCACCAATGCGTTCGCCGAATGGGTGAGCGATGAGTCCGAACTGGCGGGGCTACCCGCCGATGTCCGCCAGGCGGCGCGCCAGGCCGCCGAGCGCGACGGCAAGGACGGCTGGAAATTCACGCTGCACATGCCTTCCTACCTGCCGGCGATGCAGTACGCCGACAGCCGCCGTCTGCGCGCGGCGCTGTATCGCGCTTACGCCACGCGTGCCGCCGAGTTCGACGACAGCCCATTCGACAACAGCGCGCTGATTCTCCGAATACTCGAGCTGCGCCGCGAAGAAGCGCGCCTGCTGGGCCATGCCAGTTTCGCCGAGGTGTCGCTGGTACCGAAAATGGCGGAATCGGTGCCGCAAGTGCTTGCTTTTCTGCGCGATCTGGCGACCAAGGCCCGCCCTTTCGCCGAAAAGGATGTCGCCGATCTGCGCGCCTTCGCGCGCGAGGAACTTGGGCTGGAAACGATGGAGGCCTGGGATGTGGCTTACGTTTCCGAAAAATTGCTGCAAGCGCGTTATGCCTTCTCGGAACACGAGGTCAAGCAATACTTTACCGAAGAAAACGTTCTCGCCGGCCTGTTCAAGGTAATCGAAACCCTGTTCGACGTGCGCCTGCGGCCAGATAGCGCGGCGGTGTGGCATCAAGACGTACGTTTTTTCCGCATCGAGAACGCTACCGGCGACCTGATCGGCCGTTTTTACCTCGACCTGTATGCGCGCGAAACCAAGCGCGGCGGTGCCTGGATGGACGAGGCGATGGGACGCCGCCGGCTGCCGCCCGGCGATGGCGTTCAGATTCCGGTGGCCTACCTCAACTGCAATTTCTCACGCCCGGTCGGCGAAAAAGACGGTCGGCCACGCCCGGCGACGTTCTCGCACGACGAGGTGATCACGCTGTTCCACGAAACAGGCCACGGCCTGCATCATTTGCTGACCCGGGTCGACGAACTTGGCGTTGCCGGCATCCACGGCGTCGAATGGGACGCGGTCGAGTTGCCTTCGCAGTTCATGGAAAACTACTGCTGGGAGTGGCAGGTGTTGCGAGGCCTGTCCGGCCATGTCGACACCGGCGAGCCGCTACCGCGTCCGCTTTTCGACAAGATGCTGGCGGCGAAGAACTTTTTGAGCGGCATGCAGACGCTGCGGCAGGTGGAGTTCGCGCTCTTCGACATGCGCTTGCACGACGACTTCGACCCCGCCGGGGAGCGTGGCGTCCTCGATCTGCTGGCCGACGTGCGCCGCGAAGTCGCCGTGTTGGTGCCTCCGGCCTGGCACCGTTTCCCGAACGGTTTTTCGCACATTTTCGCCGGCGGCTACGGCGCTGGTTACTATAGTTACAAGTGGGCGGAGGTGTTGTCGGCCGATTGTTACGGTGCTTTCGAGGAGGCCGGCAATCCTTTCGATCCACTGACCGGGCAACGCTTCCTCGACGAAATTCTCGCCGTGGGCGGCAGCCGCCCGGCAATCGAGAATTTCCGGGCTTTTCGTGGCCGCGCGCCGCGGGTGGATGCGCTGCTTCGCCACAGCGGCATGATCGTTGTCTAGCCGACGAGGAGAGATGAAAATGCGTCCCACCGCCCTGTCGTGCCTGGCCGGTATCACCGCGGTGCTGGTCGGCGGCGCGTTCGCCGGTCAGACGACCTATCGCTGGATCGATCCGAAAACCGGCGGCACGGTCATTTCCGACCAGCCTCCCCCGCCGGGGGCCAAACAAGCGGCGAAGTCCACCGGTGGCGCGGCGGGCGGCGACGAACCCGCCGTACCGTTCGCCGTCAAGCGTGCCAGTGAGAAGTTTCCGGTGGTGTTGTACACCAGCAACGGTTGCGAAACCTGCAAGCCGGCACGTGCCTTGCTCAACGGTCGCGGCGTACCGTTTTCGGAGAAAGTCATCGGCAGTGAAGAAGAGCTTGCCGAACTCGGCAAGCTGCTTGGCGGACCAGCGGCGCTGCCAAGCATTCGCGTCGGACGGCAAGGGAGCAGCGGCTTTGCATCGGCCGCCTGGCACGCGCTGCTCGATGCCGCCGGCTACCCGACTACGGCGCCCTATGGCAGCAAGCGTTCCGGAGCGGCCACCGAGTGATCGTCGCCACGTGGAACGTCAATTCGCTCAAGGTGCGGTTGCCACAACTGCTTGACTGGCTGGCGGTCCGCTGCCCGGATGTGGTCTGCCTACAGGAAACCAAGCTCGACGCCCCGGTTTTTCCAGTACAGGCCATCGAAGCCGCCGGGTATCGCGTTGCCTACAGCGGCCAGAAAACGTACAACGGCGTGGCCCTGCTGTCCCGCGAGGAATTGACGGATGTGGTATGCGGCAATCCGGTTTTTCCGGACCCGCAGAAGCGCCTGATCGCGGCGACGGTGCGCGGTCTCCGCATCGTTTGCGCCTATGTGCCGAATGGCCAGGCCGTCGGCAGCGACAAGTACGCTTACAAGCTCGAGTGGTTGGCGGCGTTGCAGCGCTGGATCGGCGACCTGCTGCGGGCCAATCCGTGCCTGATCTTGGCCGGCGACTTCAATATCGCCCCCGACGATCGCGATGTGCATGATCCAGCGGCGTGGGCCGGGCAGATTCTCTGTTCGGAGCCGGAACGCTCGGCCTTTCAGCAGCTATTGCGCCTCGGTTTGCAAGACAGCTTCCGCCTTTTTGAACAACCCGCGAAAAGTTACTCGTGGTGGGATTACCGGATGCTCGGTTTTCAGAAAAATCAGGGGCTGCGGATCGACCATGTGCTCCTTTCCGACGCGCTGGCGGCACGCTGCACGGTGGCGGCGATCGACCGCGACGTGCGCAAGCTGGCGCGCCCTTCGGATCACGCGCCGGTGGTGGCGGAATTCGACGCCGGATGACAAGGCTGCCGGACAATTTGCGGCAGCAAGTGCTTGCGCTTTATCCCGCACTGCGTGACTTGCCGGATGCGCGCGCCGTGGCCGTTGGCGACGGTGGCCATTTGCTTCACGTGCCCGCCGGCGCCGCGCTGTTTTCCGAGCGGCAGGACTGCCTGGGGTTTCCGCTCCTGCTTGCCGGCGCGATCAAGGTCGTGAAAAGCACGGCCAACGGCCGCGATATGCTGCTCTATCGCGTCGAACCGGGCGGCTCGTGCATCATCAGTTCGAGTTGCCTGCTCGGGCACAGTCCCTATGCGGCACGCGGCGTCGCGGAGACCGATCTGACGCTGCTGCTGCTGCCGATGGCGACCTTCGAAGCATTGCTCGCCGAAAGCCGTGCTTTCCGTGACTTCGTTTTTCATCTTTTTGCCGAAAGAATCGCGGAGTTGATGCAGTTGGTCGAAGAAGTCGCTTTTCACCGGCTTGACCAGCGTCTGGCAAAGCTTCTGCTGACCAGGGGCGGCACCCTTCACGCCACCCATCAGGCGCTCGCCGAGGAACTGGGTAGCGTTCGCGAGATCGTCAGCCGTCTGCTCAAGGGTTTCGCCATGCAGGGACTGGTGACGCTCGGCCGTGAACACATCGTCGTGCTCGACGCCGACGGCTTGCAGCACATCGCCGCCGGTGGCCATTGAGGCAAAACAGAGAGACCGTCCGCTGTGTGACCGCGGTTACAGACAACGGCAACGCAGCGACCTATTCTGAGCGCCGTCACTCAACAACTCAATGGAGAAAACCATGAAAAGCAATGTCGGCGGACTGGATAAGATTCTGCGCATCGTTATCGGTATCGCGCTCGTGGCCCTGGCGATCACTGGCGTCATCGGTGTCTGGGGCTGGATCGGCGTGGTCCCGCTGCTGACCGGCTTGATCGGCAAATGCCCCGCTTATTCGATTTTCGGTATCAGCAGTTGCCCGGTCAAGAAAGACGGCTGATCGCGCGGGATCGGGACGGCGTGCCAGGAAATGAACACGGCACGCCGCGCTTATTTCAGGCTGTTGGCCAGACGAATATAGTCGCCGATGGAAAGGTCCTCGGCGCGTGCGGTCGGGGAAATGCCTTGCGCACTCAAACGAACGTCCTCGACCAGATCCTGCAGGCTGTTGCGCAACATCTTGCGCCGCTGCGCGAAGGCCGTCGCGACCAGCGTGGCAAAGAATTCCTCATCCCGTGCCGATAAATCCGTCGCCGGCCGCGGTATCAGCCGCACCACCGCCGATTGCACCCGGGGCGGCGGTTTGAAGGCCGTCGGCGGCACGTCGAGCAACCAATCGAGCGCGAAACGGTATTGCAACATTACCGACAAGCGGCCGTAATCCCTGGTTTCCGGCTGGGCGACCATCCGCTCGACGACTTCTTTTTGCAACATGAAATGCATGTCGCGAACCTTGTCGCCAAAGCGCGCCAAGTGAAAAAGCAAGGGCGTCGAGATGTTGTAAGGCAGATTGCCGACAATGCGCAATCCGGCGCCGGCCGCGTCGGCCAATTTGCCGAAGTCGAAAGCCAGGGCGTCGCCGGCATGAATCGTCAGTCGCTCCGGCGCGTATTTTCCGCGCAGCCGGGAAATGATATCGCGGTCGATCTCGACCACGTGCAAGTGGTTCAAACGCTGTAACAGCGGCTCGGTGAGCGCCCCCAGTCCGGGACCGATCTCGACGACAGGATCGTCCGGCCGGACTACCAGGCGGTCGACAATTTCGGCGATAACCCCTTGATCGACGAGAAAATGCTGGCCAAAGCGTTTGCGCGCGACGTGCCCGCTCATGCGCGCGATGCGCCACCGCCGGATCGCTCCACCATGGCGATGGCCTGCTCGACGGCGACGAACAGGCTGCCGGGGTCGGCCTGGCCGCTGCCCGCCAATTCGAGCGCCGTGCCGTGATCGACCGAGGTGCGGATGATCGGCAAACCCAGGGTGACATTGATGCCGTGTCCGAAGCTGGCGTATTTGAGCGCGGTGAGCCCCTGATCGTGATACATGGCCAGCACGCAGTCGCCGCGCGCCAGCACGGGCGCCGAAAACAGGGTGTCGGCCGGCAGGGGGCCGAGCAGGATCATTCCCTCGTCGGCCCTTAATTTGTCGAGGACCGGCGCGATCACTTCGATTTCCTCGCGGCCGAGGTAACCGCCCTCGCCGGCATGCGGATTGAGACCGGCGACCAGGATGCGCGGATTGGCGATGCCGTATTTGTCTTGCATTTCCCGATGCAGAATGCGCAGCGTTTCCTCCACCGCCGTCGCCGTGACCGCCGCCGGAACGTCTTTCAACGGGAGATGTGTGGTGACCAGCGCCACCCGCAGACCACCGCCGGCGAGCATCATCACCACGCGCGGAGTCGCCGTGCGTTCGGCCAGGTATTCGGTGTGCCCGGTAAACGGAATGCCGGCATCGTTGATCACGCCTTTATGCACCGGCGCGGTGACCATGGCGGAGAATTCACCGCTCCGACAGCCGGCAAGCGCGCGATCAAGCAGTGCCAGCACATGGGCGGCGTTGGCCTTGTCGAGATGGCCAGCCGTCGATGGCACCGCCACGGGCACATGCAGCACATCGAGCGTTCCGGCGGCAGGCGGTTGAACCGGGTCCCAGTCGCGCAGGGTGACCGGCAGGCGCAACGCCGCCGCCCGTGCCGCCAGCAGCGCGCGGTCGGCAAGGACTACGAGGCGCGCGGGCGGCGACAAACCGATGGTCCGCTCCGGCAGGCGCAGACAGATTTCCGGGCCGACACCGGCGGGTTCGCCGGCGGTGACGGCAATCACCGGCCAGCGACCGTTCACCGTTCTTCGAGCCGAAGTTCGACATACGCGCGATCGCGCGCCTGGCGCAGCCAATCCTGATACGCCTCGTCGCGCTTGCGTTCGCGCAGCACCTGGCGCGCCGCCGCGCGTTGGCGCTCGCTCGACACATCCTGCACGCGGCGTTCGAGAACCTCGATCAGGTGAAAGCCGAAAGGCGACTGCACTGGCGGGCTGAGATCGCCGGGAGCCAGCAGATCCATCGCCCGCTCGAATTCGGGTACCGTGTCGCCGGGGTAGATCCAACCCAGGTCGCCGCCCTTGGCCGCCGAGCCGTCGTTCGAGAACAGGCGCGCCAATTCGGCGAAGCTTTCCCCGTTCCTGATCCGTTCGATCAGGCTTGCGATTTTATGCCTGGCCTCCACCTCCGAGGTGACTTCATTGACCTTGATCAGGATATGGCGGGCATGCGTTTGCTGAATGGCCGGTAGCGCGCCACCGCCGCGCTTGGCGATCAGTTTGATCAGATGAAAACCGTTCGAACTGCGCAACACCGGCGAGACCTCGCCGGCTTTCAACCGGGTGGCCGTTTCAGCGAACATCGCCGGCATTCTCTCGAGCGGACGCCAGCCGAGGTCGCCGCCTTTCAGGGCGTCCGGGGCGTCCGAGTACGAGGCGGCCAGTTGCGCGAAATCGTCGCCCTTGCGCAGACGTTCCAGCACCTGCTCGGCCTTGGCGCGAAGTTTCTGGATCTGTTCCGGACTTGCGGACTCTGGCGCGCGCAGCAGGATGTGGGCCAATTGATATTCCTCGTTCGCGGCCGTTCCTTTCTCTGAACTGCCGGTGAGGTAGTTGTCAATTTCGCCTTCGGAGATGAACAGCTTGCTGTCGACCTCGCGGTCGCGCAGGCGGGCGACGATCATTTCGGCGCGCACTTCTTCGCGAAAACTCGCGAACGGGATGCCGTCCCTCTCCAGCGCCGTCCGAAACTGGGCCAGCGAGAGTTTGTTGGTGGCGGCGATACGTTGCAGGGCCTGGTCGAGTTGCCCGTCATCCACCCGCAAGCCGGTATCGCGCGCGAATTGCAACTGCACCTTGTCCATCACCATCCGTTCGAGCATCTGCTTCTCGAGCACGTCACGCGGCGGCAAGGCGGTTCCCTGTCCTTGCAACTGATGCATGGCGGAATCCAGACGCGCCCGCAACTCCTGCAGGGTGATGACTTCGTCGTTGACCACCGCCACGATGCGATCGACGGGAATCGGTAGCGCGGTCTTGCGCGGCGCATTCTGTGCCGAAGCCAGACCGACGAAAGCAAGCGAAAAGAGTACGAAGCGAAATAAAAGTGTCATTGTCGACCCTATCGGTCCACCGAAGAATGGTCGACCACCGTCTGATTCATCAAACTATAGCCAGGGACATTGCGTTGCAGGAGATCCAAGGGACTCGTTCCGAGGCGTGCGAACTCGCTCAGTTCCAGCTGGAGGAAAATTTGCGTGCTGGCGTTTGCCTGTGTGGTTTGGACGCGGTGCCCGACGGCGCGTACCGCCCAGCATCCGGCGTTGTATTCCAGTCCGCCGATGACTTCGATCGGTTGTTTTTGCAGAAATGAATAGTTGTAGCGCCCGATCGCTTGCCAGCGCCCGGTGATCGGCCATTGACCGGAGATGTCCAGCTGCTTGATCGGGGTTGCGGCATCGGCGTTGTAGCTGAAGCCGGCGTTAACCACCTTGCTCACCTCGGGAGCGTAGCGCGCACCTAATGAATAGCGCTGGAATTGCTGCGCATTGGTGTTGTATTGGAGGGCGGCGTCGGCGTAAAGCTTGGGCAGCAGTTGTCCGGAGAAGGCGGCCAGGAAATCCGATTTGTTCGATTGCCGGCTAGTGACGCCAGGCAGTGTCACTTGATCATCCGTGAAGTAGAGACGCTGACCGACCATCGCCCGCATGATTTCGGCACCGTTCGCCGGGTCGATCAGACGCGAGCCGAGGGCGGCCGTCAATTGATTGGCATTGCCGATCCGATCCCAGCCGGAGAACTTGTTGTCGGCGAAGATCTGCGCGAAATTGAAGTCCGCCAGACCGGTGTCGAAGACCGGAATCTGACTTTGGTTCCGGTAGGGAATATTCAGGTAGAACAACCGCGGTTCGAGTGTTTGCGTGTAGTCGCGATTGAAAAGATGGGTCGGCCGTTCGAAAACCATGCCGGAATCGACACTGAAAATCGGCAGGCTCCGGCTGATCGAACCGCCGCCGGTCGTGCCTGTCAGGGCGTAGCGCGTGAGATTGAATCCAACCCGTGGCGTCACATACCAGCCCGGGGTCACGTAGGGCAGGGAAATCTGCGGTTGCAGGATCACCCGCTGCCCCTCTGGCCAGTTTTTGTTCGGTGAGGTGAAGTGGGTGTATTGCCCGAACAAGGCGCTGTCGGTCATCAGGTAATCGGGCTGTCGTGCGTTGAAGTTGATCTGCGGCAACATCCGGTACGGCGCAGTGACGGGATTCTTGGGGTCTGGCTGCAGCGTCTGGAACTTCTGGAAGTTGGTACTCACGTTCCACCAGCCGGTATCGTAGGTCACCGCCGCCTGTTGCAGCAATTGGGTTTTCGCCGTATTGGAAATCTGGCTCGACAAATCGGTGTAATAGTCGTTGTCCGACACGCGGCTGAAATTGATCGCTCCCGAAAAACCGTTGGTCATCGCCAGTTGGGTATGCGTCAGCGCCACGCCCCAGCGATCGATATTGCGCAATTGGTCGCTCGGAAGGTATTCGACACGGGACTTGCCGTTGTAAACACCGCCATTCCATTCGTTGAGATAGCGGAAATCGCCACCAAGCTGCAAACCGCGCTTGCTGAGCAGGCGTGGCGCGATGGTGGCGTCCATGTTCGGCGCGATGTTCCAGTAATACGGCAGGGTGAACTCAAGGCCGTTGTCGCTGCTCGATCCGTAGGTCGGCGTCAGCAGGCCCGATTTCCGCTGGTGATTCAATGAAAACGAGATCCACGGCGAGTGCAGGATCGGCACATCGAAAAACCGGATGGTGGCATCGTTGCCCGTGGCGACATCTTCGTCGTAATCGAGATGCAGATCGCTGGCGGTCAGAAACCAGTCTTCCTTGCCGGGTTTGCATGTGGTGTAGGTCGCGTTGGTCAACTGAATCTGGTTTTCGCCCTCGAAATCCATGCGCGCCGCGTCGCCATGCGCTTCCGATGGTGTGCCGACCGATTTTTTCGGGCCTTTCGCCTTGGTTTGTCCGGGCCGGATGTTGATCGTGCGCGGGGCGGCGAAACCGGTGTCGGTGTCGTTGTTCGCCAGGAAGCGACCGCCTTTCGGTTTGGCGGACTCGTCGACTTCCCGCTTGAAGAAATAGGACGCCGGCTCGACGAAACCGACCTGCTCCTCCAGTTTCATGCGCATTTTCGGCCCGGCGATGACATCGTCGCCTTGAGTGAGACGCACATTGCCGGTTCCTTCGACTTCGTCGTCGACGGGATGATAGATCAGGCGATCACCCGTCATTACCCGGCCCGCCTTGCGCAGCTCGGCGTTTTCCTCGGCGATCATTTCTTTATCGACGATGCCGTACAGCTTTTGGCCACTGATGAACGCCGGTTGCGGCTGATCGGTTTCCTCCACCGGCAAGACCAGCTTTCTGGCCATTTGCAGACGCAAGGGCGCGGTCTCGGGAACAGCGGCTATCGCGACACTGGCGACCGCCGGTGGCGGCGCGTTTTTCGAGCCGTCTGGCGACGGTGCGCGGGCCGCTTTTCCAGCACCGGTGCTTTTGTCGGTCACGCGCGCGGCGGCGATTTCGCCACCGGTTTTCTGACTGGCCAGTTCCGGTGCCGCCGAGGTGCCGGGTTGCGGCGGCGTCCGTTGCACGATTTGAGGCTTGGCGTCCTTGCCGGCGCGAGAGGCGGATGGCGCGGCGCGTGGCGCGGATGGCGACGTCGGCGGGGCGTTTTCCTTCACCGCGTCGTTTCGCGCCTCAGCGGTCGAATTCGACACGGCGCGCGTTTCGACGGACGGCGTGTCGATCGGCGCGGTCTGCGCCACCGGAATGTCGACCGGCGCCGAAGGCGAGGCGGCAACCGGCTTTGCCGGCGGCAATCCCAGCAGCCTCGGATCGACGCGCAAGGGCGCCACCGTCTGCGCATGCGCCGGATCGAGGGCGCCGACGGCGACGGTGCCGGCGAAGCTGCAGCAGAGGATCAGGGCCAGCGGCTTGCGCCGAGAGGGAAATTTCATTCCGTGTTGTGCAGTATGAAAGGCGGCGGGTTGTTTCCGTCAGCGCTTGGCGCCGCGGAGCGGATGGTAGAATCGGGGCATTTTAGCATCATCATCAAAGGAGAAGCGGCATGCCGCGCACCGCCTTGCTGCACGACTGGATCGAGAAGGTCGTCGGTCCGCAGTTTCCCGGCCATGCCTTGCGCGTTGAGCCGGCGTCGGCCGACGCCAGTTTTCGACGCTATTTCCGGGTCACCTTGCCCGACCGGACGACGCGCATCGTCATGGACGCGCCGCCGGACAAGGAAGATTGCCGCCCCTTTCTGCATGTCGGTGAACTGTTCCGCGCCGCCGGCGCGCACGTGCCGACGGTTTTCGCCCAGGATCTCGCTCTGGGCTTCCTGTTGCTTTCCGACCTTGGCGGCAAGACTTATCTGCACGCGCTGGTCAATCGTGCCGCCGCGCCGCGACTTTACCGCGACGCCAATCGCGCGCTGGTGGCGATCCAGCTCGCCAGCCGGGCCGGCTGTTTGCCGGACTACGACCGCCAACTGCTCGACCGCGAGTTGGCGCTTTTTCCCGACTGGTACCTGAATCGACACCTCGGCGTCGCGCTCGACGAACGCCAACAAGCCGCCTTGCGCGCTGTTTTCGATCTCCTTCTGGCCAATAATCTGGGGCAGCCGCGGGTTTATGTTCACCGCGACTATCACTCGCGCAATCTGATGGTGGTCGGCGAAGGGGATGAAACGGGCTTTCCGGAAAACCCCGGCCTCCTCGATTTTCAGGACGCGGTCTACGGTCCGCTCACTTACGATCTGGTTTCCTTGTACCGCGACGCCTATATCGACTGGCCAGAAGAGCAGGAACTCGATTACGTGATCCGCTACTGGGAGGCCGCGCGGCAAGCGGGCCTGCCGGTGTCCGACGATTTTCACGCCTTTTACCGCGATTACGAATGGATGGGCGCGCAGCGCCAACTCAAGGTGCTGGGGATTTTCGCCCGTCTGTGCCACCGCGACGGCAAGAGCGGCTACCTCGACGACATGCCGCGCGTGCTGGGCTATTTGCGTCGCACCTGCCAGCGTTATGGCGAATTGCGCCCGCTCGCCCGCCTGCTCGACACGCTGGACGAGCGGCCGGTCGAGGTCGGTTTGACCTTCTGATGAAGGCGATGATTCTCGCCGCCGGGCGTGGCGAACGCCTGCGGCCGCTGACCGACCGCACGCCCAAACCGCTGCTGCCGGTGGGTGGCAAACCCTTGATCGTCTGGCATCTGGAAAAACTGGCCGCCGCCGGCTGGCGCGAGGTGGTGATCAATCACGCGCACCTCGGCCAGCAGATCGAAGCCGCCCTGGGCGATGGCCGGCGATTCGGCCTGTCCATCCGTTACTCGCCGGAACCGCCTGGCGCGCTGGAAACCGCCGGCGGCATGGCCGCCGCGCTGCCGCTGCTCGGCGAGCAGCCCTTCCTGGCCGTCAATGGTGACATCTGGTGCGACTGGGATTTCGCGCGCGCGCGGCGTTTGTCGCTTATCGCCGGCGGCGCGTATCTGATAATGGTCGACAACCCGCCGCACCATCCACACGGCGATTTCCGCCTGGACGGCGATCGGCTACGCCTCGCCAACGCGGAAGCAGGCACTGGCGGCGGCCCGTCGTCCCCCACCTTGACCTACGCCGGCATCGGCGTGTTCAGTCCGGCGTTCTTCGCCGCCGTGCCACCCGGCGTGGCGCTGAAACTGCGCCCGCTGCTCGATGCCGCCATTCCACGCGGCATGATCGGCGGCGAACGACACGACGGTCGCTGGATCGATATCGGCACCGCCGAGCGGCTGACCGAACTGGACCGGGAACTCCGGCAAAACACATGAACCACCACGTTTACGCCGATCGTCGCCAGCGATTGCTCGCCCGTCTCGGCGACGGCGTCGCGATCGTCCCGACGGCGCCCGAATGCCTGCGCAACCGCGATTCGCACTACCCTTACCGTTTCGACAGTTACTTCTGGTACCTGAGCGGTTTTCCCGAACCCGACGCGGTCATGGTCCTGGTCGGCGGCGTGGAACCCAGGGCGATGCTGTTCTGCCGCGAAAAGGACGCGGAGCGCGAAATCTGGGACGGTTTCCGTTACGGGCCGGCAGGCGCCGCCGAAACCTTCGGATTCGACGAAGCCTACCCAATCGACACCCTTGACGAGCGGCTGCCGGATTTGCTCGCCAACCGTCACCTCCTCTGGCATTCGCTCGGCCATGACGACGACTGGGATCGCCGCATCGCCGGCGCGCTGAACGCGGTGCGCGCCCGGAATCGCGACGGAACACGGGCGCCGGGCGAAATCCGCGACCTGCGCGGTCTGCTCGACGAAATGCGTCTGATCAAGGACGCGCGGGAAATCGATTGCCTGCGGCACGCCGCCGAAATCACCTCGGCGGGGCACGCCCGCGCCATGCGCGCCTGCCGGCCCGGGATGGCCGAATACGAACTCGAAGCCGAACTCAGTCACGAATTCCGCCGCCAGGGCGCGGCCGGTCATGCCTACACGCCCATCGTCGCCGGCGGGGTCAATGCCTGTGTCCTCCACTATGTCGACAACAGCCGCCGTCTCGCTGGCGATTCGCTGGTGCTGATCGATGCCGGCTGCGAATTCTCCGGTTACGCCGCGGACATCACCCGCACGTTTCCGGTCGCCGGCCGCTTCGACCCCGTGCAACGCGAGGTGTACGAAATCGTCCTCGCCGCACAGACGGCGGCGATCGCCGCCCTCCGGCCGGGCGCGTCGTTCGCCGATTATCATCAGGCGGCGCTACGCGTGCTGTCGCAAGGCTTGATCGATCTCAAGGCCCTCGCCGGCAGCGTGGACGACGCCATCGCCAGCGCCGCCTACAAACCGTGGTACATGCATCGCACCGGCCACTGGCTGGGTCTTGACGTCCACGACGTCGGCGAATATCGCGGCGGCGCCGACGAGCAGGCGTGGACCGTTCTGCGGCCCGGCATGGTCCTGACCGTCGAGCCCGGCTTGTATTTTCGTCAGAGCGCCAACACGCCCGCGCATTTGCAAGGCATCGGCGTGCGCATCGAGGATGATGTGCTGATCACCGCCGACGGTTGCGAGGTCTATACCCGCGCGCCGAAAACCGTCGCCGAAATCGAGGAGATCATGCGCCATGACTGACGGCCGTGTCGTGGATATCGCCATCGTCGGTGCCGGCCCGGTGGGCATGGCCCTTGCGCGCGCCTTGGCCGACGGACCGTACCGCGTGGTGCTGATCGACAGCCGCCCGCGTGGCGCCTGGAAGGGCGACCCGCGCGCGCTGGCGCTATCGCACGGCACGCGCCAACTGCTCGAACGTCTCGACGCGTGGCGCGCCGCCGCCGGAACGCCGATCGAAACCATTCACGTGTCGCAACGCGGCGGCTTCGGCCGCACCGTGATCGAGGCCAGCGACTACGGGTTGCCGGCGCTCGGCTACGTGATGCGCTACCGGGACCTCGCCGCCGCCCTCGACGCCCGGATCGACCACGCGACTTTCCTCGACAATTGCCAACTGCTCGACGCCGAAACAGGCGCCGACAACGCCATGCTGACGCTCAGCCAAGACGGCAACCGCGAACAAATCGCCGCCAGACTGATCGTCCACGCCGAGGGCGCGCCCAACGACGATCCCACCGTACGCGTTTTCGATTACCGCCAGCACGCCGTCGTCGCCGAAGTGCGCCCGCTGCCGGCACACGGCCGGCGCGCCTGGGAGCGGTTTACGCCCGACGGACCGCTGGCGCTGCTGCCATTGGGCGAGGATTACTCGGTGGTGTTCACCGTGCCGTCGGCGAAAGTCGCCACCTTGCTGGCTCTCGACGACGACGCCTTTCTCGCGGCCTTGCGCGCGCAATTCGGACGGCGTATCGACTTCGTCGCTAGCGGCCCGCGCGCCGCCTTTCCGCTGGCGTTGCGCGTTCGCCGGCGACTCACCGCCGCCCGGCAGGTCTGGATCGGCAATGCCGCGCAAAGCCTGCACCCCGTTTCCGGGCAAGGCTTCAATCTCGGTCTGCGCGATGCCTGGGAACTGGCCGAAATCCTGCTTGCCACCGGCGGCGACGCCGGGCAGGCGGGCACGCTGGCCACCTACGCCCGCGCGCGGCGCCTGGATCGCCTGGGCAGCGCCGCGTTCACCGACGGCACGGTACGCATTTTCTCCAACGATCTGCCGCCCTTGCGCGTCGCGCGCGGCCTTGGCCTGCTGGCTCTCGACATCCTGCCGCCACTGCGGCACTTCGTGGCCAAACGGATGATCTGGGGCGCCCGGGCCTGGCCCTGACTCGACGGACGAGTGCTCGCCGGCGCCGCCGCATTTCGCTTTTACGCCTGATTCCGCTAGACTTCGCCGCTACCGAAAACCTTGCCGACGATTCCATGCCGCCAGCCGCCAAGAGCCAACAATTGATCGAATTCAAGGGCACGACCCTGCCCGTGGTCGCCGTCACGCTGCGCTCGCTACAGCCGATGGAACTCGCCAGGACGGCGAGCGCGCTTTTTGGCGACGACGCGTTTTTCGACGACGACGCGGCGCTCATCGATCTGTCCAGCGTCGCCGACGCGTCGTCCGCCGACTGGCGCTCGATCACGCAAGTGCTGCGTGACCACGGTCTGCATGTGATTGGCGTGCGCGGCGGCAGTGACGCGTTAAGGCAAAGCGCCGCCGCCGCCGGCTTGCCGACCCGCGCCGCCATCGACCGGCCACCGCGCCCGGCCACCGCCGAACCGCCGACGGAAACCGTGGCCGCGGCGGTCGAGACGCCGCCGCCCGCCGAGCCAATGAAAGAACCCTTGCCGTCCGCGACCGTCGCCGACGTGCTGCCAACACTGTTTGTCGACCGCCCATTGCGCTCGGGCCAGCAGGTGTATGCCCGTGGCGCCAATCTGGTGGTGCTGGCGGCGGTCAATGCCGGCGCCGAGGTGATCGCCGACGGCGACATCCACGTCTACGCGCCTTTGCATGGCCGGGCCTTGGCGGGCGCCGGCGGCGCCGCGCGAGCGCGCATCTTCTGCACCCATTTCGACGCCGAACTGATTTCGGTGGCCGGCTTGTACCGGACGTTCGACGGCGGAGTTCCCGCCGACCTGATCGGCAAGCCGGCGCAGGTCCGGCTGATCGACACCCCCGGCGAGGACACCGCCAAGCTGATCGTCGAGCCGCTGAAAATCAATTAGCGGCGTCTTTAACAGAAGCTCGGTTCTACGGTTAGAATCGCTGCTTTAATTTGCGGAGAACTGTCCGTGACACGTATTGTCGTCGTAACGTCCGGCAAGGGTGGGGTCGGTAAAACCACCACCAGCGCCAGCTTCGCCTCCGGTCTCGCCTTGCGCGGTTACAAAACCGCCGTCATCGATTTCGATGTTGGTCTACGCAACCTCGATTTGATCATGGGCTGCGAACGGCGTGTCGTCTACGACCTGGTCAACGTTCTTCACGGCGAAGCCACGTTGACCCAGGCGCTGATCAAGGACAAGCACTGCGAAAACGGCAATCTCTTCGTGCTGCCGGCGTCGCAGACGCGGGACAAGGACGCGCTGACCGAGGAAGGCGTCGAGAAAGTCCTCAAGGAACTCGAGCACATGGGGTTCGACTACGCGGTCTGCGATTCGCCGGCGGGAATCGAGCGTGGCGCGGTGATGGCGCTGACATTCGCCGACGAGGCGTTGGTGGTGACCAATCCGGAAGTCTCCTCGGTGCGCGACTCCGATCGCATTCTCGGCATCATTCAGGCCAAGTCGCGGCGCGCGCTGTCCGGCGGCGAGCCGGTCAAGGAGCATCTGCTGATCACCCGTTATGCGCCGAAACGGGTCAACGAAGGCGAAATGCTGTCCTACAAGGATGTGCAGGAAATTTTGCGCGTGCCGATCATCGGCGTCATCCCGGAATCGGAAGCCGTCTTGCAGGCGTCGAACTCGGGAACGCCGGCGGTCCATTTGCAGGATTCCGACGTCGCCGGCGCCTACCTCGATGTCGTGGCCCGTTTTCTTGGCGAAACCATCCCCTTGCGTTTCGTCGATTACGAAAAACCCGGTTTGTTCAAGCGCCTGTTCGGGGGTAAATGAGCATGTCCCTGTTCACCCTGATCTTCGGCAACAAGCCCAAGACGGCCGCCATCGCCAAGGAGCGTCTGCAACTGATCATTGCGCACGAGCGCGGCGGCGGCACCAGCACGCCCGACTTTCTGCCGGCCTTGCAGCAGGAATTGATGGCCGTGATCTCGAAGTACGTGTCGGTCAATCCGGACGACATCAAGGTGTCGCTGGAGAAGCAGGGTAACTACGAAGTGCTCGAGGTCAACATCGTCATGCCGGACGCCGGCGGCAGGCGCTGACGCCTCCGGGTCGCCGTTCCGCTGCTGGCGACGATCGTCTGTTTTTCGGGCAGCGATCGGGGTAGAATCGTCCCCTTGCCCCGCGCTTCCGGCACCCGCCCGCCATGCAATTCCTCGGTTTTCCCCTCCGCAACAATCTCTTCGTCGCACCGATGGCGGGGGTTACCGATCGTCCGTTTCGGCAACTCTGCAAGAAAATGGGCGCCGGGCTGGCCGTTTCGGAGATGGTGACCTCCAACTCGCTGCTCTACGGCAGCCTGAAGACGCGCAGACGCGCCGACCATGCGGGCGAGGTGGCGCCGGCCACGGTGCAGATCGCCGGCGCCTGTCCGGAAATGATGGCCACCGCGGCGCGGCACAATGTCGATCGCGGTGCGCAAATCATCGACATCAACATGGGTTGCCCGGCCAAGAAAATCTGTAACGTGATGGCGGGTTCGGCGCTGCTGCGCGACGAATCGCTGGTCGGCAAGATTCTCGAGGCCGTGGTGCGTGCCGTTCCGGAGACACCGGTGACGCTCAAGATACGCACCGGCTGGGACACGGCCAACCGCAACGCCCTGCGGATTCTCCACATCGCCGAACAATCGGGAATCCGGGCCTTGGCCGTGCACGGCCGGACGCGAGCTTGCGCCTACACCGGTCACGCGGAATACGAAACCATTCGGGCGGTGAAGGCGGTGGCTCGTATTCCGGTGGTCGCCAACGGCGACATCGATTCGCCGGAGAAAGCGCGCGCTGTCCTTGACCGGACCGGCGCCGACGCGCTGATGATCGGGCGCGCCGCGCAGGGGCGTCCGTGGCTGTTTCGCGAAATCGAACATTTTCTGGTCACTGGAACGCGTCTACCGCCACCGCGCGTCGCTGAAATCCACCAGGTTCTGCTCGCGCATCTTGAAGATTTGTATCTGTTTTATGGCGTTGACACCGGCCTGCGCATCGCGCGCAAGCATATTTCCTGGTACACCAAGGGCTTGGTCGGTTCGGCGACTTTCCGTCACATGATGAATCAGTTGCCGGCCATCGACCTGCAACGGCAGGCGGTCAATGATTTTTTCTCGACGCTCGCCGAGCGCGACGACAGCCTGCATTACGTGGCCACCGCTGCCGAAGCCGCCGACCCGACCGATGGCAATAACGAGGAACTCGCCGCATGAAACCGAATCAGGAGAGCGATATCGCGCTGTGCATCCGGACGGCTCTGGAGGGGTATTTCCAGACCTTGGACGGCGAGAAGCCGGCAGCGATCTACGAGATGGTGATCCGCAGCGTCGAGCGTCCGATGTTGGAAGTGGTGCTCAAACAGGCCGGCGGCAATCAAACCCTCGCGGCGGACATTCTCGGCATCAATCGCAACACCTTGCGCAAGAAGCTCGTCGATCACAAAATCCTGCCCTGAAAATTCCCCATATCCTTTCTCGCCTTCACTGACTGCCAACCATGAAAATCCGTCAAGCCCTGCTCAGTCTCTCCAACAAGAACGGTGCGCTGGATTTCGCCAAGGGCCTTGCCGCCCAAGGCGTCCAGTTGCTATCCACCGGCGGCACCGCCAAACTGCTGCGCGACGCCGGTCTGTCGGTGATCGAGGTCGGCGATTACACCGGTTTTCCGGTGTTGCTCGATGGCCGCGTCAAGACCCTGCATCCGAAAGTGCATGGCGGCATCCTGGCGCGTCGCGACCTGCCCGAGCATATGGACACCATTGCGCGGCACGGCATTCCGACCATCGATCTAGTGTGCGTCAATCTGTATCCTTTTCGCGAAACGGTCGCCAAGCCCGACGTGACCTTGGCCGACGCCATCGAAAATATCGACATCGGCGGTCCGGCGATGGTGCGTTCGTCGGCCAAGAACTATGAAGGCGTTGCCGTGGTCACCGATCCGGAGGATTACCCCGCGCTGCTCGCCGAAATGGCCGCCAACGACGGCGCGTTGCGTCTGGCCACCCGCTTTGCCCTGGCCAAGAAGGCATTCGTGCATACCGCGCGTTACGATGCGGCGATTGCCAATTGGCTGACCTCGCTCGACGATGCGAACCAGCCGCAACCTTTCGCCGAACATCTGCAACTCGCTTTCGATCGCGTCGAAACACTGCGCTATGGCGAAAATCCGCATCAACACGCCGCTTTTTACCGCGATCCGACGCCATTGCCCGGTTCGATCGCCAATTACCGGCAACTGCAAGGCAAGGAACTGTCGTACAACAACATCGCCGATGCCGACGCGGCGTGGGAATGCGTGAAAACGTTCGATGCCCCCGCCTGCGTGATCGTCAAGCACGCCAATCCGTGCGGCGTGGCGGTCGACGCCGATCTGGTGGCGGCCTACGAAAAGGCCTTCCAGACCGATTCGACATCCGCCTTCGGCGGCATCATCGCCTTCAACGGCACGGTCGACGTCGATGTCGTGGCGGCCATGAACGCCCGCAAGCACTTCGTCGAGGTGTTGCTGGCGCCGGCGCTTACCGACGCCGCGCGGGAAATGCTGGCCAGCAAACAGAACCTGCGCGTTCTGGTGCTGCCCTTGGCACGGGTTTACCACGCCTTCGAAATGAAGCGCGTCGGCGGTGGCTTGTTGCTGCAAACACCCGACCGTTTCAACGTCCAGGCCACCGACCTGCGCGTGGTCAGCAAACGGACGCCGACCGAAGCACAGGTGCAGGACTTGCTCTTTGCCTATCGCGTCGCCAAATTCGTCAAATCGAACGCCATCGTCTTTTGCGGGCGCGGCATGACTCTGGGCGTCGGCGCCGGACAAATGAGCCGTGTCGATTCGACGCGCATCGCCGCCAGCAAGGCGCAAAACGCCGGTCTCGACCTGGCGGGTTCCGTGGTCGCTTCCGATGCCTTCTTCCCCTTCCGCGACGGTGTCGATGTCCTGGCCGCGGCGGGCGCCACGGCGGTCATCCAGCCGGGAGGTTCGATGCGCGACGAGGAGGTGATCGCCGCCGCGGACGAACACGGTCTGGCGATGGTGTTTACCGGCGCGCGTCACTTCCGGCATTGACGCTCGGTAGACGATTACAATCCACCGTTGAGCGCGGCCAGCCGCCACCACACCGCAAGACAGCCATGTAGAGCGTTGCACATGAAAACAGGGAAAATAGGACGGAAATCGATGAAATTACTGGTGATCGGTTCTGGCGGTCGCGAGCACGCCCTTGCCTGGCGCCTGGCGAAGACACCCGGTTTACAGACCGTGTTCGTCGCTCCGGGCAACGCCGGCACCGCGCGCGAGCACGAACTCGAAAACATCGACCTCGCCGACCCGGAAGCCCTGGCCGATTTTGCCGAAGCGCAAAAAGTGCAACTCACCGTCGTCGGCCCGGAAGGGCCGCTCGATGCCGGGATCGTCAATGTGTTCCGTGCCCGCGGCCTGAAGATTTTCGGCCCGACCCGGGAGGCCGCGCAGCTCGAAAGCTCCAAGGATTTCGCCAAGCGCTTCATGGCCCGGCACAATATCCCGACCGCGCGATTTCAGACTTTCTCCGACCCCGCCGACGCGCACGCCCATGTCGACCGCGAAGGCGCGCCGATCGTCATCAAGGCCGATGGCTTGGCGGCCGGGAAGGGAGTCGTGGTCGCCGCCACGCTCGATGAAGCGCATGCGGCGATCGACCGCATGCTGGCGGACCCGCGAAGCGCGAGCGCGAAAAAGACTTCGGCGGTATCGGCGCGGGTGGTGATCGAGGAATTTCTCGACGGCGAGGAGGCCAGTTTCATCGTCATGGTCGACGGCAAGAACGTGCTGCCACTGGCCTCCAGTCAGGATCACAAGCGTATCGGCGACGGCGACAGCGGCCCGAACACCGGCGGCATGGGCGCCTATTCGCCGGCGCCGGTCGTGACGCCGGAAGTGCATGCCCGCGCCATGCGCGAAATCATCCTGCCGACCGTCCGCGGCATGGCCGCCGACGGCATTCCCTATACCGGTTTCCTTTACGCCGGACTGATGGTCGGCAAGGACGGTTCGGTCAAGACCGTCGAATTCAACTGCCGCCTCGGCGATCCTGAAACACAGCCGATCATGATGCGCCTCAAATCCGACCTCTTCACCCTGCTCGATCACGCCGTTGCCGGCAAGCTCGACGAAGTCGAAGCCACTTGGGACCGGCGCGTCGCGCTTGGCGTGGTTCTCGCGGCGGCCAATTACCCCGACACCCCGCGCACCGGCGACACCATCGGTGGCCTGCCGGAGGAATCCGAGGACAGTCACGTCTTCCACGCCGGCACCGCCGAGCGGGACGGGCGCGTCGTCACCAGCGGTGGCCGCGTTCTTTGCGTCACCACCCTCAGCGACAACGTCAAACAGGCCCAGAAGCGCGCCTACGACCTCATCGTCGGTATCCATTTCGACGGCATGCAGTACCGCCGCGACATCGGCCATCGGGCCGTGAGCCGTTGACCATCGACACCGACGCTCTCCGGAACTACTTCGTCCGCCTGCAAACGGATCTCGTCGCCGCCCTGACAACGCTCGAAGGGCCGATGGGCGGCGCATTCCGCGTCGATCCGTGGGAGAAAGACCCCGGCGCCTCGCTTGCCGGGCACGGACGAACGGCGATCATCGAAGGCGGTCGGGTTTTCGAGCGTGGCGGCGTGGCCTTTTCGAGCGTCAATGGCGCCGCCCTGCCGCCGGCAGCCACTGCCCGGCGCCCGGAACTCGCCGGTCGCGCCTTCGAAGCGATGGGCGTGTCGCTGGTGCTGCACCCGGAAAACCCCTACTGCCCCACCGCGCACATGAATGTTCGTGCCCTGCTGGCCCGCAAGGAGGGCGCCGAACCGGTGTGGTGGTTTGGCGGTGGCATGGATTTGACGCCTTACTACCCGTTTGTCGACGACATCCGGCATTTTCACGCCACCTGCCGCGACGCGCTGCGGCCGTTTGGCGACGACGTCTACCAACGCTACAAACAATGGTGCGACGAGTACTTCTTCCTCAGGCATCGCAACGAGCCGCGCGGTGTCGGCGGCGTTTTTTTCGACGACCTCGATGAAGGTGGTTTCGACCGTTGTTTCGCGCTCACGCGCGCGATCGGCGACGCGTTTGCCACGGCTTATCCGCCAATCGTCGAACGACGGCAACACATGCCCTTCGGCGAGCGCGAACGCGATTTTCAGGCGTATCGACGCGGGCGTTACGTCGAATTCAATCTGGTCTGGGATCGCGGCACCCTGTTTGGGCTCCAGTCCGGCGGACGCAGCGAATCGATCCTGATGTCGCTGCCGCCGGTCGTCAAATGGCGTTACGACTGGCAACCGGCGCCGGGGACGCCGGAAGCGGCGATTTACGACCTGCTGGCACCGCGCGACTGGGCTTGACGGCGCTCAGGGCGAACGGCTCGCGCCCTCGTGCAAGCGACCGCCGATGCGCTGCAGCGCCGCTTCCCATGGGATGTTTGATTGGGCGTCGGACGGCTTGTCGTTCGGGAAATCGTCAAGACCGTCGCCAGCCGTGGTCGCTGGCGTGCGCAAGGCGTCGCACGCGTCGCGCAACAGCCGGAAATCGCGTTCCGCCACCGGCATGCCGCGCAAGTAGGGCAGCCAGCAGGCCCATATCTCGTGCATCGCGTCCTGGGTCACCGGCCCGTCGCCACGCTCGCTTCGCCGCCGTCGCAGAATTTCCCGGTGGGCCTGGTACTTGACGTTGCGGGCCACCGCGGGCAACAGGTGGCGGTGCCGCTCGAGCAGCCGCGCCAGACGCAGGACTTCCGGCCAATTGCCGCTGCCTTGCAGTGCTCGCAATTCCAGATAGCGTGCCGCGACGCGCCTGCCGGCGACCGCGCGGAAACGCGACAGCGTGTCGAGCGCATCGTCAAAGCGCTGCTGGTCGACAAGCCTGCCGGCCTCAAGCATCAAGCCCGCCGCGTGCCAGCGCGCGGTGGCGTCGTCGGCGCACTCTCGCGGCTCCCGCCGCCACCGCCGCGACTCCCCGCTCGGCGGCAGGTACAAACGCCGCGCCGCGTGAGTGACCAGCAGTGCCGCCAACTCCGGCGCCTGGCCCGCCTCTTCGGCCGGCGCGGCGTTTTTCAGAACGCGACCGAAACGTCCTTCGAAAAACAGGCGCACGGCGTCGTGCAAGGCGTCGACGGCCGCTTCGCGGCGCTGGCGTCGGCGAAATTCGCGCGCTTGCCGTGGCAACGAGGCGGTCAGGGAGAGCGTGCGCAAGACGGCGTAGAGCAGCGCGAAAGCGGCGACCAGCACGACGAGGGCCAGGTTCAGCGACACCTCGGCGCGATACGGCGGCAGGACCAGCAGCAAATAGCCTTCGTTGAAGCGTGCCGCCAGGGAGAGCGCCACCGCCAGCACGAATAGCGCCAGCAGCCACAGCAGCGCCTTCACTTGCGCTCCTTGCCCAGCCTGAAGGTTTTGATCGCCGCCTGACTTTCGTTGAGCGTCGGCAATTCGATGACGATCTCGGTCGAGGCCAATTGCCGCAGCGATTGGTGCGCGGCCTGCCGCGAGGGATCGTCGGCGGCGAAAAAGCGTTCCATCCAGGCTTGCGCGCGCAGCAATTCGCTACGGTAGGTCGCCTGATCGCGAGCCAGCAACGCCAGGCGAGCGTTCAAAACGCGCAGTTTGAGATTTTCACGCAAAAAAAAGGATTGCCCGGGCGCCAGCAGCACCGGTTCGTCACGGTCGAAACGCTGAATGCGGATCAGTCCCCGCAGTTCCGTCCAGAAATCCGTCGCCAGCCGCCGCCAGAACGCGGTTGCCAGCGGCGACGCGCTGTCGGCGGGGGGAGCCTCTTCTGGCGCGGCGCTTGCGGTGGCACGCGGATGCGCGTCAACCGCCAAAGGAAGCGTGTCGATGACGCCAAGCACGGTTTCAAGGCGCAGACTCATCCCGGCCACGTCGGGCTGCGGCACGACCCGCAAACGATTGAGGTCGCGGGACAGCACCTTGCGCAGAGCGAGAAAGCGCGGGTTGCCGGCCAGCCGGGCATCGGCCGATTGCAACGCCAGCACCGCGCCCTGGACATTGCCGGCCAGTTGCAGTTGCTGCGCCGCCAGGGTGACGCCTTGCTCGACCTCGGCCAGAATCCATTCGTCGCGGTTGCGGGCAAGATCCTGGTACAAGGTTTCGAGCAGCACCTGCTGGCTGCGCGATTCGGCGAGTTTGGCCTCGATCGCGCTCAGGCGACCGAGCGCCGCCGCCGCCTGTTCCTGCGCCTGTTTGGCCAGGAGGCGGCTTTCGGCGTTCGCGGTATCGCTTTGCGCCAGACGGCGGGCCAGTTCCTGTTGCGTCCCGGCAAGCAACTGGCGGGTTTCCAGCCATTGCCAGCCCGTCAATCCCAGCGCCAGCAACGCGACCGCCAACCATGGATTCCGCCAGTGCGCGAGTTCGCCCGTGCTTGCCGACGGGACGGGTTCTTCGCTCACGACCAGCCACGGTACGCGCACAAGGACGCGACCAGCCCATCGTCCGTGGGTTCGCTCAGCACCACGCGCTGCACGCCGAGCGCCGTCGCCAATTCGGCGATGCGGTGATGCGGCACAAACAGCGGCAAGGTCCGCAGCTCGCCGCGCACTTCGTCGTCCAGCAATTCGAAGAGATTGCGCAAGGCCTCGCTGGAGGAAATGGTCAGCGCGTCGAGCGCATCGGTGCACAACAGCGTCGCCAGTGGCAGCGCATTCGTGGGTGCCGAGCGCTGGTAGCACGCGACGCAGTCGACCACCGCGCCGCGCGCGCGCAAGGTTTCCGAAAGAAATTCGCGACCGCCGTTGCCGCGAAAGATCAGCACGCGCCGGCCAGCGACGCTCGCTTTTTGCAGCACCGGCAACTCGAGCAAGGTTTCGGAATCGTGACGCCTGCTCGGCGCCATGACATCTTCGATGCCGTAAGCCAGCAGACGGGCGACGCTACCGGGACCAAGCGCCAGCGCCTGCACGTCGTCGGGCCAACGTCGTTCGGCGAGAACCGCCGGGATGCTGTGGTCAACCGCATTCGGGCTGATGAAAATAGCCAGCGAGTAGGTGTCCAAGCGATCGATCGCCGCCTGCAACGGCCCTTGGTCCCTGGCGGGAGCGATTTCCAGCAAGGGAAAGACGACGGGTTCGCCGCCCTCGGCGGCAATCCGTGCCGCCAGGCCGGCGGCCTGTTCGCGCGGGCGGGTGACGAGGATTTTTCTGCCGAGCAGGCGCTGGCGCGCGTCCATGGTCGCCAGGCCGGCGAATCCCGCCGACAGGAGCGATGCGCCGGGAGCTCGCTCACGCATCGTGTCCGGCATCGGCGGGTCGTGCGGATTGTGAAAGCTGTTCGAGTATGGCCGTCGCGCCGCGCGCGCGCAGGGTTCGCGCCAGGAGCACGCCGATCTCTTCGTCGTCTGCCGCCCGGCCGGACTGTTCGCCGGCGATCATCCGCCGTCCGTCCGGCGTGGCGACGAAACCGCGCAGCCGGAGTCTGTCGCCCACCAGTTCGGCATGCGCGGCGAGCGGCACCTGACAACCGCCGCCCAGGGCGCGCGAGAATGCCCGCTCGGCCCGCACGCAATGCGCGCTGTCGACGGCGTGCAAGGGCGCCAGCAGTTCGATCATGTCGGCGCGCGCGGCCAACACCTCGATCCCCAAAACGCCTTGACCGGGTGCGGGCAAGGATTGTTCGGGGGAAAGCAGCGCGGCGATGCGATCGGACAAGCCAAGACGAATCAGGCCGGCGGCGGCGAGAACGATCGCGTCGTAGTCGCCGGCGTCGAGTTTGCGCAGGCGCGTGTCGAGATTGCCGCGCAGACTGGTGACGGTCAGGTGCGGGTAACGGGCCCGCAGAATCGCGGCCCGCCGCAGGCTGGACGTGCCGACGACGGCATTGGCCGGCAGTTGGTCCAACCCGGCGTAGCGCGTGGACACCAAGGCGTCGCAGGGATTTTCGCGCTCTGAAACGGCCGCCAGCGCAAAGCCCTCCGGCATCTCCATCGGCACATCCTTCATCGAATGCACCGCCAGATCGGCGCGCCCCTCCTGCATCGCCACTTCGAGTTCCTTGATGAACAGCCCCTTGCCGCCGATGGCCGATAGTGGACGGTCGAGAATTCGATCGCCACGGGTGGTCATGCCCAAGATGTCCACCCGCCGGCCTGGACAAACGGCCTGCAAGCGGGAGCGGACATGCTCGGCTTGCCACATGGCGAGCCGCGATTCGCGCGAGGCGATCACCAGCGGCGGCAGGGAGGTCGGGTTCGGGGCGTCAGGATTCAAGGCAAATTTCCGAAAGGAGCGGCGGCGGCGCGACCAAGATGGCCGGCGGGGAATTCTAACATGCGTGCCGACGCCATTCGGCGTCACGGCACGGTGGCCGCGCGGGTGGCCCGACTTCGACAAAAGAGGCGAACGTGGCGCCAATTCGTCGCCAGGCACGCACGATGCCGGGTCTGGCAAGGGCCCTGAATCTCGTCGCCGACCGGCGGCGCCGGCCGAGTGGTTATACTGGCAGCCCTCGAACATTGGCTAGGAGAATTTCGTGACTGAAGAAAGTCCGTTCAAGGGGCGGACCGGGTTAAAACGGGTGTGGAATGCCTTTCACTACACCCGGGCGGGACTGCGCGAGGCGTATCGCGCCGAAGACGCGTTCCGGCAGGAGGTGCTGCTCGCCGCCGTGTTGATTCCTTTGGCCTGCTTCCTGCCGGTCGGCGGCGTCGGCAAGGCGCTGATGATCGCCAGCGTGCTGCTGGTGCTGATGGTCGAACTGATCAATTCGGCGATCGAAGCCACCGTCGACCGCGTTTCGCTGGAGCGGCACCCTTTGTCCAAACGGGCCAAGGATGTGGGCAGCGCGGCGGTTTTCGTGGCCTTGCTCAATGCGGTCGCGGTCTGGGCTTGCGTGCTGATCGGCTAGCCGCGCCCAGGCGATCAGGCAACCCGCCGCAGATACATCGCCGCCGAGATACTGGCGCCGAGCCAACCCAGGCCGCCGCCGACGACGGCCAGCGCGGTGATGTCCAACGGCGACAAGCCTTGCAACACGAAGTTGGCGCCATACAGTTGCGCCAATTCGCCTACCGGCGCGCGTAGCAGGTGGAAACCGACGGTGACCAGCAGGGCCGCGCAAAGTCCGCCGAGCACCCCTTGCAACACGCCGAAATAATGCAGCGGCCGCTGGATCCAGGCGTCGGTGGCGCCGATCAGTTTGGCCAGTTCGATTTCGGCGGCCTGCGCGAGAATTTGCAGACGGATGGTGTTGAAAGTGATGGTCACCAGCGCGCCGGCAAACAGAATGCCGAGCAGCATGACCACCAGTTTGCCGAGGCGAAGCAGTGCGTCCAGGCGGCGGACCCATGCCGAATCGAGTTGCACGTGCGCCACGTCTGGCCAGGCGGCGAAGGTCCTGGCCAGACTTTCAAGCGCTTCCGGCCGCGTATCGTCGGGAGTGACGATGAAGGCGTCCGGCAAGGGGTTTTTCGGCAGGCTGGCGACGATTTCGGCCATGCCCTCGCTGGCTTGCAAGTGCTTGAGCGCCTCCTCGCGGGAAACGAAACGCCAGCTGCCGGCCCGGGCGTCCTTGAGGCGCGATTCGAGGTCCGACAGCGCGCTCTTGCCCACGTCCAAGGTCATGAAAATACTGATCTGCTGCACACCGGGGCTGTCGCCGGTCGCCTGACGAAGATTGTCCAGGCATAGCCAGCCGGCTGTCGGCAGCGTCAAGGCGACGCCGATCACCAGCAGCGACAACAGGGAGTTGAGCGGCGCGGCAAGCAAGCGGCGCAAGGCGTCGCGCAGCGCCGTCAGATGCTGGCCGATCCACGCTTTCAAGGCGTGCCCGCTGCCGCGGCCGACAGGTCGCGCATTTCGCCCTTGTGCAGGCGGAGCACGCGTGGCGGCGGTCCAGACAAAACGGGAAGGTCATGCGTGGCGACGCATACCGTGACGCCGACCTGCTGAAAGGCACGAAAAATGGCGAGGATTTCCGCGGCCGAGTCGGCGTCGAGATTGGCGGTCGGTTCGTCGGCGAGTAGAATGGCCGGCCGGTTCACCACCGCGCGGGCAATCGCCAGACGCTGTTGCTCACCGCCGGACAACGCGATCGGCAAGGTGTTCTCGCGGTCGGGGAGACCGACCTTGGCCAGCGCCGCCAGCGCCCGGCGCCGCGCTTCCCTTACCGGATGGCCGACGATTGCCAGCGGCAACAGCACATTGTCGAGCACCGTCCGGTCGAACAGCAGTTTGCGATCCTGAAAAATCAGCCCGAGCTTGCGGCGCAGATAGGGAACGGCGTTCCGGCGCAAGGCCGCGAGATTCTGGCCGTTGATCAAGACGTGACCGGACGTCGGGCGCTCGATGGCCGCCAGCAGCTTGAACAGCGTGGACTTGCCGGCGCCGGAATGGCCGGTGAGAAAAACCATCTCGCCGGCGGTGATTTCAAAGCTCACGTCCCGGAGCGCCTCGCGGCCTTCCGGGTAGCGCTTGGTTAGTTCGCTGGCGCTGATCACTCGAACAGCGCGTCGACGAAATCGCGGGCGCGGAAGGGCCGCAAATCGTCGATACCCTCGCCGACGCCGATGAAACGGATCGGCTTCGGGCATTGGCGGGCAATCGCCGCGACCACGCCGCCCTTGGCCGAACCGTCGAGCTTGGTCAGCACCAGGCCGGTGACTTGAATCGCCTTGTCGAACGCCATCACCTGTTGCAGGGCGTTCTGGCCGAAAGTGGCGTCGAGCACCAGCAGCGTTTCGTGCGGGCCGCTGGGGTCGGCTTTCTGGATGACGCGCCGGACCTTGGCGATTTCGTCCATGAGATGCAACTGTGTCGGCAGCCGTCCGGCGGTGTCGGCCAGCACGACGTCGATGCCGCGCGCCTTGGCGGCGGCGATGGCGTCGAAGATCACCGCCGCCGGATCGCCCGACTGCTGCGCGACGACCGTGACATTGTTGCGCTCGCCCCAGGTTTGCAGTTGCTCGCGCGCCGCGGCGCGGAAGGTGTCGCCGGCCGCCAGCAGGACGGACAAGCCCTGCGCCTGATAATGCTTGGCCAGCTTGCCGATCGAGGTGGTCTTGCCGGCGCCGTTGACCCCGGCGAGCATGAGGATGAACGGGCGGTGCGCGCCGATGTCCAGCGGCTCCTCCAGCGGCAGCAGCAGCTCGTACAGGGTGTCGGACAGCGCCTGCTGAATGCCGGCCGGGGTGTCGATCTTGTCGCGCTTGGCGCGCATCTTGAGGTGATAGAGCAAGTGTTGCGTGGCATCCAGGCCAACATCGCTGGTCAGCAACAGCGTTTCAAGCTCCTCGAGCAGTTCGTCGTCCACCTTGCCGCGCGAAAACAGCGACTTGAGCTTGCCACCAAACTGGGCACGGGTACGGGACAGGCCGGCCTTCAGGCGCTGGCGCCATGACGCGGTCACGGTGTCGTCCCGTTCCGCCTGGTTGGCGGAGGCGTCGTCGTCGGTCTTTTGACCGGGGGATTTCTTCAGGAAACCAAACATGGGATTGCGTGTCTCAAAGCCGCTCGGGGTCTTTGGCGGTGGTAAGATGCCGGCGCACAGGCTCGACGTCCCCAAATTCTATCAGAAGCGATTCTCATGCCCATGCGTTACATGCGATTGATTCCCTTATTCTTCGCCGCGTTCGCGCCAAATGTCTGGCCGGCCGATACCCATGAGCGACAGTTGGCCAACGGCTTGCGGGTGATCGTCAAGGAGGATCGCCGCGCGCCGACGGCGGTGCATATGGTCTGGTACCGGGTCGGCAGCATGGACGAAACCAATGGCACCACCGGCGTCGCCCACCTCCTCGAACACATGATGTTCAAGGGCACGCCGGACGTCGGGGCGGGCGAATTCAGCCGCCGCGTGGCCGCCGCCGGCGGGCGCGACAATGCGTTCACCAGCCGCGACTACACCGCCTATTTTCAGCAAGTCCCCAAACAGCAACTGCCTGAAATGATGCGCCTCGAAGCCGATCGCATGCGTCATCTGACCCTCGACGTCAAGGAATACGCACAGGAAATCAAGGTGGTCATGGAGGAGCGCCGGCTACGGACCGACGATCAACCACAAGCGCTGCTCTTCGAACAACTGGGCGCCGTCGCCTTCCAGTCGCACCCCTACCGCGTTCCCATCATCGGCTGGATGAACGATCTCGAAAACATGACCGTCGACGATGCCCGCGCGTGGTACGAGCGCTGGTACACCCCGAACAACGCTTACGTGGTGGTGGTTGGCGATGTCGATCATCGCCAGGTTTTTCAGCTTGCCGAGCAGTATTACGGCACCCTGCCGACACACGCCCTGCCGGTGCGAAAACCGCAGGAAGAGCCGGCGCAACGCGGCATTCGCCGTGTGACCGTCCAGGCGCCGGCCGACTTGCCGGTCCTGATCATGGCCTACAAGGTGCCAGTGATCCGCGATGTCGAGCACGACAGCGATCCCTATGCCCTGACCATGCTCGCCGCGGTGCTGGCCGGACACGACGCGGCGCGGTTCACCAGGCATCTCGTCCGGCAGCAGCTGCTGGCGGTGGATGCCGAGGCCAGTTACGACTCGACCAGTCGCGGTCCTGGACTGTTCTACCTGCACGGCTCGCCGAGCGACGGCCGGACGCGCGCCGAACTGGAAACCGGCTTGCGCGCCGAAATCGCCGACGTGCAGCAAAAAGGCATCGCCGACGACGAACTGGCCCGCGCCAAGACACAAGTCGTCGCCGGGCAAATCTACAAACTGGACTCGATGTTCGCGCAGGCGATGGAAATCGGCCAGCTCGAATCGGTCGGCATCTCGCACGCCCAGAACCGGCGCATCATCGAAAAACTCCAGGCGGTGAGCGCCGAGCAGGTACAGGCGGTGGCCCGGAAATATTTCCGGGATGAGCAACTGACGGTTGCCGAACTCGACCCGCAAGCGCTGCCTAAAACCCCGCGCCCCGCAACCGCCCTCCGCCACTGAGCCGCCCATGCCGATGAATCTCTTCAAGCTATTGATCTGGTCTTGCCTGACGCTGCTGGTCACCGGCGCGCACGCCGGCCCGAAAATCGAGCGCTGGCAGACAAGCTCCGGCGCACGCGTGCTGTTCGTCGAAAATCACGCCTTGCCGATCCTCGACGTCCAGATCGACTTCGCCGCCGGCGCGGTGAATGAACCGACCGGCAAAAGCGGCGTTGCCGGACTGACTCGCGGCCTGCTCGATCTTGGCGTGCCGGGGATGGACGAAACGCAGATCGCCAGCCGTCTGGCCGACCTCGGCGCCCGGCTTTCCGGCGGAGTGGAAACAGACCGCGCGTCGGTGGCGCTCAGAACGCTGTCCATGCCGGACAAGCGCGCGCCCGCCCTCGACCTGCTGCGCGCGATCCTCGGTGCCCCGCGGTTTCCCCAGGGCGCCTTCGATCGCGAAAAAGCGCGCACGGTCGCCGCACTGAAGGAATCGCTGACGCGTCCGGACACCATCGCCAGCAAGGCGTTCTGGGAGGCGATCTATCCGGCGCACCCTTACGGACGGCAAGCGTCGCCGGAATCGGTGGCCGCTCTCGAACGGGCCGACGTCGTCGCTTTCCACGCCGCCAACTACACCGCGCAGCGGGCCAGCGTCGTCATCGTCGGCGACTTGACGCGCGCGCAGGCCGAAACGGTGGCGGAAGATCTGACCGGCGAACTGCCGGCGGGTACGCCGGTCGCCGACATCGTCGCCGCCGCCTTGCCGGCGGGAGGCGAACAGCGGATTCCACACCCGGCGGCGCAAGCGCATCTGGTAATGGGTCTGCCGGCGCTTCGGCGCGGCGATGCCGATTTCTTCCCCCTGCTTGTCGGCAACTACACGCTCGGCGGCGGCGGTTTCGTCTCGCGGCTGATGAAGGAAGTGCGCGACAAACGCGGCCTGGCGTACAGCGTCAGCAGCTATTTTCTGCCGCTGGCCTACGTCGGACCGTTCCAGATCGGCATGCAGACCAAGAAAGCCCAAGCCAACGACGCGCTGAAGCTGACCCGCGAGGTGTTGTCCGTCTTTCTCGAACAAGGACCCAGCGACGCGGAATTGCTGGCCGCGAAGCAGAATCTGATCGGCAGCTTCCCGCTGCGCCTCGACAGCAACCGCAAGATCGTGGACAACGTCGCGCTGATCGGCTTTTACAAGCTGCCGCTCGACTATTTGGACAATTACCAGGCCAACATCGAAAAAGTGACCGTCGCCGACATCAAAACCGCCTTCGCGCGGCATGTGCGGCCGGAAAATCTGGTTACCGTGGTCGTCGCCGGAGAGTAGCCTCTGAACACCGTTCGCATCATCGGCGGGGAATGGCGTCGACGTCTGCTGCGTTTCCCCGATCTGGAGGGTCTGCGGCCAACGCCCGATCGCGTTCGCGAAACGCTGTTCAACTGGCTGGGGCAGGATATGCGCGGCCTGTCGTGCCTCGATCTGTTTGCCGGCAGCGGCGCGCTCGGCTTCGAGGCCGCGTCGCGTGGCGCCGCCAGCGTGCTGATGGTCGACAGTTCGCCGAAGGCACTGGCCGCGCTGGCGACCAACGCACGGATGCTGGCGGCGGGCGATCGCGTGCGGATTGTCCGTGCCGATGCGGTAAGATTCGCCTCTTCCGTCAACTCGCGTTTCGACGTGCTGTTTCTCGATCCGCCGTTTCACCAGGGCTGGATCGAGAAACTGGCGCGTGTCGCGCCGAGTATTCTGACCGAGAGCGGTGTGATTTACGCCGAGGCGGAAACGCGCCTGGAAGGCTGCGGCGAGTGGCGAACGGTGCGCCATGGCCGCGCCGGCCAGGTGTTCTATCATTTGATGCGACGAGGCGAAACCGATGCCACTTAACGGACGGGTAGCGATTTATGCGGGCACTTTCGATCCGATGACCAGAGGTCACGAGGATTTGGTGCGGCGTGCCAGCCATCTTTTCGACCGGGTGATCGTGGCTATTGCCGAAAGTCAGCCGAAAAGGCCCTTTTTCTCGCTTGCCGAGCGCGTGGAGATGGCGCGGGATGTGCTGGCGCCTTATCCAAACGCCGAAATCCGCGGTTTTAACGGTCTGCTCATGGATTTCCTGCATGCCAAGGGCGCCAAGGTCATCATTCGCGGTTTGCGGGCGGTGTCCGATTTCGACTATGAATTCCAGATGGCCGGGATGAACAGAAATCTCTACCCGGAAGTGGAAACGGTATTCCTGACGCCGGGGGAACAATACATGTTCATCTCGGCGACCATGGTCCGCGAGATCGCCATGCTCGGTGGCGATGTCAGCAAATTCGTGCAGCCAGCGATCTGCGAACGCCTGGCCAAACGTGTCCGAGAAATATCAACGTTCTGAAGGAACTGCAAGCATGGCCCTGATAATTACCGACGAGTGCATCAACTGCGATGTGTGCGAGCCGGAATGCCCCAACGAAGCGATTTCCCAGGGTGACGAGATCTACGAGATCGACCCGAACAAATGCACCGAGTGCATCGGTCATTACGACACGCCGCAGTGCGTCGAGGTGTGTCCGGTGGATTGCATCCCCAAGGACCCCGCGCGCCAGGAAAGCGAAGAGCAATTGTGGGTCAAGTACGAGCAACTCACGGGAAACAAGCGTTCCTGAGAGTTGTGGCCGGAAAAGAAACGGCCTGCGCCATGTTGCGAAAGACCGGCCTCTCTTGGGATTGGCCATGCGCGGCGCGCGTCACGGCTGGGCGACGCTCACGGCCATTCTTTCGACTGGGTTTCGTCACCGCGTCGAGCGGCATTATTGCGAGCCTGCCATGAAATCATTCCGTGCCAAATCGTTTTCAGACCGGTGGCGTTTCCGTTCACCGACAGGCACCATGCCCGCCACATTTCGGTGGACGGCCTGGCCGTTGCCCCGCTTTGCCGCGTTAACGCTGGCGGGGCTGCTGACGGCTTGCGCGACAGCGCCTTCCTCGACCTCCGAATCGACACCGCGCCCGGCTGCCGGTAGCGCGGCACAGGCGCTCAATTTCCAGCTCGCCAATGGCGTTTATCGTTGCGAGCACGGTCAGAATGTCGAGGTGCGACGCGATGCGCGCGACACCAAGCGAATCGTGCTCGATTGGCAAGGCGTCAGCCACACGCTGCAACGTCAGGAATCCGCCTCGGGACTGCCGCGCTACGAGGATCGACAGAGCGGCCTGCTGTGGATCGACCTGCCGTGGAAAAGCATGTTGATCGCCGACCACGGCGGTCAACGGCGCGCCAGCGAATGCAAATCGGCGTCGCGGCGGCACGCGCAACCGGCCAGCGGCTGACCCCCGGTTTTTCGAGCCAGCGCCATCATCGCCGGGCCGCGCCGCGTTCGATGACCACGCCGACGCGCCGGACGCCGCGCATCATGCCGAGTTTGGCAATCGAGACCCGCACCCAGACTGCTCCGAATTCGTCGAGCAGCAAGGTGGCGATGTATTCGGCGAGTCGTTCGAGTAGTTTGAAATGCCGCGCCGCCAGTTCGGCATGCAGGCGGTCGACGACGCATGCGTAGTCGATGGTGTCCCGAATGTCGTCGCTGCTTCCGGCATCGGCGGTCGAACGGCCGATTTGCAAGGAAATTTCAACGGTCTGCGGCATCGCCTGCTCGCGAGGATAAATACCGATCAGCGTCGATGCGCGGAGTTCGTCGATGAAGATGATGTCCATGAACTGGTGTCGGCTCGGTGTAAAATCGCCAAGGCGGTGCCGGAATGCGGGCATCGCCAAGAATTGCGCATAGTATCACTCGAATCCCGCCATCTCTCTGCCACCCCCGCGCTCTCCCCAAGGGCGCCACCGATAACCCGGGCACTCCCCATGCCGTCGTTTCCGATCTTGCTTGTCGCCGCTCTAGCCGCCTATTTACTCGGCTCCGTTTCCTTCGCCCTACTCTCCAGCCGCCTGTTCGGTCTGGCCGATCCGCGGACCTACGGCTCCCGCAATCCGGGCGCGACCAACGTATTGCGTAGCGGCCACAAGGGCGCGGCGATTTTCACCTTGCTCGGCGACGCCGTGAAGGGCTGGTTCGCCGTCTGGTTCGCCAATGGGTACTCGGCGGCTCATGGCTTGGGCGACATGGTGATGAGCGTTGCCGCGGTGGCGGTTTTTCTCGGCCACTTGTACCCGGTTTTTCTCAAGTTCAGGGGCGGCAAGGGCGTGGCTACCGCCGCTGGCGTCTTGCTGGCCCTCGATCCATGGCTGGGCCTGGCGACCTTGGCGACCTGGCTGCTGATCGCCTTCGCCCTCCGCTACTCGTCGCTGGCCGCACTGGTGGCGGCGGCGGCGGCGCCGATTTACGCGACGCTGCTGTGGGGCGGCGATCCCAAGGTGGCGACGGTAGGCATCATCGCCATGGCACTGATCGGCAAGCACTGGCAAAACCTGCAGCGACTGATGGCCGGCGCGGAACCGAAAATCGGCGCCAAGAAATAACCCTTCACGGCAGCGGAAGTTGCCGCCATTCTACCCGCGAGGAATTGCGATGACCGACAAGACGCCTTCCGGCAACGTTGCTGGCCCGTTGCTGCAAACCGTCGAACGGCAGACCGGCGAAAACCCGCGATGCGCGATCGTCTGGCTGCACGGCCTTGGCGCCGACGGGCACGATTTCGAGCCAATCGTCGACGAATTCGACTTCGAGCGACTGCCGGCGATTCGCTACGTTTTTCCTCACGCCCCGCTGCGCCCGGTCACCGTCAACGGTGGTTATGTGATGCGTGCCTGGTACGACATCGTCTCGCCGGACTTCGCCCCCGGCCGGGAAGAAGCCGAGGGAGTCCGCCAGTCGGCGCGGCAGATCGAGGCGCTGATCGCCCGCGAAAACGCTCGCGGCATTCCGGATGAACGCATCGTCCTGGCCGGTTTCTCGCAAGGTGGCGTCATCGCCCTGCACGCCGGTCTGCGGCACCCGCGCCGGCTGGCCGGCATTCTGGCGCTCTCGTGCTATATGCCGCTGAGCGACACCCTGTCCGCCGAAGCCAGCGCCGTCAATCGCGATGTGCCGATTTTCATGGCGCACGGACGCGCCGATCCCGTTGTGCCCTACGATTTCGGCAAACGAGCGGCGAGACTTCTCAAGGAATTGGGTTATCCCGTGCAGTGGCAGCCTTATGCCACCGAGCACACGGTATGCCCGGAAGAATCGCAGGCTGTCGAAGCCTGGTTGCAGCAGGTGCTGACCGACGCCTTTTGACCGGAAATCGAATCCTGTGCCCGAATGGCACCTGTTTGTTGCCGATTGGCAATAAATGTCAGCCCGTCCGATCAAGCAAAGTGGCTGAGGCGCAACCGTACTCCACCGCTACCCGCAGCGAGAAAACCCGTCTTTGCTTGCCTCCCGCACCAGCCGTACGGCACGCTCTCCGATTCCCGGGGAATATTTTTTTCTTCCTCACGGCGCCATTCTCTCAGGTTATGGAGCCTCCTCAATTCCCGAGACGATTCAGTTGCAACTTCCCCGTGAAATGTTTGTCAGGCAGCGCGAGATTTTTTGACTGATGAACGAAACGCTACGCAATTCGACGACAGTCCAAGCACCCCTAATATCTATTGATGACGGCCAACACCCTGTTCGAGTATTTCTCGACAGCGCCGATTATTCGGCGCTATCTGATGAAAAGCGCCGCACTCCGCAATTGGATAGACTTCGTGAGAAGCTAATCCACTGGGCAGATTCAGGCAACGTTGAATTCTGGTACTCCGGGATTCTTTTGAGCGAGATGGCTCCATTGCACAGTCAGTTCGCTGACGCCTCGGTAGCCAGAACCGATTTGTTGGTTAGGTTATGCAAGACACAGGCCCTCATCTCCATTGACCGAATTCTTCAACAGGAACTACAAAATTTAAAGGGCTGCACACTAGAAACTGCATCGCTGCCTATACACTCCTACTCTGGGGATTGGTTTCCCGAATTAACCGATATCATTTCGCCCGTTTCTTGGCTCGAAAGCATTCGAGAACTTAATACAACCGCGAAACAGCATGGTCTTAATCGAGAGGTCCGAAGAAAACTGCAAAAGCAGCTTTTCAAAAACGGGCAGCCCAAGAATGCAATGCGCGAGTTACTGGCCAAACAGGAAATTGCCTTGGTCGAAATTTTGAAACTGTATCCAATGCGAGAGCAAGATGCTCTGGTGCTCGGGCATTATGTGGCTGGGAAAGCTACCGCCACGCAAGCAAAAGAAGCATTTCTCGCTAGCTTGCGCGACCCGAGTTGGATGACTCGATGGTTTCACAACCATGCGGACAAGCTATCGCCCTTCACTGACTGGGTTCGGGGCGCCTCCAACAGCATGCTTCAAATGATTCAGCAAGTGAGCCAGGATGTTACGACTCTCAAAAAAAAATCTGAAGAGTTAAGAAAAACAGGTGCTGCGCTAGACATGGCTCCGCCAGATCCGGCGATAGATACCGCGTGGTGGTCCAGTCAGCAGGACAATTTGGTCGTTAGCCTAGCAAAACAGTTTGCAGCCCGGATGTACAAAATTTCGCTAGCGGGGCACACCCATGAAAACGTGGATCGGCTGGCTCCGAGTTTGGCAACCTGTATTCGGGTTCTCCATTCATCCACTTGGAATTCAGTCGGAACATCTGCTCGGCACCCAAAAAAAAGTGATTGGGTCGATAGCCTTCACGCGATGTATGCGCCTTATGTCGATATATTTCGCACTGATTCGTACATGGCACCGATTGTTCAAGAAAAAGTCAAAAAATACGAAACGACCGTTGTTGCAAAGATTGGGAATTTGGCTGAGAAAATTGAAACTCAACTAAATTCTCACTGCTAAGCAAATGTTGCTGACAGTCAACACATTTGGGTGAAGTGATTATCGATCTTTCTATTGCCTCCACTTAACAACCGAGCGGCAAACGTTCGGCGCACTGCTGCCCGATTTAATTGGCACCCCAAAGTCGACCACTACCGAGTTCCCGACTCGAAGCGGATTCGACAAGAGCATTGGGCGTTGTTACTGATTACATTTTTGTGCCGAATAAACCGGGTCGACAGCTTCTAAGCCGATACAGACAAAAAATCCCGCCCTTACAACCATCTGATTATTAATAATTGGTTATTACAGACTGTTTTTGTAAGATCAAAATCCCTACCAATTGACCTCGCGCTCCGGCGTGGCGGTGATTTTGTGGATCGACAGATCGGCGCCGTTGTATTCCTCCTCCTGGTCGAGACGCAGGCCGAGCGTGCGTTTGAGGACGGTGTAAACCACGGTGCTGCCGACCAGGGCGATGGCGACGGCCAGCCCGGTCATCAACAATTGCGGCATGAAGGCGATGCCGCCGGTACCGCCGAGCGCCTTGGCGCCGAAAATGCCGGCGGCGATGCCGCCCCAGGCGCCGCACAAACCGTGCAAGGGCCAAACGCCGAGCACATCGTCGATTTTCCAGCGGTTCTGGGTCAGGGTGAACATCACGACGAACAGACCGCCGGCGATGCCGCCGACCGCCAATGCACCAATCGGATGCATCACGTCCGATCCGGCGCACACCGCGACCAGCCCGGCCAAGGGTCCGTTATGCACGAAACCGGGGTCGTTCTTGCCGGCGAACAGGGCTACCAGCGTGCCGCCGACCATGGCCATCAGCGAATTGATCGCTACCAGCCCGGAGATTTTGTCGATGGTCTGCGCGCTCATCACGTTGAAGCCGAACCAGCCGACGGTGAGAATCCAGGCGCCGAGAGCGAGAAAGGGAATCGACGATGGCGGATGCGCGGAGATGCGGCCTTCCTTGGTGTAACGGCCGTAGCGGGCGCCAAGCAGGAGTACCGCCGGCAGCGCGATCCAGCCCCCCATGGCATGCACCACCACCGAGCCGGCGAAATCGTGAAACTCCTCGCCGTAGGTCGCCTTCAACCACGCCTGCACGCCATACGCCTGGTTCCAGGCAATGCCTTCGAAGAACGGGTAGATGAAGCCGACGATCAGGAAGGTGGCGACGAGTTGCGGGTAGAAGCGGGCGCGTTCGGCGATGCCGCCGGAGATGATCGCCGGGATCGCGGCGGCAAAAGTGAGCAGGAAGAAGAACTTGGTCAATTCGTAGCCGTTGTTGAGCACCAGGGTGTCGGCGCCGGAAAAGAAATTGACACCGTAAGCGACGCTGTAGCCAACGAAAAAGTAGGCGATGGTCGACACGGCGAAGTCGATGAGGATTTTGACCAGGGCGTTAACCTGGCTTTTCTTGCGCACGGTGCCGAGTTCGAGAAAGGCGAAACCGGAGTGCATGGCCAGCACCATGATGCCGCCGAGAAGAATGAAAAGTACGTCGCTACCTGTCTTGAGGGTTTCCATGGCGTTTCCTGAAAATCGGGTTTTTGCCATGAAGCAAAACCCGTTCCAGTGCATGGCGAGGCACTTTCAAGGAGTTACGCCCCGATTTGGGGGAAGGGCAGGCACCGTCTTGGTGCAAGCAACGCATCGAGGCACCAAGTTGGGGTGCGGCATTCTGGCCGGTGATCCCGCTGTGCGGTCTGGACGCGGCGACGCGCCCGGCGTTCAGCCCGGCCGGTTCTCCAGGTGTTCGATCAGCAATTGCGGTGTCTGCACGCCGTTGAAATCGTTGATCGCCAGCCGATAGGCGGCGCGAATCCGGTTTCCCGGCGCCTCCCGGAAGTTGAACTGGATGGCTTCCAGTCTTTGTGTTCCCTTGCGCAGACGCAACTTGAGATGCTTGTCCTTGAGAACGCGCTGGCTTTCGACGATGAAGTCGTCGTCGAACAGCGGCGCCGGAAAGCCTTGCCCCCAAACCTCGGCTTCCAGCAAGCGCGCGGTGGCCAGCGTGAAATAGGCGGCTTCAAGGCCACCGTCGGTTTCCAGGGTGCGCGTGCGGTCGGCGGGCGACAGCAACTCGTCAACCACTTGCGCGAACGCCTCGCGGAATCCGACAAAATCGCTCTCGCGAATGGTCACGCCGGCAGCCATGGCGTGGCCGCCGAAGCGCGACAACAGACCGGGCGCGCGCTTGGCGACCAGATCGAGGGCGTCGCGCAGATGCAGGCCGGGAATCGAGCGGCCGGACCCCTTGAGTTCATTCTCGTCGCCGCGAGCGAAAGCGAACACCGGCCGATGCAGACGTTCCTTGATGCGCGCGGCGACGATGCCGACGATACCCTGATGCCACTCGGCGTCGAACAGGGAAACGGCGGCGGGGGCGTCGATTCCGCCCTCGTCGGCGCCCTGGATGACGCTGGCGGCGAGTTGGCCGAGCGCCTGCTCCTGCATTCCCGACTCGATTTCGCGGCGTTCGCGGTTGAGCGCGTCCAGTTCCTGCGCGATGTTCATCGCCCGGCCGTCGTCATCGGCGATCAGGCATTCGATCCCCAGCGACATGTCGGCGAGGCGGCCGGCGGCGTTGATGCGCGGGCCGATCAGAAAACCGAGATCGACGCTCGACGCCCGCGCCGGATCGCGGCCGGCGGCGCGGAACAGGGCGCGCAAACCGGGCGTCAGCCGGCCCTGCCGGATACGCCGCAACCCCTGGCTGACCAGAACGCGGTTGTTGTGGTCGAGGCGAACCACGTCGGCGACGGTGCCAAGGGCAACCAGATCGAGCAAGCCGGCGAGCTTCGGCTCCTGACGACCGCCGCCGTCGCCGAACCATCGCCGCTGGCGCAGTTCGGCGCGTAGCGCCAGCATGACGTAGAACATCACCCCGACGCCGGCCAGATGTTTGCTGGCGAAGCCGCAAGCGGGCAAATTGGGATTGACGATACAGTCGGCGACCGGCAGTTCTTCGCCCGGCAAGTGGTGGTCGGTAATCAGCGTGGCGATGCCGAGTCGCCGCGCGCGCGCCACGCCATCGACGCTGGCGATGCCGTTATCGACGGTCACGATCAGATCCGGCCGCATCGTCGCCGCCAGATCGACGATATCCGGCGACAGACCGTAGCCGTGGGTGAAGCGGTTGGGCACCAGGTAATCGACCCGAGCACCGAACGCGCGCAGCGCCCGGAGACCGACCGCGCAGGCGGTGGCGCCGTCGCAATCGTAGTCGGCGACAATGAGGATTCGCGCCTGCCGGGCAATGGCGTCGGCGAGCAGCACGGCGGCGGCGCCGGTGTTGGTCAGCGTGTCCGGCGGCAGCAGCGAGGTGAATGCGTAATCGAGTTCCTGTCGTCCGGCGATGCCGCGGCCAGCGTAGATGCGCGCCAGCAGGGGCGGCAAGCCCTCTTGCTCGAGCCGCCATTGCGCGCGCGGCGGAACAGGACGCCGATCGATGCGGGTCATCCCGCCTCCTTCGCCAGCGCCTGCGCGACGGCAGCCAGCGTTCGCGGGCGACGCCACAGCCGCCATTGCTCGTGCCGGCTCGTCTCCCAGGTCAAGGCGCCGTAAGCCGTGGACGCGTCGATACGCAGCGCGGCAAGACGGCCCGACGCCAGCGCCCGCCGCAACGGCGCGAACCAGCGTGCCTCGAGTTCCAGTAGCGCGGCGCGGTAGGTGTCGCCGTCCTGATAATGCACCGGCGCCCGCAGAGCATCGACAACCGCGACATGACGACCTTCCGGCGCGGCGCCGGCCAGGAAAGCCGCGGCATCCGCCGGCAGCGCGGCCGTCGGCACGCCGAGAAAACGCCCGAGACCGCGCGCCAGCGGGTCGCCGCTCCAGACGGCGGCGATGTCGCCGGCGGCGGTGGCCGGCAGCACGCCGGCGCCCCACATCCACAGGCTGTTGATCGTCGATTGCCCTTGTGCCTCGCGCCGCTCATTGACCGGGTGAGCGTGCAACACCATTTGCGCTTCATTGAGCAAGCGCCGCAACTCGCGAAGTCGTGGCGTTTCCGGCAGTTGCCTGCCGACGCGGCGACCGGAAACCGCCGACAGCGGCAAGACGTCGAAATGCCCCAGATCGGTGTCGGCGGCCAGTCGCAGATACCAACGATCCGGCGCGGCGACGTGAAACGTGCCGGTGTCGGCGAAGTGACGATTGAATTCGGCGACGATGGACTCCGCCTCTTCGACGGCGATGGCCAGACTGTTGCCGTCGGCGAGAATCAGACGCTCCTGGTGCAACCGCAGATGCACCGGATCGACGCAAATCCAGCATCCGCCGGCGACAGCGAGCGGACGCTCCTCGCCGAGCGCGCGCAACGGCGCGTAGGCCACGTCTTCACCCAGGCCAAAAGCGCCGCAAAGCGTCGCCTCGCCCGACAGCGGTGGCCGCCGCGTCCGCCTGCCGCGGGCGATCACGGTGGTCAGCGCCGGGCACGCGAGGCCGTCGAGCGTGTCGCGATCATCGGGTTCGGGCCAGAGCAATTCGGGGACAATCAAGGTCAGTCGCATGGCGTTGAAAAGTCGGTGACAAACGGAAAGCAAGGCGGCGACTCCGAGCCGATGACGGAGAATCGGGTGATCGGCGACCGCGAAAACCGGCCCGGAACGGCAGACCACGGCGCGTACCGGGCGACGGCCGCGCGAAAACGTGTAGCATAGCGGCTTTGTCGCCCCTCCGACGGCTTTCCCGCTCACCGCCGCTTGCCTCTCCGCGCCACCACCCTTGATGAAACGTCGCCGCTGATGGCCTTACCCTACGAATTACTGATCGGCCTGCGCTACACGCGCGCCAAGAAAAACAACCACTTCATCTCCTTCATTTCGCTGATCTCGATGCTGGGCATCGCGCTCGGCGTCGCCGCGTTGATCGTCGTGCTGTCGGTGATGAACGGATTTCAGACCGAACTGCGCGCCCGCATCCTGGCGGTGGTTTCACACATCCAGATCACCGGCGCCAACGGCGAAATGAGCGACTGGCAGCCGGTGGCGGCCGAAGCCGGCGCACAGCCGCACGTGCTCGGCGCCGCGCCGTTCGTGCAGGCGCAAGGGATGCTGGGTTACGGACAAGCCGTGCGCGGGGCGATGGTACGCGGCATTCTGCCGGAACTGGAAGACAAGGTCGCCGATTTCCGCCCGCACATGAAGAGCGGCTCGCTCGACGCGCTGCGGCCCGACAGCTACAACATCGTTCTCGGCGCCGAACTGGCGCGTTCGCTCGGCGTTTTCGTCGGCGACCACCTGACGCTGATCGCGCCGCAAGGCATCGTCACCCCCGCCGGGGTGCTGCCCCGCTTGAAAACCTTCACCGTCGCCGGCATTTTCGAGGTCGGCATGTTCGAATACGACAGCGGTCTGGCGCTGATCCGCATGGAAGACGCGCAGCGCCTGTACCGCATGGACGACCGGGTATCGGGCGTCCGCCTGAAACTGGACGACCTCTTCCAGGCGCCCGCCGTCTCGCGCGCCCTGGCCGAGACCCTGAACACCAACGCCTACATCAGCGATTGGACGCACAGCCACGCCAATTTCTTCCGCGCCGTGCAGATCGAGAAAAACATGATGTTCATCATCCTGTCCCTGATCGTCGCCGTTGCCGCCTTCAACATCGTATCGACGCTGGTGATGGCGGTCACCGACAAACAATCCGACATCGCCATCCTGCGCACGCTGGGCGCCAGTCCGGCGAGCGTCATGGCCGTGTTCATGGTGCAAGGCGCCTTGATCGGTTTCGTCGGCCTCGGCCTGGGCATCGCCGGCGGCGTGGCCCTGGCGCTCAACGTCGATGTCGTCGTGCCGTTCATCGAAAAACTGCTCGGCACGCAGTTTCTCGACAAACAGGTGTACTACATCTCCAATCTGCCTTCCGAACTGCAATGGCGCGACGTGACGACGATTACCGGCGTCGCCTTCGTGCTGGCGCTGGTGGCGACCATCTACCCGAGCTGGCGGGCGGCGCGGGTCAATCCGGCGGCGGCGCTGCGCTATGAGTGAACCTGTTCTGGCCTGTCGGGGCCTGTGCAAAACCTACCGTCAGGGCGACGCCGCGGTGCCGGTGCTGCATGGCGTCGATCTATCCATCGCCGTCGGCGAACGGGTGGCCATCGTCGGTGCCTCGGGATCGGGCAAGAGCACGCTGCTGCACCTGCTCGGTGGTCTGGACGCGGCCACGGCCGGCACGGTGCGCTTGATGGGTAACGATCTGGCGACCATCGACGACAGGCGGCGCGGCATGCTGCGCAATCGCCACCTCGGTTTCGTTTACCAGTTCCATCACCTGCTGGCCGAGTTTACCGCGCTCGAAAATGTCGCCATGCCCCTGTACGTTCGCCGCATGCCGAAGGCGGAAGCCGACACGCGCGCGGCGGCCATGCTCGGCGAAGTTGGACTCGCCCACCGCTTGCGGCACACGCCGTCGGAACTGTCGGGCGGCGAACGGCAGCGCGCGGCGATCGCCCGGGCGCTGGTCACCGAGCCGGCGTGCGTGCTCGCCGACGAACCGACCGGCAACCTCGACCGGCAAACCGCGGCCGGCGTCTTCGATCTGATGCTCGAACTCAATCGTTCCCGGCAGACCAGTTTTGTCGTCGTCACCCACGACCCGGCGCTCGCCGCGCGCGCCGGACGCATCCTCACGCTCGACGATGGGCGCTTGCAATCCAGCCACGGTTGATATACTGAAAAAACCGACTCCCGCGATCCACCTTCGGCGACGCGCTGTCGACAATTCGTTCAGTTCTTCAGGAGTGCGCCGTGAAAGCTTTGTTCGCCCCCGTCATCGCCTTGCTGAATCGCCTTGGTTACCCACGGAAGTTCGCGATCATGGGCGCTCTGGCCCTCGTGGCGAGCAGCGTGTTGATGTTCAAGCTCTACGACAGCCTGCACGAACTGGTTGAAAATTCGGAACAGGAATTGCAGGGAATCGAGGTGATCAAACCGTTCGCCCGCCTCGTGCAACACCTGCAGATTCACCGCGGTCTGTCGTCGGGGGTACTCAACGGTAACGAGCAAATGCGAACCAAGCGCGAAGCCAAGGAAAAGGAAGTCGTCCAGGCGTTCCAATCCATCGAGACAATGTTACCGCCAACCCTCGCTACCAATCCGGCATGGACAAAAGCGGTCGAAAAATGGACCGGCCTGCAAAAAGAGGGGATGGATCTTATCTCGCGCGAAAATTTCACCACCCACACCAGTCTGATTGACGACCTGCTGTCTTTTCAAGCGGTCATCGCCGATGAATTTCGGTTGACCAACGACCCGGACATCGACTCGACATATTTGATCGACACCGCCATCGAAAAATCGCCGACCGCCATAGAGCGCATGGGGCAATTGCGGGCGCTAGGAACCGGAATGCTGGCCAAGAAATTGCCATTGCATAAATCGCAGGAAATCGAAATGACGACCATCCTGGCCCAACTGAACTCGGCGGTGAGTTCCCTGCGTGGCAACATGGAGAAGAGCGCTCGTTTTAATGCCGAACTTAAAACGCTTTTTCAATCGTCGATCGAGACCACGGGTAAGTCTACCGACAAAATCTCGACATTGATCAACCAGGATATTCTCTCCGGTACCTACGCCACCTCGCCGGACGACTATTTCGCGCTGGTGACCGCGTCGATCGATAAAAGTTACCAGGAGATGTTCGAAAACCTGTTTCCGACATTGCAGAAACTACTGCAAAAACGCATCGATAAAGCGAACCGCGACTTGGTCGTCAACATAGCGGCATCAGCGGTCATCCTCCTGCTGTACGCGTATGTGTCGATCGGTCTTTACCATGCGACGATAGGCGGCATCGGGCGACTCGCCGAGCAGGCGCGCACCATCGCCACCGGCGATCTCAGCGTGCAGGTGGATCTCGGCACGCGCGACGAATTGAAACTGGTCGCCGACAGCCTCAACGACATGGTCCGGGAGTTCCGCGGCTTGATCCAGAACGTGCGCGGCGGCGCCACGGAAGTTCTCGACGCCACCAAGGCGCTCGCCGCGTCCGCCGTGAAAATCACCAGCGACAGCGAAGAGCAACGGAATTCGGCATCGAAAATGGCGGCGACGATCGAGGAAATGACCGCCGGCATCGACAGTCTGGCGAGCAACGCGCAGGAAGCCAACCGGCTTTCCAGCCGCGCCGGCGAGCTGTCGGCGGACGGCAACCGGGTGGTCGGCAATGTCATCCATGAAATTGAACGCATCGCCGAAGTGGTCAACAAATCGGCGGCAACCATCGCCGATCTCGGGACGCACTCCGAGGAAATATCGGTGATCGTCAATGTAATTAAAGAGATAGCCGATCAAACCAACTTGCTGGCCTTGAACGCGGCGATCGAGGCGGCGCGCGCCGGCGAGTCCGGTCGCGGTTTCGCGGTGGTCGCCGACGAAGTGCGCAAACTGGCCGAACGAACCACCCTCTCCACGCAGAAAATCTCGTCGATGATTTCGACGATTCAAAACGGCACCCGCGAGGCGGTGACGAGCATGGAACTGGGCGTCGATTGTGTCGCCGAAGGCGTCGCCTTGGCGACCAAGGCAGGGGAATCGATCAACGAGATCGGCGACAACGCCCGCGTGGTGGTGGAAAAGGTCGCCGGAATTTCGATGGCCTTGCGCGAACAGAGCGTCGCCAGCGGAGAAATCGCGCGCAACGTCGAGCGTGTTGCCGCGATGGCGGCGGAAAACTGCACCATCGTTGCCGGCAACGCCGCGACCGCCGGGCAACTGGAGCAGCTCTCGGAAGCGCTCGAAGCGGGGGTCAATCGCTTCAAACTGAACTGAATGCGCGCCATCGGTGCCTTGAAGCGTGGTAAAGCGTTGACTGGCAACGGAAAATGACCGGCGCTCGGGTTGCCGGTTCGCCGGCGCGCTTACCGTGCGGCTGACCATACTTGCTTTCGCCGCTGGCGTCGGGCTTCTGCAGGTTCAGGATGTGTTGCCGTCATTGACATTGCTGGCTGGCGCGCTGACCGCATGCTCCGGTATCGCCCTGCTGTCCTTGGCGGTCAGCCAACATCGACACCTGCCTTTACGCATCGCAACGCCACTGGCCGCCGCCGTTCTCGGCCTGAGCTGGGCCACCTGGCGCGCGGAAGAGCGGTTGCGCGACCACTTGCCGAGCGAGTGGGAGGGCGTGGACGTGCAAGTCGTCGGCACCGTCGCCGCCTTGCCGCATCGCTTCGATCGTGGCGAGCGCTTCGAGTTCGATGTCGAGACGGCCGAAACGCCCCAGGCGCGGCTGCCGCGCAAAATCATGCTCTCCTGGTATCGCGGCGCGCACGACGACGAATGGCGCGACGCGCCGCTATTGCGACCCGGCGAACGCTGGCGGTTCACCGTGCGGCTGAAGCGGCCGCACGGCAACGCCAACCCCCATGGCTTCGATTACGAAGCCTGGCTGTTCGAGCGCGGCCTGCGCGCCACCGGTCATGTGCGCCCGCGTGCTGTCGCCGAGCGGCTGGACGACTTCGTCGAGCGGCCGGCTTACATCATCGAAAGATGGCGCGACCGGCTTCGCCGCGTTTTTTTCGCCGCCGCGCCCGACGCACCCTATGTCGGCATTCTCGCCGCGCTGGCGGTCGGCGATCAGCAAGCGATCTCGTCCGAACAGTGGCGCGTGTTCCGGCAAACCGGCGTCACGCACCTGATGTCGATTTCCGGTCTGCACGTCACCATGGTCGCGGCGCTGTTCGCCGGTCTGATCGGCTGGCTCTGGCGGCGCGGCGAGCGACTGATGCTCTTTCTGCCGGCGCCGAAGGCGGCGATTGCCGCCGGCTGGTTCGCCGCCTGCACCTATTCGCTGCTCGCCGGCTTCTCGGTGCCGACGCAGCGAACGCTGTACATGCTGTCGGCGGTGGCGCTGGCGCTGTGGTCGGGACGCAACCTCGGCGCCAGCCGCGGCCTGCTGCTGGCCTTGCTGCCGGTGCTGCTCATCGATCCCTGGGCGGTGCTGGCGCCGGGCTTCTGGTTGTCATTCGCGGCGGTCGGCCTATTGTTTTACGTCGGCACCGCCAGGGTCGGCGCGCAGCGCGGCTGGCGGACGGCGCTCGCCGGCTGGGGCGCCACGCAATGGGCGGTGACGGTGGGAACGTTGCCCTTGCTGTTGCTGATGTTCCAGCAATTTTCGCTGGTGTCGCCGGTGGCCAATGCCGTGGCCATTCCCATGGTCAGCTTTCTGATCACACCGCTGGCGCTGCTATTCGCGGTCGTTCCCTGGCCCCCGCTATTACAGGCGGATCACGGGCTGCTATCGGGGCTGATGTGGTTTCTCGACTGGCTGACGGGCTGGCCGCTCTGGCAACAACCGACGCCGCCCCTGCCGACGGTCGCGCTGGCGGTCGTCGGCGTGTCGTGGCTGCTGTTGCCGCGCGGGTTTCCCGGCCGCTGGACCGGCGCGTGCCTGCTGCTGCCGATGCTGTTCTGGCCGGCGCCACGGCCCGCGAGCGGCGACGCCCGGATCGATGTTCTCGATGTCGGACAGGGGCTGGGCGTGGTCGTGCGCACCGCCGGACATAACCTGCTCTACGATACCGGCCCGCTCTACAGCGCCGAATCCGATGCCGGCCAGCGCATCATCGTGCCGTATCTGCGCGCGATCGGCATCGAGCGCATCGACACCCTGATGGTCACGCATCGCGATACCGATCACTCGGGCGGCGTGTCGGCCATCCTGGAAGCGGTACCGGTCGGGCGAATCCTGACGTCCGTTCCCGAGCTGACCGGCGAACGCTGTTTTGCCGGACAGTCCTGGGAATGGGACGGCGTGCGTTTCACCGTTTTGCACCCGGGCGCGGACGATTACCGGCACGCAATCGCCAAAACCAACAACATGAGTTGCGTGCTGCGGATCGAAAACGCCGAGGCCAGCGTCCTGCTCACTTCCGACATCGAGGCACGCGACGAACGCGCCCTGCTCGAACGGGCGCCGCAATTGCTGCGCAGCCGGGTGCTGGTGGTGCCGCATCATGGCAGCCGAACGTCGTCGACCGCCGATTTCGTCGCCGCCGTCGGCGCCGAGGAGGTCATCTTTCCCGTCGGCTACCGCAACCGCTACCGGCATCCCCATCCGGATGTCCTCGAACGCCATGGCCGCAGCCGGCAGTGGCGCACCGACCGGAACGGCGCCATCGGTTTCAACCTGAGCGAAGCGAGCGCCCTGTCGGCGTATCGTAGCGACTACCGGCGCTACTGGCACGAGCGCTGACCGTCGGCCACGGGTGCAACATTAGGATACAAACCGTTGCAATGAGCACACCCCGAAACGTCGTCTTTGACGGCATCATGCGTTTTCCCGAGCAACCTTCAACGGAGACCCGCCTTGAATACTCTGCCAACCGCACAGCGCAATCGTCTTTTTCGGCAATCGCCGAACGCTTCAGCCGGTGAACATGGCATCGACACGGGCACGCACCCGTTCATTGCCGCCTTCATCCGCACCACCCGCGAGCACCTGGGCCTGAACGGAAACCGTCCAGCCACCGCCGAACGCTCATCCTCCCTTGTCGACAACCCTGTAAGGAAAGAAATGAACCACTATCGCACCCTGGGAACCGTCCTTCTCGCCACTGGTTTGGGCATGGCCGCGGCCACGCCGGCATTGGCCGACCGCGATCGCGGTTGCGACGCCATGTACGATCACGGCGCGCGCCACGAACAACACATGAAAATGAGGGAACAGCATCAACAGCGGCTCCACGAGGCCTTGAAACTGAGCGCGGCGCAAGAGCCCGCCTGGAAGAAACTGATGGACACCGAGCCGAAAGCGCGCCCCGGCATGATGCCGCCGGAAGAGTGGTCGAAACTGACCACGCCGGAACGCGCCGAGAAAATGCTCGAATTCTCCAGAGAACGCAACGAGCGGATGAGCGAACATGTCAGCGCGCTGAAAAGTTTCTATGCTCAACTGACGCCGGAGCAGAAAAAAACCTTCGAAGAGATGCACGCCAGCCAGCGCGGCGCCATGCGCGGCAAAATGATGAAGCCGCAGAATCCCGGCGGCGAAAAACCGTCGCCAAAACCCTGATGTCGTCTTCGCGAAAAACCCGGCTCCCGCCGGGTTTTTTTTGCCCGTCGTTCGCCGATACGCGCTGGCGGCGGCGCCCCGTTATAAGCAATGCAGATTTTCTTCGTTCGCCAATGCCGCTCCGGTGGCTAAAGTCCGCGCCATCGCTAGACACCGCCCCCGAACGCTTGACCTTCCTGGAGATTCCGATGCCCGCCACCGCCCTTCAACCCGTCCCGCCGGCCACGAAACCGTCTTCCTCGATCATCGTGCGCGACGGCGAGCCGGACCGAATTCTCGCCGCCGCGAGCGCGCGCGCCACCCGCGACGCTCTGGGCTATGCCGGCTCGGTCACGCCGCATGAAGCCTGGGAACTGGCTGAAAGCGGCGCCGCCATTCTGATCGACGTGCGCACCGCCGAAGAATACAAATACGTCGGGCACGTTCCCGGCACGCCGCTGGTGCAATGGCAATCCGGCGCCGCCCTGACCAAGAATCCGCGCTTCACGCGCGAACTGGCCGGCAAGGCCGGCAAAAACGACGCCATCCTGCTGATCTGTCGCAGCGGCAAACGCTCGGCCGCCGCCGCCGAAGCGGCGACCCGTGCCGGTTTCACCCGCGTCTTCAACGTGCTCGAAGGCTTCGAAGGCGAAATCACCGCCGACGGGCAACGCGGCGCGACCGGCGGCTGGCGCTTTCACGGCTTGCCGTGGCAGCAGGACTGAGGAGCGCGCGATGAACGCCCCGCTGCCCGCCGTCGCCGACGTCTCGGCCACGACGCTCTGGGATCTCGACGACATCGTCCGCGATTTGCGAGTCGCCCGCGAACGCTGGCGGCTGTCGCAAAACCGGCCTCTCGAATCGGGCGGCCGCGAGTTTCCTTCCCGAGACGCGCTGCGCGACATCGTCGAGCGCTTGTGCGGGGCGCTTTTTCCGATGCGGCTCGGCCCGCCGGACCTCTTGCAAGGCCCGAGCGAGGACTTCTACGTCGGCCACACGCTCGATGTCGCCCTACGCGGCCTGCTCGAACAAGTGCGCCTGGAACTGGCGCACGTCGCCCGCCATGACCCGCTGGTCGATCCGACGACCATCGACGGCGACGCGATTGCCGTCGTCAGGCACTTCGCCGCCGCCCTGCCGGGCATACGCGAATTGCTCGACAGCGATGTCGAGGCCGCGTTTCGCGGCGACCCGGCGGCGCGCAGCGTCGACGAAATCGTGCTCTGCTATCCGGGGACGCTGGCGATCGTCCATCACCGTCTGGCGCACACGCTTTACCAGCTTGGCGTGCCGCTGCTGGCGCGGATGGTGTCCGAACTCGCCCATTCGAGCACCGGCATCGACATTCACCCCGGCGCGCGCATCGGCCACGGCTTCTTCATCGATCACGGAACCGGCGTGGTGATCGGCGAAACGGCGGTGATCGGCAATCGCGTGCGCCTGTATCAAGCGGTGACGCTGGGCGCCAAGCGCTTCAGCGTCGACGCCGACGGCGCCCTGGAAAAAGGCGCGCCGCGCCACCCCATCGTCGAGGACGACGTGGTGATCTATGCCGGCGCGACCATTCTCGGCCGGGTCACCATCGGTCGAGGCTCCTCGGTCGGCGGCAACGTCTGGCTGACGCACAGTATTCCGCCCGGCAGTTTTCTCACCCAGGCGGTGTCCCGAAACGAAGCGCTGGAAAACGGCGGCGGTATTTGAATATTTGAACGACCGTTGCCGCGCGGCGCCGATTTTCCATTTTTTCCCCTTTTTTCATCACCGGCAGCACCTACAGGAGCAAGGAGTCCTTCATGGCAGATCATCCCCCCCAGGCCGCGCTCGGCGACCTCGCCGCCCGGCAACTGGCGAACGCCACCAAAACCGTACCGCAGCTTTCCACCATTTCGCCGCGCTGGCTGACGCACCTGCTGCAGTGGCTGCCGGTGGAAGCCGGCATCTACCGACTGAACCAGGTCAAGAATCCGCGCGACGTGCGCGTCGCCTGCGCCAAGCGCGACGAGTCCGAATTGCCGCAAACCTTCGTCGATTACGACGACAAGCCGCGCGAGTACTTTCTCGGCGCCGTCACCACCATTCTCGACGTGCACACCCGCGTCTCCGACCTTTACAGCAACCCGCACGACCAGATCAAGGAACAGCTCCGGCTGACCATCGAAACGATCAAGGAACGCCAGGAAAGCGAGCTGATCAATAACCCCGACTACGGCCTTCTGGCCAATACCGCCGATTCGCAGCGCATTTCGACGCTGACCGGCGCGCCGACGCCGGACGACCTCGACGATCTGCTGACCAAGGTGTGGAAGGAACCCGCCTTCTTCCTCACCCACCCGCTGGCGATCGCCGCTTTCGGTCGCGAGTGCACCCGTCGCGGCGTGCCGCCGCCGACGGTGTCGCTGTTCGGCTCCCAATTCCTCACCTGGCGCGGCGTTCCGCTGATTCCGTCGGACAAGGTGTCGGTCGAGGACGGCAAGACCAAGGTGCTGCTGCTGCGGGTCGGCGACAAGCGCCAGGGCGTGGTCGGGCTTTACCAGCCGGGTCTGCCGGGCGAGCAAAGCCCCGGCCTGTCGGTGCGCTTCATGGGCATCGACCGCAACGCCATCGCCTCCTACCTGATTTCGCTGTACTGCTCGCTGGCCGTGCACGCGGAAGACGCGCTGGCCGTTCTCGAAGACGTTGAAGTCGACAAGTACCATGACTATCCAGATACCTACCGCTGATTCGCGAGGCGATTCACAGGGCGCCTCGCCCGGCGACGCGCCAGCCATTCCAGACGAGCAAACGCTCGGCCGTCTGGCCAGCGCTTTCCTCCGGGCGCTGCCCGGCGCCGCGCACGCGGTCAACCCGCCGACCGACGCCGACTTTGCCGATCGACGTGGCGACGACAGCGCGTCGGCCTTGCAGGCGGCACCGGGCGTTTCGTTCGACGCCTCGTCGGCGAACGACTTCGGCGTTCCCGCCGCCTACGCCGCGGCGCTGCCGACCGCCATGCCGATAAAGGCGCCGGCCGGCGCCCCGGTGCCGGCGGGGCTGCCGCTCTCGCCCTACTATTTCCTCAACGAGGCGACAGCGCTGCCGGCGGCGGCAACGGCGGACAACCGCGTCGTCGCCCGTCCCTTCGAATTGCCCGGCGACGGCGCCTTGCGCCGCCTCCTCGGCGAACTGGCCGAAGAGCGTGCCGAACCGCGTCGCTCGCCCGCGCCAGGCGTCGGCCATGGCGATTATTACTTCGTCGAACCGCGCGTGCCGACCGCCGTGCCAGCGGCCGACGCCAGCCGTTTCCCGGCGTTCGACGTGCAGGCGGTGCGCCGCGATTTTCCGATCCTGGCCGAACGGGTCAACGGCAAGCCGCTGGTGTGGTTCGACAACGCCGCCACCACCCAGAAACCGCAAGCGGTGATCGACCGTCTGGCGCACTTCTACCAGCACGAGAATTCCAACATCCACCGCGCCGCCCATGAACTCGCCGCGCGCGCCACCGACGCCTACGAAGCCGCCCGCTGCAAGGTGGCACGCTTTCTCGGCGCCGCGTCGACCGAGGAAATCGTCTTCGTGCGCGGCGCCACCGAGGCGATCAACCTGGTGGCCAAAACCTGGGGCAAGCAGAACATCGGCGAGGGCGACGAAATCGTGGTCTCCCTGCTCGAACACCACGCCAACATCGTTCCCTGGCAGCAACTGGCCAAGGAAAACGGCGCACGCCTGCGGGTGATTCCGGTCGACGAGCAGGGCCAGCTCCTGCTGGAGGACTACCAGCGGCTGCTCAACGACCGCACCCGGCTGGTGGCCATCACCCAGGTATCCAACGCCCTGGGCACGGTGACGCCGGTCAAGGAAATCGTCGACCTCGCGCATCGCGTCGGCGCCAGGGTACTGGTTGACGGCGCGCAGTCGGTCTCGCACATGCGGGTCGATGTGCGGGCGCTGGACGCCGATTTCTTTGTCTTTTCCGGACACAAGGTCTTCGCGCCGACCGGCATCGGCGTGGTTTACGGCAAACGCGAGTTGCTGGAAACCATGCCGCCCTGGCAAGGCGGCGGCAACATGATCGCCGACGTCACCTTCGAGCGGACGCTGTACCAGGGCGTGCCGGCGCGTTTTGAAGCCGGCACCGGCAACATCGCCGACGCCGCCGGTCTCGACGCGGCCATCGACTACGTGCAGCGGATCGGCATCGAGAACATCGCCCGTTACGAGCACGATCTTCTTGCCTACGCCACGCAACGGGTCAAAACGATACCCGGGCTGCGTCTGATCGGCACCGCCGACGACAAGGCCAGCGTGCTGTCGTTCATCCTCGCCGGCTATCGCACGGAAGAGGTCGGTTCGGCGCTGAACGAAGAGGGCATCGCCGTCCGCGCCGGCCACCACTGCGCGCAGCCGATCCTGCGCCGCTTCGGACTCGAAGCAACGGTGCGCGCCTCGCTGGCGTTCTACAACACCTGCGAGGAAGTCGACCTGATGGTCCGCGTGCTGCAACGCCTGGCCAGCGGCAAGGGCGTTCGATAGAAGATTCGCGTTACCTTCGACGAACACTCGTCAGGCGCGCCGTTCCGGCGACGCGCCTGACGAGGCGGGCTTCGAGGCCGTCCACGGAGGCCACCCTCTGGATGGCGGCGGTTTTCCGTGCCGCTGGGCGCGGTCGCGCCGGCGGTTATTTGCGCGAGGCCACTTCGGCCCACAGTGCCTTGGCGAATGCCTTCCAGGCGACACCGCCGTGGCTTTCGATCCCGATGCCGGCGCTTTCTTCCATGGTGCGCAGCATCAACCCCGCCAATCCGAAAAGATCGATTTTGGCCAGCAATGTGTGATCGAGCGGCGCCGAGGCTTTGAGGTGGGTGTCGTCCGGCGAATAATCGAGCGCCTCCCGGGCCAATGCACGAACCTGCGCTTCGTCGTTCCAATCGATGCCGAGCGCGATGCCCTTGCGCTCGATCTCTAGCTCGATCTCCTGGGCATCTTCCATGTAATTTTCGTATCCCGCCATCTCGTACTCCTTCGCGTCGTTTGGATTTGCCTCGGCGTTTCGCCTTCCGGGGTAGGGTAGTATCCCTGAAACGATAAAGAAAAACGACGGCGATTCCGAACGAGAGGGGAACCGCCAAAGTCGTAAACCAGCGTGGCGCCGGCTTGGCAAGATGTATTGTCGAACGCGTTCGAACCGACAGGTAAAAAATTTCCAACGGCCTAGATTTAAACTAATTTTGGATCGGGTGTCTGTGACTGCCGCTCCTGAAATCGCCCCGAGGTTTCCATGCAAACCCACTCGATCATCATTCGCGCTGTCTTTCTTGCTTTCCTGAGCGGCCTCTCTCCGGTCGTTTTGGCGCAAACCCCACCCGACGCCGGCGCCTTGCAGCGCGAAGCCGAACGTCACCTGCAAGCCCCACGCCCAAGCGGTCCGACCGTGACTATTCCCGTCGCGCGGTCGATGGGCGACGACGTCAATGCCATTCGGGTAACCGTCCGCCGCCTGGTCATCGAAGGCGCGACGCGGATTCCCGTCGCCGAATTGCATTCCCGGATCGCCGATCTCACCGGCCAGTCGCTGACCTTCGCCGAACTTGAACAAGCCGCCCAGCGCATCGCCGCTTACTACCGCGAACGCGGCTGGTTCGTCCGGGTCTATTTGCCGCAACAGGATGTCACCGACGGCACCATTCGCATCGCCATCGTCGAAGGCCATCACGAAGGCAGCCGTCTGGAAAACACACGCCGTTGAAGCAACGGCGAGCAAGTGCAAGGCGTCGTCTCGCCTATCGCCTGTGGATCGGCGAACCGCATGCCTCCATCCGGCTGCTGGTTCACGTCAAGGACACGCCTTTCATCACCAGCGACCCTGGCCTCGACAACCAGGGCGCTGTCAATGCCGGGAGTTACAGCCTCGCGCCGTCCAGCAAAAAAATTTGACTGGCCAAGCAACCGTACGCAACCGCGCCAATTTCTTAACTCCTGGCGTCGACGCCAGGGTTCTCGTCAGAGGAATCCCAGGCGCCTTCTAGCAACACGCCGACCGGGCCGTCCAATCCGTTGTCGCACCATCGTTTGCTGGCATGCCTTTCCTGAATCTGACGCCGGAGTTTGTTCGGATCGGTGATCGATTGCCCGAACAAATACCGCCCTTTAATAGGAAGTCGTAATAAATCAGGAAAGAAACAAACGGTACGCGGGGTTGTCGCTTTCGTTCCAAAACGCGTAGCCCAGCGTGCGCAGAAATTTTTCGAATTCGCCCATTTCGTCCGGCGGCACTTGTATGCCGACCAGAACGCGGCCGTAGTCGGCGCCGTGGTTGCGGTAGTGAAACAGGCTGATGTTCCAACCGGTACTCATCCGGTTGAGGAAATTCATCAACGCGCCAGGACGCTCGGGAAACTCGAATCGATAAACGATTTCATTGGCCACCCGCGGCGAGTGACCGCCGACCAGGTGCCGGATATGACCCTTGGCCATTTCGTCGTCGGTCAGATCCAGGGTGTGGTAGGCGTGTTTGCGCAGATTTTCCAGCAGGTTCACCGATTCGGCGCGCGAGGCGACCTGAATGCCGACGAAGACGTGCGCGTCCCGCCGGTCGTTGTAGCGATAATTGAATTCGGTGATGTTGTGCGAACCGATCAGCGAGACGAATTTTTTGTAAGCCCCCGGTTTTTCCGGCAAGGTGACGGCGAAAACGGCCTCGCGTTGCTCGCCGATCTCGGCACGTTCCGCGACGAAACGTAGACGGTCGAAATTGACGTTGGCGCCGGAGGCAACCGCCACCAGCGTCTTGTCCTTGAGTTTGTGTCGCTTGGCGTATTCCTTGGCGCCGGCGACCGCCAGTGCGCCGGCCGGTTCCAGCACCGCGCGCGTATCCTCGAAGACATCCTTGATTGCCGCGCAAATGGCATCGGTATCGACCAGCACCATTTCGTCCACATACATGCGGCAGAGCCGGAAGGTTTCCTCGCCGACATTCTTGACCGCCGCGCCGTCGGCGAACAGACCCACATGCTCAAGCCGGACCCGTCGGTTCTCACGTAACGACCGCGCCATGGCGTCGGCGTCGATCGCCTCGACGCCAATGATCCGCGTTTCCGGGCGAACGCGTTTGATATAGGCGGCCACGCCGGAAATCAGCCCGCCACCGCCGACGCAACAAAAAACCGCATGAATCGGCTTGGCGTGCTGGCGGAGGATTTCCATGCCGATCGTTCCCTGCCCGGCGATGACTTCCGGATCGTCGAACGGATGGACAAAGGTCAGTTTTTCGCTTTTTTCGAGTTCGAGGGCATGCGTGCAAGCCTCGTCGAAGGATTCTCCGGCAAGCACCACCTCGGCGCCGCGCGCCTTGACGGCCTGAATCTTGATCTGCGGCGTGGTGGTCGGCATGACGATGACCGCGCGGCACCCGACTTTGGCGGCGGCCAGCGCGACCCCTTGCGCGTGGTTGCCAGCCGAGGCGCAGATCACGCCACGCTTGAGTCTTTCCGCCGACAGCCGCACGATTTTGTTATAGGCGCCACGCAACTTGAACGAGAACACCGGTTGCAGATCTTCCCGTTTCAGCAGTATGCGGTTGCCGATCCGGTTCGACAGCCCGGGGGCGAAATCCAGTGGCGTTTCGGTCGCGACGTCATAAACCTGCGCGTTGAGAATTTTTTCGAGGTAATCCGTAGCCATGGTAGCGACAGGGCCGATCTGTAGAGGAGAGGAAACGCGCGATTCTAGCAGCAGAAGCCGGATGCGACGGTCTCGTCAGCCATCATTGACCCTCGGAACGGCACCAAGCTCGGCATGGTTTGTCGAACGGAAAACGCGGACGCCGCGGATTTCTCGTCCACGGCTCTTGCAATGGATACAAATCTTCGTGCTACACTCCGCTGATCGGCTTTTTGATCTATGTCAAATCAAGTTCGATTAACCGTTCATCTCGATGCAGTTGGGGGAAGTAGATGAGCCTGATCGCCGCACAAACGCTTGGGGAGCGAATGTGGCTGGTCCGCCCGAACGACTCCTTGTCGGAAAGCGGGCGCAGACACTTGTTCATTGGCACGGCGGTCGTTTCCAGTCTCATTGCCTTGGCTTTTGCTTTTTTCGGCGCTTGGCCGGTAGTGCCATTTGCCGGCTTGGAGTTGGCTGTTCTTTGGTGGGCATTGCGCAAGACGGCGGCGTCCATCGGCGATTTCGAAAAGATCACGCTGGCATCCGGGTATCTGACGGTCGAAATCCGCCGTGGCTCGCGGCTGCAGCGCCATGAATTCCAGCCTTACTGGGCGCGTCTGCAATTGGTCCGTCCGTCGGGGCAACACCGCAGTCGTTTGCTGATTCGCTCACACGGAAAAGAAATCGAAGTGGGCAGCCTGCTGACCGACGAGCAGAAAAAATCTCTCGCCGCGGAGCTAAAAAAAAACCTGGGAGCGCTTTAGCCCCGACAAAACATTACAGGGAGGCAAATTGAAAATCCTTCATCGTTTCTGTCCATGGGTTGGCGGTCTCCGGGCCGGCGTTTCCTTCGCCGCATTGGCGACGATGTTGCTGACGACGCCGGCGAGCGCCGATTACAGCTGGAATTTCCCGAAACCGGTCACGCCAATCGCTCGCGACACGCTGGAGATTCACAATCATTTCATGATCGTCATCACCGTTCTGTTCTTGGCGGTATTTGGAATCATGATTTATTCGATGATCAAGCACCGCAAGAGCGTCGGTCATCGGCCGGCGAAATTCACCGGGCCAACGGGTACCGTGCAGTGGCTGTGGACGCTGGTGCCCTTCGCGATCCTGTTGTTCATCGACTACATCCTGATGGGCATTCCCGCTTACCACGCGGTGCTGGACATGGAAGACACCAAAAACAAGGCCGACATGGTGCTCAAGGTCACCGGCATGCAGTGGAAATGGCAGTACGAGTACCCGGACAACGGCGTGAAATACATCAGCACCCTGAGCACGCCACGCGAACAGATCGCCAACAAGGACGCCAAGGGCGAGCACTACCTGCTGGAAGTGGATAACCCGGTCGTTCTGCCCGTGGGCAAGAAGGTGCGCGTGCTGCTGACCTCGACCGACGTGATCCACACGTGGTGGGTGCCGCAGTTCGGCGTCAAGCGCGACGCCATCCCCGGTTTCTTGCGCGAGACCTGGCTCAAGATCGAGGAGCCGGGTGTTTATCGCGGTCAATGCGCCGAATTGTGCGGCAAGGACCACGGTTTCATGCCGGTGGTGGTGCACGCGGTTCCGGAAGCCGACTATCTGGCCTGGGTCGACAAGAAAAAGGCCGAGCAAACAGCCGCCAGCGCCGGAGCGGACAAGACCTGGAGCAAGGATGAGCTGATCGCCGCGGGCAAGGAGGTGTATGCGAAGAATTGCGCCGCTTGCCATCAGCCGGAAGGACAGGGCTTGCCGCCGGTGTTTCCGGCGCTCGCCGGCAGCAAGATCGTCAATGGCCCGCTGCTGTCGCCGGAAGGCAAGCTGCTCAAGGATAGCCACCCGGATCGGGTGATGAACGGCAAGGACGGCACCGCCATGCAAGCCTTCAAGACCACCTTGTCCGACGCCGATCTTGCGGCGGTGATTACTTTCGAGCGCAACAGCTTCGGCAATACCAAGGGCGATCTGATCCAGCCGGCTCAGATCAAGTCCCTGCGATAACGCCACGGAATCAGGAGATTACCATGAGCAATGTCTCTTCTATCGAGCACGGCGACAGCCACCATGCGGACCATTACCAGGGTGGCCTGATGCGCTGGCTGACGACGACCAACCACAAGGATATCGGCACGATGTACATGACTTTCGCGCTGATCATGTTCTTTGTCGGCGGCGCGATGATTCTTGCGGTGCGGGCGGAATTGTTCCAGCCGGGCTTGCAGTTGATGCAACCGGAGTTTTTCAACCAGTTGATCGGCGTACACGCGCTGGTGATGATTTTCGCGGCCTTGATGCCGGCGGCGACCGGGTTCGCCAACTGGCAGATTCCGCTGATGATCGGCGCGCCGGACATGGCGCTGCCACGGATCAACAACTGGGGCTTCTGGTTGTTGCCGCCGGCGGCGATCCTGCTAACCCTGCCTTTCATTCTGGCCTTGTTCGGAGTCGGCGACGGCGCGGTGGCCACCGGCTGGACGATGTACGCGCCGCTGTCGGTGCAGGGCGGCATGGGCGTGGATTTCGCGATTTTCTCGATCCACATTCTCGGCATCTCGTCGATTCTCGGTTCGATCAACATCATCGTTACGATCTTCAACCTGCGCGCGCCGGGAATGACGATGATGAAGCTGCCCTTGTTCGCCTGGGGCTGGCTGATCACCGCTTTCCTGCTGATCGCCACCATTCCGGTGCTTGCCGGCGCGGTGACGATGCTGCTGACCGACCGCCATTTCGGAACCCACTTCTTCAACGCCGCCGGCGGTGGAGACCCGATTCTGTTCCAGCACCTGTTCTGGTTCTTCGGCCATCCCGAGGTCTACATTCTGCTGCTGCCGATATGGGGTCTGATTCCGCACGTGATTTCGACCTTCTCGCGCAAGCCGATCTACGGCTACAAGGCGCAGGTGTATTCCTTCATCGCCATCGGCGTGTTGTCGGTGATCGTCTGGGCGCATCACTTCTTCACCGCCGGCCTGCCGGTTCCGGCCTTGCTCTATTTCATGTACAGCACGATGTTCATTTCGTTGCCCCTGGCGGTCTTGTTCTTCTGCTGGGTGGCGACGATGTGGCGCGGAGCGATGAGTTTCGAAACGCCGATGCTGTTCGCGCAAGGCTTCATCGTCCTCTTCGGCCTGGCCGGCTTGACCGGCTTGGTGCTGGCCGACGTGGCGGCCGACGCGCAATATCATCACAGCTATTTCGTGGTCGCGCACTTCCACTACGCACTGTTCGCCGGCGGCATCATGGGCGTGATGACCGGTGTTTACTATTGGTTGCCAAAATGGACCGGCCACATGTTCAGCGAAACACTAGGCAAATGGCATTTCTGGCTGACCGTCATCTCCTTCAATCTGACCTTCATGCCACAGTTCTTCCTCGGTCTGGCCGGCATGCCGCGCCGCATTCCGGACTATGCGTTGCAGTTCGCCGAGTTCAATGCCATTTCGACCGTCGGTGCCTTCATTCTCGGCTGCTCGCAACTGATCTTCGCCATCAACATCTGGAAGTGCGTCAAGGGCGGCGAAAAAGCAAGCGACAAGGTCTGGGATGGCACCGACGGCCTGGAGTGGGATCTTTCCTCGCCACCGCCGCACCATTCCTGGGAAACCCAGCCGGTGATCAAATGAGCGCCATCGGCCGGCAAGGGGATGTCGCGATGAACGATTCCGAAGGCTTCACGACGGCGGAACTCGAACGGCGCCGCGCGAGCAGTCGCCGCCTGGCGTGGTTGCTTGGCGCGGTGGCCGTCGCGATTTATGTGATCGGGTTCGCTTTCTACCGGCCCTGACGCCATGGAAACAAGCCAGGCTCATCACCCGTCGCCCGCGACCGCGCGCAGTAGCCGGACGCTGGTAGTCAAGCTCCTACTGCTGGTGGTTGGCGCATTCGCCTTTGCCTTCGCGCTGGTACCGCTTTACGATGTCCTGTGCGCGGCCACCGGTTTCAACGGTAAAACAGGCAACCCGGGGAAACTGGGCGTCGGCGGCATTGCCGGCGTCGCTCCAGCCCCGTCGCGCATCGATCCAGGGCGGGTCGTGACCGTCGAATTCACCGGCACGGTCATGCCGGGCCTGCCATGGGAAATGCGGCCGCTGACCACCAGCATGGATCTGCATCCCGGCGAATTGCACATGGCGAAGTTTCTGGTGCATAACAGTTCGGACCGCGCCATCGTCGGGCAGGCCGTGCCAAGCGTTTCACCGGGCCAGGCGGCGCAGCATTTCGAGAAACTCGACTGCTTTTGCTTCTCGCAGCAGACGCTGGCGCCTGGTGAGAGCCGGGAGCTACCGCTCACCTTCATTGTCAAGCCGGAAATCGACGAAAAAATCCGCACCGTGACGCTGTCTTACGCTTTTTTCAACGTCGATGGCCCGAAAACCGCTCCTAAAGAAAGAGAGTGACGAATGAGCAGCCACACCTCGCCGCAAGCGCATCACTATTTCGTGCCGCAGCCCAGCCCGTATCCTTTCATGCTGTCCGGCGGCATCTTCCTGCTGGCCTTGGGTTTCATACTGCAGATGAACGCCTTCGCGCCTGGCCGCTGGATCATGATCGCCGCGGCGGCGGTGATTTTGTTCGTGGTTTATCACTGGTTCGGCAAGGTGATTTACGAAAACCAGAGCGGCTCCTACCGGGAATGGGAGGACAAATCCTTCCGCTATGGAATGGTCTGGTTCATCGCCTCGGAAGTCGCCTTCTTCGCCGCGTTCTTCGGCGCCTTGTTCTACGTGCGCAATATTTCGGTGCCGGCGCTGGCCGGCATGGACCCGGCGTTTTCCCTGTGGAAGGATTTCACGGCGGCTTGGCCGTCGGCCGGCCCGAAAGGCGCGGCCTTCACGCCGATGGGCGCCTGGGGCGTGCCGGCGCTGAACACCGCCTTGCTGCTGACCTCCGGCGCCACCTTGACCTGGGCGCACTGGGGCTTGCTGAAAAACCAGCGCAACCAAATGAACATCGGTCTGTTCCTGACCATCGCCCTCGGCGTTCTGTTCCTCGGTTTTCAGGCCTGGGAATACCATCACGCTTACACCGAACTGGGCCTGACGCTTGGCGCCGGCGTCTATGGCGCCACTTTTTTCATGCTCACCGGCTTTCACGGCTTCCACGTCACGCTCGGCGCGATCATGCTGATGGTGGTTTTCGGACGCGGCCTCAGCGGCCATTTCAGTGCTGACCGGCACTTCGCCTTCGAAGGCGTGGCTTGGTACTGGCACTTCGTAGACGTGGTCTGGCTGGGCTTATTCGTACTCGTCTATTGGCTGTAACCGGGAATCCAGCCCAGACGGAAGCCGATCAGCAGCAGGGCAAAGATCAGGATCGACAAGCCGATGCGCAGCGTCAGTGCCTGTGCGGTGCGGACGCCGGCGCCACGGTCGCGATACAGAAAAAATAAGCCGGAGAAAAGGCTTCCCACCACGGCGAGCAGCAAGACGACAACGATGAGCTTGAACATGGCCGACTCCGAGGAAAGGGAAACCGATTATGCGCGCGGAGCGGGCATGCCGGCAAACGCACTCGCACCGCGCCGGCATTTTTGGCGGCGCTTCCGGCGCCACCTGCTGCCGACGCTGGCGGTGCTGGTGCTCGTGCCATCGTTCATTTCCTTCGGACAATGGCAGTGGCGCAAGGCCGGCGCCAAGGAAAGCCTCCAAACCTTGCTCGACGCGCGAAACGCCGAACCGCCGGTGAGCATGCCGGACAGCGTCGTCGAACCGGAGTCGATGCGTTTTCGGCGAGTAGTCGCTCGCGGAACTTACGAACCACGGTATCAGATATTGATCGACAACCGCATTCATCGCGAACAAGCCGGCTATCACGTCGTGACGCCCTTGCGCCTGGAAGGGAGCGACAGGCGCGTGCTGGTCAATCGCGGCTGGGTGCCGGCGCTGGCCGATCACGCTCATCAGCCGGCGGTGGCGACGCCGACGGGCCTGATCGAAATCCAGGGCACCGCTGTCGCTCCCAGCACGCGCTACTTCACGCTCGGCGCCGAGACGCCGCATGACGACAGCGCCGGCTGGCAAACCGTCTGGCAAAACCTCGATCTGGCACGCTATGCGGGCGCCGTCGCCTTCCCGGTGCAGCCGGTGATCATCCAGTTGGCGCCGGAAAGTTCGGCGGGCGGTTTCATCCGCGATTGGCCGCGCCCGGACGAACGGATCGAGCGGCATCTCGGCTACGCTTTCCAGTGGTGGGGTTTCGCGGCGGCGACGGTGCTTATATGGCTGGCCATCCTTCTGCGGCGACAACCAGGCAACCCGCGATGACTACCGCACGCCCCTCCGGACGACGGACGCTGCTGCTGGTGACCGTCCTGCTGGCCTTGCCGTTCGCGATCGCTTTCGGCCTCTACTGGTTCGAATGGCGACCGGCCCGACTGGGCAATCACGGCCAACTGATCGAACCGCCACGGCCGTTGCCGGAAACCGGCCTGCGCCATCGCGACGGTCGGCCATTGCCCACCGAGGAATTGCGTCACAAATGGACCTTGGTGTTGGTCAATGGCGGGTCCTGTGAAAGCGTCTGCCAGGACGATCTGCAAAAGATCCGCCAGGTGCAAGTCGCGCTGAACAAGGAAATGATGCGTCTGCGTCGACTGCTGCTGGCGACCGGCACCGGTGCGCTGGACGCCGACCCGGCATTGGCAGACATCCAGCGGCAATTCCCGGATCTGCTGATTGCCGCGCCGGCGGAGAATGCAGCCGGCGCGGCCATGCGTGGGCGTTTCGACGGTGGCGCGTACCGCTTCTATGTTGTCGATCCACTCGGCAACGTCATGCTGCGTTATCCGGACAAACCGGATATGCGAGGGATGCTCAAGGATTTGGAGCGTCTGCTGAAATACTCTTGGGTGGGATGAAAGGAAATGCCATGACCGTACTCAGCACCAGAGCCAGCCATTCGGCGGGACAACGACTGGCGTTTTTCTTCGCGCTGTGCAAGCCGCGCGTCAATAGCCTGATCGTATTCACCGCCATGATCGGAATGTTCATGGCCGCGCCAGCCTTCCCGCCCTTCTCCATGTTTGTCGCCGCTTCGGTCGGCATCGCCCTGGTCGCCGGCGCGGCGGCGGCGATCAACTGCGTCATCGAGCAGCACATCGACGCCCGCATGGCGCGCACGCGGGCGCGGCCGACCGCCCGCGGCGAGGTTTCCGCCACCGAGGCGCTGAGCTTGGCCACCTTGGTCGGCGGCGTCGGCTTGTGGATATTGCACGCATTCGTCAACCCGCTGACCATGTGGCTGACCCTGGCCACTTTCCTGGGCTATGCGCTGATCTACACCGTGATCCTCAAACCGGCGACGCCGATGAACATCGTCATCGGCGGCGCTTCCGGGGCCATGCCGCCGCTGCTGGGGTGGACGGCGATTACCGGACAGATCGGCCCCGAAGCGCTGGTTCTCTTCCTGATCGTCTTCATCTGGACACCGCCGCACTTCTGGGCGCTGGCGTGTTATCGCCGCGCCGACTATGCCAAATCCGGTCTGCCAATGCTGCCGGTAACGCACGGCGTCCGCCTCACATGCCTGCACAGTCTGCTGTATGTGGTCATGTTGACCGGAGCGACGGTGCTTCCCTACACCTTGGGCATGAGCGGACCCTGGTACTTAGTGGCCGCGTTGCTGCTAGACGCGATTTTTCTGGCGCACAGCGTCGTTTTGTGGCGGAACTACAGTGATCGCCTGGCCCGAAGCACTTTCCGCTATTCGATCGTCTATTTGACGCTGTTATTCGCCGCCCTGCTCGCCGACCATTTCCTGCGCTGATTTCCGCCGCGCGTCCTGCGCCGCCAATGCCGCCAGCAGCCTGGCGTGGATGCCCTCGAAACCGCCATTGCTCATCACCAGCACGTGGTCGCCATCGGCGGCGACCGCGGCGATGTGCCCGATCAGTCGCTCCAGATCGTCGTCGACCCGCGCCTTGTCGCCCAACGGTGCCAGCGCCTCGCCAGCGTCCCAGTCGAGATGAGCGGCGTAGCAAAACACCCGGTCGGCATCGACCAGGCTACCCGGCAGCGACGCCTTCATGACCCCCAGTTTCATGGTGTTTGAACGCGGTTCGAGGACCGCAAGGATGCGGGCACCGCCGACCTTGCGCCGCAAACCGCCTACGGTGGCGGCGATGGCCGTCGGGTGATGCGCGAAATCGTCGTAAACGGTGACGCCCGCTGCCTTGCCGCGCACCTCCAGACGCCGTTTGACATTCCTGAAGCGCGATAACGCCGCCAGCCCCCGGGCCAGCGGCACACCGACATGCCGCGCCGCCAACAGGGCGGCAAGGGCATTGTTCCGGTTGTGCGCACCGTTCAAGCCCCACCGCGTCGCGCCGACCGCCTCCTCGCCGCGCAGCAGGACCAAGGAGCCGTCGCCATCGTCGCCCTCGGCGTGCCAACCGGCGATCTCGTTGAAACGCTCCACCGCCGACCAGCAACCGCGTTCGAGTACGCGTTCGAGGCTGCCTTCCGCCGCGTTGGTCACGATCAACCCCTGCCGCGGCAGCGTTCGCACCAGATGATGAAATTGCGTCTCGATCGCCGCCAGATCGGTGAAGATGTCCGCATGATCGTATTCAAGGTTGTTGAGAATCGCCGTCCGTGGCCGGTAGTGGACGAATTTCGAGCGTTTGTCGCAGAAAGCGGTGTCGTATTCGTCGGCTTCGATCACGAAGAACGGCGAATCGGTCGTTTTGCCGGACAATCGCGCAGAAACCCCGAAATTCAATGGGACGCCGCCGATCAGAAAGCCGGGACTCAAGTCGGCATCCTCGAGAATCCACGCCAGCATCGCCGCCGTGGTCGTTTTTCCGTGCGTTCCGGCCACCGCCAAAACCCAGCGTCCATTCAGCACATGGTCGGCGAGCCACTGTGGCCCCGACACGTAGGGCAAGCCACGGTCCAGAATCTCTTCGAGCAGCGGATTGCCGCGTGAAATAGCGTTGCCGACCACGTAACAATCGGGTTCGAATGCCGTTTGCGCGGCATCGTAGCCTTCGACGAACTCAATTTCGGCGGCTTCGAGCTGCGTGCTCATCGGCGGATAGACACCATTGTCGCAGCCAGTGACCCGATGTCCCGCCGCGCGTGCCAGTTGCGCCAGACCGCCCATGAAGGTGCCGCCAATGCCGAGGATATGAATATGCATGTCACCGATCCAGGTTAAAATCGCTCGAACGAGGCGCGATTGTACATGAGACCTCTCGAAGGCTTACCCGACATCCCGCCCGCGCCCATGTCGCCCACCCGTTCCCGCGGGACCAGACTCCTGCCAACGCTCGTCCGGATGAACCCATGAGCAAGCGCCGCGATCATCAGCGCCCCGAGCAACGCAGCCGTGTCGCCGAAATGGCGGCACGCCTGCTGGCCGAAGACGGAATCGGCGACCTGACGCTGGCCAAGCGCAAGGCCGCGCGCCATCTTGGCCTGTCGGAGCGCGCGCGCCTGCCGGACGACGGCGAAGTGGAAAACGAACTTCGCATTTACCATCGCCTGTTCCAAGACGAAGAGCAGCGTGCCAGAAACCGCCAACTGTTGCGCATCGCCGCGGAACTGATGGCGCGCCTGCAAGACTTCAGCCCCTATCTTACCGGCGCCGTGCTCGAAGGCACCGCCGGTCGCCATGCCGAAATCGACATTCAGTTATTCGCCGACAGCGCCAAGGAGGTCGAGATCTTCCTGCTCAACGAGCGGATCGCTTACCAGCATAGCGTGCCGCGCACCGAACGCGCCGAGGCGGTCCTGACCCTGATCGGCGGCGAAGCCATCGCCAATCTGGTGGTGTATCCACGCGACCAGGAGCGGGTCAGTTTCAAAACGCGCGACGGGCGCGTTCGCCCCCGGGCGCGGCTCGAAGTCGTCGGCGAACTGCTGGCGGCGGACGAGCCGCCGGCCTAGGCGGCGACGGTGAGGAACCGGACCGTCGAACACCCGGAAAAGCCGTCGTTTAAAAAGGTATTACTGGACAAAATGCAGCTAATTACGGCAAACTTGCCGCCATGAAGAAGCGAAATGAACGTTCGCCGGGAATTCACCAAAAAAATGTCCGCCATGGCCCCGCCACTCCTTTTCGGCCTCGGTTTGCGCCGTGAGGCTGTCGGAAAAAAGGAAGATGCCGATGCCTTGGCGCCGGCGTTGAATCGCCGGACGCCGGCCTGTCGCGCGAATCGCACCGTTGTTTCCTCGAAAATGGTCCGCGGCCAAAATGCCGCCGAACAATCTGAACCGACCCTTTAAGCCGAACACGCCCTTTACAACTTCCAATCGCCGACGCGGGTGCATGGGCGCATTTTTCAGGCGTGGCGGCTAGCAGGCATCATCATCCGGAGAGAAGGCATGGATTTGCGAAAACTGAAGAAACTCATCGATCTGGTCGAAGAGTCCAGCATTACCGAGCTTGAAATCAACGATGCCGAGGAAAAGGTCCGTATCGTCAAATACGCGCCACCCGGTGTGCAGCACGCCTACATGCCGCCGCCGGTCGTGGTGGCCCCGGCCGTGACAGCCTCGGCGACGACCGACTCCGAGTCCAGGGAATCGCCGCTGCCGGACGGCGAGGCCGTCACGGCGCCGATGGTGGGTACTTTTTATCGTGCGTCCAGCCCCGGCGCCGAACCCTTCGTCGAGGTGGGCAGCGTGGTCAAGGTGGGCGACACCCTGTGCATCATCGAAGCCATGAAACTGCTGAACGAACTCGACGCCGACGTGGCGGGCACGGTGAAGGCCATTCTGGTCGAGAACGGTCAGCCGGTCGAATACGGTGAGCCGCTGTTCATCATCGGCTAGGGAGACCCTCAGTCCATGTTCGGGAAAGTTCTCATCGCCAACCGCGGAGAAATCGCGCTCCGCATCCAGCGCGCCTGCCGCGAACTCGGCATCAAGACCGTGGTCGTGCATTCGGAAGCGGACCGCGAAGCCAAGTACGTCAAACTTGCCGACGAATCGGTATGCATCGGCCCGGCGCCTTCCGCTCAGAGCTACCTCAACGTACCGGCGATCATTTCGGCGGCAGAGGTCACCGACGCCCAGGCCATCCATCCGGGGTATGGTTTTCTGTCGGAAAACGCCGATTTCGCCGAACGGGTGGAATCCTCGGGCTTCGTGTTCATCGGCCCGCGCCCGGAAACGATCCGCCTGATGGGCGACAAGGTGTGCGCCAAGGAAGCCATGCGCATCGCCAATGTGCCTTGCGTGCCGGGTTCCGAGGGCGCGCTGCCGGACGATCCCAAGGAAATCGTGCTCATTGCCAAGGCGGTCGGCTATCCGGTGATCATCAAGGCGGCGGGCGGCGGCGGCGGACGCGGCATGCGCGTCGTTCATACCGAGGCGGCGCTGATCAACGCGGTGAACATGACGCGTTCGGAAGCCCAGAATTTCTTCGGCAACCCCAACGTTTACATGGAGAAATACCTCGAAAATCCGCGTCACGTCGAGATACAGGTGCTTGCCGACAGTTTCCGGAACGCGGTTTATCTCGGCGAACGCGACTGTTCGATGCAGCGTCGCCATCAAAAGATCATCGAAGAGGCGCCGGCGCCCGGCATCGCCACGCGGCACATCGTCCGCATCGGGGAGCGTTGCGCGGAAGCCTGTCGGCGCATCAATTACCGGGGCGCGGGCACGTTCGAATTCCTCTACGAAAACGGCGAGTTCTACTTCATCGAAATGAATACCCGCATTCAGGTCGAGCATCCGGTGACCGAGCAGATTACCGGCGTTGACCTGGTCGCCGAGCAGATTCGCATCGCCGCCGGAGAAAAGCTGCGTTTCCGGCAGCGCGATCTGACCTTTCGCGGTCATGCCATCGAATGCCGGATCAACGCCGAAGACGCCTTCACCTTCGTCCCGTCGCCAGGCAAGATCAGTTTTTACCACCCGCCGGGCGGACCGGGCATCCGTGTCGACTCGCATATCTATCAGGGCTATACCATTCCCTCGCACTACGACTCGATGGTCGGCAAGGTGATCGCCTATGGCGACAGCCGCGAGCAGGCGATCCGTCGCATGCGCACCGCGCTGTCGGAAATGAGCATCGAAGGAATCAAGACCAACATCGCCCTGCATCAGGAATTGATGCACGACGCCCGTTTCATGGAAGGCGGAACCAGCATCCACTACCTGGAACACCGGCTCGCGGCCAAGGACGAGGTCAACAAGGGCGGCTGACGCCGTTCATCGTCGATGGCCTGGCTCTCCTTAAGCATTCAGACCGACTGCCGGCACGCCGAGGCGCTCGCCGACGCCCTGCTGGAAAGCGGCGCGCTCGCCGCGAGCATCGAGGATGCCGACGCCGGCACGCCGGAGGAAAAACCACAGTTCGGCGAACCGGGTTCGATCACGACGCCCGGCTGGGAACGCTCGCGCGTCGTCGCCCTGCTGGCGGCGGACGCCGATGCGGCGGCAACGGTCGACGCCTGCGCCCGACGGGCCGGTCTTCCCGCCGCGCCCACCTTCTCCGTGGATAGCGTTGCCGAACAGGACTGGGTGCGACTGACGCAATCGCAATTCGAACCGATCCGGGTTTCCGGGCGCTTGTGGATCGTTCCTTCGTGGCATCGGGCGCCCGATCCCGACGCCATCGTTCTGGTGCTCGATCCCGGGATGGCCTTCGGCACCGGCTCGCATCCGACCACGCGTTTGTGCCTGGAATGGCTGGAACGTTCGCCGCTGTCAGGCGCCACCGTTCTCGACTACGGCTGCGGTTCCGGCATTCTGGCCATCGCCGCCGCCCGGCTTGGCGCCCAGGCCGTGCTGGGTGTCGACATCGACCCGCAGGCGGTAGGCGCGTCGCGCGCAAACGCCGAGCGCAATGCCGTCGCCGCCACGTTCCAGGACGCGACACAGGATCTGCACGGACAGTTCGACATCGTCGTCGCCAACATCCTCGCCAACCCGTTGAAAGTGTTGGCGCCGGCCCTAATCGGCCACGTTCGCCCGGGAGGACGGCTGGCCTTGTCGGGCATTCTCGCCGAACAGGCCGACGAACTGATCGCCGTCTATGCGCCTTACCTGCCGTTAAGGGTCGCGGACACGCGCGAGGGGTGGGTCTGCCTCGCGGGCGTGAAGGACTGAGCGATGCGCACCGCGTGCCCCGTCTGCCAAACCGCGTTCCACGTCACGCCGACGCATCTGCGCGTCCGTGCCGGACGCGTCCGCTGCGGCCGGTGCGGAGCCGCCTTCAACGCGCTCGACAACCTGCTCGACGACGACGCCCCGACGCCCGACCCCGCCGTTGCGGAGTCCATCGCCTTCGTCCCCCCCGTTTCAGACATCCCCGCTTCCGACATCCCCGTTTCCACCGCACCGCCCCCGGAACCCGCCGCCGACCTGCCGGCAACGTCGATGGACGCCGCGCCCACTCCGCCCGAAACACCCGACGCCGACCCGGAAATCGCAGCACCGGGCGGAGCAATGCTGGCGCGGCTGACAGCGCCTGACGACGAAACCGCGGATCTTCTTCCGCCACAGGAAAACCGTTCTCTCCAGAAAACCGATGACGCCGACGGAACCGCGAACGGCGACGAGATCGTGCCGCCACCACGCATGGCACAGCCGGAAGCCCGCCACTGGCTGGCGTCGCCGGTCGGCAAACCGGTGCCGATCACGGCGCGTCAACAGCGTGGCACACCCTATCTCGTCGTCGCGCTCCTGCTACTGCTTGCCCTTGTCGGACAATCGCTGTTCCATTTCCGCACCGCTCTCGCCATCGCGCTGCCCGGCATGCGGCCGGTACTGGCGACGCTGAGTGGTTTCCTGGGTACGGATATTCCCTTGCCTCGCCATATCGATCTGGTCAATATCGAAAGCTCCGATCTGCAGAGCGAACCGGGAGGTCGCCGGCTATTGATTTTGCAATCCACTCTGCGTAACCGAGCCAACTACCCGCAAGCTTATCCCGCGCTCGAACTGACGCTGACCGATGTCGACGACAAGGCCATCGCCCGGCGCGTGCTTTTCCCCCGCGACTACCTGCCGAGCAAGGCCGAAGCGGCTTTTCCAGCGAATGCCGATCTCGAATTCCGGCTAGGGCTGGACACCACGGGCATCGACTCCGCCGGTTACCGGCTATATGTGTTCTATCCCTGATTTTATCCATCACCTTTGTGAAAGCCCCGATAACGCCCCATGTCCACCTTGATTTGCGGTTCGATCGCCTTCGACAACATCATGGTTTTCCATGATCGTTTCAAAAACCACATCCTTCCCGAGCAGATCCACATTCTCAACGTCGCCTTTCTGGTACCCGAAATGCGACGGGAATTCGGCGGCTGCGCCGGCAATATCGCTTACAACCTCAAGCTCCTGGGCGGCGAACCGCTGATCATGGCCACCGTCGGCGACGACGCCGGCCCGTACCTGACGCGTCTCGACACCCTCGGCCTGTCCCGCGCACACGTCCGCCGCGTGCCCGACAGTTTCACCGCGCAAGCCTTCATCACCACCGACCTCGACGACAACCAGATCACCGCATTTCACCCGGGCGCGATGACTTTTTCGCACCACAACCGGGCGGGCGACGCGCGGGACGCGACCCTGGCGATTGTCGCCCCGGACGGTCGCGACGGCATGTTGCAACACGCGCAGGATCTCGCCGCCGCCGGCATCCCCTTCATTTTCGACCCCGGCCAGGGCTTGCCGATGTTTTCCGGCGACGATCTGCTGCGGTTCATGCAACTGGCCACCTATGCCTGCTTCAACGACTACGAAGCCAAACTGCTGTGCGATCGCACCGGCCAGTCGCTGGAACAACTCGCGACCCTGGTCGATGCGCTGATCGTGACCCTTGGCGGCGAAGGGTCGCGGATTTTTGCCAAGGGCCACCGCCACGAGATCCCCTGCGTGACGGCCGAGGAGGTCATAGACCCCACCGGCTGCGGCGATGCTTTTCGTTCAGGCTTGCTTTACGGCATTGCCGCCGGTTGGGACTGGGAAAAAACCGGGCGGCTCGCGGCCGTAATGGGCGCGATCAAGATCGCCCATCGTGGCGGACAAAACCATCGCCCCAGCCGCGAACACATCGCCGCCCGTTTCGCCAAGGCATTCGGCGCCAGCCCCTGGTAATCGCATCGGCCGGCGAACGCCGGTCGTGATGCGACACCCTGCGGCCGGGTGTCGCCAATCGCTCGCGACAGCGGGCGCTCGACGCACTTGACCCGAAGCCCCTCTCGCCTACAATGCCTATTGCCACTCCACGAACGTCGAACGCCAGTCGGGCGTGACTGACGGACTGCCCGATACCGCGGCACGCACGGCAACAAGGTTTCCGCGATGCACCAAAAAATCTCGCTCATCGTCCAACCCGGCGATAGTTTTTTCCCAATCGTTCGCGCCATCGACCGCGCCGATCGATCGATCAACTTGACCGTTTTCCGCATGGATGACCCGATCATCCAGCGAGCGCTGATCGAGGCCAGACAACGCGGTATCCGAATTCGGGTGCTGATTTCAAGTAACGCCCGCGGCTGGGAGGAAAAAAACCGGAAGCTCCTCAAGGATGCCAACGAGGCCGGCATCTGGACGAAGGAACCCGCCGGCGACAGCAAACATGCGCGTTACCACTACAAAATGATGACGGTGGACGATGACGAATCCTTTGTCTTCACCTTCAATCCGACGCGCGAGAATCTTCACTACACGCGCGATTTCGGTGTCGAAATCTACAACCCGACCATCACCGCCGAAATCAACCGGCTTTTCGACGCCGACTGGAACGATGTTTCTTTCAATCCCGACAATCATTCCCCTCTGCTGGTCAGTCCGTTCAACAGCCGAAAAAAAATGACCTACCTGCTGGAAAGCGCCAAGACTTCGATCGACATCGCCGACGCGAAACTCGAGGATCCGGCCATCGTCCGCCTGCTGGTCGACAAGGCGCGCGAAGGCATTCCGGTTCGGGTCCTTGGCGACGAGGGGCATGACAACACGCTTCCCTCGGAGATCGAATTCAGAACCACGCCGCGCTACAAGCTCCACGCCAAATGCGTCATCGTCGACGGTGCCTTGGCTGTGATCGGCAGCATGAACCTGCGGACGGAAAGCCTTGATCGTCGCCGCGAACTGAGCGTTGCCGTCACCGATTCCGAAGTTCTCGGGCGCCTGAACGCCGTTTTCGAGAGCGATTGGGCACATAAAGCGCCATTATCGGACAACACCGCGACACAACTGGTGAGCGCTTTTCGCTTTTCCGTTTCCGAAGTGGCGGAGTCGTCGCCAAGTGGCTTCGTGCTCCTCTCGCGCACCAACGCGCTCACGCGCCACGCGATTCGCGAAGGCTTGACCACCATCGGACGGGCACAGGAAAACGATATCGTGATCAACGATGCCTTGGTCAGCCGATATCACGCCAGAATCACGCGCCACACGGGCGACTGCAAAATCACGGACCTGGAAAGCGGCAACGGAACCTTCTTGAATGGCGATCGACTCACGGGCACGCGCGCCATGCGCCCTGGCGACGTGCTCCGGATCGCGGAGAGCGAGGAATTCCGCCTGATGGAACTCTAGGGCTGGTGTACGACCACCGTTGACGCGGCATGGTCGGAAACGAGGAAGTGTAGCGATTGTTTCAGCCGTCAAGGGCTTTCACGGTAACGCCCCCCGTTGCAGACTCACCGCGTTTCCGGCGACGCGTCAGATCTCGTCGTGGTTCGACCGCCGGCTCGCGGACGTTTCGGACAACGGCCAACGCGGACGCACGGCAAACGCGCCGCCGACCTTGCCGCTGGCGCCGGCCTGCAGACGCAAGGCGCCGGCCAGGGCGATCATCGCGCCGTTATCGGTGCAAAATTCGAGTTCGGGATAGAACACGGCGACCTTGGCCTTGGCGGCGCGCGCATCGAGCTGACGGCGCAGCTCGCGATTGGCGCCGACGCCGCCGGCGACCACCAACTGCTTGAGACCGCTGCCGGAAACCGCTCGCAGGGCCTTGCTGACCAACACCTCGACGATGGCGTCCTGAAAAGCACGCGCGATATCGGCTCGTTGCAGCTCATCGAGAGTGCCTGCCTCGCGCACGCGTGTCAAGACGGCGGTTTTCAGCCCGCTGAAGCTGAAATCGAGATCCCCGGAATTCAACATCGGGCGGGGAAAACGCACCCGATCGGCCCGGCCATCGGCGGCGAGGGCCGCCAGCGCCGGCCCGCCGGGATAGCCGAGACCGAGCAATTTGGCGGTTTTGTCGAACGCCTCGCCGGCGGCGTCGTCGAGCGTTTCACCCAGCAACACGTAATCGCCGACACCGGCGACATGCATCAACTGGCTGTGACCGCCGGAAACCAGCAGGGCGATAAAGGGAAACACCGGCGGGGTCGCCGACAGCAGCGGCGACAGCAGATGGCCTTCCAGATGGTGAACCGGCACGGTCGGCACCGCCAGGGCCATTGCCAGCGCCTCGGCGAACGCCGCGCCGACCAGCAGCGCGCCGGCCAGACCGGGGCCTTGGGTATAGGCAACGGCATCGATGCATTGCAGCGACAGCCCGCTATCGGCCACCACCTTGCGCAGCAGGGGCACGAGGTGACGGATGTGATCGCGCGACGCCAGTTCCGGCACCACGCCGCCATAGGCTTGGTGCATCGGCACTTGCGAATGAAGGGCATGCGCCAACAGCCGGCCACCGTCAGCGGTGCTGTAGAGGGCAAAACCCGTTTCGTCGCAGGACGTTTCGATACCGAGAACCAGCATGGCGGCATTTTACTCCAGCCGTCGACACCACGGCTCGGCAGGCGCGGGTTTCTCAGCCGCCGCCGACGGCTCCCGGGCGCAAGGCGAAGACCCGCCCCGCCGGCCGGTTGCCGCTGTGCAAGGGCGCCAACACACCGGATTCGCGCAAGCGACTGACCATGCGCGAAACGGTTTCGAGCGTCAGGGCGGTTATTTCCGCCATATCCTGGCGTGAAGGCAGCGCGACCTGCAAATCGCCGTCGACGTTGCCGGCAACGCGCGGCTCGCACACGGCGGGTGTCTGCGCCAGCATCGACACCAAGCGACCGACGCGATCGGCGGCCTGACCGCAACGCAGGGCGATCACTTCCGCCGCGCGCCGCTCGGCCTTGGCCAAGGCGCGCAGCAAGGTTTCGTCGGCGGATCGGCGGCACCGCCAGAACATCCCAACGGACCACGGCGCAAGAACGCAAGGAACCAGCGCGGTTGCGGAAAAAGTGTACTGCCCGAAAAGCAGCGTCTCGACGCCGATGACATCGCCCTTGACCGCGATGGTGGCGAATCCTTGTTCGCCATCGACGCCGGGGCGATCCAGCCGCACCGAACCGCTGAGCAAACACCACGCCACACCGGCGCTGCCCGCCGTGTAGATACGCTGTGCACGCGCCAGATGGCGTTTTTCTGGCCAAACACCGCCAACCGCTCCGCCACGGTTCCGCGACGACGTTTGAAAGGGCGCGTCAAACGTCGACTCGGCCGCCTTGACCTGGTTGACCAAGTGCGGGCTTGCTTTCGAGGCCACGACAACGCGCAAGGGCACGGCCTGCTTGATCGAAGACACGGCGTTTCTCTCCACGGCGAGGACATTCGGTATTCTAGAAAGCCGTTTCGGATCGCGGAATGCGACAAATCGCCGCACATGAACGTTGGCCATCGGCGGCGTGGCCCGCCGGGCCATCGCTTCATCCTTCCCCGCGCCTTCTTTTTCTGATCTGATGGCGTTTTTCGCGGCCTGCCGACGTCATGCCCATGCCGCGTGTCGACGGAGTAGAAACCATGCCGACCGCCACGAACCCCACCAAACATCCCAACGGCCGCGTGCGCGGCGCCTGCCCGCACGATTGCCCTGACACCTGCGCGCTCGACGTCGTCGTCGTCGACGGCCGTGTCGTCAAGGTCACCGGCGCCGCCGACCACCCGCCCACCGCCGGCGTGTTGTGTCCCAAGGTGGCTTTTTACCCCGAGCGCATTTATCACCCCGACCGCCTGCTTTATCCGCAACGCCGCGTCGGCGGCAAGGGACCGGGCGCGAAATTCACGCGTATTTCATGGGACGAAGCGTTGCGCACGATCGCCGAGCGCTTCCGGCAAATCGCCGACGCACACGGCGCCGAGGCGATCGTGCCGTACAGCTATGCCGGCAATTCCGGTCTGCTGGGCTACGGCTCGATGGACCGCCGTTTCTTCCATCGCCTCGGCGCCTCGCGACTCGACCGGACGATCTGCGCCAGCGCCGGCGCCGCCGGTTATTCGGCGACGATAGGCGCCAGCGTCGGCTTTGACGCCGAGGCGATCGTCGACGCGCGGTTGCTCATTCTCTGGGGCACCAACAGCGTCGTCTCCAACCTGCATTTCTGGCGACTGGCGCAAGAAGCGCGGCGGCGCGGCGCGCGCCTGATCGCCATCGACCCCTGCCGCACCGTCACCGCCGAGAAGTGCGACTGGCACATCGCCCCGCTGCCGGGCACCGACAGCGCGCTGGCACTGGGAATGATGCACGTGCTGATTCGCGACGACTTGCTCGATCGCGACTACATCGAACGCCATACCCTGGGTTTCGACGCCCTGCGACAACGTGTTCGCGACTACCCGCCGGCACGCGTCGCGGCGATCTGCGACATCGACGAGGCCGATGTCGAAAAACTCGCGCACGCGTACGGCACCGCCACCCCGGCGGCGATTCGCGCCAACTACGGTCTCAACCGCACCGCCGGCGGCGGCATGGCCCTGCGCACCGTCGCCTGCCTGCCGGCGCTGACCGGCGCCTGGCGTCATCCGGCGGGAGGCATCCTGCTGTCGACCTCGGGCAACTACCCGGTCGACAGCCACGCGCTGGAGCGCCCGGATCTGATGCCGACGCCGCGACCGCGAACGATCAACATGAGCACCATCGGCCACGATCTGTTGCGCGCGCAACCGCCGATCAAGGCGCTGTTCGTTTACAACAGCAACCCGGTCGCCGTCGCGCCGCATGCGGCCGAGGTGGTACGCGGCTTCGCCCGCGACGACCTGTTCACCGTGGTCCACGATCTCTTCCAGACCGATACCGCCGACCATGCCGACATTTTGCTGCCGGCACCCAGCCACATGGAGCAGCTCGACATCCACAAATCCTACGGCCATCTGCACATCCAGTTGAACCGGCCGGCCATCGCACCGCTCGGCGAGGCGCTGTCGAACACCGAACTTTTCCGCCGCCTGGCTCGCCAGATGGGTTTCGACGACGCCTGTTTCGCCGACAGCGACGAGGATCTGTGTCGGCAGGCCTTCGACTGGCGCGACCCGCGCCTGGCCGGCGTGTCGTGGGACACACTCAAGGCCACCGGCCACGCCCGCTTGAACCTGCCGTCCGGGGCGGCGCCGTTCGCCAACGGCGGCTTCCCGACGCCTTCCGGCAAGTGCGAGTTCTACAGCGAGAACATGGCGCGGGCCGGTCTCGACCCGCTGCCCGCTTTCATCGCCCCGCGCGAGTGGCGACAAAGCCCGCTGGCACGGGATTTTCCGCTGGCGCTGATCACCCCGCCGGCGCGCAACTTCCTGAACACCAGCTTCGCCAACTCGCCGCGTTTTCTGGCCCAGGAACAGTCGCCCGCCGTTCACTTGCATCCCGACGACGCGGCCGCGCGCGGCATTGGCGAGCAGACGACGGTGCGCATTTTCAATCGGCGCGGCGAATTCCGTGCCCGCGCCATCGTCAGCGAGCGCGTCCGGCCGGGGGTGGCGATGGCCACCTCGATCTGGTGGCGCAAACTGTCGCCCGACGGCCGCAACTGCAACGAGGTGACCAGCCAGGCGCTGACCGACATGGGCCAGGGCGCGACGTTTTACGATTGCCTGGTCGAAGTGGCGCCGGTTTAGGGTTTAGGCGTCCGCCGCGGCTTCCAGACGGTCGAGCGCCCCTGCGATCGTCGCGACATCGGACGGACGGACCAAACGCTCGATTTCCCGCCCCTGCCGCATGAACACCAGTGTCGGCCACAGTTTGACACGGAACGAGCGCCCGAGCGGACGGCCGGGACCGTCCTCGATCTTCAGGTGCCGCACGGCGCGATGCGCGGCGAAAGCTTGCGCCAGCAAGGCTTGCGCCGCCTGGCAATGGCCGCACCACGGCGTGCCGAACTCGATCACCAGCGCGTCGGGAAGCGCGTCGACCGCGGCGCGCGTCGGCTCGGTTTCGGCGAATACGGCGTTGAATCCCATGGCGTCTCCATTGGCGGTGAGAGTAAAACGGTTGACCGATCGCTCCGCGACGGTCACCGGCTTATTTCAGATTCCGCGCCGACAGGACCATCACCTTGCCGGCCAGGAAGGCGATCACGATCCCGCGGCCGTCGTTCCCCCAGCGGCAGGTGCGCACACCCAGCAGTTCGTCGCAGGACGCCGGATCGCCGACGATCGCCGTGACTTCGTCGTAGGTCTGTCCGACATGCAGTCGGTTGTAGTTTTCCAGGCTGACTTTCCGCGCGCAGGCCAGCAGCGTGCCGGCGAGCATGGCGATCAGGAAATGGCGGCAACGGGTGGGCATCGGCGTGGCTTCTCCGGCGAACAGGTTCAGGGGTAATCGATGGTGGCGTTGTCCTGGCCCAGCCATTCGCGCAGCGCGCTGAGCAGATCGTCTTCCAGCCGCACGCGGTTGGCGTCGCCCAAAGCCAGTTCGCACGTCGCCTCGCGGTTGCGATAGGACACGCGCACCGGGCAATCGCCGGGCGTGAACGGCGCGAGCAAGTCGCGCAGACGTTGCGCGGTGGCGCGCGGATTGGCGCCGGCCTGACCGTTCAGCGACAGACGCAAGAGACGGGCGAAGCGACCACGTGCCTCGGCCAGGGTCAGCAGGCGCTCGGCGACGATCTTCACCCGACCTTCGCCGGCAAAGTCGTCGCGCTGCACGCGACCCTCGACGATCAACACCTCGTCTTCCCGGATCTTGGCGCGCTCGGTGTCGAGCAGTTCGCTGAACACCGAGACCTCCAGCGCGCTGGTGCCGTCGTCGAGCTGGATGTACACCATCTTGCCGCGCGCGGTCAGTTTGCCGCGGATACCGGTGACCAGGCCGGCGAGATACTGTGTTTCCTTGCGCGCTTCGAGCGCGGCCAGCGGCTTGCGCACGAAACGGGCGATCTCCGCCCGCACGCCATGGAAGGGGTGGCCGGAAAAAAAGAAACCCAGCGCCAGCTTTTCCTCGCTCAGTTGTTGCCGTTCGCTCCAGCGCGGCACTTCGACGTATCGCGGGCCGTGTTCGCCGTTTTCGTCGCCGCCCGCTTCGAAAATGTCGAACAGACTGACCTGCATGGCGTTGCGCTCGGCCTGCTCCGAGGCGTCCATGGCAATGCCGACCGACGCGATCAGACGCGCGCGATGGTCGTCGAGCGCATCGAAGGCGCCCGCGCGAATCAGTGCTTCGATGGTGCGGCGATTGACCGTGCGTTTGTCGATGCGGCGGCAGAAATCGAAGAGATCCTTGAACGGGCCACCGCTCGCTCGCGCTTTCAGGATGGCGTTGACCGCCTGTTCGCCGGTGCCCTTGACCGCGCCAAGCCCATAGCGGATGGTCTGCCGGTCAACCGGCGTGAAGCGGTAATCGGAGGCATTGACGTCCGGCGCGAGAATCTTCAACCCATTGGCGAGTGCGTCGTCGTGAAAGATTTTCACCGTATCGGTGACGTCCATGTCCGAGGACAGCGTCGCCGCCATGAACGCCGCGCAATGATGCGCCTTCAGCCAGGCCGTGTGGTAGGTGACGACCGCGTAGGCGGCGGTATGCGACTTGTTGAAGCCGTATTCGGCGAATTTTTCCATCAGATCGAAAAGCTGCATCGCCAGTTTTTCGTCGTAGCCCTTCTTTTTCGCGCCCTCGCGCATCAGGTCGCGATGCAAGGCCATTTCCTCGGCTTTTTTCTTGCCCATCGCCCGCCGCAACAGATCGGCGGCGCCGAGGGTGTAGCCGCCGATGATCTGCGCGATCTGCATCACCTGTTCCTGGTAAACGATGACGCCGTAGGTCGGTTCGAGACAGTTTTTCAGATCGTCGATGAAGTAATCGATCTTCTGTTGCCCCTTTTTGCGCAGGATGAAGTCGTCGACCATCCCGGAACCGAGCGGGCCGGGCCGGTACAGGGCGAGAACGGCGATGATGTCTTCGAAACGGTCCGGCGCCAGCTTGCGAACCAGCTTCTTCATGCCTTCCGATTCGACCTGGAAAATCGCCGTGGTGTTGCCGTCCTTGAGAATCCGGTACGCCCGCGGGTCGTCGAAGGCGAGCATGTCGAGCGCCGGGCGCTCGCCGGTGAGCCGTTCGACGTAATCGACCGCCAACTGGATGATCGTCAGATTGCGCAAACCCAGGAAGTCGAACTTGACCAGGCCGACTTTCTCGACATCGTCCTTGTCGTACTGCGAAACCACCGAGCCACCGCCGTCGGCCGAATAGACCGGGCAAAAATCGGTCAGCTTGCCGGGTGCGATCAGCACGCCGCCGGCGTGCATGCCGACGTTGCGGGTCAGGTCCTCCAGACGGACGGCCAGGTCGAAAAGATCGCGGACCTCCTCCTCGTCCTCGATGCGCGCCTTGAGTTGCGGTTCGGCGACGATCGCCTTGGCTAGCGACAGCGGTTTGTTGGTTTCGACCGGAATCAGTTTCGACAACTGATCGCAAAAGTTGTATGGCAGATCAAGCACGCGGCCGACATCGCGAATCACCGCTTTCGACGACATGGTGCCGAAAGTGACGATCTGCGACACCGCCGCCGCGCCGTATTTCCCGCGCACGTATTCGATCACCCGCCCGCGGTTGTCCTGGCAGAAATCGATGTCGAAGTCGGGCATCGACACCCGCTCGGGATTGAGGAAGCGTTCAAAGAGCAAGGCGAAACGCAGCGGGTCGAGGTCGGTGATGCCCAGCGCGTAGGCCACCACCGAGCCGGCGCCCGAGCCGCGCCCCGGACCGACCGGACAGCCGTTCCGCTTCGCCCAGTTGATGAAATCGGCAACGATCAGGAAGTAACCGGGAAAACCCATCTGCACGATGGTGTCGGTTTCCAGCTGGAGGCGGGCGTCGTAAGGCGCGCGTTGCGCCGCGCGCGCGGCCGGGTCGGGGAAAAGCTGCGCGAGGCGGACTTCCAGACCGGCGACGGCTTCCTGGCGCAGAAAATCGTCGAGGGTCAATCCCGGGGGGGGCGGAAAATCGGGCAAATAATTCTTGCCAAGCACAATTTGCAAATTGCAGCGCTTGGCGATTTCGACCGCGTTTTCCAGGGCCGCCGGCAAATCGGCGAACAAGGCGCGCATTTCGGCGGTCGATTTGAAGTACTGCTCCTCGGTGTACAGGCGCGGACGGCGCGCGTCGCCGAGCATGTACCCCTCCGCAATGCACACTCGCGCTTCATGCGCCTTGAAGTCGTCGCGGTCTAGAAACTGGATCGGATGCGTCGCCACCAAGGGCAAGGCCAGATCGGCCGCCAGATCGGCGGTGGCGGCGACCATCTGTTCCTGCCGCGGTTGACCGTAGCGCTGCACTTCGAGGTAAAACGCGTCCGGAAAGAGCCGCGCCCATTCTTCCGCCCGCCGACCCGCTTGCTGACGATTGCCCTGCGCCAAGGCCTCGCCGACATCGCCGGCGCCGGCGCCGGACAGGGCGAGCAGGCCGTCGACACCCACCTCCCGCAGCATCCGCCGGGTGATTTCGGCGCGGCCATGCACGCGCGGCGCGAGATAGGCGCGCGACAACAGTTCGCAAAGCTGCAAATAGCCCCGGTGCGAGCGGCAAAGCAACAACAGGCGGTACGGACGATCCGGATCGTTGTCGTTGGCGATGAACACGTCGCTGCCGAGCAGCGGCTTGACACCCTTGTAACGCGCCGCCGAATAGAATTTGACCAGACCGAAGAGATTGGCGAGGTCGGTCAGCGCCAGCGCCGGCATGCCGTCGGCCGCCGCGCGGGCCACGGCATCGCCAAGGCGGACGATACCGTCGGAGATCGAATATTCGCTGTGCAGACGAAGGTGGATGAACGGCGGTTCGGACATCCGGCCATTCTACCCCGACGCGGCAAGCGGCAGTCGGCCGACGGGCGGGAAACGGACGGACAACGGACGCGGAAACGCCTCACCAGCGCAGCACGAAGTGGCCCAGTCCCGCGCCAAGCACGGCCGGTATCAACATTCCGAGCAAATACCAGAAACCGATGAACGGCGCGGCCATTTCCGGGCAATGCAGGCAATACACCAGCGCGGCGATCGCTCCCGCCAGCAAACCGGCGATGAAACCGGCGGTTCGCGGCCGTGTCGGCGCGCGCCCTTTCATCGCCAGCATGGCAGCGACGAAGGCCGGCACCGAAATCTGCGCGATCAGCCAGGGACACACGCGCCACGTGGAGCCGAAAAACAGCGCCGAGCGTTGAGCGGATTCCGCGTCGAGCAAGGCATGGATGGCAATCGCCCACATCAGCACGACAGGCGCCGCCATCAAGCTCGGCAGGCTGTCCAGCCGGGCACCGGGGCGCGACAGGCGCGAAGCGGCGAACAGCGCGGTGGCCAACAAACTGGCGACGAATCCGATCTTCAGCCAGAACATGGGCAGGAAAACCGCCTCCACGAGATCCGGACGCAATCGCATCGTATACAGCATCGACGCGACCGACCCCAGCATCCCGCAGCCGATGGCGATGGCGAAACGGCGCGCCGCCGCGCGCGGTTCGACGACGTCGACCCCGGTGGACAACAAGCCGATCAGTTCGTCAGTCTTCATTTCAAGCCCCTCAGCTTCGCGGCCAACGCCTTCAACCCACGATGGACGCCAACCTTGATCGCCGATTCGGACATGCCGGTCACTCTGGCGGCTTCCTGTACCGACAAACCATCCAATTTGGTGTGAATGATCGGCAAACGCTGTCGTGCGGGCAATTCGGCAAGCAACTTGTGCAAATCGCGATGCGCGTCGGCGGCATCGGTGTCGACGCTCGAGAAAAGATCCCGTTCATCGTCCAGTGGATCGGTCAGCAGTTCCCGAGCGGCGCGCCGACGTAACAGATCGATGAGTTTGTAGCGCGCGATCGCCTGCACCCAGGCCGACAACGGCTGACCGGGGTTGTAGGTGTGACGCTGGTTATGAACGGCAAGCAGCGATTCTTGCAACAGGTCCTCCACGTCGTTCGGCAAATCGGCCAGGCGTTTCCGCAGGAAAGCTCTGAGATGCGTGCTCAGTTCATCGAGGAATTCCCGATAGCACCGACTGTCGCCGGCGAGTCCGCCAAGAAACAGTTCCCGAAGACGTGCCTCCTTGGCTCGCCAGGCGTCCTCTTTCGATATTCGCGACATCAGGCTCACGGGTTACAGCCGACTGAACAATTCCACTTGCAGAAACAATTTTTTTCCATCGTGTAACCGTTCGCCGACTCTCGACGAATTACCTTGCAGAACGCGGATGGACGCAATGGTAACCGAGCCGGTTGGAGAAAGGCTCGCGATCGACACCCGGCAAACAAACGTCTGGTCGCCACTTGGCCCGACAACCCGAAAAGAGCCAACATGGAAGATGCTAGCAAAACGATTCACCCGCTGTGGCTACGCCTGACGCACTGGTTCAACGCCGTCGCGGTGACGATTCTGACCATGAGCGGCTGGCGCATCTACAATGCCGCGCCATTTTTCGACTTCCTGATCCCCAAGCAGATCACCCTGGGGGGCTGGTTGGGCGGCGCGATTCAATGGCATTTCGCCGCCATGTGGTTGTTGGCGGGCAACGGCGTGGCGTACCTCCTGTGCAATTTGGCCAGCGGACGCCTGTGGCGGCGTTTTTTCCCGCTGACAGCGCGCGCTTTCGTCCACGACCTGCTGGCGGCCGTGCATGGCCGCTTGTCACATGCCGACCCGGCCCGCTACAACGCCGTGCAACGCGCGGCCTACCTTTTCGCGATCGTTGACACGCTGCTGCTGGTGCTTTCGGGCCTTGTGCTGTGGAAATCGGTGCAGTTCCCCAGCCTGCGCGAGCTGCTCGGCGGTTACGAGGCGGCGCGGCGAGTCCATTTTCTGGCCATGTCCACCTTACTGGCATTCGTGGTCGTCCATCTCACCATGGTGGCGCTGCTGCCGCGTACCCTGCTGGCGATGATTCGCGGGCGTTAAGGAGATCTGATCATGATCGGCAAACCTCAATGGCTGGTCGCCAACGGCGGGACGATTCTCAAGGATGCGCGCCAGGAACTTGGGCGTCGAATCGAACACCCGGCACGTCGAGCTTTTTTACAACGCACCTTGAGCCTGGGTGGCGTGTCGCTGCTCAGCGGCTGCGCGCTGGTCGACGCGGACAGTGTCGAAACGGCATTGCAGCGCATTTCGCGTGTCAATGACCGGGTACAGGGCTGGCTGTTCGACCCGCGGCGCTTGGCGCCCACCTACCCCGAGTCGATGATCGCGCGGCCGTTTCCGTTCAACGCCTTTCATGGCGAGGATGAGATCCCGACCATCGACGAGAACGGCTACCGCCTGGAAGTGAGCGGACTGGTCGCCGACCGGCATCCCTGGACCCTGGCCGAATTGCGCGCCATGCCGCGGACCGATCAAGTGACACGCCATATTTGTGTGGAAGGCTGGAGCGCTGTCGGCAAATGGGGTGGCGTGCGCTTTTCCGACTTTCTGCGCCGGATCGGTGCCGACCCGCACGCCAAGTACGTCGGTTTCAAATGCGCCGACGACTATTACACCAGTATCGACATGCCGACAGCCTTGCACCCGCAGACGCTGCTCGCGCTGACCCACGACGGCCGGACGCTACCGCCGCGTCACGGCTTTCCGATGAAACTGCGCATGCCGACCAAGCTCGGCTACAAGAATCCGAAACACATCCAGGCCATTTTCGTCACCAACACCTACCCCGGCGGTTACTGGGAAGACCAGGGGTACAACTGGTTCGGCGGCAGTTGAGCGCCACGCGCTTGGCAGCCCTGAATACCCGGCCATCAGGCCACTCAACCACTCCAGGAGTTCAACATGAAAAAGACCACGTTCGCCTCGACCCTGCTCTCACTCACCCTGCTGGTCGCCGGCGGGTCGGCGTTTGCCGCCGACGAAATGAAGAAAGACGACATGGGCAAGAGCGCGATGAAGAAAGAAACCATGGCCAAGGACGAAATGAAAAAAGAGGGCATGGCCAAGGAGCACATGGCGAAAGACGGAATGAAGAAGGACGCCATGGCCAAGGACGGCATGAAGAAAGACGCCATGGCCAAGGATGAAATGAAAAAGTAAGCGGCTGCCGCTCGCTCAAGGTATCCGTTCTCCGCGAGCGAGCACCCCACTCAACTTCACCAAGGAAAACAAATGACAAAACAAATCGCCTTGGCAACGACTTTTCTCGTCGCCTGCAACACCGCCTTTGCTCTCGACATCACACCGTATTCGGCCGCCGCCCTGAGCGCCGAGCAACAGAACGGCAAAGTCGTCGCCCTGCATTTCCACGCCGACTGGTGCCCGACCTGTCGGGCACAGAACAAGGTATTTCAGCAATGGCGAGGCGATGCCAGCGTCCCCGGCACCCTGCTGGTGGTCGACCACGATCATGAAAAAGCGTTGAAACAACAGCTTGGCGTGCGCATGCAGTCGACCGTGATCGTCTATCGCGGCGCCGTCGAGACCACGCGCCTGAGCGGCGAAACGGACGCCGCCAAGCTGCGCGCCGCGCTGCTGTCGGCCCGCTGAACATGGCGGCGCTTACTCTCGGTCACATCGGACTCAGCGTTGTAGCGGGTAGTCTGACAACCCTTTCGCCCTGCGTGTTTCCGATCCTGCCGCTGGTTTTGGGCGGGGCGATTCAGGGCAAGCGCCTGGCTCCGCTGGCGATGGGGGCGGGAATGGCCATATCCTTTTCGTTGATCGGCCTGTTCATCGGCGCGGCGGGACCGTGGCTGGGCATCGATGGCGACAACGTGCGGCTATTCGGCGCCATACTGCTCGTCGCTCTCGGCCTGACGATGCTGATTCCGGTGCTCAACGGCCGTTTTTCACAGTGGATGATGCCGATCGCCTCGTCGGCCAACAACGCTTCGGCCAATTTGGACGGCGGCTCGCTGGGCAGCGCTTTCATTCTCGGTGGCGTGCTGGGTCTGGTGTGGAGTCCGTGCTCGGGGCCTTTGCTGGCGTCGGCGCTGACCCTCGTCGCCAGCGAAGGCGGCGCCATGCGCGGCGCGCTGCTTCTCGGTTTGTTCGGCATCGGCGCGGCAACGCCTCTCGTCGCCGTGGCCTATGCCTCGCGTAGCGGCTTTTCCCGTGCCCGCGACTGGTTGCTCCGCCGCGCCGACACCCTCAAGAAAGCCTTTGGCATCATTATTCTATTCACTGGGCTGGCGATCCTGACCGGTGCGGATAAATGGCTCGAGGCTGGCGTTCTCGACCAGCTGCCCGACGCCTGGGTCAATCTCAGCACGCGTTTCTGAGAAAACCGTGAAGCCGGCCTAGCCGTTCGCCCAGTCGATGATCGGCTGCCACTGCTCCATGTCGCGCGCGGCGCGCGATGGCGACAGGTCGAACATGGTCATGCCGTTCATCACCGTCTGGATGTAGAGCTGGGTATTGCGCACGTATGTCAGTACCGGCAGGTCGAACTCCGCCAGAAAGCGTTCGAGTTCCGCGGCGGAACGGGTTCGCGGATCGACACGCATGCCGACCACGGCGACGAAAGCCTGCTCGTTGCGCACGTTCTTTTCGGCGAGCAGCGCCTCGAGGAAATGGCGGGTGGCGAGAATGTCGAACAGCGACGGTTGCACGGGCACCAACACCCGGTTCACCTGTTTGACGACGGCATCCAGCGCCTTGCCGTGCAGACCCGCCGGCGTGTCGAGAATGACGTGGGTGGTGCCTTTCGGTGGACGGGCGGTTTTTCCCGGCTCGATTTCCCAGCTGCGAATCTTCGGCAGGATGGAGGGCCGCAAGCGCAGCCATTCGCGCGACGATTGCTGACGATCGACGTCACCGAGCATCACCTTGTGCCCCTGTCTGGCCAGATGCCCGGCCAGATTGACCGCCAGGGTCGTTTTTCCGGAACCGCCTTTGGGATTCGCAATCAGGAAGGATTTCATCGACTATTTTTCCTTGTCGTGACTCGTCGCGAGACTGGCCAGGCTCCGCCGAACCAGGTTGATATGCTCGCGCAAAGTGTAAAGCAGATCGGTAAATGCCAGCGGAATATTACGCTTACTGGCGTCCTCCTCGATGCGATCGAGGCGTTCCACATATTCCGGATAGCGCGCGGCGTCGTAGTGCTGACGCAATTCGTTCTCCAGGAATTTGAGATCGCCGTAACAGCGATAAATCTTCGAGCGCACTCGCCAGCTGTAGAGCGCCGGCGCGAATTTCAAAAGCGGCAGCAGCAGCATCACCAGCGGCACGACCATCACGAACAGGCGTTCGACGAGCACCGCCAGGGGAAACGGCATGTAGCGCTGCAAGAAGGGGGGCCCGGATTTGTAGTAACGCGCGGCCTCGGCGGACAACGGCAGGGTTTGATCCTTGTAAACCGGGAATTCGCCGGCACGCTGGAAAAACCCGCTTTTGCCGTTGACCTCGGTCATCGCCTGTAGCAGCAGCGCGGCGAGCGCCGGATGCAGGTCGTCGCGGACGACGACATTGGCCGTCGTCGCCAACAGCACGGTATCGCGCGGCGGCAAATCGCGCACCAGATCGACGACGCCGCGCGGGAGCACGATCTTCGACAGGTAGGGGAAACGTCGCAGATACGCCTCGGCCTGACTCAGACCGACCACCCGCACGCCCGGCGAGCGGAGCATCACTTGCACCACCGGCGCCTCCTGGGCGGCGACGATGAACGCGGCGTCGATCTGGCCTTGCTGCAAGGCTTCGGCCGCCGTCAGCCCGGCAAGGGGCAGCAGGTTCGGATCGGTGGGCTTGATGTCGTTGGCTTCGAGCAGTTGCAACGCCAGACCGCGAATCCCACTGCCGTCCTCGCCGACGGCGGTGCGCTGGCCGGTCAGTTGATGCAGTTTATCGATCCGCTGTTCGCCGCGATAAAACACCCACACCGGTTCGTAGGCGACGCTACCCAGCGAGCGCAGCGGTGTCGGTCTGGCGTCGGCGTCGCCATTGTCGCCAGCATCGCCGTCTTGCGATCCCGCGATACCGCCCTGCACGAAACCGACATCGGCCTCTCCTTTTTCGACCCGTTCGAGATTTTGCCTGGAGCCGGCCGATGTCCGAACGTCGAGCGTGATGCCCTTGGCCGCCAACAAGGTCGCGTAACGCTTGGCATAGGCGTAGTAAGCGCCGCTTTCACCGCCGGTGCTGATCACCAGATGCCGCGGCGGTTCTGGAGCGACGAACTGGTAGGCGACCGCCAGACCGATCACGGTGATCAGCATGATCGGCCAAGCCGTGGCCAGCAGGTAACGCAGCGCGACCAGCTTGGCGCGCAGTCGCTCCATCAGGGCAGCAGGATCGTCGACCCGGTATGCTTGCGCGCCTCCAGATCGCGATGGGCGGCGGCAACCTCGGACAGGGCGTAGGTCTGATTGATTTCCACCTTGACCAGCCCGGAGGCGACGACGGCGAACAGATCGGCGCCGAGCGCCGCCAGATCCGCGCGTTTGGCGGTGTAGTGCATCAAGGTTGGCCGGGTGAGGAACAGCGAACCCTTCTGCGACAGCAACAAGGGGTCGAAGGGCGGCACCGGACCGGAGGCGTTACCGAAACTGACCAGCATTCCGCAAGTGCGCAAGCTATCGAGCGAACCGGCAAAAGTGTCCTTGCCGACGCCGTCGTACACCACCGCCACGCCCTCGCCGCCGGTGAGTGCTCGCACGCGCTCGGCGACATTATCCCGGCCATAGTCGATGACGTGATCGCAGCCGTGCGCACGGGCCACATCGGCCTTGGCGACAGTTGACGCGGTGCCGATCACGGTCGCCCCCAGGGCCTTGGCCCACTGGCAGGCGATCAGCCCGACGCCGCCGGCGACGGCATGGATCAGCACCGTGTCCCCCGCCTGCACGCGGTAGGTTCGCCGCAAGAGATAGGCGGCGGTCAGCCCCTGCAACATCATCGCCGCGCCGGTCTCGAAAGCGATCGCTTCCGGCAGCTTCAGGAGGCGGTCGGCGGCGATGCGGCGCACCTGGCTGTAGGCGCCGACCGGCCCGCCCGCATAGGCGACACGGTCGCCGACTCGCAGGCCGTCGACGCCGGCGCCCAGCGCCTCGACGACACCGGCGGCTTCGAGGCCGAGACCGCTGGGCAGCGGCAACGGGTAGAGTCCGGTGCGATGGTAGATGTCGATGTAGTTCAGCCCGACCGCGTGGTGACGGATGCGCGCCTCGCCGGGCGCCGGGTCACCGACAGCCAGTTCTTCCCAACACATCGTTTCCGGCCCGCCGGTCCGATGGATACGAATGGCAAACGGCATCGAAATCTCCTTGCGTGATCGAAGCGCATAGTCTAGCAGCCTGTTTTATTGGCACGCGCAAAAAATCCCTTGCCGTCGGCTACTTGTACGTCTCACCTACAGGCCGTCCACAGGCTTGTCCACAAAATCGGTGGGAAAGGTCGCCACATTTCCACACCCACCCCTGGATATCCACAAAAAGGTGGCGATATCCACCGTTTCAACATTTCCATGCCCGCGGTGATCGGAACAGCGCCAAGAAATCAACGACCTTACACCGGAATCAGGCGGGCGTATTCCAGCAGCAGCCACTTCATGCCGGCGCTGGCGAAGTTGACCTGGACGCGCGCCTGCGGTCCGGCGCCCTCGCTGGCGACGATGACGCCGACGCCGAAACTGGCGTGGCGCACGCTTTGTCCGATATGCAGACCGTCGCCGACCGGCGGCGGCCGCCAGCCGGCCACCGTCGTCATGGCGGCGGCACGGGCGGGGCTCGCCTGACCGGCGCCGCGATCGATCTTGCGCAGCAGTTCGCTCGGCAGCTCGTCGAGAAACGTCGACGGCAGACAGTAGCGCGTTTGTCCGTGCAGCAGACGGGTCTGCGCGTGGCTGAGATAGAGGCGACGGCGCGCGCGGGTCACGGCAACGTACATCAGGCGCCGCTCCTCCTCCAGACCCTCACGCTCCATGGCCGCGTTTTCGTGCGGGAAAAGGCCTTGTTCGAGACCGCTGATGAAAACCACGTCGAACTCCAGCCCTTTCGCGGCGTGCACCGTCATCAACTGCACCGCGTCCTCGCCCTCGCCGGCCTGCCGCTCGCCGGATTCCAGCGAGGCGTGGGCCAGAAAGGAGGCCAGCGGCCCGGCGGCGGCCATCGCGTCGTCGGCGAGCGGCGGTGTCGCCTCGTCGGAGAGAAAGGCCGCGGCGGCGCTGATCAGTTCGTCGAGGTTTTCCAGGCGATCCCGCCCGTCCTTTTCCGCCAGATAGTGCTGGCGCAACCCGCTGTGATCGATCAGATGCTCGATCGTTTCCGGCAACGGCAGATCGCGGGTATCGGCGCGCAGGGTCTCGATCAGGCGGACGAAACGACCGACCGCGCTGCCGGCCTTGCCCGTCAGACTGGCCGCGGCGTTGTACAGGCTGGAATTGTTCCGCCGCGCCACGTCCTGCAAGGACTCAATGCTGCGCAAACCGATACCGCGCGTCGGGAAATTGACCACCCTGGCAAACGCGGTATCGTCGTCGGGGTTGGCCAGCAGGCGCAGATAAGCCAGCGCGTGCTTGATTTCCTGGCGGTCGAAGAAGCGCAGGCCACCATGAATGCGGTAAGGCACACCGACCCGCACCAGTTCGTGTTCAAGGACGCGCGATTGCGCGTTCGAACGGTAGAGCACCGCCATTTGCGCGCGCGACACGCCATCGCGGCACAATTCGGCGATTTCCTCGACGATGAAGCGCGCCTCGTCGCTATCGGCAAAGCCCTCGAAAACGCGAATCGGCTCCCCGGCGCCGGCGTCCGTCCACAAATTCTTGCCGAGTCGACCGCGATTCTGTTTGATCAGCGCGTTGGCGGCGTCGAGAATGTTGCCGTGCGAGCGGTAGTTCTGCTCTAGGCGGATGACGTTCGTCAGTTCGAACTCGCGTTGCAGATCGCGCATGTTGCCGATTTCGGCGCCGCGAAAAGCGTAGATCGACTGATCGTCGTCGCCGACGGCGAACAGACGGGCGCCGTCCGGTTGGACGATGCGGCCGCGGCCGGCGAGAAGCTTCAGCCACGCGTACTGCAAGCGGTTGGTGTCCTGAAATTCGTCGACCAGGATGTGCCGGAAGCGCGTCTGATAGTGCCGGCAGAGCGGTTCGTTGCGTTGCAGCAGTTCGTAGGAGCGCAGCAGCAACTCGGCAAAATCGACCACGCCCTCGCGCTGGCATTGCGTCTCGTACTCGGCGTACAACTCGACGCGCCGGCTGGTGAAGTGGTCGTAGGCCTCGGCTTGCGCGGCACGCAGACCCTGTTCCTTGTGCGCGTTGATGAATTGCATCAACTCGCGCGGCGGGAATTTCTGATCGTCCTCGTTGAGATTCTTGAGCAGGCGCTTGATCGCCGACAGTTGGTCGGCCGAATCGAGAATCTGGAATTGCGCCGGCAAGCCGGCTTCGCGGTAATGCGTGCGCAGCAGGCGGTTGCACAAGCCGTG